>CAWHAI010000001.1:0-22620 GCA_963827295.1 uncultured Chloroflexia bacterium
CACCGAAGGTGGGGCGGGTCTGCAGTAAAAGCTTAGTCTCAGGGTCGATATCAAGGACCGGTGCAGTCGGCGGTGAGCCCGGTATAAGCAAGGCAGCTACCCTGGGGACGAAGGAACGGCCCATAGCGGTAGCTCCGGCGATAAGTATCTCTGGCTTGTGCTTTTTGATCAGGCCTAAAAGTGATTCGGTATAGAAGTCCTCATTGTGGTCTGCCAGCGCTGGGTCATCCGCCAGATAGACCTTATCCGCGCCGTAGCTGATTAGCTGCTCTACGTCCTTGATATTGTGGCCGAGGCATACCGCACCCAGTTCGGTGCCCAGCTTGTCTGCCAGCTTCCTGCCCTCGGAGACCAGTTCGTAGGCCACGCTCTTGAGCTTGCCGTCACGCTGCTCGGCGAATACCCAGACGCCTTTGTAGCCCTCGCTGACCTTCTGTTCGACCTTCTCGATTTTTATGGCGTCGAAGGTGCAAGCATCCACGCAGGCGCCGCAGAGGTTGCAGCCATCCTTGACGCGCGCCTTATCATTGACCAGTTCCATCACCCCGAAGGGACAAACAGGCACACACGAGCCGCAGCCGGTGCACTTCTCAAGGTCTATCTGAATTGTCATAGTCTACTTTTACCTCTCAACCCCCTGTGTCCCCCAGTCTTGGGGGAATTTAGGAATTGGGGGACACCCCCAAACCCCAGGCAGGAAGAATCCTGCACCTCTACTTATGACTAGGGTGGGTGGAGCGCAGCACAAACCCGCTCTCCCTTATCTCATCATCCCTTGTTCCTCTTATTTCTTCGTGGGTGGGTTTTTCGGCGGCTGTTTTTTTTGGGGGGGGGGGGGGGGGGGGGGGTGGTGGAGGATCAAACCCTGCTGTTTTAAATCCACCTGGTTTTTTCGGGGGCTTTTCTGGAGAAAAACCCTTCTTATCTTTGCCACCTTGTTCTTTGTCTGGCATGGTGACCTCCTTTTTTCAAGGAAGATTGGCAATACCAAATATGCTTAAAAGAATGGCTCCAATAATAAATGAAACTATGGAAGCCCAGTTTAACTTTCGGGTACAAGCTCCCCATCGATTGTGAACAGTGTGCTCTTCTTTTGAGTTAGCATCAGTTTCAGAGTTATTTCCTTCCAATATTTCGATTTGTTTTGAGCAAGCGTATTGACTCGTTAGGAATGAAATCAATGTACAAAGAAGACTTAGAGAAAAGCTGCCCCAGGAAGCTGCCAATATTGGTTTGGTCCATGAGTCTGGCTGGGGAGCGATTTGTCTTACGAATGTTAGGGAAAGACCTAAGGCACCAGCAGCTAATGTCAAGATAGCTTTGTCAAAGAGGCGTGCTTCTTCGAACTTAGACTCAATAAGGGACTTTCTCTCCTCAAGGTAAACTTTATACTCTAGGTCCTTCTTGTCTGAGTTTGACTGATTCATTATTATAGTCTTCCTTACTTTATTTAGACTAGCTTTGTTCTTACTAAAAGATCCATTATGAATCTAAACTATCTTCTCCAGCCTCTCTATCAGCTTCTCTATTTGCTCTTCCACCGTCCCCTGGAATATCTCGCTCTTGTGGGTGCGCTTGGGATAGAAAATCTTGACCACGCGGGTGGGCGAGCCAGGGATGCCTGCCTTGTCTGGCTCCGCGCCGATGTCTGCAGCTGTCCAGACGGGTATCTTCGCAGTCTTCGCCTTCATTGAGCCGCGCAGCGATGGCAGGCGGGGCACATTTATCTCCTTGACCACGGTGATTACAGCGGGCAGGGTTGTCTCGATGACCTCGTGGCCCTCCTCGATCATCCGCTGCACCCTTATATGTTTATCCTTTATCTCCTCGACTTTGCTCACGTATGACACAAACGGTATCTTCAGCATCTCGGAAAGCTCAGGGCCCACCTGTCCGGTGTCGCCATCAAGAGTCTGCCGGCCGCAGATAATAATGTCGTAGTTTGCTATCTTGGCAACTGCTTTGGAGAGAACGTACGACGTGGCCCAGGTATCCGAGCCGGCGAAGGCGCGGTCGCTGAGCAGGATGGCCTCGTCAGCGCCCAGCGATATAGTTTCTCTCAATGCCTCCTCTGCTTGCGGAGGCCCCATCGTGATAACCGTGACCTTGCCGCCGTATCTTTCTTTGAGACGAATGCCTTCCTCCAGGGCGTAGGCGTCGAAGGGATTGATTATGCTTTTAACACCCTCACGTACTAGCGTGTTGGTCTTGGGGTCTATCTTAATCTCGGTAGTGCCCGGCACCTGCTTGATACAGACGATGATGTTCAATCTCTCAGGCCCTTCCTTCTCAGCAGCTCCAGGGCGATAACATTCCGCAGAACCTGGTTGGTGCCCTCATAAATCTGATTTATCTTGGCGTCGCGCATCATCTTCTCCACCGGGTAGTCACGCATATAGCCCGCACCGCCGAATACCTGAACCGCGTCGGTGGTCACCTTCATTGCCATATCGGTGGCGAAGACCTTAGCCATAGCGCCTTCCTCGGTGAAGTCCTTGGCCCCGCTATCTATGGTCTTGGCTGTGGCATAGACCAGCGCCCTGGCTGCCTCTAACTCCATAGCCATATTCGCCAGCATGTGCTGAACTACCTGGATGGCCGAGACCGGATGCCCGAACTGGACGCGCTGCCGCGCATATGCTACCGCTGCCTCCAGCGCACCTTGTGCTAAGCCTATCGCCAGCGCGCCGACGCCGGGGCGGGAGGAGTCCAGCGTCTTCATAGTCACGATGAATCCCAAGCCCTCTCTGCCTAGCAGGTTCTCCTTGGGAATCCGGCAGTTATGGAAGACAAGCTCCCGAGTGGCGGAGCAGCGAATGCCCAGCTTCTTCTCCTTCTTGCCAAACGTGAATCCGGGAGTATCCTTTTCCACAATGAAAGCGCTGGCGCCGCGGGCGCCCTTCTTGGGGTCGGTGAGTGCGATCACGGTGTATATCTCCGCCTCGCCGCCGTTGGTGATGAACTGCTTGGTGCCGTTGAGCACATATTCGTCGCCATCTCGCTTTGCGGTTGTCTTTATGGCTCCGGCATCGCTGCCGGCACTGGACTCGGTGAGCCCGAAAGCGGTGAGCCTGGCTCCGCTGGCTATGGCTGGGAGATACTTTTGTTTCTGCGCTTCGCTAGCGTAGAGTAGTATAGGAATAGTGCCCAGGGCGTCGGCTGCGTAGGTAAGCGCAACGCCGGCGCAGGCGCGTGCCAGCTCCTCGACGGCGATACAAAGGGCGAAGGAGCCCTCGCCCATGCCATCGTATTGTTCTGGAATGAAGATTCTGAACAGGTCAGCATTAGCGATATCTTTGACTAGCTCCCAGGGAAATTGTTCTTTCTCGTCCAACTCGGCGCGCACAGGGAGAATCCTCTCCTCGGCTATTCTCCGAGCTATGCTTTTGATGAGCTTCTGCTGTTCAGTTAAGAAGTATTCCAAGGTAGTTCTCCTCTTCAGAGATAACTTTAGATAATAGACTACATTTTAACGAATTTTTAAAAGTTGGCAACTTTGCCTGGGAGGGGAAGATTCTACGGGGGCATCCTCCCGGGGGTGCCCCTGCAACTGATTAACCAGCGTTCAGCCGTTTTACAATGTCCTGTCCTTGCTTAACGATGCGGTCGATAATCTGCTTCACGGACGGCGCGTCGTTGATCAATCCCACCACCGGCCCGCAGGCGACAACACCGGCGTCTGTATCGCCTTCGAAAAGCACCTTTTGCAGAGCTTCGCCGCCTATGTAGGGCAGGAGTTCGAAGATGTCGCAGCCCTTTTTTTCCATCTCCAGCACCTTTTCCGCAGCCGCGTTTCTGCGTACCCTGTAAGCCCTGTTCATGGAGCGCTCTACATGGACGGTGTCGGTCGCCTCGGTCTGGACCAGCCAGTCTTTAAATTTGTCGCAGGCAGGGCACTCTTTGGATGCCATGAGCCGTGTGCCTATCTGCACGCCGCTTGCTCCCAGAGCCAGAGCGGCCACGAAGCCCCGCCCATCGCCAACTCCTCCGGCAGCTATCACGGGTATCTTCAATGAGTCCACCGCCAGAGGGATCATGATGGAAAGGGGTAGGTCGTCAAGGCCGGTGTGACCTGCGGCATCATAGCCTACCAGAGTGACGGCATCGACACCGATTCGCTCCGCCGTCTGGGCATGTCTTACGGTAGCGCACTTGTGCAGCACTGTCACGCCTTTCTTCTTGAGTCGCTCCACAAATTGCTCGGGGTTGAGCGCAGCGGTCTCGATAACTCTGACACCCTCTTCGATGACCACGTCCATATCCTGCTCTATTTTTCGCGGGTCACGGTGGATGAGTGCGATATTTACTCCGAAAGGCTTTTTAGTGAGGCTGCGGCAGAGGCGGATTTCATTCTGTAACTCCTCCCGCGAGAAGGTAACCGCAGAGATAAGCCCGAATCCTCCGGCATTGGAGACCGCTGCTGCCAGCCTGCCTCCGCTCAGATATGCCATTGCCCCGCCGATTATGGGATACTTAACACCTAGTAACTCTGTCAGCCTGGTCTTGAACATAACAATCCGTCCTCGATTTGATTTAGTGAATCTAGGGTATCATTTGAGGGATAGTTAAGTCAACAGATTGGGTAGGGGTCATGCCGTGCCCCTACGATAAAGGCAGATTGAAACTGCTATCTCTTTCCTATATAATCTTGCGTATGACTAAATCTAGGACTGCTTTGAGAACGCATTACTGCGGTGAGCTGCGCAGGGAGCATGTCGGACAGGTGGTGACTATCGCCGGATGGGTCCACCGACGGCGTGACCATGGGAAACTTGTTTTTATCGACCTTCGCGATCGGGAAGGTGTGGTTCAAACAGTATTCAATCCCGAGGTGTCGTCCAAAGCGCACGCAGTTGCCTCTGAGTTAAGGAGTGAATATGTGCTCAGGGCAAAGGGCAAGGTCTCGCCCCGCCCCAAGGGCACGGAGAACCCGAAGCTGCCGACAGGCGAGGTCGAGCTTATAGTCGAAGAAGCTGAGCTACTCAACAAGGCCAAAACGCCCCCATTTTACATAAATGAAGATGTGGAGGTGGATGAGACGCTTCGTCTCAAGTATCGCTACCTTGACCTCAGACGGGAACGAATGCAGCGCAACATAATCCTGCGCCACAAGGTGGTCAAGTTTATGCGCGACTTCCTCGATGCCAAGGGATTTCTTGAGATAGAGACGCCGATTATGATAAAGAGCACTCCTGAGGGGGCGCGGGACTATTTGGTGCCCAGCCGAATTTACCCAGGCAAGTTCTATGCCTTGCCTCAATCGCCACAGCAACTGAAGCAGTTGCTCATGGTGGCGGGATACGATAAATATTTCCAGATAGCTCGCTGTTTCCGCGATGAAGATTTGAGGGCTGACCGCCAGCCTGAGTTCACCCAGCTCGACCTCGAGATGAGTTTTATCGACGAAGAGGATGTCTTGAATTTGATGGAGGAGCTTTTCACCTCGCTGGTGGAGACGGTAACACCGCAATTCAGGGTGATCAAGCCTTTCCCCCGCCTCTCCTGGTCTGAGGTCATGGAGAAGTACGGCAGCGACAAGCCGGATCTGAGGTTCGGGCTGGAGATGGCAGACCTCTCTGACATCTTCACTGGCTCCGAGTTCACAGTCTTCCGCACTGTATTGAGCGAGGGTGGCAAGATAAAAGGTTTCGCTGCAACGGGCTGTGCCGGGTACACAAGAAGCCAGCTTGGCGAACTGACCGAATTCGTACGCAGTCGCGGTGCCAAGGGCCTTATCACTATGGCGCTCGATGGCAAGCCCGGTGAGCCAATCGATAACTTGACGCCGGACAGGGTCCGCTCCGTTGTCTCAAAGTTCCTTACACCAGGCCAGTTGGTAAGAATTGCCGGACGTCTGAAAGCCAATATGGGGGACCTTCTGCTCATTGTAGCTGATAAGCCAAAGGTGGCGGATGCTGTATTGAGCGCACTACGCACAGAGATAGCCCAGCGTCTAAAGCTGACAGACCCCAAACTTCTGGCATTCGCATTCATCTTGGACTTTCCCTTGTTCGAGTGGAACGAGGAAGAGAAGCGGTGGGACTCGATGCACCATCCCTTCACATCTCCGCATCCCGAGGATATACCACGGCTCGATACCGATCCTGGGAAGGTGCGCGCCAGGCACTACGATTTTGTGTGCAACGGCTCTGAGATATCCAGCGGCTCGATCAGGATTCACAACCGTGAACTGCAGGAAAAGGTTTTTCATATTCTGGGCCATAGCAAGGAGGAGGTCCAAGCTAAGTTCGGAGGTTTTCTGGAGGCTCTGGAGTGCGGCGCCCCGCCACATGGCGGCATAGCTCCGGGGATCGACCGGCTGATGATGCTGCTCACCGGGGAGAGCAATATCAGGGAGGTTATCGCTTTCCCCAAGAACCAGAATGCAGTCGACCTTATGTTTGATTCGCCTTCGTCTGTTCCTCCGGCGCAGCTTAAAGAGTTGCACCTGAAGCTGGATGAGGGTTGATTTGTTCGCTAGAAAGGCTGAGCTGAAGCTGTGTTATTCACTGTAGGGCTGGCTCGTAGTATAATGGAGATGAGATGAAAGCAACAACAGAGAAAATTGAGGCGAGTAGGGTGGTCCTTAACATTGAGGCTGATAACGAGGAGATGGAGAGGTCTATGGAGAAGGCCTACCGCCGTCTTGTGGCGAGGACAACAGTACCCGGCTTCCGCAAGGGTAAAGCCCCCCGTCCCATGTTGGAGAGGTATTTAGGCAGGGAGGCCCTTGTCGAGGAGGCTGCTAACCTCTTAATAGTAGAGACCTACGATCGAGCGATCGAAGAAAATAAGGTTGAGGCTATAGCACGACCACAGGTGGAGGTTATTCAGATCGAACCACTGGCATTTAAGGCCACTGTGCCGGTTCGCCCGACTATAGAACTGGGTGACTATCATGAGATAAAATTTATGCCGGAGGCGGTAGAGGTTACAGAGGAGGAGGTAAATGCTGCTATAGAGAGGATTCGCTACATCCAAGCAACCTGGGAGCCTGTCGAACGGGAGGCTAGGTCGGGTGACCTGCTGAATATCGATGTGGAAGGCACTGTACAGGACAAGGTCGTCATCGGTGAGAAAGGCGGGTGGTATCCATTATCGCCCGAATCATCGTCCTCTCTATCGGGTTTCTCCGAGCAGCTTGAGGGAGCGAAGAAGGGCGAGGAGAGAGCTTTCACTCTGAAATTGCCCCAGGATTTCAAGGAGCTAGCCGGACAGGAATGCAATTTCAAGGTGTTGGTCAACGAAATCAAGCAAAAGAATCTTCCCAATCTGGATGACGAATTCGCCAAGAGCCTGGGCAGCGGGATTGAGAACATGGATGCGCTCACAGAGAGGGCAAAGTCTGACATCAGGACCGAGAAGGAGCGGCTGGCCAGGAGAAGGCTTGAGGACAAGGCAATCGAGGCTCTGGTCGCTATATCCAGCCTCGAGTACCCGGATATCCTGGTGCAGAATGAGATTGACCATCTCATTGAAGAACGGAAGCAATATCTTGGTGAACGGGAGAGCCTGGAGAATTATCTCAAGAACGTTAAGAAGACTGAGGAAGAGTTCAGGAACGAGCTTAAGCCGGCGGCTGAGGATGCCGTCAAGCGCTCGCTTGTCTTGGGGAAACTTGGCGAGGTGGAGAAGATCGAGGTCAACGAGGCAGATATCGATGCTGAGGTGGAGCGTATGGTCCAGGGCTCAAACAATGATGAGAGAGTGCGACAGCTCTTCTCTTCGCCGTCTGGACGGGAATCGCTGAGAAGAAACATATATATGAGGAAGACAATCGACCGTTTATTTGAAATAGCTACCAAAGTGGAGGAATCTAAACCATTAGAGGAAAAGGAAGGGGGAAAAGAGAATGGAGAACCAACCAAGTAACGTCATCCCGTTCGTAATAGAAAGCAGTGCCCGGGGAGAACGTGCCTTCGATATTTACTCTCTGCTGCTTAAGGAGCGCATCGTCTTTCTGGGCATGCCTATCAATGACCAGATAGCCAACCTGATAATAGCTCAATTTCTCTTTCTGGAGCGTGAAGACCCCGATAAAGACATCAGCCTCTATGTACATAGTCCCGGCGGTGAGATAAATGCTGGACTGGCTATCTATGATACCATCCAGCTAAGCCGCTGCGATGTATCCACCATCTGCGTGGGGCTGGCAGCCAGCATGGCCACTGTGTTGCTTGCTGCAGGCACCAAAGGGAAGCGCTACGCGCTACCCAATTCTACCATCCACATGCATCAGGCGATAGGCGGTGCCAGAGGTCCGGCGTCAGATATAGCTATCGCCGCCAAGGAGATATTGAGGGAGCAGGATGTAATCCGCTCCATACTGGTCAAGCACACCGGCCAGTCTCTGGAGAAGATCGCCCATGACACCGACCGTGACTACTACATGAGTGCTCCAGGCTGCGGTGGAGTATGGGATAATTGACGAGATACTCACCGGGGCCAAGGGCAAAGTGAAGCCGAAGTAGGTCGGGGAAAGCGACCACAAATTAAAAGGCGCGGTTACCGCGCCCTTGCATTTCTCTATATCTCGGTTAGCTTATTTGCCTTTCACTATCTCATCTATCTCTTTGGTTAGAGAGTAGGCCTTGATGACTTTCCCTTTACTATCGACTATCTTCCCTTTTTCTATGCGGATCCTGCCCTCGCTGAAGGCCTTGACTGTGGTTACGATGAGCGGCTGTTCCCTCTTAAAGCCCTCCTGACGGATCAGCTTGAACAGCGGGTTATTCTCCCCTTGCTTGGCTTTCACTTCGCTTACGGATAACCCTTTTATCTCCTCCCAGTGCCTATCGAAAGGCTCGCCCCTGATGGAGAACTTGCAGTAAGTCACCGGGGGTCCTTCATCCAGCTCAGGGGTGACCAGGTGCATCATCACGCCGGTCTCGGTGGCCTTGCTCTCGATGAGCTTCCATATCACCTCCTGCCAGGTGCCTTTAGGGCCGCCTGGAGCAGCTGGGTGGAGGTTGACCATCTTGTAGTGCTGGCACATCTCGGGGCCAACGATGAGCATGTAACCGGCGAGGACGCAGAGGTCGGGAGAATAGCCCTTGAGTCGTTTCATCACCTCTCTGTCGTACTCCAGACGCCATTTTGGGGAGAGGTATTCTCCACTGCTGGTCTTAAACCGCTTCGAAGAGAAGCAGACAAGGGGAAGACGATATGATTTCACCAGTTCTATGAACTGGTCGCTCCCCGGAGCATCACCCGGCTCTCGGCTGCAGAACACGAACTCGATTCTTGCCTTTATGTTGCCTTTCTCGATCTCGTCATACATCCTCGTCAGCAGGGCGCGAGACCCGCCGCCCCGCCCTGTAGAGAACCAGCCGATTTTATACATGGCTGCTAGCTCCTTCTAAACAGTTTAACGAGTCTATCTCTGATGCCGCAGGAATGAATCAGTGGATTTGTTCTATGTCCGTAAACTCGCCCCTGTTTCAGTGCCTGTCGAAATTGCTCAGCATCGTTAAACTCCGGCATCTCTATGTAGGCACTGCCTACCTCCCTGACCACATGGGCATCGCTGCCGGCGGTGCACGGAAGACCGTACTTTTTGGCCAGCTCGATGGTGCGTGCTGAATCCCGCAGCAGCATAGTTCGGGAGTTGAAGACTTCTATTAGGTCTAGCTCCGGTATTATCTTCTCCAGGGCGCGGGGGCGAAGCTTGGAGCCGCCGCGAAAGCGGTCGCAGGGATGGGGAACGCACGCCAGCCCTCCCTGCGCCTTTATTCGTGCTACGGTCTCCTCGGGTGAAAGGCGGCTCGGTATTTCTTCTGTAAGGAAATAACCGATGATCTCCCCCTGAGTGGTCAATATCTCCTCACTTACGATGACCTTGAAGGGAGCGATGCGCTTAATCTCTAGGGCGCCTGAGATGGTGTTGTGGTCGGTGACAGCCAGACAGTTTATCCCGACCTTGAGACAACGCTGGACAATCTTTTCTGGTGATGAGATGGAGTCTTCCGAGTAGCGAGTGTGCACATGGAGGTCGGCTTTCAACAAGTTTGGCTCACCTAAAAGGCTATGCTCTTTCGATATAGCTCCCGGTGCGGGTATCGACGCGAATGACGTCTCCAACGTTCATGAAAAACGGCACTTGAACAGTGATGCCTGTCTCTAATTTAGCTGGCTTTGTCCCCGATTGAGCAGTATTCCCCTTGAAGCTGGGGCCGGTCTCGACCACTTTGAGGTCTACGGCTAATGGCATCTCGACGCCGACAGCACTGTCGCCATGCTTCAGAATCACGAGCGTAGCCCCTTCCTTGATATATTTCTTGAAAGACTCGCCTAGTTGCTCTGAGGTCAGTGGGAATTGCTCATAGCTCTTGATATCCATGAAGTAATGGAAATTGCTGTCCTGGTAAAGGTACTGAGCATTGCTTATTTCGAGCTGCACTTGGTCGAGTTTCTCCCCAGCCTGGAAGGTGCGCTCGATGATGTGCCCGGCCTGAATATCCCTCATCTTGAGCCTGACCTGGGCGCTGCCCCGTCCCATCTTGATATGCTGGAAGTCGATAATGGAATAGAGCTTTCCATCGAGTTCTATGGCCATGCCTTTCTTCAGGTCGGTAACGGCGATCACGCTAAGCGCTCCGTATCTTTTTAGCTTTGGTCAAGAGCCTTACTTTGCCATCCTCCAGCACTACCATATCCTCTATTCTGACCCCGCCCCAGCCGCTGATGTAGATGCCGGGCTCGATGGTGAACACCATGCCCTCGGTCAGTATGCTTGTGGAGTTGGTGCCCAAACGCGGCTCCTCGTGAGTTGCCAGACCAACGCCATGTCCCAGTCCGTGTCCAAAGTTATCTTTGTATCCTGCTTGCTCTATCACCGTGCGGCCCAGCCGATCAGCCTGCTCCCCGCTCATCCCTGACTGCAGGGTTGCCATGGCAGTAAACTGTGCGCCTAAAACTATATCATAAATCTGTTTAAAGGTGCTGTCCCACCTCCTAAGCAGATGGTGCGGGTGATATCGCTTGAGTACCCCTCAACCTTCGCCCCTATATCTATCACCACTGGCTCGCCTTTGCTAATAGCCCTGTCGGTGGGTCTGGCATGGGGCATGGCTGAGTTTGGACCTGAGGCAACCATTAGCTCGAATGGTGTAGGCTCGCTGCCATTACGGCGAAGGAAACCCTCTATCTCCCAGGCAAGCTCTTTCTCCGAGATACCCGGTTTAACCTGCGGCAGAATTTCTTCTAGGGCGGCATCCACCAGTGCTGCTGCCTTCTTCAGCAATTTCACTTCCTCTTTATCCTTTACCGCGCGCAGGGATTCCACCATCCCGTCGGTAGGGACAAGGCTGATTCCTTTCTTGGTATTGCTTAGGGCATCTGTCAGTTCCTTGTAGGTAGAAAATGAAATAGCTCTGCCCTCGAATCCCAGCTTATGTGTGGTGAGTTCTGCTGCCAGGCGAGGGAACCATTTGGATAGCTCGCCCTCTGTGCGAACTATCTCGAAATTGGGCGCTTGGACCTGCGCCTGCTCGACATAACGAAAATCGGTGGCAAGGATAGACCTCTGTTTCGAGATTAAGAGGAAGCCAGCCGAGCCGGTGAAGCCTGAGAGGTAACGGCGGTTCTCGCCCTGTGAGACGAATATTGCATCGAGCCCCTTTGAGGCAAGCTGGCTGTAGAGTTTACCGAGACGGTCTGTCATGTTTACCTTCTGATAGCAGAGCCGTTAGGGTCTCCAGGGCTACGATATACCCTTGCCATCCCTGACCTGATATCTGCTCTTGGCTATGGGTGCGATGACGGAGTTCTTTCTAAACTCCTCGCGGTGTTGGATATCGGAGAGATGAACCTCAATTATGGGCAGGGAGGAATCTTCCAGGGCGTCACGCAGGGAGAGCCCGTAATGGGTGAGCGCCCCCGGGTTTATAATGATGCCCGCTGCCTTTTTGGCCTTCTTCTGGATGAAATCTATCAAATAGCCCTCGTGATTGGACTGGTAGGTCTCCATCTCCACGCCTAGCTCGCCAGCCCTTTTCTGGAGCAGGGAGTTTATCTCGGCAAGGGTCTTAGTGCCATAGATTTCGGGCTTTCGGGAACCCAGCATATTCAGGTTGGGCCCGTTGATGATAAGTATCTTCATCGCTTTCCTTCTCTCTTGCCGCTCCTGGGATGGGCGGCAAGATAAGTACGGCGTATCTGGTTCTGGCTGACGTGGGTGTAGACCTGGGTGGTGGCCAGCCGGGCATGTCCCAGGAGCTCCTGCACCGTCCTGAGGTCAGCCCCGCCATCGAGCATGTGAGTGGCGAAGGTGTGGCGCAGCATATGTGGATGGACCCTCATATCGAGCCCTGCCTGTCTGGCATATTTGGTAATTATATACTGAATGCGGCGTTCTGCAATCCTCTCGCCAAAACGGTTCAAGAAGAGGGCCTGAGTATTTTTCTTGCCCAGAAGCTTGATGCGGCTATGCTTGATGTAACGCTTCAGCGCCTCTGCTGCTGGCCTTCCTATGAGCACCATACGCTCTTTGGAGCCCTTGCCCCAGGCTCTGATCTGGCGAGAGTTGAGGTCGACATCACCCAAGTTTAAAGACACAATCTCGCTGAGCCTCAGCCCACCGGCGTAGAGCAGCTCCAATATCGCCTTATCTCTCATACTCTGTGGTGTCGAGGTATCTGGTGCCTTAATCAGCCGCAGTACTTCATCGGTGGAAAGAAAAGTGGGCAATCTCTGCGCCATCTTGGGTGCTGACAATGAAGACATTGGCTCGGCATTAACCAGGTTCTGCCGCATTAGATAGCTATAGAACGACCGCAGGGCGCTGAGCTTGCGGTTGATACTACCTCGGGATACACCGTGCTCTTGGAGACGGCTGAGATAACCCCGCATGGTAGAACGGTCAATCTTATCTAGAGAGGATATTTTCTGCTCAGCCAGGAAATTGAGGAACTCTTGAATGTCAGTGGTATAGTTTCTCACAGTGTATGAGGAGAGACCTCGCTCCATCTCGAGGTATTTAATATATTTCCTCGAGTAGTTCTTCCACCCGCTTATCCCTCTTCGCCCGCTTCCCCTTTATAGCTGCATTCGGTGCACTTCGCTGAACCCTTTTTGGACAGCGTCAATAGCCCCTGACATCGAGGACAGGGTTTCGGTAACGGCTTGTCCCATACTGCGAATTTGCACTTGGGGAAGTTGCCGCAGCCGTAGAAGGTGCGCCCCTTCTTGCTCTTCCTCTCCACCAGCTCGCCCTTACATTGGGGACACTTCACGCCGATAGTGACCACTATCGACCGCGCGTTCTTGCACTCAGGGAATCCGCTGCATGACATGAACTTGCCCCTGCGTCCCCACTTGATGACCATGGGCCGCCCGCATTTCTCGCAGATCTCGTCAGTGGGCTCGCTGACTTTGGGCATGGCCTTGGTTGCTTTGGAGATGGTCTCCTGGAAGGGGTGATAGAACTCGTGCAGCATGGGAACCCACTCCAGCTCACCGCTGGCGATTCGGTCCAGCTTCTCCTCCATCTGCGCTGTGAACCCGACATTGACTATCCCGGCGAAATGCTCGCTGAGCAGGTTGGAGACCAGCGAGCCCAGCTCGGTGGGCCCCAGCTTCCCATTGCGCCGCTCCACATAGCCCCGCTCCTGTATCAGTGACAGGATGGGGGCGTAGGTGCTGGGGCGCCCGATGCCCTTCTCCTCCAGCGCCTTTATCAGCGTGGCCTCCGTATAGCGCGGCGGCGGCTGGGTGAAATGCTGCTCAGGTATAAGCTGTAAGAGGCTGAGATGTTCCCCCTTGGCCAGCTTGGGCAGAGTACCCTTCTTCTCCCCGTTCTCATCCTCGTCCTTGCCTTCCTGATACAGGGTGAGGAATCCGGGGAACGCAATCACCGAGCTTGCGGCCCGGAATAGATATTTCTCTTTGGCGGCCTTGGCCTCTATGTCCACGGTGGTGGTATCGATCTGGGCTGCTGCCATCTGGCTGGCGACCATTCGCTGCCAGATAAGGGTGTAAAGCTTTAGCTGTTCACGGGTTAAGTAGGGTTCGATTTGTTCTGGCTCTCTGTGAATAGAAGTAGGGCGTATAGCCTCGTGGGCCTCCTGAGCGCCCTTCACCTTCTTGGCGAAGCGCCGCGGCTGTCGGGGGCAGGAAATCCGCGCCGTACCTCTCGGTGATATAGGCTCGTGCCTCCACTAAGGCCGATGCCGAGACCGTGGTGGAATCGGTGCGCATGTAGGTGATGAGTCCCACATGGCCCGCTTTGCCCAGAGGCAGACCCTCGTAAAGCTGCTGGGCGATAGCCATGGTCTGCTTGGCGCTGAGCCTGAACTTTCGCCACGCCTCCTGCTGTAAGGTGCTGGTGATGAATGGCGGCGCCGGCTGCCGCGCAGCCCTCTTCTGGCGCACTGCAATCACACCGTAGCTCGCCTTCTCCAGCGTCTTTACCAGCTTCTGGGTCTGCTCCTGGTCCTTGAGCTCGACCTTGTCGCCGTTGGCTAAACCCACCAGCCCCGCCTTGAAGCTGGACGACTTCTTGCCCTCCTTGGCCAGCTCGGCTTCGATCGACCAGTATTCTAAGGAGATGAAGCCCAGTATCTCGGCCTCGCGGTCAACGATTAGCTTCAAGGCGACCGACTGCACCCTCCCTGCGGAGAGCCCGGGCCTGACCCGCTTCCATAGCAGCGGGCTCAGCTTGTATCCCACCAGCCTGTCCAGGATGCGCCGCGCCTGCTGGGCGTTTACCAGCTTTAAATCGATGCTGCGGGGGTGTCGGAAGGCATCGCTGATGGCTTCCTTAGTTATCTCATGAAACACCACGCGCTTGAGGTGGCGTTTTGCCCAACCCGGCGGCTGCAACCAAATGCCAGGAGATCGCCTCGCCCTCGCGGTCGGGGTCTGTGGCCAGATATACCGCTTTGGCCGATTTCGCCCCCTCCTTTATCTCCTTCAGCACCTTTTTCTTGCCCTGGGCCACAACGTACTTGGGGGAGAAGTCGTTGTCTGATATCTATGCCGAGCTCTTTCTCGGGGAGGTCGCGCACATGGCCCAGTGATGCCTTGACCGCGTAGTCCTTCCCCAGGAACTGGCCCAGTGTTTTCGCTTTGGCAGGTGACTCCACGATAACTAAATTCTTGGACATCGTTAATTAGCTCCTAACTGATAGCCGGCTCTCGCCTCGCGGGCCAGGATGTAGTTCATCCCGCCCATCTGGCGTACTATTCCTTTAAGCTCCATCATCGCCAGGGTGCTGGATACTGTGGCGATGGGGAGGCACGAGCTGCGACAGACCTCGTCGATGTGGGTGGGCTCGTGGGAGAGGTGTTTCATGATGAGCGACTCAGTCTCGTTCTCCGGCACAAGCTCCCTCATCTCCATCTGTCTGCGGTATCATGGTCAAATTCAATTCCTCGAGGATATCCTGGACATCGCTCACCAGCTTGGCCCCTTCCTTAATTAAGCGGTTGACGCCGCGGCTTGCCGGCGAAAGGATACTCCCCGGCACTGCGAACACCTCTCGGTTCTGCTCCAGGGCCAGGGTTGCCGTGATCATGGCGCCGCTGCCCTCATCGCGCCTCGGTGACCAGCACCCCCAGGCTCAAGCCCGACATGATGCGGTTGCGGCGGGGGAAGTGCTCCGCCTTGGGCCTGGTGCCCAGACGGGTACTCGCTCACCAGCGCCCCGTGCTCCATGATGGCCTGCGCCAGCTTCACGTTCTCCGGAGGGTAGACTTGTCCAGCCCGCAGGCGAACACGGCGATGGTGCGCCCTCCGGCCTCCAGCGCCGTGCGGTGCGCTATGGAGTCTATGCCGCGGGCCAGCCCGCTGACTACGGTGATGCGGTTGCGCACCAGCTCGGCGACCAGGCGCTCGGTCACCTCCCGCCCGTATATCGTGGCTCGCCTGGTGCCCACCACTGCGATAGTCCACTCATCCTCCGGGGTGATATTTCCCCTGACGTAGAGCAGGGGAGGGACATCGTAAATCTCCTTGAGCCTGGCGGGGAAGGCGGGGTCGTTCCAGGTGAGCGCCTTGATATGGTTACGCTCCAGCCTCTCCAACTCGGCGTCGGGCGATATGTCGGGCCGTGCGGCGATTATGGCTCTCTATGGACTTTGCTATCCAGTCCCGCCGCCTTAGCTCCGCAGCGCTGGCTTTCCAGGCGCGCTCCAGGTCGCCGAAATAGCCCTCAAGCTGTGAAAACCTGGCGCGGCCTATGCCCTGTATGCGATTGAACCCCACCCAGTATTTCAGGTCTGACATCTCATCCCTCTTATAGCCGAGAGATTGTAGCATATCTTGGGGTGGGGGGGCAACGGGGTGGTAGATAATCAGTGTATAAACCCGGGTTTAGCCAACCAATCAGTCCGAGAAAAGGAAATAACAGTCGAAATTTTAATTCTAGGGCCTCGGCGGCATTTAGCTTTGAGGACGCTGGGGAGCAATCAGTTTTTGCTGGGGGAGGACTGCTCCAGGGCTATCCTCATCTTGCGGAACAGCTCGGTCAGTTGCTCCTCGCTCATGGACGCCATTTCCGGCGTCAGGGCCAGCACCATGGGGAATTGAGCGGAGACCTACCTGGGTAGGGGACTGTAGGTCGAAGCCCCTGGCCCCGGGCTCGGCCTGTGACTTGATATAGTGCTGCGGCTGGGCTTTTGCCTTTCTTTTTCCTCTGGAGGCCCCTCTGGGCGATTCTGGGGCCAGCTCGATTTCAGCCAGCCGGCACAGCTTGATCAGGAAGCGGGTGGCTTTGGTCGCCATCTCGGCCCCTATACCGCCCTCGGTGACGAAGTGGTTGTAGATGCCCTCCCGGGTTATCCCGTTGGGCCCGCAGCCCGTCGAAATACCCCTGAGTAGGCTTTGCGGACTATCTCCTGCAGGGCCAGGGTATAGGTGGCCCCTTTGGTCTTCAGCAGGCGGCTGCTCTCTGTGGGCTTGCCATCCTCGTCTGATGAGCTCCAGGAACCTCAAGGCGCCTACCACCTTATATTCATTGCCAGGGGCGATTTTGTTGACGCGGAGATAGTCGCTGTCTATGCGGGTAGGGGTGGTCCTGCGCAGGAGATGCAATGCCTGGAGCATGCCTCGGGAGGGCCCGTAGGGCGGGATAAGTCCGCGTCCCTCTATATCGTAGTCTCTGCCAGTAGCCATTACACTCCTGTGGACTTGCTTTTCAAGGGACTGCATTTATTCAGTCCGACGAAAATTATACCAGAAATAGGCAGGACTGTCAATAGTCCGTAAATAAACAGTCCATATTGTGCTTTTAGCTTCAATCTAAATAAGGTAAATCGCAGGAGTGGTGGACTGTTTTGATGAGGACAGTCCCCAGTCCGATGAAGTTTGTAGTCAGGGAGGCTCTGCCACATTTGTCAGTAGTTTAGTCCCAGCGGTGTAGCAGTTTAGTCCTGATTTTAAGGCGAGGGACTTGCGCTTTTTCGGCCAGATTTCGGGATTGACATGTTACACGGAAACGTGTAGTATGTCGGCATGAAGAAAAAGAAGAGGAAAAGGGTTTATTGGGACAGCGGGGGCATCAGGGCGCTGAGGAACCACCTGGGTATGACCCAGCAGGAGCTGGCGGACGAGCTGGGTATGCGGCAGCAGACTATCAGCGAGTGGGAGACAGGGATGTACAGGCCCCGTGGCGGCACAGCCACCTTGCTCTCTATAATCGCCGAGCGCGCCAACTTCGCGTATGGGGCATCTGCGAGGGTTAAATCTCCGCAGGCCGATGTTTGACTCAAGGAGCAGGAACAAAGCCTGCTAAATCAAATCCTGGAGCCTCGCAGTCCATTGGTTTGCAAGAAGGGAGGCACAATAGCCAGGGCAGTGGTAGAGGAGCGTCTTTTAGCCCGTATATGGGAAAGGCAATTGGTGATGGCTGAGAACCTGGTAGCCGGCTCTGGGGAGAGGTTGCAGGTCGTCTACCCTGGAAGAGAGAACAAGGACAGCGGCCCCGATTTCCGGGGCGCCATTATTGCCACCGAGGAGCACGGACTGCTGGTTGGCGATATTGAGCTTCATACAAAGGCCAGCGACTGGAAAAGCCATGGGCATCACTGTGACCCCAGGTATAACGAGGTCATCCTTCAGGTGGTCTGGGATGGGGGAACCCCGGTGTTCTGCAGAATGGTAAGATGGTGCCCACATTGAGTTTGTGCCGCTGCCTTAAAGGCTCACTGGATGAGGTACGTTGCTGGGCCTATCTTGATGTGGTGCCCAGCGAACCCTGCTATGATGCCCGGAAGTGTCTGGGCGATGACGAGCTGGGTAGGCTTCTGGACGAAGCCGGCGAGCGGCGATTCAGGCTGAAAGCCTCCCATTTTGCAGCCACACTGGCAGATAAGCAGCCCTCCGAGGTGCTGTACCAGGGCATCATGGGCTCACTGGGCTATACCAGGAACAAGGAGCAGTTTGAAGAGCTTGCTTGTCGCCTGCCACTCGCAGTTATGCAGAATCTTTGCAGGGGCAAGCCTGTTGAGGAGCAAGTTAAGGTTATCAAGGCGCTGCTTCTGGGCATGGCAGGGCTGTTGCCAGACGATGAAAAGGCAGAACCGGAGTTGCTGAAGTACTGCTTGGGCAACCGTGAGCCGATGAGTCCCTCAAGCTGGAGGGTGTTCAGGGTGCGTCCGGAAAACCATCCAGTCCGACGTCTTTCTGGCGCTGCTTATCTGCTGGCTAGGTTCATGAACGAGGGGCTTCTGGAAGGCGTCCTTCGTCTGGTGGACGAGTCCAACTCGGACATAGGGCGGCTCGAGGCGGGCTTAATGGTAGGTGGCCAAGGTTGTCATTCCCATGGCGAACGTGCTCTCATTGGCCAGGCGAGGGCCAGGGAGATCGCGGTCAATATCGCCTTGCCTTTCGCATTCGCTTGGGCTGAAGCTAACTCGCAGTCAACTTTAGCGGAGCGGGCCCTCTGGCTCTACAAGGTCTATCCCAGGTCAGGCGAGAACGAGATAACGCGGGGTCTGACGAAGCTGCTGGGCTCAAAAGCCTCTGCTTTGGTGGATTCCGCGCAGCGTCAGCAGGGGCTGATTCATCTGGATAAAACCTTTTGCCGTCAGCGGAGGTGTGTTGAATGCCCCTTGGCTATCAGCATGCAGGGCACGGTCACCGCGCCCTGAGGCTGCTATAAGAAGCCCCTAGGCTGAGTCCTGGCACTACATCCAAATTCCAGTTGGCGGTCTTTCCTTGAAGTAAGCGGAAATAGCCGCAGGAGGCGACCATGGCTGCATTGTCAGTGCAGAGGATAGGTGCCGGGATCAGGACGGGGGTAGTAGAGCGCGCCACCATGGTCTCGCGTAGCAGCTTGTTGGCGGCTACCCCGCCGGCGAGCAGAATCTGATTCACCCCATGTTTGCTGGCTGCGGCCATCGTCTTGGTCACCAACACGTCGACCACAGCCTCCTGGAAGCTGGCGGCAATGTCTAGTACTACGGGAACTGGGTGGGGATGAAATGGGATTTTCAGTTCCTCCACCAGCCGCACCACTGCTGTCTTGATGCCGCTGAAGCTGAAATCGTCGCTGCCCCTGATCCAGGCGCGGGGCAGCCGGTGAGTAGGGGTTACACCTTTGGTGGCTTTCTCGATAACAGGCCCGCCGGGATAGCCCAGACCCAGGGCGCGAGCTACCTTGTCGAAGGCCTCTCCGGCAGCATCATCCTGGTCCTGCCCAGCCTCGAAAGTTCGCCGTGGCCTTTCATTAGTATGAGCTCTGTATGACCCCCTGAGACAATTAATGAGATGAGAGGAAATTCTGGCTTATCATGGCCGAGCCAGCTGGCGTAAATGTGCGCCTCCAAGTGGTTGACGCCGATGAGCGGCAGATTCCAGGCCAGCGCCAGGGCCTTGGCCAGATTCACCCCTACCAGCAGCGAGCCTGCCAGCCCCGGGCCGTTGGTGACGGCGATGGCCGAGAGGTCGCCAGCCCTGACTTTAGCATCTGAGAGGGCCTTTTCGACTATAGGGATAATGGATAACAGGTGCTGGCGGGAGGCGACCTCGGGGACGATGCCTCCATAGCGGCTGTGTATCTCGACCTGCGAGGAGATTACATTGGACAATATTTCAGTGCCGTCCTCGACCACGGCAGCGGCGGTCTCATCGCAAGATGTCTCTATACCCAGTATCTTCATTTTCTATCCGATAAAGGCGCAAACCTCTTCCACAGGCTTCCGTTGCGGCCTTTTACCGGGCCGTTTCGCGGCTACCCCCAGTGAGATTATGCCCACCAAAAACCAGGGCTTGCTTACATGAAGCAAAGCCTCCAGTTCCTCGCGGGCAAACTCAGCAGGGCTGCTGGCGAAGCAACTGCTGTATCCCAGCGCGGTGGCTGCCAACAGCAAATGGTCTATCGCCATGGCCACACTCATTAGGGCCAGGTCGCGGTGTGCGGGGTCTGTCGCTGCGCTATAGTCTCCTCCGACCCAGGGACGAGCCAGCACCGCTATGGCCACAGGGGCATCGGCGAAGTGCGTGCTATAAGACCGCATCCAGGCGAGATGCTGTTTGTGTGACTTGTTATCTGCGGCCGCTATCGTGGTTTCCACCATAGCGTTGACTACTTCCCGCATTCCCTCTTTGAGTTCCTCGTCCTGTATCACGATGAAGCGCCAGGGCTGCTCGTTAGTGGCGCTGGGAGCCAGTATGGCTGCCTTGAGCATGGTCATAATGTCCTTGTACGCTACAGGCTTATTACTGAACTCGCAGACGCTGCGCCTCTTCTTAACCGCCTCAAAGAAATCCATAGTGTCCCCCAGAGAGCTTTCCATTCAGCAGCCAAGCTCTCGACCATCTTACTTTAAGCAGTCCTATTATAGCATCATATTGATGTGTTGGTTGTCTAGTACATGGAGAGTGCAGAGGGGCGAAGTCCCTCTGCCAGGGGTTTGGGGGTGTCCCCCAACCCTAGATTCCCCCAAAATTGGGGGATACAGGGGGTTGACTAAATAGGGAGAGATGAAATCTGATATAATTGCGCATGATATTCTGTAGCAGAGGGGAGAGCGAAGATGGTGACTAATACGCGCATTCGCGTTCAAACAAGTGGCAACTGTGATTTTATTGACATAACTGACAAGGTAGAACAGAAGGTGGCGGAGTCGGGCATCAAAGATGGCATAGTCACTGTCTTCGTGGCGGGCTCGACGGCTGGCCTGACCACCATAGAGTTCGAGCGGGGCGTGCTCAGCGATTTGGAGAACATGTGGGAGCGGTTAGTCCCTAAAAATATAGTTTACCGACATGATGCCACGTGGGGCGATGGCAACGGCTACTCCCATGTGCGCGCCTCGCTGCTGGGCGCTTCGCTGGTGGTGCCCTTCGTGAATAAGAAGCTCACCTTGGGCACATGGCAGCAAATCATACTAGCCGATTTCGACAACAGGCCCCGCTCCCGAGATATCGTGCTCCAGATTATGGGCGAGTAGGGCAGGAGCCAACGTTGTCTCTACTCTATCACGCCTTCCTTGCGGAGCTCGGTTATGTCCTTTTTCTTAAGACCGATAACGCTCTTTAATATCTCTTCGGTGTTCTCTCCATAGAGCGGTGGGCGTGATCTCGGCTTGACCGGGGTGGCCGAGAGCCTGAAGGGGCTTTTGATAAGCTTTACCTTCTCCAGCTTGGGGTGGTCTACCTCAACGATTAGACCTCGATGTACCACATGCGGGTCGGAAACAGTCTCCTCTATGGTATACACCGGGGCCCCTGCAACGTCGGCCTCATCGAAAAGCTTGAGCCATTCGTCTCTGGTCTTGGTGGCGAAGATCTTGCAGAGCTCCTTATACATCTCCTCCTGCTTGTCGATAGTAGCGAAGTGGTTGGGGATGTAAGTCCTCTTTGCCAATGAGGCGGCAGAGGTTGTGCCAGAGCGGCGGCTCCAGGCAGGACAGGGCGACATATTTATCGTCCTTTGTCCTGTACACATTCAACCAGGCCTGGTCGCTTCCTGTGGGGAGCACGCTTCGCTCCGCCTTCTCGCCGCCTAACAGATACCGCAGGGTCATGACCCAATTGAAGAATAGCATGCCGTCTGCAATGGCCACCTCGATGAACTGCCCCTTGCCGGTCTTCTCGCGGGCGTAAAGGGCGGCCAGGATGGAGCTGATGGCCTGGCAGTTAGCGGAGAGGTCGGATATCTGGGGTGAGATAACATGTATCGGCGGCCCGGCTTTGGTGCCGGTAGCTCCCAGGATTCCGGTCAGGGCGGTCACATTGATGTCGTGCGAGGCGCGGTTCAGGTAGGGGCTGTCCAGCCCGTAGCCCGTGATGGAACAGTATATTAGCCGCGGATTGCGCTTGCTTAGAGTCTCGTAGCCCATGCCCATGCGCGCTGAGGCGCCGGGGCGGAAGCCTTCAATGAGGATGTCCGCTTTGTCCACCAGACGATATACGATGTCTCTCCCTTTTTCGTGCTTTAAGTTGATGGCTATGCTCTTCTTGTTGCAGTTCATGCCGACGTAGCGGAACCAGGTATCGTTGGTGAACATGAAGGAGAGCGCCGGTGCGTCAGCCGTGCGCGGCGTCTCTATCGTAATAACCTCGGCGCCGAAATCGGCCAGCATCATCGAGGTATATCTGCCCGGGCTGTGCCGTGCCAAATCCAGAACCTTGATGCCTTCCAATGGGCCCATGTTTACACTCCTTTGTCTCTGATG
>CAWHAI010000002.1:0-37209 GCA_963827295.1 uncultured Chloroflexia bacterium
CCCTGGGGTATATGTGGACAGGGTAGTGGCCCGCCCTAAGGAAGCCCCTGTCCGAGAAGGTGAGATTACTGACACTCAGGCTGAGGAATCCAGGAAAGAAGGTATGAGGCTGATATCAAAGCGGCTAGGAAGAGAAAGGGTGCCAGAAAATGA
Source organism: uncultured Chloroflexia bacterium (assembly GCA_963827295.1). Classification (GTDB taxonomy): domain Bacteria; phylum Chloroflexota; class Dehalococcoidia; order SZUA-161; family SZUA-161; genus CAWHAI01. The sequence goes on from CAWHAI010000002.1 coordinate 154, forward strand.
GCAGCAAGCTTCAAGAAAAGGAAAGGCTGGACAGGCAGATAATGGCTCTTCGGGGTCGCCAAGGAATTCAAGGACGGCAACATAGTCAATCTGGGAATCGGTATCCCCGGCTTGGCGGCTGCGGTTGTCCCTGCGGGCAGAGAGGTGAGAGATCTCTCAGTGAGAACGGCGTTCTGGGCTACGGAGAGGTAACGCTGCCTGGAGAAGGAGACCTCGACCTCGTTAATGCCGGCGGCCAGACCGTGAGCCGGCAACCCGGGATGTGCTTCTTCAGCCACGACGAATCATTCGCCATCAAGTCAGGGGAGGCCATTTGGATGTCAGCGTCATGGGAGCCTCCAGGGTCTCAGAGAGGCCGTTATCACCGGGCTCATGGTGCCTGAGAGGCAGGTCGGCGCCGTCGGCGGCGCCATGGAACTCGCCTTCGGAGCCAAGCGGCTAATCATCGTGATGAACCATACGACGAAGGAAGGGAACTACAGGATAGTAAAGAAGTGTGCTTACCTTCTAACTGCGCCTAAATGCGTTGACCTCATCGTCACTGATATCGCCGTCATCGAGGTCACAAAAAAGGGACTTGTGCTCAAGGAAGTGGCACCAGGGTGGACTCCGGAAGATGTTCAGAAATTGACCGAGCCTAAGCTACTCGTCGCTCCTGATTGCCATGATATCGAGCTTATGTAACACGGGAAGATTTCAGCCGCACTCTCGGTTGTCGAGGTTATCAGAAGAAGGAGGCGAAAAATGGCGGGGCAATACGATGTAATTGTAATAGGCACTGGCCCTAATGGGCTGGAGATCGGCGCTTATCTGAGCAAAGCAGGCCAGAAGGTTCTGCTGCTGGAGAAGAGGTATGAAGCTGGAGGAGGACTAGCCACAGAGCAGATTACCCTTCCCGACTTCTTCCACAACACTCACGCCATTTTCCATATGATGGTCGACTATGCTCCAATTTACCATGACTTCAAGTTTGAGGAGCAATACGGAGTGAGGCATATCCGTCCCCAGTTGCAGTGGGCAATGCCTCTGCAGGATGGCAAATGCATCTGTGTTTATACAGACCTAGAGAAGACCTGTGCTTCGATAGCCAAGTTCTCAAAAAAAGATGCCGATGCCTATCGCGACATGTACCGCGAGTGCGACGAACTCATGAGGGAGATAGTTGGTCCTCAGACATTCGTCAAACCCGAGCCGGCTCCTCTTGCAGCAGCCAGAATGGACCAATCGCCGCTGGGTAAAAAGCTAACCGACTTCGCTGAGAAACCCCCTGACGATGTGATCAAAGAACGGTTTGAAAACGACCACGTAAGGACGCTCATGCTTTACGCGGTATGCCATTGGGGACTTGACTACAGCCAGTCGGGTCTTGGGTATCTGATACCGTTGTACTTCAACCGAATGACTAACTACTACCTTACGGCAGGTGGTTCCCACAGAGTTTCCAACGCTCTGCTGAAGGCGATCTTCGAGAACAAAGGGCAGATCAGGCAAAGTGCCCAGATAAAGCGAATCATTGTGGAGAACGGCACAGCCAAGGGTGTGGAGCTAGAGGATGGTACTAAGTACATGGCCAGCAAGGCAGTGGTCAGCACTATAGATATACATCAGACCTTTCTCAAATACGTTGGGGAGGACAAGCTGCAGAAAGACTTTGTAGAAATGGTGAAAGCCTGGCAGTGGGAGAAGTGGAGCCTGTGCGACTTACACCTGGCTTTAGAGGAACCGCCGAAGTTCAAGGCCGCTGAGTCCAATCCCGGACATTAACAAAGCCTTCATCTATGTTTTGGGTTATAACAGCTCGGACGAGCTTAGGCACGAATGGGACCTAATGCCTAAGGGTGAGCTGCCGAAGACCGCGGGTTATATAGCTAGCTTCCCCAGCGTACATGACTCCTACCAGGCCCCTCCGGGAAGAGCTACAGGTCTGCTTTCGCAGATGGCACCCTTCGCCCTCAAGGATGGCGGCTCCGAGGGATGGCTGAAGTTTAAGTTCAGGGAGAAGATTGCCGAGTACCAGTTAGCTACTCTGCAGAAATATGCACCCAATATTACCAAAGATAAGGTGCTGTGGTGGAATATAACCACCCCTGCTGACATCCAGAATAAATTCGCCAACATGGTCAGGGGCTCTTACAAGCAGGGGCAATACCATCCACTGCAGATGGGATACCTGAGGCCCAACCAAGATTGCTCACACAACGTTACGCCGATAAAGAACCTGTTCGTAGGCGGTGCTAACGTATGGCCTGGAGGGTGCGTAATCTGGGGTCCGGGATACGTTTGCGCCAACACCGTAGCAGAGGAATGCGGAATAAAGAAATGGTGGAAAGAGCCTGAGATAGTCACTAAATCTCGCCAAAATGGCTACATTCTGTAAAGGGATACTCCTACAATACGGCGCAAAGGGGGGTGTTTAACATGTTAATGAGGTCAACAGGGCTGGGTAAGACCCAACTCACCGGGCATGTCAGCGAGATAAAGCGTCAGGGAGACTACCTGATAATGTATGTGGACGTCGTTGATCCCGTTAAATGGAAGCTCAGGGTGGGTGTAAACCACCGTGACATGACGAAGGTCATAAAGAGTTGCGGCAAACGTTCCATCATTCAATTCATATTGTCTCCCACCCAATGGCGTAAAAAGCAACCAGACCATCCCGGCGACTTCTAATCAGACTTACCGCATTCGCCCTTCAATTTGGGCTCTGTTGGTGGCAAGCGGGAGGAGGAGCTTTATGGCGAAGCCAGAATATGACGTGATTGTGATAGGAGCAGGATTCGGCGGCAGCTCCTGCGCCGGGTTGCTGGCAAAGCGAGGACTAAATGTGCTGCTGCTGGAAAAGAACTCCCGCGCTGGCGGTAAGGCTATGTCGCTCTCCAAGAAAGGGTTCACCTATACAGCTTGGGTGGTCATCAGCGCACCCACGCAGGGCACTCTGCTCGAGGTTGTGCTCAAGGAATTGGGCATGGAGGGCAAAGCAGAAATTGTAGCGCCCGGTGTACAGGGCACCCGATTCAAGAACTCCAAGGGCAAGTTTGTAGTGGGGCCGCAGCCACCACCGGGACAGGTAATGAATCCGGATGATATGTTCGATTGGCTGGAGGTCAAGGAGAAACAGGATAGAGAGGAAGCTCTGAAGGTCTTCACCGAGCTTACCATGATGACCCCGCAGGAAGTAGATACCCTCCATGATATCAGTTTCGCAGATTGGCTCAGCCGCTACAACGTGCACAAATCGCTATATGCTTTCCTCATCGGGCCGGTGGCCGATGGTTGTTTCATGGTACCCGTTGATGCCTTGGCCGCTTCAGAAGCGATAAAGACCCTGCAAGACATTTTTCTCCGTAGCGGCGGGGTTTTCTGCAAAGGTGGCTTCGGCAAGCTAGCCGATGCCTATGCCCAGACAGTGGAAAAATATGGCGGCAAGGTAATTATGCGTACCAAGGTTGAGAAGATTGCTGTGGACAACGGTAAAGTCACGGGCGTGGTCACCAAAAAGCGCACTTTTCGGGCTCCCGTAATAGTGAGTAACGCTGGTATCCAGCCCACCGTGCTTAAACTGGTGGGTGAGAAGCATTTCGACCGGAGCTATGTGAATTATGTCAAAGAACTGGTCCCCTCGTGGGGGATGATGGGCACCCGCTATTTCCTGAGCAAGAAGGTAGTTAAAGAACCCTATGGAGTTATATTCACCCAAGACAGCCCCTGGAGTCTGGAGAAATGGCTCAAAGCCAAGGCGGGCGATATCCCTGACGAAGTAACCGTGTGGTATGAGATTCCCTCCAATTACGACCCCGATGCGGCACCGCGAGGCAAGCAGATACTAATGACAGGGTTCTGGTGTCCCGCTGACCCGCAGATGACCGACAAGGAGAAAAAGAGATGGTGGGATAAGGGTGAAGAGATGCTGTTCAAGGCACTCCCCGACCTGCCGAAGTACATTGAATTCAAAGAGGGATACTCCACGCGAGACGTCTCTGCTCTCACTCGCGACCAGGTGCTGCCAGGGCAGGGCGGAGAGTGCATCGGGCTGGGACAGGTTGTTGGCCAGTGCGGAAAGTATAAGCCCTCAGCCAAGGCACCAATCCAGGGATTATTCTATGTCGGCTGTGACGCCGGCGGCTATGGAGTCGGCATCCATCAGGCAGTGGACTCCGGCATGAACGTTGCCAATATGGTGCTCAAGTATCACCAGATGCATAAGTCGATGTAATGACGCACTCTAAGGAGGTCTGAATGACCATAGATTACGAGAAAAAGGGCCACATTCGTATCATGACCTTTAATAATCCTGAGAAGCGGAACGCCCTGACCATCAGGGATTTCCTGAAGATGGATGAGATAGATGAGGAGTTTCAGGCCGACCCTGATGCCTGGGTGCTCATCATGACCGGCGCCGGGGACAGGTCGTTCTCCGCTGGGGCAGACCTCGAGGAGGCTATAGGCAAAGCGACCAGCGCTGAAGTAAAGCTGGAACCCAGAGCCAAGCGGTGGTTCAGCCACTGCTACAAGCCGATTATCTCAGCTATCAACGGCTACGCTGTAGCGGGAGGGACGGAGTTCATCCTGTTGACGGACATTCGCATCGCTGCTGATCACGCCATGCTGGGCATCCAGGAGGTTCGCTGGGGCCTGGTACCGCTGGGCGGCTCCTGCGTCAACCTGCCCCGCCAGATATCGTGGTGCAAGGCTATGGAGATACTGCTTATCGGAGACCGGCTCACTGCTAAGCAGGCCCTCGACATCGGGCTCATTAACATGGTCGTTCCCAAGGAGCAACTCATGCCTACAGCCATGAAGGTGGCAGAGCGCATCTGCGAAAACGGCCCGCTGGCGGTAAGGATTGTCAAGGAAATAGCGCTTAAGGCTCTCAGCCAGCCCAGAGAGCTAGGATTTATAACGGAGATGGAATTGGGAGCGAGAGCATTCAAGAGCGAGGACGCCAAAGAAGGCCCAATGGCCTTCTTCGAGAAGCGGAAACCCCAATTCAAGGGACAGTAAAGGAAATCCCTTTCGTTTCCCATTTTTAGGGGGGAGTGATTACAAATCCCCCCTTTATTAAAGTGGGCAAGGGGGATCATAGCATGGGATAGGAAGGAGTCGTTTATGGCTGAACGAGTAGCTATTGTAGCAGTGGGACAGACTAAGTATCACCCTAATAGGGCTGACGTGAGCGAAGAGGAGCTGGCATACGAGGCAGTAAAACAGGTGCTGGAGGAGACAGGACTCACTTTATCGGACATCAATTCCGCTGTTACCTGCTCTCAAGATTTTTGGGATGGCAGGACTATATCAAATATGAACGTCCAGCACGTTGTGGGCGCTCACCTGGGACACGAGGACAAGGTGGCTGAGGATGGAATCAATGCCGTGTATGTCGGCATGTCACAGGTTCTCTCAGGACACCAGGATATCGTTCTGGTTCTAGCACATACCAAGGAGTCCCAGGCCGAAAAGAGCCTCATTGAGAATGCTGCATTCGATGCCATTATGATGAGGCAATTGGGCCTGGACTTTCTCTCGGCCGCTGCCATGCAGGCGAAACGTTACATGTACAAATATGGCATAAAGCCGGAGCAATGCGCCAAAGTAGTAGTGAAGAACCGAGGTAACGCCAGGAAAAATCCATTGGCGCAGGAGCCCATGGATTTAACGGTAGAGGATGTCCTGGGCTCGAAGATGCTGTCATCTCCTATCAGGTTCCTGGATGCCAAGCCGATATCCGACGGCGCCTGTGCCCTGATTATGACTACTGAGAAGAAGGCAAAGAAGCTCACCAAGAAGCCGGTATGGATATTGGGAGCGTCGAACTGCTATGAGACACATTACCTGGGAGACAGGGATTTGGCCGACTGCGAAGCCCTGACCAAGGCTGCCAGGAAGGCCTGCAGTATGGCCGGCATCAGAAACCCTTTGAGGCAGATAGATGTCGCCGAGATATCTGAGGAATATTCATATCAAGAGCTTCTATGGATGGAGGGACTAGGTTTTTGTGGACGCGGCGAGGGAGGCAAATGCATTGATTCGGGAGTGACAAGGATGGGAGGCAAGCTGCCGGTGAACCCGTCCGGCGGAGTGCTTTCGGGGAATCCAGTATGTGTGGCGGGAATGGCGCGCATAGCTGAGGCAGTGATTCAGTTGCGTGGTGAGGCAGGAGATAGACAGGTTAAGGGTGCTCAGGTAGCACTCGCCCACGGCGTCACTGGGATCTGCGGACAACACCATTGTGTAATGATTCTGGGCAACAGATAGTCGGAGGATAAACATGCCTAATAGAGTGGCTATAGTCGGAATCGGACAGACCTACCACAAAAGTAAGCGGCCCGATGTCAACCAGCCGGAGATGGTTGGAGAAGCAGTGAGGGCAGCCTTGGCCGATGCCCAGTTGAGCATTAAGGATATTGAAGCTGTGTTCTTCAGCAATATGGAGACCTTCGAGAGTATCTATCTCCCCGACCACGGGATGGCCGCTGAGGTGGGCAGCTTCGGCAAGCCAGGATTGAAGGTGTGCACAGGCGGCACCAGCGGTGGCTCGGTGGTATGCGAAGGTTTTTTCTTCGTTGCATCCGGTCTTTACGACCTGGCTCTGGTCATCGGATTCGAAAAGCAGGATTGCGGTGATACGACCGCTGCGATAAGTGCTGCTGCCACACCGATATGGGGCAAAGGCGCAACCACAGGTGCCATCGGAGAGTTCGCTAAGCAGGCCCTGTCCTATATGGAAACCTCGGGAGCGAAGGAAGAGCATGCAGCTATGGTGAGGCTGAAGGCAGACCGCAACGCCTGTAGAAACCCCTACGCCCATCTAAAGCTGGGGCTGAAGAGCATAGACGATGTGCTCAAATCGGCATACCTGGTATGGCCCCTAAGAATACTGGACTTCTGTCCTCAATCATGCGGTGCCTGCGCGCTCATCTTTGCCTCTGAGAAGAGAGCGAAGAAAATCACCAGGAAGCCGGTCTGGATCGCTGATGTCGAGACAGTGCACCAGGAACCATTTCGCGCCGGGACATTCGGCGACCCCACCGGCAAGGAAACATATACTCAGCACGTAGCCTGCGAGAGGTTGTACAAAAGAAACGGCATAACCAAGCCCCGAAAAGACATCGACATGGCTGAGATTTACGAGCCGTCGAACTGGGAAGAAATGAATTTATATGAGCATTTCCACTTCTGTGGCAAGGGAGAGGGCTGGAAGCTTGTAGAAAAGGGTATAACCGAGATAGAGGGAGCGTTCCCGGTAAACTGCTCCGGTGGCGTACTAGCAACCAATCCCATCGGTGCCACGCCCACTATCCGTGTTGCGGAGGCCGCTCTCCAGATTCGGGGAGATGCCGGTGAGCACCAAGCTACTAAGGACATAAAGACAGCCATGACCAGCGCTCTAGGCGGTCCTAACTGGACGATTTTGACCTTGCTCAAGAGATCGTTGTAGGAGGCAATAGAATGGCAAAAGAGTCTACTAAGAAGAAAACCGAGGAATCGAAGCCCGAATATATCCAGATAAAGTACGATTTACCGCGCCGTTATGACTGGTCTACCGGTAAGTATCTGGGCCATTTCTACGCAGAGGCAAAGGAAAACAAAAAGATAGTAGGCAACCGATGTCCCAAGTGCAAAGAGGTCTGGTTGCCACCAACTCCGGTCTGCCCCAAGTGCAAGGTGGATATGGGCTGGAACTGGGTGGAGCTGCCCCAGACAGGCACTGTATATCAGTACACTTACCTCGTCTTCCCTCTATGGGACCCCCACTACGGTGAGAAATGGGCGAATCCCTATCCATCTGCCATCATTCTTCTGGATAACGGCGTCTTTTATAGACACTTCCTCGAGGAGACAGACACAGAAAAGCTGAAAGTGGGGATAAGGGTACAGGCCGTTTGGAAAGAGAACTATGAAGAACGTGGCCAGGGGCAAGGTGACATTCTGTACTTCAAAGAGATAGGTAAAGGATAGGAGGTTAAAAGATGGCGACGGTAACCGAGAAGCTAGAAGGAATGGATGTCTGGCTCTACCACGGGCAGATATATATCCCGAATAATTATTCAGCCGGTGCTGTGGGCAGCCGCTTTCTGATTGAGCTGAGAGACAACAAGAGGATAATGGGTATCAGATGCCCCACATGCAATCGCGTCTATGTACCTGCCAGGTCTGTTTGCAAAGATTGCTTTGCCCAGCTAAATGAATGGGTTGAAGTGAGCGACAAGGGAACTTTGCTTACATATACCGTCTGCCACCAGGCTAACCGTGTGCAGCCGATGGCTACCCCCATAGTATACGGGGTAATTCAACTAGATGGCGCTGACACCGGCTTCGTCCATATGCTGGGCGAGGTTGACTCCGAGCAACTGCGGATTGGCATGAGAGTTCAGGCAGTTTTTAAGGAGAAGCGCGAAGCCAGCATTCTGGATATTAAATACTTTAAACCGCTGGATTAATGTGGGCAAGAAAGGGCTATGCCAGAGCGCACAAATTGGTTGGCGGCGATCAAATGCGCAAGATTAGGATGATGCACAGCGAATTGGGGGAGAAAGATGCCAGATAGGTACGATGTGATAGTGGTTGGTGCAGGCCCTGGTGGTGTCACGTGCGCAGCCCTGCTCGCCAAGTGGGGGCTCAAAACCCTGTTGCTGGATAAGAACTCTCGGATCGGCGGCAAGGCGATGACCGTTTCCAAAAATGGATTCCGCTACGAATACTGGCCTATTGCGGCGTGCCCGGCCACCAACACGCAAATCCATTCGTTACTCAAGACACTGGGTTTGGAGAATGACGTGGAGTTGATAGCGCCTGACCCACTGGGCATTATGCACTACGAGACGCCATCTGGCAAGATAAGGACTATGTTGATGCCCGGAGGTGGGAAAGCCATGGATCCCCAGGAGGCGTTCAACCTGCTTGGCATCAAGGATGCCGACATGCCTGAAGTCATGCGGCTTTTCTCCGATATGCTGGGCATGTCACGCCATGACCAAAACCTGTTGGACGATGTCAGCGTCCTGCAATTCCTCGACCGCTACCAGATACCGAGGTCTATGTATTCTTTGCTCGCCACCCTGCAAAGTGAGGGCACCCTCGAAGTTCCTGGCGATGTCGCGTGCGCCTCGGAGTTTGTAAAAATTTTCCAGCAGAATAACACTTTTGGCGGTGGCCTCTACCCGGCGGGCGGTTTTGGCAGGATGTATGAGGCCATAGCTGACTCAGCGCAGGCGAACGGCGCCGACATTATCCTGAGAACGAGGGTTGAGCGGATTGCGGTTGAGAACGGCCGAGTTAGAGGCGTGTTCACCGACAAAGGGACTTTCCAGGCACCCATTGTAGTCAGCAATGCCGGCATCCAGCCTACAGTGCTCAAGCTGGTAGGAGAGGAGCACTTCGATAGGGGCTATGTGAATTACGTAAGGGATTTGATTCCCAGCTTTGGTTTCGCCGGGGCGCGGTACTTCCTGCGCAAGCCTGTGCTGAAACACCCCCTTTACGTGTATTTCGCTGACGATACAGTATCCACCATGGACAAACACATGAGAGAAGAGGCTGGCCAAATGCCCGAGCGAATCTACGTCTTCATGTCAACTAACTCGCTCTACCCAGGTATGGCGCCTCCGGGCAAGCAGCTCATCTATACTGGAATCACATGCCCTGCTGACCCTAAGACAAACATCAAGCCTTGGTTGGATAAAGTGGAGGCGGAGATTGCCAGGCTGTGGCCTGACGTCTTTAAGTACATCGAGGAGAAAGAGTACTATGGATCGGCACAAATATCCCGCCTGTCGAGGGACTCGGTAGTTCGCGGCACTGGTGGAGAGTGCATCGGTCTGGGACAGATAGCTGCGACAGTGTGGCAACCTGAAACCATCTCCTAAAGCCCCGGTGAGAGGGCTTTTTTACGTCGGCGCCGATGCAGGCAGCTCAGGTTTCGGTAATCATATGTGTGTGGAGTCTGGCATCAACGTGGCCAAAATGGTGCGCGACTACTGTACTACTCACCGCGCGCTGTAGGAAAGCACTACCCGTGCCGCACTAGGCACAGGATAGAGAGTTTCGCAAAGAGTGTTGAGATGGCAGATAAGTACGATGTCGTAGTTATTGGTGGTGGGCCAAGGGGCATTACTTGTGCCGCTCCGTTGGCTACGTGGGGTCTCAAGGCCCTACTGCTGGACAATAACCCTCGATAGGAAGGGGAATCACGAGGCTAGCATTCTGGATATTAAATATTTCAAGCTAATAGCTTGATAAGTCTCTGATAATCACAAGTCATTTGAGGTCTTTATTGAATTCGCGAAATGGAGGCGACCTGCAGGCATTCTTCCAGCCCGCCGGAGTCGCAGTTATCGGCTCACTCAGAGAGGTAATGGGAACCGCTTATGGAGTGATAAAAAATATGCGCCGCTTCGGCTTCTCCGGTGCCATATATCCCATCAATCCCAACCCTTCGAAATATGGAGATGTCTTTGGCTTAAAGGTCTACTCCAACGTAAATGAGGTGGCACAAGCCATAGACCTAGCTGTTGTGATCACACCTCCACCAACAGTGCCGGGGGTCGTTGAGGAATGCGCGAGGAAGGGAGTGAAGGCCGTCATTGTCATGTCGGAGGGTTTTGCAGAGTCGGGCAAAGAAGGTGCTGCACTCCAGAGAAAGCTCGCAGATACCGTTCGCCGTACAGGTGTCCGCATTATGGGGCCTAATACGTTCGGTGTTGTTAATGCAGCTAACGGCCTGGTAACTGTTCCCCCTTATACAGACAATGACAAGATCGAGAAGGGTGGCATAGCTTTTTGCAGCCAGACCGGTTCTATCGGGCCCCACCAAGTTCCTCTGGATGACTGGGCCTACCCTATTAGCAAGATGTGCGACATCGGCAACAAGTGCGATGTGAATGAAGTTGACATTCTGAATTACCTGGCAGATGACCAGGAGACGAAAGTGGTCGCTCTCCACACGGAGGACGTGAGAAATGGGTCTGGGTTCATGGAGGCAGCCCGCAAGCTGGTTGCACGCAAACCGCTGGTAGTTTTGAAAGCGGGGCGGAGTGAGGCAGGCGCAAGAGCTACAGCCTCTCACACCGGCTCGCTGATGGGAAGTGACCAAATCTACGACGCTGCTTTAAGACAGGTCGGGGCAATCCGTGTTAATACCTGGCAAGAGATGTGGGAAGTGCCGAGAACTCTACTATATCAGCCTCTCCCGGCAGGTAACCGTTTCGCCGTTGTCACTTTCACCGGTGGGCAAGGAGCGATAGCGGCTGATGCAGCGTCAGCCGCCGGACTAGCTGTGACTAATTTCTCTTCAGCCACGGTTCGCAAGCTATCAGAGGTGTTCCCCAGGCTGGGGAGCAACCCTGTTGACATAGGGCCTGCGATGTCTGACTCAAGGAGTCAAAGCTCATCTAATCCTTTCCATGCCCTTGAAGAAACAATTCCCTTGGTGCTGGGTGACGCCAATGTTGATTGTGCTACTATCACCTTTAGCTGTGGCAGGCAGCTTGTTCCTCTATATCCAATGGTTGTGGACATGCTTCATAGGTTGACCAAGGATTTCTCAAAGACAGTAAATATATGGCTCTACGGAACAAGTCTCTCAGCAATGCAGGAGATGGCTCGACAGCTACAAGTACGGGGATTGCCGGCTTATCTAGACCTAGACATTGCTATTAAGGCGCTTAGCTGCGCCGCTTACTACTCGAGGGCTAAATCGAGCTTGCAATACTGGCAGAATTCAAAGAGAAGAATTAGAAACTGTAATTGATCCCGGAGGTCACTAATGGAATTCGCGCTGACACCAGAGCAAGAACAATTTGCTAAGGACTTCCAGAACTATCTGAGAACTCACATGACCCCTGAGTTGATTGCGGAGATGGATACAGGGATCACATATACTGAATCTAGACTCTGTATGGAGTTCATCAAGCAGATGGGGCGAGATGGCTGGCTTGGTGTGGGTTGGCCCAAAGAGTACGGAGGGCAGGGACGCTCACCGATTGATCAGCATCTGTTCTACGAGATCGCCCATTACGAACACGCGCCGTTGCCTGTGCTCCCATTGAATACAGTGGGCCCTGCCCTGATGCGGTACGGCAGCGATGAGCAAAAGAGGGAATTTCTGCCCAGAATACTCAGGGGCGAAATTGAGATTTGCATAGGGTACACGGAGGCCGAAGCTGGCACTGATCTGGCATCCTTGAAGACCGCCGCTGTCAGAGATGGAGACTACTATGTAATCAACGGTGCGAAGGTTTTCACCAGCCTGGCACATACCGCCGATTATATCTGGCTTGCTGCCAGAACCGACCCCAAGGCTCCCAAGAAACACCACGGGATATCGGTTTTCTTGATTCCTATGAACACACCAGGTATAACTATCAAGCCGCTCCACACCATGCCAGGCGAACGTAATAATTACACCTTCTACGATAATGTCAGGGTTCACAAGAGTTGTCTGGTCGGAGAGGAGAACAAGGGTTGGAGATACATCACCACCCAACTCGACTTCGAACGCATAATGCTAAGTCCCTCTTCACCGATGAGACGCAACATCGAGGATACTATTCAATGGGCGAAGGAGACCAAGGTGGATGGCACACCGGTAATAGAACAGCATGGTGTCAAGACCAGGCTCGCCCACCTGCTCATGGAGGTGGAAGTCCTCAAGGTGCTCAATTTCCAGGTAGCCTGGCTGATAACCCAGGGAGTTGTTCCATATGCTGAAGCATCGATGGTCAAGGTGTTCGGCTCGGAGTTATATCAGCGTGTCAACGGCACTTTGTTGGAGATAATGGGACAGTATGGGCAATTGAAGAGCGAATGCAAGTGGGCACCGCTCAGGGGAAGAGTGGAAAAATCCTACAGGAGCGATGTGGTGTTCATCTTTGGCGGTGGGGCCATTGAGGTTCAGAGGAACATTATAGCTATGGCAGGTTTAGGGATGCCACGCTCTTACTAGTGTTAGCCCCACGATATTCGATTTTCTGGAGGTGAGTTTGAATGAGCCAAGGAGTTTATGAGAAGCTGCAAGCGATGGTGGGTGAGGAGGCAGGACCTTCCGAGGCTGCTGATGAGGTGAATAAGGCTATGATAAGACACTGGTGCGAAGCTATGGAGGATGCCAATCCGCTTTACAGCGACGAAAGTTATGCCAAGAAAAGCAAGTACGGCGGCATCATTGCTCCGCCTCAGATGGTGCAGGCCTACTGCATACCTCCTCTCTGGCCCAAGAAGGTGCTGCCGGACCCACAGGCGAAGGCTGTAAGGATGATGGATGAAGCCGGTTATGCGGGTGTGGTTGCCACGACCACCAGCCAAGAGTATTTCCGCCCCATGAGACCGGGTGACCGCTTGAGTTATAAGATAAAGCTGGTCAGTGTCTCGCCAGAGAAAACCACCAGATTGGGAACAGGTCACTTCCTTACCTCCGAGTACACTTACTCCAATCAGAAGGATGAGGTGGTCTGCATCCAGTCTTTCACTATTCTTAAATTCAAACCAGCAATATAGGGGGTCAATATGTCTTTGAAATCTGTCTACTGGAATGATGTTAAGGAAGGCGAGGAACTCCCTGTCCATAAGCGTGAGATTACGCGAACTACTGTCATTGCTACAGCTATAGCCACCAGGGATTTCACTCCGGTGCACCACGACCACGAAGCTGCACAGAGGTCAGGAGCCAACGACATCTTCTTGAACATCCTGACCACTGGTGGGCTCATTGGCAAATACATGACCGACTGGAGTGGTCCCGAGGGGCAACTAAGGAAAATGGTAATTCGCCTGGGTGCTACCTGTTATCCTGGTGACACCCTCACCAGTACTGGGAAGGTAGTTAAGAAGTATACCGATAAAAGCGAGCATAGGGTAGATGTAGAGTATAACCTCTCTGTGACGATGGGCCCGCATGCGTGGGGGACCGTAACTATGGCTCTGCCCGCTAAGAGTTAAGGAGGCATTTCGATGGCAATGTTCGACCAGTATCTTGCCCGAAGGTATCGGACAACGGTAAGGCCAATACTTGAGGATTACAAAATCAAAGACAATGTGGCCATCGTGGGAATTGGACAAACCGAGTTCTCTAGGGATTCAGGCAGAAGCGAGTGCCAGTTAGCGTGCGAATCCATAAAAGCAGCGGTCGATGACGCTGGGCTAAAAATCGAGGACATCGATGGCCTGGTCAAGTTTGCCATGGACTACACAGACGAGATGCATATCGTGAGCGCCCTGGGCATTCCCAGGTTGAACTACTTCGGAGAGTGTGGGTGGGGTGGTGGTGCCAGTTGTGCCACCATCGTACATGCCGCAACAGCAGTGGCCACGGGGGCAGCTAAATGTGTCGTCTGCTACCGCGCTATGAACGAGCGCTCAGGGCGCCGATACGGCCGCATCCCTGGCGTGGAGCAGGTCATGATTTCACCTAACGACCATTTTGGCTCGATAATGCCATACGGCTTCGCCACTCCGCCATCATGGGTAGCCATGTTTACAACCAGGTATATGCACGAATTTGGAGCTACCAGTGAGCAGTTAGCTTCTGTCTGTATTGTTTTGAGGGAATACGCCTGCAGGAATCCCAAGGCAATGTTTTATGGCAAGCCGCTTACGCTTGAAGACTATAGGACTGCCAGAATGATTGTTGAACCGCTGCGTCTCTTTCGATTGCTGCGTTGATACCGATGGAGCTGTGGCAATCATCTTAACCAGCACAGAAAAGGCCAGAGGCCTGAAGCAGCGGCCAGCCATTATCTTGGGCGCAACCCAGGGCATCGCTACGCAAGGCGAGATGATGACCAGCGTCTACCGCCCCAGGATATCTGGGATTCCTGAATCATGGTATACGGCTCAGGAACTCTGGAGAGTATCGGGCGTTACCCCTAAGGACATCGATGTGGTGCAATTCTACGATGCCTTCAGCCCCTTGATTCCCATGCAGTTAGAGGAATATGGCTTCTGCGGCGTAGGCGAGGGCGCAGCTTTCTGCGACGGCGGACACCGCATCAGGTTGGATGGAGAGCTTCCCTGCAATACTTCGGGCGGGCACCTCTCAGAGGCGTATATCCATGGCATGAATCTGATTTCAGAGGGTGTGAGACAGATAAGGGGCACCTCCACAGCTCAGGTCAAGGATGCGGAACTATGCCTTGTCACAGGCGGTCTCGGGGTCCCCACCAGCGCCATTGTTTTGAGGAGGTAAAAGTATGGTGATGGAATACAATCCAGCGATACCGCTGTTGCGGCCACATATAGATCTTGACAATCAGGGGTTCTGGGAGGCTATAAAGCAACATAAGCTCGTCTTCCAGAAATGCAAGAACTGCGGCTTGCTGGTACATCGTCCCCGACCTATGTGCCCCAGATGCAACTCGATGGGAAAAGAGTGGGCTCCTTCCACAGGGAGAGGCGTTATCTATAGCTGGGTTAATTTCGTCTATGCCAATGCTGCATATCCAGGAATAAAAGTCCCTTACCTTGTGGTGGTCGTGGAGATGGAGGAAGGAGTACGAATAATCAGCAACATGTACGATGCTAAAAGAGAGGACATCTATATCGGGATGCCGGTGGAAGTGACATTCGATGATATGGCAGAAGACCTGACCCTTCCCAAGTTCAAACGAAGGGCAGTTTAAAAAGTTGAAGGTGTAGAAATGAGTGTGATGAGAAATATTAAGAATAAGGCAGCCATCGTTGGAATCGGTATAAGTAACTTCTCCAGGGATTCCCGGCGAACCGAGCTATATCTTGCCTGCCAGACAATAAAGGCCGCACTGGACGATGCGGGACTCACGCCCGATGACATAGATGGCTTGGTGAAGCAGACTGACGATGCTTGCGAAGAGCATGCCATCACCAGCTCTATGGGGATGGGCAATCTAACCTACTTCGGCGAGTCCCGCTGGAATGGAGCGCCCAGCGCTATGGTGATGCGCGCCGCTATGGGTGTTGCTGCAGGTGTGGCTAATTACATCGTCGTCTATAGGTCAGTGAATGGCTCATCGAAAAGGCGAATGATACCCAGCATGCGCACATCAGGGCAAATGTCGACCTCAGACATGCTTCAATGGACCTTTAATGCACCATTCGGCCATATGTCCGAAGCGGGACGGGCTGCTATGGTTGTGCGTAGATATATGCATGAGTTTGGCGTTGACGGCGACCAGTTCGGCTGGGTTCCTGTGGTGTGTAGAGAGCACGGCGCCAAAAACCCCAACAGCATGTACTACAGAAAGCCTATCAGGATGAACGATTATCATAAATCTGAGATGGTTGTAGACCCTCTTCGGAGGCTAGACTATTACGAGGAAGCTGATGCGGCTGCCGCTTTGGTTATTGCCACAGCAGAACGAGCGAATGACCTTAAACAGAAGCCAGTTAACATACTGGGAGCCGCTCAGAGCATGGTTACCGAAACCGAGGAGTTGAACTCTTATTACCGCAAAAATATGTCCGCACTGCCTGAAATGACGCAAGTAGGCAAGAAGATTTTCAGCATGGCTGGCGTTTCTCGCAAGGACATAGATTGCATCCAACTCGATGATTGCTACGGGCCGTTCGTACCCATGCAATTTGAGGCATTAGGTTTCTGTGACCAGGGCGAAGGTGTGCATTTCTGCAGGGGGGGCGATAACATCAGGTTGGGGGGTCCCTTACCCCTCAACACCTCAGGCGGCTCGCTGGGCGAGGGGCACATACACAGTATGAACCACATTATAGAGGCTGTGCGGCAGATAAGGGGCACGTCGACAGCCCAGGTGAAGGACGCCATGCTGCTGCTGGTTGCCTCAGGGGCAGGTGGCCCTGCAAGCGGACTTATTCTAGGAGGCGAATGATGAGCGTGATTTACGATACTGAACATCCTATACCCATGCCCCCCATCCTTTGGGACAATATGGGTTTTTGGGAAGGTATTAAAAGACACGAACTGGTCTTTCAGAGATGCAAACAGTGTGGCGTCTGGCTTCACCCTCCCAGACCTGCCTGTCCCAAGTGCCGTTCCTTTGAAAAAGAGTGGGCTCCCTCCAAAGGGAGGGGATCAGTGTACAGTTGGGTTACCTACAGAAATTCGCCACATCCCAGCTTCAAGGCACCCTACTCAGTGGTGCTGGTGGAATTGGACGAGGGCGTGCGATTGGTCAGCAACATGACAGGCGTAAAGCCTGAGGAAATATACATCGGCATGCCTGTAGAGGTGGTCTTCGATGACATTTCCGAGAATCTAACCCTGCCCAAATTCAGAAAGGTGGTTTAGCTATGGAATTTGCCCTGAGTGAAGAGCAGGAGATGCTGAAGAAATCGGCGCGGGACTTCCTCAGCGCTGAGTGTCCTAAGTCGTTGATCAGGCAGATAGAAGAAAGCGAATTGGGCTATTCTCCTGAACTGTGGAAGAAGATGGCAGAGCTAGGCTGGATGGGCCTCGCACTGCCAGAAAGATACGGTGGCGCTGGCCTGAGCTTGCTTGACCTGGCAGTTTTGTTTGAGGAGTTCGGGCGCGCTGCCGCACCTGGACCTATGTTCTGCACTACAGCCCTGGGATCACTACCCATTCTAGATTGGGGAACCGAGGAGCAGAAAAGGGCGTTCCTGCCCAAGAGTGGCAGTGGGCGAGCTTTTCTTGACGCTGGCGATGGCAGAGCCCAAGGTAAATGAGGACCCCATGTTTATATCCACTCGCGCCATGACAAAGGATGATGGCTTCCTAATCCATGGCACCAAGCTCTTTGTTCCCTACGCTCATATCGCGGACTATCTGCTTGTGGCGGCAAGAACAAAGGGGGTCGCAGGCGATAAAAAGGGTATCACTATTTTCATCGTAGACAGAAAGTCTCAGGGTATCAGCGTCAGTCCGCTGGGAACCATCGCCGCAGATAAACAGTTCGAGGTCAACTTCGACAAGGTGTTTGTATCGCCAAACTATGTTTTAGGAAGCCTGCATAATGGCTTATCTCTGATTAGAGAAACACTTAAAAAGGCCGCTGCAATACAATGTGCTATGATGTTGGGTGGAGCGCAGCAAGAGTTGGAGATTACTGCAGCGCATACCAAGAGTCGGGTACAGTTCGAGCGCCCCATTGGTACATTTCAGGCCGTGCAGCAAAAGTTGGCTGATATGTTTATCGATGTGAACGGTGCTCGCTGGACCACATATCAAGCTGTCTGGCGCTTGAGCGAAGGGCTCCTTGCCGATCGCGAGGTAGCCATCGCCAAGGCTTTCGCCAATATCGCCTGTGAGCGGGTTGCCTTTGGCGCCCAGCAACTCCACGGAGGCGTGGGAGTTGACAAAGACTACGACCTTCATTTCTATTTCCGACGTGCCAAGGCTTTTGCTCTGACTTTAGGTAGTACACCTTTTCACTTGAAAACCCTTGAAGCAGAAATCAGTCAATAGACAGACTCGATGAGGGCTGTCGAGAATAAGTATCGCCAACCTGCATAGAAGAGCTAGTCAAGGAAGGAGACAGAATGTTAGTCGGAGGCTGTGACGTGGGTTCGGCCACGGGCAAGGCCGTTATAATGAGGGATGGGGAAATCATCTCCTATGAGATTATACCGTCCACAACGAAGCCCGAGGTGACAGCACGAACCGTTATGGATATGGCCGTGGAGAAGGCAGGTTTATCATCGATAGCAGATCTTGATTACATCGTTGGCACAGGATACGGTAGGCTCAAGGTTCCCTTCGCTAACGAGAACATCTCGGAGATCACATGCCATGCCCGAGGTGCGCAATGGCTCTTACCTACCGTCAGAACGGTGGTGGATATCGGAGGGCAGGACTGCAAGGTGGTGTCGCTCGCAGAGAACGGCAAAGTGCTGGAATTCGTTATGAACGACCGGTGTGCTGCGGGGACGGGAAGGTTCTTTGAGGCCATGGCGAGGGTTCTCGACTGTGGACTTCAAGGGCTGTCTGAGCTGGCGCTCCAAGGTAAGAACCCAGCAACCATCTCCAGCCAGTGCAGCGTGTTCGCTGAGTCGGAGGTGGTGACGCTGGTCAACGAGGGCAAGGAGCTGTCGGACATCGTAGCCGGTCTCCATGCTTCGATAGCCAGCAGGCTGAACTCAATGGTGCGAAAGGTAGGATTGGTCGAGGATGTGGTGCTTACCGGGGGATGTGCGAAGAACGACGGCTTAGCCAAAGCACTTGAAGATAAGCTCGGTATGACCGTTAAGAAGCTGCCCATTGACCCGCAGATCGTGGGGGCGATCGGGGCTGCGCTGATTGCTGCGGAAAGAGTGAGCAAGCAGACCATGAAGAGTCCCGCCTAGAAAGAAGGCAGTAAAGACGTGCAGACAGAAGGGACAGCGATCAAGACTATTCCAGGAAGGGAGGTATAGCCATTGGAGACAAAGATAAAGTCCAAGGCATTCGAGCAGTTCAGTGAAGCGACCAAGACGCTACTTAACCAGGTGCTGCAGAATTGGAAGAACCAAGGGGGTAAGATCGTGGGGTACTTCTGCTCCACCGTCCCCGAGGAGCTAATCACTGCCGCCGGGTTGGTCCCGATTACGAATGAGGGCAACGGGTAGCACAAGCACGGAGAGGTCGGACGCGTTTTTCAGCAACATCAATTGCAGCTTTGCGCGCCACTGTTTCAACCTGGCGCTAACCGGCGACTTCAAGTTTTTAGACGGAGTTGTCTGCGTCAACTCTTGTGACCACGTGCGGCGCATATATGACAACTGGATACGCTTTGTGCCCGACACACCGTTTATAGAAGTTATGAGCCTTCCCCGGAAGACAGAGCCTACCCAAGTGGCCTGGTACCGCGACGAGATTAATCTCCTCAGAGGGAAGCTTGAGAAGCACTTTGGCGTTAAGATTAGCGATAAAACCCTGTGGAAGTCGATTAAGCTGCATAACGAGACACGGCGGCTGCAGAAGAAACTCTACGAGCTGAGAAAGCAGGACAGGCCGCCGATCACAGGCGCGGAGACGCTCGCTGTCATGGTAGCCGGGACTGCCATGCCCAAGGAGCAATACAATGACATGCTGCGTGAGCTACTTGATGAGTTAAAAGGGGCTAAGAGCGCGGGTAGCCATAGGGCGCGGCTGATGATAGTGGGAGGCATTCTTGACGACCCCGAGTACGTCAAGGTCATTGAGGACCAGGGCGGCCTTGTCGTCACTGACTCGCTCTGCTTTGGCACTAGGATAATGTGGGTCCAAGTTGACGAAAGCCTCAGCGACCCTGCAGAAGCCCTGGCGAAATATTATGTGGCTGACCGCCCATCGTGTCCTCGGTTTTATGGCGAGCATGACAACCGGGCTAAGTACGTCATCGATATGTGCCGCGAGTTCAAATGTGATGGTGTCATTGCAGAAAGGCTGATGTTCTGTGACCCCTGGGCAGTTGAGCACTATATGCTGGGGCAGGACCTCAAAGCTGCAGGCATTCCGATGCTGAAGCTGGATAGGGAATACATTACAGGTGGTATAGGCCAATTGAGAACCCGAGTCCAGGCGTTCCTAGAAACGATAGGGAGGTAAGCAATGGCTTTGATAGACAAGCACCCCGAGTTGGCACGCTACATATCAGAGCGCGAGTGGTTCGAGTTCCTCCGCGAGCAAACCTTGGCCATGATCGAGATACCCGAAATGCAGCTTCAGGTGAAGACGCTCGACTCACTATTGAAGATGTATGGCAGGATACTGGACGCCGTGGAGAACGACAAGCCGTTCATTTCGAGCTACTACTGTCTGGCGCCAGAGCTCTACACGGCAATGGACATGCCCTATTACATGGTCATGCAGACCCCATTCCTTGCATCCTCGGTACCATATCTCCTCGATGATATCGATGCTGCCGAAGCGATGGGACTGGGGAACGACCTCTGCACAGCCATAAGGCTGTCGATATATTATGTTGAGGCCAACCTCTCACCCCTACCCACCTGTGCCCTCAACCTGCTTTACCCCTGTGACGGCGCTCCACTGCTCCACGAGGTAATCAAGCGTAATAAACGCTGGCGCAACATCCCGATGTTCGGCTGCGACCCGCCGTACTATATGGATGAGCGAAGTTTGCACTACTTTGCCAGTGAGCTGCGGAAGATGGTAAAGTTCATCGAGAAGCATACAAGAAGGAAGATGGACCTGGACAAGCTGAAGCAGACCCTGGAACTCTCCAATCAGATGTTCCGCCTGTGGGACGAATATAACCAGTTGAGGCGCAATGTGCCGAGCCCTCACGGCTGGGGCATAGGCGCCCCGCAGTGCTTCTCCCAAGCCTGGGTGTACGAGGCTGGCACTCTAGAGGGCGTCGATTGGTTCAAGAAGCTGGTGGAGATAGCAGAGATAAACGTGAAGGCGGGCATAGGCCCTGTGCCTGAGGAGAAGATAAGGCTGTTCTGGTTCGACCTTCTCCCCTTTGGCTGGGTCTTCGAGGTTCTGCCCTGGCTGGAAAGGAGTGGGGGGCAGTTATGGTCATGGACATGTTCGGCAACTATCCCTATACCATGATAGACACCTCTAACGAGGAGCAGATGTGGCTGGACATCGCCAAAAGGAATCTCTTCGACTCGCCCATGGTGAGGCAGGCGCGAGGTGTGGCGGATAACTTCGCCAACGATATCAAACGAATAGTGCGGGACTATAAAATCGACGTGGTAATCTGGCCTGGACATATGGGGCACAAAGACGGCTCGGCGACCGTGGGCATAATGAGAGAGACCTGCCGCGATCTCAACGTGCCGTTTATTCACCTGGGTCTCGACCTTTTCGACAAGAGATACACCACGCCAGACCAGATCAAGGACAAATTATCGCAGTTCTTTAAAGCTATGGGACTG
Organism: uncultured Chloroflexia bacterium; assembly: GCA_963827295.1. Lineage (GTDB taxonomy): Bacteria > Chloroflexota > Dehalococcoidia > SZUA-161 > SZUA-161 > CAWHAI01. Next base: position 21,922 of record CAWHAI010000002.1, read on the forward strand.
GGTTAAATAGCCGGGGGAAACCTGTCAATCGCCCTGAGCTTTGACGAAAGCTAATGCTGCTCGTCGCGCTCAGGGTTTAGGTTTAAACCACACGTCAAATTGAGGAATTCGGTTTATGGCTGTCTTCGATGCCTATATAAGAAAGGTAGCTGAGTACGTCGAAGCAATGCAAGGCGGTGGCAGGCGGGTCAGGGTTTTCGATTGCCCCGGCAGCCCGCAAAAATTGCTGGATAGGCTGCCTGTAAGGGTTGGGCCTGGGGCAGGTTCAGGATTAGTACTGCGTGGAGACACTTTTGCCGAACTTGGCAGTCCCGAAGCTGGTTCCTGTGCCTTTCCTCTTTGGACCAACAACACAGGTTTGGTCAAAGACGGCAGGATCACTATTATCGGCCCGGATATCCTCGAATCTCGCGGAGCAAGTCTACCCTTCGGTCAAATCCTCATAGCGGCAGGGGGAGAACTCAGCGACAAACAGCACTCTGCACTGGATGAGAGCCAATACATTTCCGATCAGATTGAAGGCTATATGGTAAAGAGCACGCCGGGGCGTATGTGGACGAGAGTAAGCAACAGCGCTGCGGAGAGGGGGTTCGGCTTCGAAGCGCTGGGGAAGGCACTTATGGCCATCTACAAGCCCCGTATACCCCAGATAGAGGCGATGGAGATTGTTTTTGTCACCTCGAGCAAAGAAGATGTGCGAAAGCTAGACGAAGTCGCTGAGCAGGTGAGGAAGATCAGCAAGGATATAATCAGGGAAACGTGGCTGGCCAGGGGCTACGACATCCTTGAATGCACCCTGGGCTGGGATTGCAAGTCCTGCCCTGATAAACCTGTTTGCGATGACATCAAGACAGTGATAACCGTGCGTAAGAAGAAATCCGGCAGGTCTCAAGACAGTGCTAAGAATTAATTTTGCAGATGGAGCTACGTCGTGTTCCCGGTTTGGATAACAATGAAAAAAGATAGGTGCTGCCATTGATGTCTCAGTCTCACAGACAGATCAAAAAACTTGTCGCTGTATGTGGCAAGGGAGGCGCGGGTAAGACTGCTATAACCGCCATGATGACCAGACTCTTACTGGAAAGCGGAAAGGCTGGCAAACTGCTCCTTATTGATGCCGATCCAGCTATGGGCTTGCCTAGCGTTTTAGGTATTAAAGTCAAGCGAAGCATGGGGCAGGTTCGAGAGGAAATAATAAAGACGGCCAGGGGCAGCGATAAGGAGAAGAAGGATAAGCTAAACAGCATGCTCGACTATATGGTGATGGAAGCGCTCATTGAAACGGACGGATTTGCCTTGCTAGCGATGGGGCGCACTGAGACTTTGGGCTGCTTCTGCCCGGTGAACAACCTCCTCAGAGATGCAATAGGAACCCTCTCCGAGAATTTTGACACTATCATCATCGATGGCGAAGCAGGGTTAGAGCAGATTAACAGGCAAGTCATGCGGCGCCTGGACACTCTGGTCATTGTCAGCGACGCTACATCGAGAGGGATACAAACTGCCGCCCAGATAAAGAAGATGGTAGAGGACGACAGGGTGATTCAGTGTAAGAGGATGGGTGTGGTTTTCAATCGGGTTCAAGGGAATCGTAAGCTACTGAAGCAAGCCTCCAAAGAAATAGGCTTGAAGATCTTTGGTTACATACCTCAAGACGATGAAGTCGCCCGCTACGATCTGGTTGGTAAACCCTTAGCTGAGCTTCCCAATAGCTCAGCCGCACTCGCGGCAGTGCGAACCGTTGTGGCAAATATCATGGTGAAATGACCCTGCAATTCCTGTGATGTCCATATGAGGTAGGTCTGGTACGGCCAGAAAACCCTGCGGGACTGGGAAAACAGAAGCAATCAACGAACTACCCCGAACAATTAGAGTTGGGTAATCTTATGGGTGACACTTGGGATCTTTTCCTGCATGAGATTTCTCTGACTCGGATTTCGAGACTTTGCGTGGTTTTCTGGTACTTGTGTTAGCGTCAGGCCTGCTCCCAGACTCCGGAGAACAACTCTCCTGTGACCGGCTCGCTTGCCTTTCTCCTGTGTACCTAGCTCGGGTATGTCGCCATGACGCGTGCCCGCGATTTCTTGTGCGTTTTGCGGCCCTTGCGTTACTAGTCGGGGCCCAAAGTCCAGATGACTGATAATCACAACTATGCCCAACTTTGCCGTTTCTTTACCGATAAGGGTGTTGAAGGAATGGACCGCTTGGGCTCTAGGGGGTTCTGGGGAGACGCTGACTGCGCAGTAGTTTTACAGGCCGGTGCGGACCTTCTCTCCCGCGCTACGGATATTGGAGGCAAGAATGATGGCCAGCCCACGATCCGTGAAGGTCGGTGGGCGAAAGCACATATTAGTGCATTTTCGTGCACTTTTGAGAGGTTTTTGAAGCAAAAATGACATACTATGACGTAATGAACGGGGTTCCAACCGTACCTAGCTTCGGATGTGCACCTAATTTACTGCAATCTGGACGCAATTACGCGCTGTATTTAACCACATGTTGCAGGCCTCTAGAGGCCCATTATGTGGACTTCCGGGTGCCGAGGTGGGTCACGGGTGGAAGGAATCACCTGCAAAGTGCCCCAGGCTTTCGAGAAAGCGCGCAGTTTGGTTGATTAATTGACGGTAATGACTGAAGAACTATAGAAGAGGAGGTGAGTGCTGGTGGCCAGCAGACGTTTCGCGACCGCTATCTTTTGATTTGGGCCCGTTATCTCTACTTCTTGGTGAACCCCTTCGGGAGCAGGCAAAGTGTCCCATTTCTTGCTGACGGTTTACGCCCGGGCATAGTGTGGTCACGGAGTTTGGGAGACGACGAATCTTGAGATGAACATATATGAAGTTGCCTATCCCTCAAGTATCTGAGGGATAGGCAACTTGTTAGCAGCAATTGGGACCCGTCTGCAAGACAATCTAGCAAATGCTCTGCTCAGTCCTCTGTATGATATCGTCTTGGAGGGATTTACCCAAATCCACCCAGTATGCGCTGTAGCCAGCCACTCGCACTACGAGATCAGGATACTTCTCAGGATGCACCTGGGCATCCAAGAGAACATTCTTGTCCACCACATTGAACTGTATGTGCCAGCATCCCAGGTCATACCAAGTCTTGAGGTATTGAGCAAACAGCTTTTTGCTCGGTCCTTCCAAGAACTGAGGCATGAACTTCTGGTTGAGTAGCATTTCATTGGCTCTCATCGGATTCAGCTTGGCGACAGAACCCAGTGTCGCCGTTGGGCCATGGGTATCTCGCCCGGCCATAGGGGAGCAGGTCCCGTCAGCGAATGGCTCATTATTGAATCTCCCGTCCGGGGTAGCCGGGCAGCCGCGCCCGAATGAGTAGTAGGCAGAAGTTATGGCACCTTGAGACCAGACCTCGGCGCCCCAGTAATCCCTGTACTGGCGCAGTTCCTCCTGTGAAGCCCAGTGTACCCATTGTGCCATGTCATCAGCTTCGTCATCATCGTTGCCGTACTTGGGTAGCATTGAGACACATCTGCCTGAGAACCTCTTTGCCTTGCCAGTTATTGTGCAGCGCCTCAATAAGCTCTGCCATCGTTAGCTTCTTTTCTATCGAAAACCAGCTTATTAAGGCCGTCAAGGAGTCAGCTACATTAATCGCACCGATAGTTTGAAGCTCTGCGGAGTTATATGTGCCGTATGTGGCAAAATCGTTAGTTGACATAGGCCCTCTCAATACACCCTTCAAGATATGGTGAGACGAGCGGCTTCTTCGCGAACTGGCACCTTACTTCTTCTCCAATCATGTGGAGCTGAATGAGCTTGTCCATCAGAAATCTAATTTGCTTGAGGTAGGCCTCTTTCACCTCATCAATGCTCTTGAACTTAGTGGGGTCTCCTGTGTGCGCCCCCAACTGCCGCCCCGTGAAGATGTCGTAGCCATCGTTCAGAGCGAGGTCAAGAGCCTTGCCATAGGAGAAGTAACCCAGGCTAACATTGCCCTGCCTCATATTCGCGTTAGGCATTGTGCGGGAAATACAGGATGGGCAGACCCAGTCCCAGATCTCCTTTTCGGGAACCCCCCGCCTCAAGAACATGTGGTAGGCCTGCGAATCACTCAGAAAGGCGGGAAAGCCAAGCCCGTGCGTATGCAATCTATAGCCCTGTCAATGAACTTAGGGTCGATATTCGGATGGTAGCGGACAACAAGGGTCGGCTGAATCGTATGCACATTCATGGACGCTTCCAGAGCAATATAGGACAAGTCATTCACAGCGTCCTGCCCATTTTCGAGGATTCCACCCAAAGTGAAGGTCTGGAATTGGGTTGAGCCAACCGAAAGAGCTTCTGTCTCCACCGGGCGAATGCTACTTATTCCTTCCAGTTTCACGAAAAGACACTCTACCAACTCAAGTGCCTTTTCTACGGGTGAGCCTTTTCTCTTCTAGGTCCTTCTTGTAGAAGGGATAGAACAGAGTATCAAAGCGAACGCAACATCCATAAGCGCGACTCACAACCACCGCTTGAAGCATGTGGAAGAGGAAGAAAGACTGTAAAGCCTCATGGAAGGTACGCGCTGGTTCGGCGGGCACTCTGTCGCACACATCAGCGATGTTTCCAGTTCCTTTTTTCTGCTAGAGTCCTTCTCTTTCGCAGCCAGTTCCCTTGCCTGCTTGGCATAGCGTTTCCGAAACGTGCAAATGCCTCATTGGCAATAATCATGCCCTCAAGGTTAGCTATCTGGTCAATATATTCCTTGGGCGTCTTCCCCACTGGGCCTTGTTGTCTTGATCTCTTCCAACTTTTCTTTACACATTTTCAGGATGCCCCGTTCGCCCCCTGGGTAAGCAACGTTTTGAAACCCGACGTCACCCCCGGGTCTGACTCATAGATCTCGCAGGTAACAAATGCGCCATTGAACTCCGTATAGCCAGGAGCTCCGGGCCCGTCAAGATTCCTGATGCGGTCACCCAAAACATCTGTCTTTCCAATAGTCGAACAATCTCCAGTAGCTCCTTACGCTCTTCCTCGTTCACCCTGTCTTTGAGCATACCACTGGGGCCAATCGAGTCTCAAGCCATTTGCAATAAAATTCAGGATAAACAGGCATGGCAATAGGTGAGCTGGCATAATTGCCCACAATCAGTTCGTCATCCTCAATATAGATTGTCATATTATCCAGGATACTGGCGATGCCCTTAGCTACTCGGACGATCTCTGGCTCACCCTCGCTTTCCCGATATGCCTGCGTATAGTAGCGAGCCCGTTCAAGGCATATCTTCGAGTAAGTGCGCACATGTGTTTTAAGTTCTTTAAGATAGTTGACCTGGCCAGGCGTCCGGTCCCAAGCTGTGAATTCTACGGCCTCATCCATGTACTCCGGGATATACCCTTTTTGCCTTCAGTATTTGTGACCTGCTGGTTGACCCAAATGCTTTGCCTGTTGAGTTTCAACGACCATCTTCTAACCTCCTTAGTTCATCCTTTTAGGTGCTTTCATTTGTTTTGGTGACAAGATTTGCGGCCGGACATTTGATGTGTAATGTCTTGCGTCTATCACCTTCTTTCGCCAGCATGGCATAATATCCTCGGTTTATCAACTGCCAATGCTGACCTCAAGCCCGTAAGACTCAAGAAGCGTTTGCTTGACTCGTAACACAATTTCGTGATCCGGCTTGAGAATAGCTGCTTCCATTGAATCTATATTCTTTCCCCAGCCGCATGTATTTCTGTTTGCCATATTCATGATATGGCAAGAGCGATACCTTATCTGCTCACTGCCTAAGCAAGCTCAGCTAACAGCCCGCATGTTTGATTCGGAATCATTAAAGTTGGGTATGAGAGGCACACGGAGCCAGACCTTGCTCATTTTTGCTTGCTTTTTCCAGATTCTCCAGAATCAGTTGATTATTCACACCGCATGTTTCCTTCACATCTTCGGAGTCCATATGCTTCACATCGAAAAGTATCAAATCCACATATTCCAGAACTTTTCGCATATGTTCCCATCTACAATAGCCTGTAGTGTCGAGAGCTGTATGAAACCCCTCCTGTTTGCATGTTTTGAGCAACTCCAAGACCCACTGCCACTGATGCAACGGCTCGCCTCCGGAAACAGTTATGCCCACCACCTGTATTGCGATAAAATGGCATATCGCGAGAGCCACTTTGAAAACTTCTTCCACCCTCATGTAACTCCCCACCACTTCAATCGAATGAGAAGGACACACCTTGGCGCATTCCAGACAATTGATACACAGATTCCAATCTATCGTCCGAGTACTGTCAGAGGTAGAGATGGCATTAACCGGACAAGCCTCAGCGCATTTCCTGCATCCTATGCATTTACGGTCATTTGCCATAATTTCGCTAAAGGAACGAATTCCCTCTGGATTACTGCACCAGGGACACTTCAGAGGGCAGCCCTTCATAAAAACAGTAGTCCTGATTCCGGGGCCATCCTGGATGGAGAACTTCTGGATGTTGAATACAAGACCCTTGAGTTCGTCTGCCATCGTTTACCCTAGGATGATGTTTTTGGGTGCCCTGCGATTGGTATGCCGAATCCTGTTGCTCAGAGGTGCAGCTATACGCGATGCATGGGGAGAATGCCTTCTAAGCTACAACTCTTTAAACGCCATCTAAGAATATATGGGCTTGAGCCTCTCTCCGACCAGCACCATTGAGAAGTTCTCAGAAGAATATGTTAGTATTATAAGCCATGCGTCAACAATGTCAATTGAACGGTTCCTGATTCGTATCCCACGGTTTCGCTAGCTTCAAACTTAGCCAGAGCATTCTTGAAGCTGATTTGAAACCCTGTTGTTTTGGAAGATGCTGCTCCAGAACCACTTGTTGTCGGGCACACTAACCTAGAAGATTGAATATTTGCTGGAATATGTTTCGAAGACATGTATAGTTTGTTGTCATTTTTTTAACGGTCAAGCTCACCGCCGGCAATTGCGCTGCGCTCCATTGCCGGCCTCTACTTTCTTCGGCTTGGGGCGGTAATATTCCCTATCCAATTTTTCAAGTTCTTCCAGTATACGTTCTTTGGGCACACCACGCTTTTCGTGGATGTAAATTAGCAGGATTGCGGCTCTTAGGCGGTCCCACTGCTTGTATTTGTCCATCGGGGCCGGTGGATCGTCGCTATTGCCGGCTTGTTCTGGCCATCGGTGCATGAGGAGACGCTTAAAGCCGTACGGTTCTTCGAGTCTTTCCTTCACCTCCTCCAGCGAAATGCCCAGGATGTCAACTATGTTCCTCAGCATCGACTCGGAGAACCCAGGTCTGTGCTCCATCATGGATTTGAGCACTTCGTATCTCTCTTGCAGACGTCTGGGCAATCTCTTCCAGTCCTGAAAGTACCTACAACTCGTTTTGAGAGATATTCCGACGATAGGAGCGGCCTCGGAGGGCCTTTTCCCTTCATCAAAGAGGTCAAAGCAACGGCGGCGCGCTGACCGCCCTGATGCATCCCGCTTTATCGGATAGCGCCGGCGCTTCCTGAAAAGTCTGCGCAGAAAATTTCTAGCCATTCTGCCTCCCGTTCATTATTTTCAGTCTGAGGGGGCGTTTTTTTTGCAAATTCCCCCCAAAAGTGCTATGCACATAGTGAGGGTTCCCTTACGGGGGTGCTCTGCTCCTGGCAGTGCCAGTGCAGGGGGCCCCCGTGAGGTGGCCCATTGCTAGCAGTGATAGCAGACGGATAGGGCACATAATAGTTCTCAAAATACTTTTAGCACGCGTGCGCTGAATTGAATACAACTTTGCACGACATTCCGTGCGGTGTCAGGAGGTAGAAATGGAGAGAACTTGCAGGCGATGCGGGGCCAAGCTTAATATGTATAATGCCGGGGAGACTCTGTTTCCGTGTCAGGACAAGCGGATGGACAAGATAGATACCGGGACTAGGCCTTACTATAACCTCGAGGATATGAGGAAAATCTTTGGGCTTGACAGTCTCGAGCAGGTTCGAAGAAAAGGACGGGCGGGGTTGATCCCGGGCAGGATCCCTGGGATAGAGGAGTACCGTTCATGCAAGGAAGAAGTCGATAAGTGGCTAGATCAGGCGGCACAACCCATGCGAACCACCAGCCCCCTGCAGGAGGAGGCCTACCAGAGGTGTGTTAAGAAAGGACCATAGCTGGCTTCTGGATGAGAAGTTCGATGGCATCGCCTACAAAACGGAGACCATCGGCGAGCAGGGGAATTAAGTCTTAGAATCACCCATAAGCGGGCGTGCTATTTCTGCCTGCATACGGAAATCGTTTCCATCGTAGCAGGCTGGGACAAGCCGCGCGGTTCCTGGTGAAGCGATCCAAGGAGGTGCGAGGCTCTGGGGGTGACAAAGTTCAGAGCCTCGCACCATACCTTGTACCGGTGACACTTTTGGCGGTCAGTGCCGCTCAGGCTCTCAGCCTGTCAGCTACTCCGTATCTTAAGTGCTGCGCCCTGACATCGCTATCGGCCAGGTGGCAATAATGCAGGGTCATTTCCAGGGAAGTGTGGCCCAGCTTTTTTTGTAGGCTGAAAGGGTCGCCGCCATTTCTCAGGTACATCACGCTTGAGCTGTGCCTGAGCTTGTGGGGATGGTACCTTTTCAGCCCTGCCTGACGCCCGTATCCAGCCACTATCTTCTCGATGCGCTTATCGCTGAGGGGACCGCCGTCCCGGTTGAGGAAGAACCTGTTGGTTCCCACAGGCTCCGCGCGGTGCCTCAGTTTGTATTTAAGCAGGGCCTTTGCCACCTTGCGGCCGATGGGGATGTATCTCTCCCTGCTGCCTTTCCCCATCACCTTCAAATAGCCCTGCTCTAAGTCTATATCATCTTCGGTGAGGCTGGCGATCTCATTGAGCCGGGCCGCAGTGTCGATGAAGGTGAGCAGCAGCGCATAGTCACGGTATCCTGCGTTGGTGCCCCTGTCGGGCTGGGCCAGCAGCCTCTCGAGTTCCTTTTCTGAAAACGTGGGCACCACCTTCCTGGGGATCTTGGGCAGCTTGACCTTCTCCATGGGGTTTGCGTCGATGAGCCCTTCGCGGTGCAAGGACGAAAAGAAAGTCCGCACCCCCCTGGTGTAGGTTTGTACGGTATCAGGGGTGAGCTTCTGCGGCTGGGGCCTGAGGTAAGGGTGTTTCCTGTACTTGTGGCTGTCCTGCAGTGCCACGATGAAGCGCTTGAGGTCTTCTCCGGTGATGGCTCTGATATCTGGGTCTTCCCCCAGGAACTCCCTGAAGTAGCCCACGCTGAACTCTATCCAGCGGATGGTCTGGGGGCTCTTGCCCTCGGCCCTGGCTGTTATGCGGTACGCTGTCAGTGCATCGGATAGGGTGGCCATCTGCGTTTCCTTACACAGATAGCTTAGAGGATAGACGGGGATTGGTCTACAACTTTGCGCTACATTGCGTGCGGGGGAAGCAGATACCCCTGCTGAATTGGTGGAGCGGGTGATGAGATTCGAACTCACGACTCTCTGCTTGGGAAGCAGATACTCTACCGCTGAGTTACACCCGCATCCAATGTTTCATTATAGGCGGCAGTGCAAAATGTTGTCAACATCCTTGGGGACCGTTCAGCCTTTAGTTACCGCTTTGGACGGGATTCTGGGGTACCCCTGAGTTTTCCTTTATCCTCAGGCGACACGTTATCCCGGGGCAATCCTGGGGGCAGGTGCCATCATCTTCCTGGTCGCAGGGCTCGCAGTGGATGGTGACATTTCCCTCGGGCAGCTTGCTCTTGATATCATCTTCCAGGTGATCGCAGAGCTTGTGAGCTTCTTCAACGGTCACCTTTTTGGGCAAGACCAGGTGCAGGTCGATATAGCGCTGGCTGCCTGCCTTGCGGGTGCGCAGCTCGTGGAAACCGGCCAGCTCCCCCACGTGCTCCATGATGCTGGCCGTGATGACGTCCTCCTCTGCCTGGGGCAGGCGTATATCCAACAGCCCCACTCACCGACTTCCAGGTGATGTGCCAGGCTGCCCTGACGATGAGCAGCGCCACGCATATGGCGATTATGGGGTCCAGAATATACCAGTGTGTTATCTCCACCACTATCAGCCCTGCGAAGACACCCAGCGAAGTGTAGACATCGGTGGTCAGGTGCCAGGCATCGGCCTCCAGGGCCACCGAGTCGGTGCGATTAGCTATCCTGTGCAGGAAGCGTGATACGAAGAAATTGAGCACTGCCGAGAACGCCATAATGCCAATGCCGTAGGTGAGGAATTCTGGCTTGGCTCCGGTGATTATCTTATGTATCGCCTGATAGATGATGAGCCCTGCTGCCCCGAAAATCAGCAATGCCTCGATAGTGCCGCTGATATTCTCAATCTTGCCATGGCCGAACTCGTGCTCCTCGTCGGCCGGCTTGGCGGCGGCGCGAATGCTGAAGAAAGCGATGACTGCGGCCAGGAGGTCAACTGCGCTGTGGGCGCCCTCCGAGATGACGCTGACGCTGCCCATAATAATGCCTGCAGCCAGCTTGAGGGCGACCAGAAGGCTATTGGAGATAATAGACAGACCAGCCGCGCTGGTCTTAGTAGAGAACATTATGCCTCAAAACTCCTGCCCCTTAACCCTGGGACGCAAGGTTAAAATCAGCGTACTAAGGTAGACGCTGGTCCCTGCAGGGACTGGACTTCGACAGGCAATGAGGCAATCATCACCGATCTCTGTTCCCGAATATGATAACACATCGCATAGGGTAGTCAAGCCAGCTTTCAGCTCTCTTGAGGTCACAAATTGTGACCTCAAGAGAGAATTATCTGGGCACTAGGGCAGAATATGCGTAGTAGGGGCGTTCAATTGAACGCCCCTACTGATTAACCTTCGCTCTCTCTAAGTTTAGCGCTAGCAGGTGAGAAAGTATCTCGTCGTCGCTCAAATCATGGGACCAGCCGTAGGCATCAAGTACAGCTTCGTCTAGCTTATGATGTGCTATGTCCAGCCAGGTGGGACGCTGGTTGTACAGATTGGTCAAAGTCCGTTTTTTAAGTTCGCTTTCTGTTGCGCCTTCTGGATTGAGCCAGGCGTCACGCTTCTCCACAAAATCGCGGGCATCTTGGGCAATAGCTTCGACACGCGGGTCATTCTTTGGCTCCTTGCCCGGTAGCCATGGGAAAGGAAAAGTCTCAAAGGTGGTGGTAGGCGTGTAGCGGGGCGATCTTCAATCCCGCTGCGCCCTTACGTAGTGCCCAACGCTGATGTAACTTTGAGTGGAGCACACCAAAGAAATAGTCATCATCGCGAGCAATGACTATTGTGGCGGAGTCTGCCATAGTATGTGACTCACCCAAACAAACAGACGGTATTTTGATATGCGAGGAGTCAAAATGTAACGATGGAGTTTAGATATTGCTGTACGCATGCCAGGACGTGTGTCGCCGAACAGCCACCACTTTTCACGATGATTTTTTCTCGCACCTTATCGCGCTTAGGCTTCACGTGTTGCTTTACATATTCAAAGGGCTTCTCGTATTGGGATGCCATTTCAAGTGACATGGTCACCCCGAAGTCAATAATCCAAATATTACGTGGTCTCCGTATTATGTCTATAGAATCTACCCAAGGCTTTATGACATCACTGTTGGAACGAGCGTTCGGATTCCGCCGGCTGCTATCATTTCCTTGGCTTGTTCGTATGTCAGGTTGAAAGGGCCAGTTTTCTGTGTCCCAATAAAACTGAGGTTTTTATTTCCCGGTAGTCGCTTGGCAGATGTTAGATTGGCAGAGCTCGACAAGTCTGGATTGATGGCATCCACCCAGTGTCCATCTAGCTCTTATTTAGCCACTTCGCCTCTATCGAACCCTATCATTGACACATGCACAGCAGCGCCATCGAGTATCCAGTCACGATCCGATTGTGCCCAAAAAATGTCTCCTGTCTGTTTGATACGCTCCAACACCTTTCGATTCGCACCACCACGAATGCCCTGTGTTGCTAATAATCCAGACCTTTTTGCTTTGCTTTTAGCAATCAGGGCTCGCGCTTTTTCGAACCAATAGCAGACTAGGTCTGCCTCTGACCAGAATCGCCCTCGTAAAGAGCATGAAAGTTATCCACATATTGGTCTTCTAATTCTGCGCGTATCGCTTCCCGCCCAAGAAAGGCGGATTCCCGATTATTACATCTGTCTCTGGCCATTCCGGTTCGACGGGTTGCCCTTTTTCGTCATAGGCTAGAATGGCGTCCATGAGCAAGACGGTCTCTAGGGGCTTCAGGATTGGCTGCTCGGCACACCAAAGCCATTCTCACGCAACCACTGGATGTAACCTATCCAAATGGTTGCCTGTGCCAGTTCGTGGGCATATGCGTTTATCTCTATCCCATGTAGTTGTGCCGGTGACACACTGGGGAAAAAGCGGCTAAGTCCCAGAGAATAGGCGGTAGTAACCACCTCCTTTTCCAGGTCGAGAAGTTGCTTCAGGGCAACATACAAAAAGTTACCGCTGCCACACGCAGGGTCTAATACTCGCACTTGGGAAATCTCATGGGCAAAACCCTTAAGCAGAGCGGTAAGCTCTTTATTGTATTTGTCTCGAGTGCGCTTGACATCGGACTCGTCACGGCGGCGGGCGAGGTCTAAAGCTTTTTCTCGGACCTCTGCCCAGCGGCGGCGCAACGGTGTCATTAACACTGGCTCTACGACCAGCAGGATGTCCTCTTTGCTGGTATAGTGTGCGCCTATCTGCGAGCGTTTCGACGGGTCTAAACTTCGTTCGAATAGAGTGCCAAAGATAGAGGGCTCGATGTTCGACCAGTCAAGTGCGCTGACCCGTGCCAGAATCTCCAGGCCATCGCTGTCAAGTTCCAGAACACTGTCGTCGTCAAAGAGCCGTCCGTCAAAGTGGGCGATTTCAGTAACCCCGAACCATCCCCCCGAAGCCATCGCCCTAAAGAGCTGCTTTAGCTGTTCCATAAAGACAGGGGGTTGCTTCTGGGTATTCTTAACCAACTGGGTAAATAGGGCCTTGGGCAGAAGGCCGATGTCCTCAGCAAAGAGGCAGAATAGGAGACGAATCAAGAAATGGGCTGCCTGGTGGTGGTCTGAACCGTACTTGCGTAACAGGTCACCCAGGCGCGCGAATTCAGCGGCTGCCTGTTGCGTTACCTGTTCGGTTGTTTGGGGCACACGGAATTTCTCTGGCTCGAAGAATACCGCACTTAGCTGGGCCCGGCCTTCGGGCTTCAAGAGGTCATTCAGTTCAATCGTCACTACTTGCTTCACAGTGTTGCTAAAGTTGGTGTGAATGACGATTTTATCCATATCTGAGACGACCAGCAGAAAAGGATTTTGCAGGGATTCTCGGTACTGGAGCAACTGCTGGTAGGCTTGGTTGAGGTCTTTGTGTTTGCCTTTGTATCCCCAGGCAAAGAAGTATTTCTTCCAAACATGAGACCAACCCTCACCGCCGGTCTGTTTGGTAGCGCCTTTTTCAAATGTGAAGGTCTCACCAGTGTGGTCTCCCTTGGCTGGTTCGGGGTGACCAACTAGATGGCAGAGGTCAAGAAAGTGTTGCTGCGAAGCGGATTTTTCTTTAAGTGTGACTTTGCTCCACTTGGCAACAAAATCTTAGGCGGGTAACAAAGAGGGTAACATCATCCTGCATTATAGGCTACACTCCCACAGGAATCAAGAGGAGGTGAGATTGCTTCGTCTTCCGCCAGAGGCGGATCGTAATGACATGAAGGGCGGTTCGCAACCGCCCCTTGGAAACGGCCTGGAAGTACCTCCGCTGGAAGTAGAGGGCCACGTTCACCAGGCTGATGAGCACCGGCACCTCCACCAGCGGCCCGATGACGGCGGCGAAGGCCTGCCCGGAGCCGATGCCGAATACCGCCACGGCCACGGCGATGGCCAGCTCGAAGTTGTTGCTGGCAGCGGTGAAGGCGATGGTCGCCGTCTTGGAGTAGTCGGCGCCGATCCTCTTGCCCATGTAGAACGAGACCAGGAACATGACCACGAAGTAGATGAGCAGCGGGATGGCGATGCGCAGCACGTCCAGGGGCAGCTGGACGATGAATTCGCCCTTGAGCGAGAACATGACCACGATGGTGAAGAGCAGGGCGACCAGGGTGATGGGGCTGATCCTGGGATGAACTTGCTCTCGTACCATTCGCGCCCCTTGGCTTTGATGAGCAGAAGCGGGTGAGCATGCCGCCGAAGAAGGGGATGCCCAGGTAGATGAACACGCTCTGGGCGATCTGCCCGATGGTGACATGCACCGCCGTGCCCTTCAGCCCGAACCAGCCGCGGCAGCACGGTGATGAAGATATAGGCGTAAACCGAGTAGAAGACTATCTGGAAGATGGAGTTGAAGGCCACCAGCCCGGCGGCGTACTCGTTGTCGCCCTTGGCCAGCTCGTTCCAGACGATGACCATGGCGATGCAGCGCGCCAGCCCGATCATGATCAGCCCGACCATGTAGTCGGGATAGGGCCAGAGGAAGCCCAGGAAGAGGATGGCCAGGAAGAACATCAGCACCGGCCCGATGAGCCAGTTCTGCACCAGCGACAGCCCAGCACACGCCAGTTGCGGAATACCCGGCCCAGCTCCTCGTACTTGACCTTGGCCAGCGGCGGGTACATCATCAGGATCAGCCCGATGGCGATGGGGATGGAGGTGGTGCCCACCTGGAAGAGGTTGATGAAGTCGGCGGTCCGGGGACAAAGTAGCCCAGCCCCACCCCGAAGCCCATCGCCAGGAATATCCAGAGCGTGAGAAAGCGGTCCAATAGGGAAAGCTAAATCCGCCTCTTGTCCGCCTTCTCATAATGTACTGAACGATTCACTCATATCTAACCTGATCCTAATCGTCAAATTCGCTAGAGTTCTGCCTGAACCTTTCCACCGGGTCGCCGCCTGTATCCAGGTGGGACTTCAGCCTCCCTTGCTGAGAACGGGCAACCTTGTCGTGGACTGACTTCTTCAGGAAACCGAGTGCCTCCTTTTCATCGGGGTCAATAATAATTTGCTCGAGCTCAAGTAGTTCCTCTTCCTCAAGAGCTATAGCGGTCTTTCTGATTTCAAGCATATAGCACCCCTAAGTAAAAGGTCGCTTCCTATCTAACCAAGCTTCTCAGTGGTCCCACCTGACCTACTGGAACCTACAACCTTGTCATAGACCGATTTCTTCAAGGAAGCTGAGCGCCTCTTTTTCGTCACGGTCAACCATGATATGCTCCGGTTCGAGAAGTTCTTCTTCCTCGAGAGCTATAGCAGTTTTTCTGATCTCAACCATCAGGTGCACCTCTTTAGACCTTCTCTAGATGCGCAATAACTCATACTTAAGGGCAAAAAAAGAGTCTACCTGGCACATCTCCGGACAC
>CAWHAI010000003.1:0-6177 GCA_963827295.1 uncultured Chloroflexia bacterium
GGTATTGCGCCTTCTCTGACCAAGGTGGGTATTTTGCCGCTGACATCGAGCACGGTGGACTCAGTGCCGCCGGAGCATCTACCACCATCGATGATTAGGTCGACACCCTCGCCTAACTGCTCGCGGACCTCCTCGGCGGTGACCGGGCTCGGTCTCCCTGAAAGATTGGCGCTGGTTCCGATTATAGGGCTGCCTAGCCCTAGAATAAGGGAGATGGGGATGGGGTGGCTGGGAATCCGAACTGCAATAGTATCCCCGCTGGCGGTCACGGTGCTGGGGACCCAGGGGCTTTTTCTTAAGACTAGCGTGAGGCCGCCTGGAAGGAAGCGCTCTGCCAATTGCCATGCTATCTCGGGCACAATGCTGGCAACCTTTAGTAAGTCGGATTTCTCAGCCAGCAATAGGGGGAGGGGGAGGTTGTGGGGGCGTTTTTTCACCTTGTAGATTTTATCGACAGCCTGTTTATTCGAGGGGTCGGCCCCGAGACCATAAACAGTATCAGTGGGAAAGGCAACAATGCCGCCCTTTTTGAGGATGGCGATAGCGAGTTTGATTTGTTTTTCGATAGTGGGTTGCTTTGACATTTGGGTTAACCTGGGGCGAACGGACTATAGACTACCTGGAGCCGATGCTCCAGGCTACCCAGGATACTCGTTGTTTTCGCTTGACTTCAGTATACCACTTTGGTAAGCTTTGGTCGAGGATGGAAGACAGGCCTTGACGATGGAAAAGGACAAGCCGGAAAGCCACCGTGTTTCAGTCAGCGGTGACGTCGAGGTCTCTGCCTACCTGGAAATCGCTAAGGAGAGGGTAGGGGAACAGCCGCTAGCTGAGCCTGAGGAGAAGTTCGGGGCGGAACGGGAGGCGGTGGTAATCATTGACTTTGGCTCTCAGTATAGCTGGCTCATCGCACGCCGAGTACGAGAATGCCGGGTATACTGCGAGGTTGTTCCACACGATGTCTCTTGGGATATAGTTGCCTCCTTGGGCCCCAAAGGTTTCATCCTCTCCGGTGGGCCAAGCAGCGTTTACGAGCCAGATGCGCCTCAAGCCCCAGCCTTTGTCTACGAAAGCCATCTCCCTGTGCTGGGTATCTGCTATGGGATGCAGGTTATGTCTCACCAGCTTGGGGGTAAAGTGGCTCGCGGGATGAAACGCGAGTATGGGCTTGCGGTTCTCCATCAGAACTCGGTAAGCACCCCCCTCTTCGCCGGGCTCCCTTCGGAGATGCCGGTGTGGATGAGCCATGGTGACCGCATTGAAGAGATGCCACCGGGATTTATCTCCATTGCTTACAGTGAGAACTCTCCAGTGGCTGCCATGAGCAATGACAAAGGCCTTATTGGCTTGCAGTTCCACCCCGAGGTAGTCCATACCCCTCAAGGCAAGACTATTCTGCAGAATTTCCTTTACAAGATTTGCGGATGTAGCGGCAAGTGGACCCCGGGTAGCTTTGTAGCTGAGGGCATAGAGAGGGTCAAAGAACAGGTCGGAACAGGTCGGGTTATCTGCGCTCTTTCGGGAGGGGTTGACTCCGCCGTAGCGGCTACATTGATACATCGTGCTATTGGAGACCAGTTAACCTGTATCTTTGTTAATACCGGGCTGTTGCGCAGGGAAGAGGTGGAACGCACAATCAATACCTTCCAGAGAAACATGAAGATGAATCTGGTCTATGTCAACGCCAGCGATAGGTTCTTGGAGCGGCTCAAGGGAGTAATTGACCCCGAGGAGAAGCGCCACATTATCGGCGAGGAGTTTGTTAAGGTCTTCGAGGAAGAAGCAGCCAAGATCGGTCAGGTCGATTTCCTGGCTCAGGGCACTCTCTATCCAGATGTCATCGAAAGCGCATCCTCCGGAAATAAGGCGGTAGCGACCATAAAGACCCATCATAATGTGGGGGGTCTGCCCAGTAGAATGAAACTTGCCCTGGTCGAGCCTTTGCGCTATCTGTTCAAGGATGAGGTGCGTGAGGTGGGGCTGGCCTTGGGGCTATCCGAGGACATGGTATATCGTCAGCCCTTTCCCGGCCCCGGGCTTGCTATTCGCATCATCGGCGAGGTGACCAGGGAGAGGGTAGATATACTCCGCGCTGCCGACTGGATTGTGATGAATGAGATAAAGAAGGCGAACCTCTACCGGCAGCTATGGCAGAGCTTCGCTGTGCTGACCCCTGTGAGGAGCGTGGGGGTGATGGGGGACTCCAGGACTTATGGCTATATGGTGGCGGTGCGAGCTGTGACTTCAGAGGACGCTATGACTGCTGATTGGGCGCGCCTGCCTTACGATTTGCTGGCACGGATTTCCAACCGCATCGTCAATGAGGTGCCTGAGGTAAACCGTGTAGTGTACGATATCTCCTCAAAACCTCCCTCAACGATAGAGTGGGAGTGATCCCTCCGGTAACAAAATGCGACGTAATGCGATCCCCTGGGGATAGTGTGGGTCTTGAAGGTGGTTGGAGAGAATAGCGAATCTTGATAGGGAGCGACTTAACGATGAAGGTAATGGTCATTGGCGGTGGGGCTAGAGAGCATACCCTGGTATGGAAGCTCTCCAGGAGCAAAAAGGTAAAGGAGGTCTACGTTGCCCCTGGGAATGCTGGCACTGATCAGATAGCCAAAAACCTGGATATATCCCCAACCAACCTTGACGCTTTAGCAGGCGCAGCAAAGGATAATAAGATTGATTTGGTAGTGGTCGGCCCTGAGGCTCCTTTAGCTGCTGGTATTGTCGATAGGCTCCAGAGCTTGGGCATACCTGCTTTCGGCCCCACCAAGGAGGCTGCGCTTATCGAATCCAGCAAGGTCTTCGCCAAGAGGTTGATGCATAAGTACGGCATACCTTGCGCTAAGGATGCTGTTTTCACTTCATTTAAAGAGGCAGAAGCTTATGTCAAAAAGCAGCCTATCCCTGTGGTAATCAAGGCCGATGGGCTGGCAGCGGGCAAGGGGGCCATCGTTGCCCAGTCCATGGATGGGGCATTGAAGGCCCTTTCCGATATCATGGAAAAGCGTGTCTTTGCCGATGCCGGCAACCAGGTGCTGGTTGAGGAGTACCTTGTGGGACGTGAGACCAGTCTTCTCGCCTTCTCCGATGGGGCAACTATTGTCCCTATGGTGACTGCCCGTGACTACAAAAGGGCAAATGACTATGACCAGGGGCCCAACACTGGCGGCATGGGCTGCTATAGCCCTTCAATATTTCTCGACAGGGAGTCGAGAGATGAGGCGGTCAAAACAATCCTGGAGCCTGTGGTGAAAGCAATGGCTCGGGAGGGCAAGCCATATAAAGGGGTGCTCTACGCCGGACTCATGCTAACCTTAGAGGGTCCAAAGGTCTTAGAGTTCAACGCTCGCTTTGGCGACCCTGAGACTCAGGTGCAATTACCTCTGCTTAAGAGCGATTTAGTGGACATAATGCTGGCGGTAATCGATGGCAAGCTGGCTAAGACAAAGGTTGAGTGGAACAATGGAGCCTGCGTTGGGGTGGTAATGGCATCTGGAGGGTATCCCGGCAGCTACAAACAGGGCTACCCTATCACAGGGCTGGATAAGGTTGCTAAAGATATTCTAATCTTCCATGCCGGAACCAAAGCGGACGGAGAGAAGGTGTGCACTGCTGGGGGCAGGGTGCTCACTGTGGTCGCTACAGGGAAGACTATCGCCGAAGCACGAGAGAAGGTTTATCTTAATCTGCCTCGCATCAGTTTTGATAATTGCCACTACAGGAAGGATATTGCCGCAGAGGAGGGGTAGCCATGCCACTTGTTGGAATAGTTATGGGCAGTGAATCTGACGCTAATTCGATGAAGCCGGCGCTGCAGGCTCTGGATCAGCTCAGCATCGAGTATGAGGTCTCGATAATCTCAGCTCATCGCACCCCTGAAAAGGCCAGGGAATACGGACGGAATGCCCAAAAGCGGGGGATCGAAGTCATTATCGCTGGAGCAGGTATGGCGGCCCATCTGCCCGGCGTTCTCGCTAGCTGGACTACTATCCCTGTCATCGGAGTCCCTTTGTCCAGCAGCGATCTCAAGGGAGTCGATGCTTTGCTCTCCATCGTCCAGATGCCTGGGGGAGTCCCTGTGGCTTGTGTGGGCATAGGGGAGGCGAAAAACGCTGCTTATCTTGCTGCTGAGATTCTGGGACTGAAGCATGATAAAATAAAAAAGAGTTACGAAAAATATCGCCAGGAACTGGCTAGCGGCTAGATTTGACTTAAAGGACTTGCAGGAGAAACCCTAATGGGTGTTTTGATAACAGATACTACGCTGCGGGATGCTCATCAGTCGCTTATCGCTACCCGAATGCGAACCAGGGATATGCTGCCTATCGCTGAGATGCTGGATAAGGTAGGTTTTTTCTCGCTTGAGGTGTGGGGAGGGGCTACTTTCGATACTTGCATCAGGTACCTCAACGAGGATCCCTGGGAGCGATTAAGAGACCTCAGGGATAAAATTAAAAACACTCGCCTTCAAATGGTGCTCAGGGGGCAGAACCTTGTGGGCTATCGTCATTACCCCGATGACGTGGTACGGGAATTCATTCGACTTGCTGTAAAGAATGGGATTGATGTTATACGTATATTTGATGCCCTCAATGATGTGAGGAATATGGAGTTGGCAATAAAGGTGGCGAAGGAGCAGGGAGCACATGTTCAGGGCGCAATTTGCTACACTACCGGCTCTGTGCATACTATGGAAGAGTTCACCGAAATGGCTGGGACATTGGAGTTCCTAGACTGCGATTCGCTTTGCATAGACGATATGGCAGGATTGATTTCCCCCTCAGCTACAAGCGAGTTGGGAAAGGCTTTAAAGAGGCGGGTCAGCATTCCCATTGCCCTTCACTCTCATTGCTCCAGTGGAATGGCACCCATGAGCTATCACGCTGCGGCACTTGCCAAGGTTGACATCCTCGATACTGCCTTCACTGCTTTCAGCGGGGGGACATCTCTGCCGCCGACAGAGGGTGTGGTGGCAGCTTTCAAAGACACGCTTTATGATACAGGTCTGGACCTGGATCTGCTCTATGAGATAGGTGAGTATTTCGTTGCCTTGGGGAGGAAGTACGAGCATCTGTTCACTGCTGAGGCAACTCACCCTGGTGTTAATGTGCTTCACCACCAAATATCAGGAGGGATGCTTTCCAATCTGGTGAGTCAGCTTCGAGACCAGAACATGCTCGACAGGCTTCAAGATGTGCTTGAGGAAGTCCCCCGTGTGCGAGCCGACTTGGGCAACCCACCGCTAGCTGCTCCCGCGGGCCAGGTGGTAGTAACGCAGGCGGTACTGAACGTGCTTTACGGCAAGAGATACAAACGAGTGACCGAGGAATTGAAGAATTACCTACTTGGTCATTATGGCAAGCCTCCATCTGCGTTAAATGAAGAATTGAGGAAGCACGTTGTGGGTAACGAGAAGCCCATTGAGGTCCGTCCCGCTGAACTCATTGAACCGGAATTGGAGAAGGTGCGCTATGCTGGCCATAAACTTGGAATTATTCGAGGGGAAGAGGATTTGCTCACTTACGCCCTCTTTCCTCAAGTGGCGGTGAGATTCCTACGCGGAGAGCTTGAGGAGGAACCCCTACCGGGTGCTGTTGAGGCCACAGCTTCAGGTAGCTCCTTGGCGGAGTCACCCATTGAATTGAGCGTGGATGTGGATGGTGAGGTGTTTAATGTCAAGGTATCCCCGCCTGAGGGCAAGATTGTAGAGCTTGAGGAATTGAAGGCACAAATAGTGCCATCCAAAGGGGCAATAGTCTCTCCCTTGCGTGGCGTGGTGCTCAGGCTGAATGTTAAATTAGGTGATAAGGTGAGAAAGGGTGGGGTCGTAGCGGTGATTGAGGCTCTGAAGATGGAGATCAACGTGTCCTCATCTCATGGGGGGGTGGTGAGGGAGATCCTTGTCCATGAGGGACAGAGGGTAGGAGCCGGTGGCATTCTGGTGGTGGTGGATTAAATGAAAAAGAAGGTATTAGTATCTAACCGCGGTGAGATAGCTATCCGCATAATGCGTGCTTGCCGTGAGTTGGGGTTGAAGTCGGTTGCGGTATATTCTGAGGCGGACAAGGACGCATTGTTTGCAAAATATGCTGATGAAGCATATTACATTGGCCCTGCGCCGGCAACCGAGAGTTATCTCAATATAGATAAGATTATAGAGGTAGCGAA
>CAWHAI010000004.1:0-13074 GCA_963827295.1 uncultured Chloroflexia bacterium
TTTTGGATATTATCCACAAGGTAAGTCGCATGGAATAACTACAGTGGGTTCCTGAAGTAAAAGGAGGCTGAATTGGAGGTAAAGGTTGTCTCTGGTGACATAACCAAGATTAAGGTTGGTGCTGTGATTGTGAACCTTTTCGAGGGTGTTCAGCGCCCGGGCGGAGCTACCGGGGCTGTAGATCAGTCATTGGGAGGAGCTATAACGAAGCTTATCGCGGAAGGCGAGATCAAGGGTAAGCTCAACGAGATCACACTTATTCATACCTTTGGTAAATTGGAGGCGGAACGGGTGGTGGTGATGGGATTGGGCAAGCAGGAGAAGTTTACGCTGGATTCCATTCGAGGGCTGATGGCGGAGGCCTGCAAGTTCTTGAGGAAGTTGGGTGTTAAACGAGCTGCCACCATTGTCCATGGGGCGGGGATAGGTGGCCTCGATGCGGAGAAGGCAGTTCAGTCTATTGCAGAAGGTAGTATCCTCGGCCTTTATACCTTTCGGAAGCACATCACCAAAGAGAATGAGAAAGGTGAGATAGAGGAATTGCTCATCGTGGAGCGAGATGAAGGCAAAGTTCCTGCTCTGGAGCGTGGGGTTAAACGGGGCCGAATATTGGCGGAGGCCACCAACTTCGCCCGAGACATGATCAATGAGCCTGCTAACTATATGACCCCCTCCGATATGGCAAAGGTGGCTCAAGATGTCGCTGCAAAATATGGCCTGGAGTGCACTGTACTGGACCGAGAGGAGATGAGGAATCTGGGAATGGGGGCGCTTCTGGGTGTGGCTCAGGGGAGCAAGCAACCACCGAAGTTTATCATCGTGAGCTATCGTGGGAATGCTGATTCAAAGAACACTCTGGGTTTGGTGGGCAAGGGGTTGACCTTCGATTCGGGAGGTATCTCGCTCAAGCCATCGGAGGCGATGGATGAGATGAAGGGTGATATGGCTGGCGGCGCTACTGTAATAGCAGCTATAAGAGCTATTGCAGAGCTCAAGCTTAAGATTAACGTTACTGGTCTCATCCCTGCTACTGAGAACCTGCCCGGAGGCGCAGCGCTAAAGCCTGGCGATGTATTGAAGGCGATGAATGGCAAGACGATAGAGGTGGTGAATACCGATGCCGAGGGCAGGCTGATACTTGCTGATGCCCTTTCCTACGCCAGGAAGCAGGGCCTTTCTCCCTTGGTAGATGTTGCTACTCTGACTGGCGCCTGCCATGTGGCCTTGGGCGACATCTGTACCGGGGCTTTCGGCAATGACCAGTATGTGATTACCAAGGTGATTAAGGCTGGCGAGGAGGCGGGGGAGAAAATCTGGCAGCTTCCTATGTTCGAGGAGTACAAAGAGCAGAACAAGAGCGAGGTCGCTGATATCAAGAACTCTGGGGGGAGATGGGGTGGAGCTATAACAGCAGCTCAGTTCTTGGCTGAGTTCAGCCAGGATACCCCCTGGACGCACCTGGATATAGCTGGCACCTCATACACCACTAAGGAGAAAGCTTATCTTATCAAAGGGGCAACGGGGGTTGCAGTGAGAACGCTGGTCAATTTCGCTGCTGCCCTTGCTGAAGGGGGGTAAAAATAGATGCCTAAGGAGGTTTTATCATGAAGATAAGATGGCTGGGTCACTCGTCTTTCCTGATAACCGCCGCAGATGGCACCAGAATCATAACAGACCCCTATGGTGTTTACCCAGACCTTCATTATGCTCAGATAGAGGAGACGGCTGATATCGTGGTTGTCAGCCATAAGCATGGCGACCATTTCGGTGCCAAGGTCAAGGGTAATCCCAAGATGGTCACGGGTGGGGGCAGGAAAAAGGTAGGGAATATCGAGTTCAAAGGTCTCGACACTTATCATGATACCTCAAAGGGGAGCCAGAGAGGGGCGAACACGGTGTTCTATTTTACTGTGGATGAGGTGAAGCTTTGTCATCTGGGAGACTTGGGGCATCTGCTTTCGGGGCCTGAGATTGCCGAGATCGGGCAGGTCGATGTCCTTATGATACCTGTGGGTGGCTTTTACACTATAGATGCTGCTACAGCGAGCAAAATTTGTGACCAGGTCAAGCCCAAAGTGATCATCCCCATGCACTACAGTAATGATAAATGTGCTTTCCCTATCAGTGGGGTGGATGATTTTCTAAAAGGCAAGGCTGGTGTAAAGAGACTCAACACCAGCGACCTCGAGCTGAAGGCGGGGCAACTTCCACAGGCGACTGAGATTATTGTCCTGAAGCATGCTCTTTAGGCGGCTCTCTCGTCCCAAATTGACACATGAGATTGGGATAAAGTATAATAAGACCTTCGAGTGAGGTAGGGAAGGAATGCCGAAGCGGACTTATCAACCGAAGAAGATACGGAGAAAACGCAAACACGGTTTTCTATCGCGTATGGCTACTCGCGGTGGGCGGTTAGTTTTGAGACGGAGGCGGCTCAAGGGGCGCTATCGGACTGCGGTATAAGCAGGTCGCCCCGGTGGAATGGGTGAGAAGGAAAGGCTCAGGAAGAACTCGCAGTTTACCGCTGTTTATGAGCGTGGAAGAACCTGTTCAGATAGTTTTGTAGTGCTCAAAACGATGCCCAACGGCCTTGAGTGGAACCGTTATGGTTTTGTCGCCGGCAAACGTCTGGGCAAAGCGGTAGTGCGGAATCGGGTGAAGAGGTTGTTGCGCGAGGTGGCAAGAGCGACTCCGACAAAATCGGGATGGGATGTAGTGTTCATAGCTCGTAGCCAGGCAGCTACAGCGAACTATCATGAACTAGGAGCGTCGGTAGCAGGGTTACTGCGCCGAGCAAAAATTTTGGCAGATAAGGATGGGGTCAGGGGAATGGGGGGCGCGGAGGGGTGAAAAGGCTTGCTTTAGCACTAATCCGTGAAGGCAGGCAGCCACGGTTCCTCTGAAGGTAATGATAAGTCCCAGAAGTTGACAAGTCTGTTGCACTGTGGTAATTTCCCATTAGCAAAAGGCGATGACGGAGACGAGTAGACTGGGTAATCACTCAGCGAGTCTGGTACAGTGAGAGCAGATGTGGCCAACCCGGACCGAAAATCCCTCCTGAGCTGCCAACCGAAATCCTTCTCGTAGGGAGGAGAGTAGACTTGGCCGGTTTCGTCAACCGTTATCCGAGACGGGGCATAGATGTGTGCCCTAAAGAGAGCCCCGAGTGTTCGGGGAAGTAGGGTGGTACCGCGGGATTCAAGTCCCGTCCCTTTAAGGGGCGGGACTCTCTGTTTTGTTAGGAGGCTATCATGTTTCAGCCTGTGTCGAGCAGGGTGAATTTCCCCGAGCTTGAGCAGAAGATAGTCAAGTTCTGGCAGGAAAAGCGCGTCTTCGAGAGGAGCGTAGAGCTGCGCCAGGGTGGCCCTTTATATGTTCTCTACGATGGCCCCCCGACAGCTAACGCTAGTCCGGGGATTCACCATGTGCTGGCCAGGGTGTTCAAGGATATATTTCCCCGCTACAAGACTATGAAAGGCTATTATGTCCCTCGCAGAGCAGGCTGGGATACTCACGGCTTGCCTGTGGAGCTTGAGGTCGAGCGCGAGCTTGGATTAAAGAGCAAGCGTGAAATCGAGGAATACGGCATTGCTGAGTTTAACAGTCGCTGCCGCAAGAATGTCCTCAAATACGTTAAGGAATGGGAGGACCTCACAGACCGCATCGGCTTCTGGATAGACATGAAGCATCCCTACATCACATTCGAAAACGGCTATATCGAGACCTGCTGGTGGATAATAAATCAGCTGTGGGATAAGGGGCTTGTCTATCAGGCTAAAGGTCACGCCCCACTGCCCCCGTTGTGGCACCTCGCTGTCACTCCCATGAGGTGGCTCTGGGCTATGACGAGGCAGACGACCCCTCGATTTACATAAAGTTCGAGTTGAAGCGTGATTCTTTAGAAAGAACAGGGCTTGTGCGTAATTTGCCACAGCTTAAGGAAACGCCAGCTTACCTGTTGGCATGGACTACCACCCCCTGGACTCTTCCTGGTAATACTGCCTTGGCGGTGGCACCCGATGCAGAGTATTCAATAATGGAGAGTAAGGACGATTACCTCATTATGGCTTCAGCCCTGGTGAGCAGGTTGGCCTTGAAGGCTATCGTGAAGTGCTTAGGGTAAAAGGTGCAGATATTGCAGGTGTGGAGAAGGGTTTGAGGTACAAGCCTCTATTCAATCCTCATAACTTTAGAGTGGAGACGAAAGGGCTTTAAGAAAGGTCTTCTGGTAGTGCAAGAGGCAGATGACAACCTTGACTACCCTGTTATCGCTGCTGACTTTGTTTCCATGGACGATGGCACTGGCATTGTTCATATTGCGCCTTCCTTTGGTGAGGTTGACTTCCAGGCTGGTGAGGCAATGGCCTTGATTTTGTGCGGGATTATGTGGATTTGCAGGGAATATCCAGGGAACCTATCCCTTCGCGGGGAAGTTCGTTAAAGATGCTGACCCACTAATCCTGGAAGACCTGAAGTCGAGGGGGCTTCTCTACCGAAGCGAGCGGATACGCCATACCTATCCCTTCTGCTGGCGCTGCAATACGCCGTTGCTCTATTACGCCAAGCCCTCGTGGTATATCAAGACCACTGCAATGAAGGACAGGCTTATCTCAGGCAACGCTGAGATAAACTGGTATCCAGAGTACATCAAATATGGCCGGTTCGGCGACTGGCTGAACAATAATGTGGACTGGGCTTTCTCGCGGGAGCGCTACTGGGGCACGCCGCTACCTGTCTGGCGCTGCGAGAGTTGCAAACACGAAGAATGCATTGGTAGTGTCAAGGAACTGAAGGAGAAGAAGGGAACTAAGGGTGCAGATAAACTCTCTGATTTGCACCGTCCTTACATCGATGAAGTAACATATAGTTGTCTCAAGTGTGGCACAGAGATGCGCCGTGTGCCTGAGGTCATTGACTGCTGGTTCGATTCCGGCGCTATGCCTTTCGCCCAGTGGCATTGTCCTTTTGAGAATCAGGAAACTTTCAGGGCTAATTTCCCCGCTGATTTTATCTGCGAGGCGGTGGACCAGACACGGGGCTGGTTCTACAGCCTGCACGCTATCTCCACTCTAATTATGGAACAGCCCTGCTTTAAGAATGTGATTTGCCTCGGCCATATCCTCGATGCCGCCGGGGAGAAGATGAGCAAGTCCAAGGGCAATGTGGTCAAGCCTGAGGAGGTGCTCGCTGCCAGTGGGGCAGATGCGCTGCGCTGGTATATGTATACTTCTTCCCCGCCGGGCAACGTGCGCCGCTTTTCTAAAGAGCTGGTCGAGGAGGTGGTGCGCAAATTCCTGCTTACCTTGTGGAATACCTACTCCTTCTTCGTGACCTATGCCAATATAGATAAGTTCGACCCGCGCACTGTTGGTACTGTGGAGCAGCGACCTGAACTGGACCGCTGGATACTCTCCGAACTCAACCAGCTTATCGATGAGGTAACTCGTTCTCTCGATGGATATGATGCAACCGCAGCAGGACGCAAGATCGAGGAGTTTGTGGACAATCTCTCCAACTGGTACGTGAGGAGGAGCAGGAGGCGGTTCTGGAAGAGTGAGAACGATGCTGACAAACAATCGGCCTATACCACGCTCTATCAGTGCTTGGTTACATTAGCCAAGCTGCTGGCTCCATTCACGCCGTTTGTTGCCGAGGAGCTTTATCAGAACCTGGTGAGGTCGGTCGATAAAGATGTGCCGGAGAGCGTTCATTTGACCGATTACCCGAAGGCTGACCTGAGCCTTGTCGATGAGAAATTGGCTAACAGTACTCACCTGGCGATGCAGGTATCAAGTATGGGTCGTGCTGCGCGCGCAAAGGCGAATCTGAAGGTGCGCCAGCCGCTGGCTAGGGTTCTGGTCAAGGTAAGAACTGAAGCGGAAAAGGCGAGCCTGGAGCGCATGGCTTCCCAGGTATTGGAAGAGCTGAATGTCAAGGAGCTGCAAGCTGTAGATAGCTTGCCTGCGGATAAACATCCTGACTGGCCTGTGGCAGAGGAAGGTGGTGTGGTGGTGATAATAGACACCGACCTAACTCCGGAGCTTGCTGACGAAGGTCTGGCGCGCGAGCTGGTGCATCGTTTGCAGACATTACGAAGCAGGCTGGCTTCGATATCGCTGATTACATCGAGACTTATTATCAGGGTGGTCCTGCGGTAAAGCGGGTTATGGAGAAGATTTGCCCCCTATATCAAGCAGGAGACCCTCTCAAGGAAGCTGGTTGAAGGGAACCCGCCGGAAGGCGGCTTCAGCAAGAGCCAGGTTATCGATGGCAATAAGGTGATGCTGGCAGTTAAGAGGTTGAAGTAGTCTTACTGGGCTTCTTCCGCAAAGCCCTGTGTTCTTTCGCAGAAGCCTCCCTTAAGGTCTTTCTCCCAGGGTAACCGACACCACCTGCTGGTTATTTCCTCGCCAGAAGGTTATTTTTACGCTATCCCCGACGTTATATTCCCACAGCAGCTTTATCAAGCGGGATGCCTCGCTTACTTTTTGGTCCTGGAAGCTGGTTATGACATCGTTGGCCTTGATGCCCGCTTTGTCTACCGGACTATTGGGGGCAACATATGAAACCAGGACACCCGTGTTTACAGATAAGCCAAGCTGTGAAGCTAGGGCAGGAGTGAGATCGCGAAAATTAGCTCCCAGATAAGGTCGAATCACATGGCCATACTGGAGCAGGTCTTCATATACGTGTCTTGCGGTGTTTGTGCTGATAGCGAAGCCTATGTTCTCCGCTCCGGAGATGATGAAGGTATTGATTCCTACTACTTTACCTTCAAGGTCGACGAGAGGGCCTCCGCTGTTACCCGGATTAATAGTAGCACTTGTCTGAATTATGTCGTAGTAAGCGCTCTGATCTCCTGCCGAAGGTGGGAAGGAGCGGTCCAGATTGCTCACTATCCCTATGGTAACAGTGGGCCCGCCTTCCAGACCTAGGGCATTTCCGATAGCTATCACCCAATCTCCGACGCGCAGCATCGAGGGGTCACCGAACTGGGCTGTGGGAAAGTTCTGTCCATCTATTTTGATTACTGCCAGATCACTTAGTGCATCAGCGTCCACTATTTTGGCTTCGTAGGTTTGGTCGTTATTTGGGAGCAATACTTCGATATTGCGGGCATCTGATATCACATGGTTGTTGGTCAGGATATGGCCGTCAGCGCTGAGGAGCACACCTGAGCCGGTTTTGGTGCTAAGGGTCTGACCAAAGAAAGAGCTTTCAAGATATTCAACCGAAATGTAGACTACAGCGGGTTCCACTTTCGCTACAATATCAGCGATGTTGGGGAGATAAGAAGGTTCGGTGGGTATCGGAGTAGGTTGAGCTGTGGCAGTAGGAGCGGGTGTACGGGATGGCGTGGTCGTAGGCGCGGCCGCAGTAGTGCATGCGCTAAGCAAAAGGGAAAGCAAAATGAGAAGAGTGAAAAATCTGATTCTGTTCATCTTATTTTTCTAGGCCTCCTTTTTGGTTATTCCAATTGTTCGGATGGCTGGTCGGGGCTCTTTCCATCGCTGTCTGCCTTAATGCGTTTTCCTTCCAGCTGGGAGGATTTCATTATTGGGTATATTGAGATAAGTTTGGCGCAGAAAAGCAGGATCACTGCAGAGATATATGCCCAGGTCATCAAGGCGATGATTGTGCCTATGGAGCCGTAGACTAGGTTATAAGTAGCGAACTTGCCTACAAACCAAACGAAGGCATTCTTGACGATCTCAAACAGCACTGCAGCTATCAGTGCTCCTGCCCATACATGCCGCCATGGAACGCGAGTATTGGGGATGAATTCGTAAAGAAGAAGAAATCCTACGAAGGCAATTGCGAAGCTGGCCAGGATCACCATGGATTCCCAGAATAGACCCCCTTCTGCGAAACGCCCCCCGAGGACATTTGTACTCTGGATAAAGTTGAAAGTTGCGGTCATACCTACATAGACAAGCAAGAAGGCACCGAGCCCTAACATCATGGTGAACTCTATCAATCTCTCACGAAGGAAGGGCCGTGGTTGCCTAATACCCCAAGCGGTGTTCAGAGATTTCCTTACGGCGTTGAATAAGCCTGTACCGGTCCAGAGAAGTCCTAAAATACCTATTGCGCTTGCTGCTCCCCAGCCTGGGGCTACGTCACGAATTGTAGTGGATACAAAATCTCCTGATACTGGCAAGACATCTGTGATGGCCTGAGTGACCTTGGCCTGAATATCTGGGGATCTCGAGAAATAGCTCAATAC
Source organism: uncultured Chloroflexia bacterium (assembly GCA_963827295.1). Lineage (GTDB taxonomy): Bacteria > Chloroflexota > Dehalococcoidia > SZUA-161 > SZUA-161 > CAWHAI01. The sequence goes on from CAWHAI010000004.1 coordinate 8,228, forward strand.
GGATATAGCAGCGAGAGCCAAGGGGAAGATTGAAAGCAAGAGGTAATAGGAGATCGCTGCAGCCAGCTGATTGCAATTGTCAGTGAGGAACTCCTGAATAGCCTGCCTTATCATTCTCCCGAAGAAAATCAATCGCTTCCTAATCATTTTTGGCTGTCCTCTGGAGGGCTCTCTAATTTGGGATTGAGACGAGAGTTCGGCTCGCCATTACCTCAGGCATTTGATAGGTTCTTCAGTCCGTGATTTTGCTATCAATAAATGCGGACTTTAGGACTATTGATTAGTTTTATATTTCGATGTAGCTACGTAAGCAGTCCTCTAATTGTATTACATTAAAAAGGACTGTAGAATCATTTTACCATTTCCTGTCAAACTTAACAACGGCTGTCATAATGGCTCTTTATGCGCCTCCTCTTCTTCCTCTTCTCCCGGCTCATATAACTCGCTGGGTCTATCGTGTTCGTGGCGCATGACTGTTCCCTCTTCCTCCAGAAGGTCCATAATCCTTGCTGCTCGGGGATAACCTATATGTAGTCGGCGCTGAAGAAGCGAAGTGGAGATGTGCGAGTACTCCTTGGCCATTCTCCTGCCTGCTTCTAACAGGGGGTCTTCCTCTTTTATCTCCTCAGGTGTTAGGGAAGCGAAGGCCTGGGCTACAGAGTCCTCTATGATTGTGGGCGCTTGGTCTATCTGCTGCTTCCAGAAGCTTGCCACCTTGTCGATCTCTTGGTCGGAGACGAAACATCCTCTCAGACGTTTAGGCTTGGGGGCGTCAGGGGGCAGATAGAGCATATCACCTCCTCCCAGCAGACTTTCAGCGCCCACGGTATCGAGGATAGTGCGTGAATCCACTCCGGAGGCCACAGCGAAGCTTATTCTGCTGGGGAAATTGGCTTTGATCAGACCGGTGACCACATCCACCGAGGGACGCTGGGTGGCGACAATGAGATGGATGCCGGTGGCTCGTGACATCTGGGCCAGACGGCAAATTGCAGGCTCAACTACCTCAGCCGCACTCATCATGAGGTGAGCTAGTTCGTCGATGATGACTATAAGATAGGGCATGGGCTCGGTTGCAAGATGGCTGTGGTTATAGCCTTCGATGTTGCGTGCCCCAACCGCAGAGAATTTACTATAGCGGTTATCCATCTCTCGGATAACGCGGCGCAGGGCATCAATCGCCTTGTCAGATTCAGTGACCACTGGAGTTATGAGGTGAGGCACCCCCTCGAAGCTTACCAGCTCTACCCTCTTAGGATCTATGAGGAGCATACGCATATCTCTCGGCGAGTTATACATAAGCAAGCAGGCGATAGTAGAATTGATGAACACTGTCTTGCCGCTTCCGGTGGCTCCTGCGATAAGCAGATGAGGCATCTTGCATAGGTCAGCCGATACGGGCTCACCGGCGGTTCCTTTGCCTAGAGCTATAGCGAGCTTCGTCTTTGTCTTGAGTTTCTGGAAGGCTGTACCTTCAATCACACCTCTAAGGCGGACTATGGAGGTAGTGGTATTGGGGACCTCGACGCCTACAAGCGATTTTCCTGGAACCGGCGCTTCGATTCTGATATTGGGAGTGGCCAGAGCGAGGGCGAGGTTATTGGAAAGGGCGGTGATACGTTCTACTTTTACTCTGGTTTTGGATATTTCTTCTGATCTCTCTATGGGATTACCATCTCTATCCAGCCTAATTTTACCCTGATGGTCCCTTTCCACTACTTTTTTATACTTGTGATCCCAACCAGGTTCTATGCCGAATTGGGTGACGGAGGGACCGGGATTTATTTGTACTACCCTGGCCTCTACGCCGTAGCTTTTTAAGGCCTCCTCTATGAGCCTTGCTCGCTGCTGGTTGTCTGCCTCCGAGAACTCGGTCTCGGTCGCTTTATCGAGCAGGGTAATAGGTGGCAACTGATGTTTTGCGGTGACGACAGGCTGGGGCCTTGGCTCTTTAGGCTCAGAGGTCGTCGTCTTTTTCTTTTTAGTGGCTGGCTGAAGAGATTTCTCTAGCTCGTCTGCCTCAAGAGCGGCTTTCTCCTCAGCAGCCTCTAACTCTGGGGACAAAGCCACAACCTCACCGGCTTCCTCTTCTTCCATCTCTGGTTCCGTTGTCTTTCGGAGGCGTAGCTTCTTCCTCAATGTGGTAATCGCTGTTGCCAGGAGTTGCCCCAGAGAGGACTTCTGGTAGAGCTTCGCCAGCCCTTGTCCTAATCGAGGGACGAACCACCGGGCGCCAGCGAAGATTCCTGCTCCCGCTGACTTTGTCAATCGGAGCTCGAATTTAAGAAACCTGAAACTGGGGCCGGGAACGATCAGTCCGACACCGATCAACATCAAAATGGCAAGCCGCGCTGCCGGTGGAGCGCCAACGCCTTGGTTACCAATGAAATTTTCCCCTGCGTTTCCTCCCAGGCTTACCTCGCCGAATTGGACACTGCCGATTACAAGCCCTGAAGGATGTAATAAGGAGAGTATTCCCCAAGCAGCGAGGGTGAACAGGATGGCGCCTAGCCAGAGGTTCCACCACTTGAGCAGACTGCGGACTCTCTGTTGCCACATTACCCAGGAGATGACTACTACCCACAAGGCTATAAGAACGAATCCGAAACCCATGGTCTCAAGGATGGCGTTGCCCAGGAAGAAGACTATGGCTACTATTGCTATTGCTGCTATTACAGTCCAAAGCATTTTCCCCCGAAGAGACGCGGAATCTCTGGATTTGCCCTCTTGTCTTTTGGAACCAGACTTTGCCATTTTATGCCTTCTTTTTAAAACAGGGATAGCTGCTGAGGCTTGTTTTCTTCTTTTACCTCTTTTACTTCTTCGACCTGAGCTAGCAGGGGAGGTATTTTGAGCATATCAGCCTCAATGGTCTGACGCAAGCTCTGTTGATGCAGGGCAGCGGCAGGGTGATACATGGCGAAGTATAAAACATTCCCTTGTCTGCGCGCCTTGCCGTGAATCTTACTGATGGTCTCTCCGGGGAAGAATTTCGCCAGTGAGTAACGTCCTAGTGTAACAACCATTTTGGGGGAGAGCAGCTCAAGCTGTTGGTCCAGCCACTTTTGACAGTTCTTGATCTCGGTGGGGAGCGGATCGCGGTTCCCTGGTGGTCGGCACTTTATAACATTGCAGATATAGACATCGCTACGCTTCATGCCTATAGAGTTGAGCAGTTGCTCTAGGAATTGCCCTGCCTGGCCTACAAATGGCCGTCCTTGTTGGTCTTCATGGAAGCCCGGGGCTTCCCCGATAAACACTAGCTGAGCATTCTCAGGCCCTTCGCCGGGAACTGTCTGGGTACGTGCCTTGGCAAGATCTTCGCAATCTCTACAAGCTGCTATCTTCTGATAAAGTTCAGCTAGTACTGACACCTTGACCTCCCCTTTTGGATAACAACAGCCAGAATCCGATAATCAGCAAGAAAATAGCAAACGAGCGGGTCAGCCATTCGGCACTAGTTATGCCTGCTGCCCAGGCTCCAAGGTATGAAAAGGCGACTGCACTGGGTGCAATCAACAGTACCATGCTCAACTTTACGTTACCCTGTCTATAATGAATAAATGTGCCAACCAGTGCTGTGAGCAGCATGGCAGTGAGAGAGACCCCTTGTGCGACATGTTGTTCAGTTCCTAGGAGCAGGACTATCCCAGGTATGATAATTGTGCCACCGCCTATGCCGAGCATCCCGCTGAGCAACCCGGCAATCAAACCTAAAGCGAGGGCAATCACTATATCCATTAATCTCGCTCTACCTCACAAATAGCAGTATCGCAATAGCTATGGCATAAATACCGAAAAGCTGTCGCAGCCTGTAAGCAGGCACTTTCATCATCAGCCTCGCTCCAACGATAACGCCTATGATGCTCCCTGTACCTATTGTTGCTATCAGTGTCCAATCGACTTGGCCCCGTAGAGCATATACTATAGCGCCTATTATAGCGATAGGGATGATAAGAGCAAGTGAGGTGCCATGCGCCTTGTGCTGGGTGAGCCCCAGGAGCCCGACCATCATAGGTACCATGATAACGCCGCCGCCAATCCCCAGAAAACCAGCTATTAGGCCGGCAATTGCTCCTGTTGTGATGTACCAGATGGTTTTTGTTTTCACATTTGGTTTGGTCTCATTCTATTGGAAGATAGGATAACATGGCCCCAGTACCAAGTCAACGAAGCTATTATGTTCCTGGACATGTGATTATCAGGGACAGAGGATTTATTCATGTGGGGTGAAATGGAGGTCGGGTGGGGAGCTCATGTGGCCGAAGGTAGAAAAGCGAGGTTCCTGGGATTGTTTCTAACAGGAACCTCGTTGCGTTAGCGAACTGCCAACCTGGATGAATTGTGATTCATTAAGCGAGAACTTGTGGCCCTCTCGCAGCCTCCTTACTTAATTACTTCAAGCGGCTCAAGATATCATCCTGCCGCTATTTGTCTTCTACTCCATGTTCCTTAATGTAATCAACAGCATCTTGCACGGTCTTTATCTTCTCAGCATCCTCATCAGGGATCTCTATCTGGTTCCCTTCGTTGCTGAACTCCTCTTCCAATGACATCACCAACTCCACGAGATCGAGGGAGTCAGCATTGAGGTCGTCGACGAAGGAGGACTCAGGTTTTACCTCTGACTCCTCGACACCTAGTTGATTGACGACGATCCTTTTCACTCTCTCGAAGACGGTTGTCATCCTTTTGTCTCCTTCCTGATAAGTAATCTGACATCGCTTACTGCCGGCCGTTGGCTTTAGCTTGGCTTATTGTTCCAAGCACTCCGTTGATAAACTTCGGCGAACTATCGCTGCCGAAGGTCTTGGCAAGTTCCACTGCTTCGTTGATGGCTGCTCTTA
>CAWHAI010000005.1:0-9448 GCA_963827295.1 uncultured Chloroflexia bacterium
ACCGCTAGAGCCGCTTATTCTAGGGGTGGTGGGGAGAAGGTGGTAACCTTGACTTTCAGTACCTTCGAGTCTATGCTAAATGCTGCTATGGCCAAACGGAGGATAGATACTTTGCTCGTAGCCAGAGGGTTGGCGGAAAGCAGGGAGAAGGCCAGGATTATGGTTATGGAGGGTGCTGTCGTCGCTGACAACAGCACAATCGTAAAGACTGGTACTTTGGTGGATGAGGACGCTGAGATTCAACTGCTCCAGAGTCCTCAGTTTGTGAGCAGGGGAGGGCTTAAACTGGAATACGCTCTTGACCAGTTCCAACTTGATGTGAAGGGGATGGTGGCAGTTGATGTTGGTGCCTCCACTGGAGGTTTCACCGATTGCCTGCTGAAGGGTGGGGCACGCAAGGTTTACGCTGTTGATGTCGGATATGGTCAGCTCGACTATCGGCTGAGGCAAGACCCGCGGGTAGTTGTGATGGAGAGGGTAAATGCCCGCTACGCTTTCACTTTGCCTGAGTCTGTTGACCTGGCTACGGTGGATGTATCTTTCATATCTTTAGAGAAGGTAGTGCCCACGGTGGCTGGTTTGGTCAAGAGCGGGGGTTACCTGATAGTGCTGGTCAAACCCCAGTTTGAGGTGGGGAAGGGGCAAGTGGGAAAAGGCGGTCTGGTTAAAGACCCTCTTGTCCATGCCACGGTATTGGGGCGTTTCATCGCCTGGGCTGTTGATCATGGCTTGAGATTGGGTGGGCTTGTGGCATCGCCGATACTGGGCGCTGAGGGAAATAAGGAGTTTCTACTACTGTTGCGGAAGCCATATGGTGAGTGCAATGACAAAGAAGATATGCGCGGATAATAAGAAGATTGGCATTCTATTCCAGCCTAAGGCCTCTGCTGCGGTGGCTTTGGCTAAAGAGCTGGAGAAGCTTGTAGAGGACTCGGGGGCTCCTGTCTGGCTCTGTTCAGCCTGGGAGGAGGACAGGGCGGGTGAACAGGTAGGCGGGACTCGGTTCATAGTCTGCCTCGGTGGCGATGGCACTATACTCAGGGCGGCTCGCATAGCAAGTCCCTACGATGTTCCTATACTCGGTGTGAATCTGGGACGCCTCGGGTTCATGACTGAGATAAGCGCTGAGGACGCCTTGAGTCGAGTTCCAGATTTCCTGGAAGGTCAGGGATGGGTTGAGGAGAGGGATATGCTCCAGGCTGAGCTTGTCTCAGCGAACACCCCACCATATCATGCGCTGAACGATGTGGTTGTAGGACGTGGGGAGAGGTGTCGATTAATTCGAGTCAGGGCGACTATCGATGATGCACTGCTGACAACCTATAAGTGCGATGGGGTGATTGTGGCTACTGCAACAGGCAGCACGGGTTATTCCCTGGCGGCCGGCGGGCCTGTCCTTAATCCTCAGTCTGATGAGATGGTGATGAAGCCCATCGCAGCGCACCTCAGCCTAGCTACTGCGCTGGTTCTGCCCTCTGAAGCAGTGATAGAACTTGAAGTGAATACTACTCATAAGGCGACGCTTAGCATCGATGGACAGGTTGAGGTTCCGTTGCGCGATGGAGATACTGTGAGAATCAAACGCAGCCCTTATGTCACCAAGTTGCTCAGGGCTCAGTGGCCTGCGCCTTTCTACGAAACTTTGGTGCAGAGACTAGAGAAGCGGGAGTAAGTCAATATGAAGGTGGAGAAAGCTAAGATAACCGATGCTGCTCAGATGCATAAGCTCATCAACGAGTTCGCAAGCCGGGGCGAGATGCTCCCCCGCGCCCTGAGTGAGATTTATGAGAACATCAGGGACTATTTCGTGGTCAGGGATGACGGCAAGGTGGTTGCTTGTGTGGCGCTGCATGTCAGCTGGTCTGACCTGGCGGAGATAAAATCGCTTGCAGTGGCGGACGGCTGGCAGGATAAGGGCATCGGTAAGACGCTGGTGAATAAGTGTATCAAAGAAGCCAGAGAACTGGGTATCTCAACTATTTTCTGTCTGACCTATAAGCCGGATTTTTTCCAGAGATGTGGCTTTGCTGGCATAGATAAGTCTAAGCTGCCGCGTAAGGTATGGGGCGAATGCTATACATGCCCCAAGTTCCCTGATTGTGATGAGGTGCCGCTGGTGATGCGTCTGAAGTCACAACGCCCCCATCGAGGAAGAAAATGAAACAGGAACGAACGCTAAATACCGAGCGGATATATCAAGGGAAAATTATAAACCTGAGGGTGGACATCGTAGAGATGCCTTCAGGAGGCAGGACAAAACGCGAGATTGTGGAGCACGATCCATGTACGGCTATCGTTGCCCTGGATTCTGAGAAAAATGTTCTCCTTGTGCGTCAGTACCGCAAGCCTGTGGAAAAAACGCTGCTGGAGATACCAGCCGGTGGTATGGAAAGGGGCGAAAATCCTCAGGAGAGTGCTCGTCGGGAGCTTGAGGAGGAGACCGGCTTCACCGCTGAAAGATGGGAGCCTCTAAGCGTCTTCTACACCAGCCCTGGCTTCTGCACGGAGTACATGCACCTCTATCTTGCTACGGAGCTCAAGCCGGCTAAGCGCGATGCCGATGATGATGAGTACATCGAGTTGGTAAGAGTCCCTTTGAAGAAATCCATCGAGCTTATTGCCTCGGGCGAGGTATGCGATGCCAAGAGCATCGCTGGATTACTTTTAGCGTTGCGCAAAGTTCGAGTATGAGCCTCTAGATTTAGCGGGTTTTTTACATAAATGCCCTCTGAATCTCTTCTAGTTCGGCCTTCTTGTGGTAAAATAGAGCACGTTGTGTCTATTACTCATTGTAAGGAGGCTGCGATCTTGTGATGTTGAGAAACTCCCTGCGCTGTTTCTCAGAAATCCACACTGCTAATAGGCTAGCTAGCTGAGGCTGTATTCATGCATCAAACTGAGATGGAATTTACCGGGGAACGTGTTGTGCCAGGCAAGACTCCACAAACGATTTACGATGAACATATCTATAGATATATCTTTGCAGCTACTTTGATCAAAGGCAAGTTCGTTCTGGATGTGGCGTGTGGGACTGGGTATGGGGTGGATTATATGGCAAAGCAGGGAGCAAGGAAGGTTATAGGCGCTGACATATCGCTGGAAGCGGCGAGTTATGCCCAGGGAAGGTTTGGTAAAGGGGAAGGGACGGATTTTGTGTGCGCCGATGGCCTCAGGATGCCCTTTGTAGGTGATTCATTTGATGTTGTAGTCTCTTTTGAGACCATAGAGCATATCAGGCAATATGGGAAGTTTCTAGCCGAGTGCCGCAGAGTGCTCAAGGAGAATGGCTTGTTGGTTTGCTCAACCCCCAACAGGAGGATATTTTCTCCCCATCTGGCAAAACCTATAAATACTTTTCATGTTAAGGAGTTCTGGCCTGATGAGTTCTGCCGTCTGCTGAGCAGATATTTTGCTGATACAACCCTCTACGGACAGTGCGATGTTAAACTTGAGGACAATTCAGTGGATCGAAGTGATTACAGTGTACATGGCTTCAAAGACGATGAGCTTATATCATCAGGATACATAATTGCTGTAGCTAGGAAGCGCGCAAAGAGCCAAACACGATGACCTCGCCCAAAGTATCAGTCATAATTGTAAACTGGAATAACTTTAAAGACACTGCTGAATGCGTGGAATCGCTCAGGAAGGTAAACTATCCCAATTTTGAGGTGATGGTGGTTGATAACGGCTCAGCGGGGAATGATACTAATCTCCTGAGACAGGGATTTGGGGACTTCATAAAGCTTATTGTGAGTGACAGAAACCTTGGCTTCGCAGGGGGCTTGTAATCTAGGAATTAAGGATGCCCTGACTAGGGGGGCGGAATATATAGCGCTGCTTAACAATGATACTGTAGTTGCCCCTGATTTTCTCGAGGCGATGGTAAATGTTGCACGGAGCGATAGAAAGTTGGGAGTTGCTGGGGGCAAGATTTATTGCTATGAGCTTCCCGAAACGATATGGTTTGCTGGTGGTATATTGAACTATCGCACGGGCAGTACCCCTGTGAGGGGAAGTGGAGAAACAGATAAAGGTCAGTTCGAGGAAATCGTGGAGGTTGATTGGATTTGTGGATGTTATATGTTTATCACACGCGATGTATTGCAGGATGCGGGGATGCTCGACGAGAGGTTTTTCTTCGGTTGGGAGGATGTGGACTTTTGTGTTCGAGCTGCCAGGAAGGGTTTCAAGATCCTTTTCATCCCGGGTTCTAAAATCTGGCATAAGGGATTTGGGGTTGAGAAGAGAGAGAGGCTTACGGGCATGCCTGTGTATTACGCTACAAGAGGTCAATTCCTCTTAATGGACAAGCATTTCACCAGGTGCCAGTTCATCAGCGCTGCTTCATATTTTGCTATCACTTTCCCCAAGTCCATTTGGGTTTACTCACGTATATTGAATGAGTGGAAGGTCACGCTGTATATTCTGTGGGGGATCGGCGGTTTCCTGCGTTTGAAACTCCGAGATTATATGAAAATATAAGAGGGTTTGTCTTTCTAGTGAAAGACAAACCCTCTTTTTACCCTAAATAGCTCTGCTATAATGATGTTGCTACTATCTCGGCCAGGTCCACGGCCTTAATTTTGCCTTCTGCCTCGAGAGCTTTGATTGCGTCCTCGAACATCTGTAAGCAGTAGGGGCAAGCCGAAGCCAATATCTCAGCGCTGGTATTGATAGCTTCCTCGGTGCGCATCTGGTTGATCCGTCTGCCGATCTGCTCTTCCATCCACATCCTGCCGCCCCCTGCCCCACAGCAGAAGCCCTTGCTCTTTCGATGTGACATTTCTAACGGGTTAACTCCGGTGACGTAGCGCACGATTTCTCGCGGTGCCTTGTATATGTCATTGTACCTGCCCAGATAACAGGAGTCATGGTATGTAGTCTTCTTGTCTAATTTCTGGGCGATGGTGAGTTTGCCTTGTTTGAGCAGGTCGGAGATAAACTCGGTGTGATGCACAACCTCAAAGTTGCCCTTAAATTGAGGGTATTCGTTCTTGAGGGTATTGAAGCAGTGAGGGCACGAGGTGACGATTTTCTTTACTCCGTAGCCGTTGAGGATCTCCACGTTTTGCTGGGCAAGCGTCTGGTACAGGTATTCGTTACCTATGCGGCGAGCAGGTTCGCCGCAGCAGGTCTCCTCGTTGCCTAATATGCCGAAATTGACTCCTGCAGCCTTTAATATCTTGCCTACTGAAGTTGCCACCTTCACATTTCGTTCCTCTAACGCTCCGGTGCAGCCAACCCAGTAGAGTATGTCTACGTCTTTATTCTCGGATAGTGGCTTAATGCCAAGGCCATCGGCCCAGTCTGTTCTGGTGGCCATGGTGCCACGCCAGGGGTGTCCCCTTTGCTCCATGCTTCTCAGGGCGCCCATGGCAGTCTCGGGGAACTGAGTCTGCTCGAGGACCAGATTGCGACGCATTTCTATGATCTTCTGCATGGGCTGGATGAAGACAGGGCACTGCTCAAGGCAGGCTCGGCAGGTGGTGCATGCCCAGATTACGTCCTCGGTGATTATATCGCCGATCATCTTGCGCTCGGTGGTTTCACCAGGAGTATCACATGTTCCGGGGTTACTGCTCTCGCCTAGATTATCGGCGGTAGCTGTGGCCACGGCTGCCGCTTTGGCCTTAAGGAGAAGCGGCGCTTTTTCCACAAAGAGGGCTTTCAGGTCCTGAATTACTTTCTTTGGTGAAAGCGGCTTTCCGCTGAGGTGGGCGGGACAGTTGTCCTGACAGCGGCCGCAGCGAGTACAGGAATCGAAGTCGAGCATGTCCTTCCAGGTGAAGTCCTGTATTTTGGAGGCGCCGAATGTCTCCGTGTTCTCTAGGTCTATGGTTGCCAGAGCGCCTTTGGGCCCAAGCGATCTGAAGAATACGTTAATGGGGGATACAATGATGTGCGTTAACCTGTGGAAAGCGAGAGAGATGTAGATGATGGCCCCTATGACCAATGCTGTATGGAACCACCATAAGCCCTGATACCAGCCGATTAAATTGCTCCCGCCTTCAAAGGCCTTGGCGAAGCCATAGCCTAAAAAGGACCATTTCTCCCATGTCATTATCGGCAGTTCAGTGAAATGCGCGGCTGTGACGGTGATACGAAGCCCTTCTAATATGAAGCCGGTTAGCACGATGATGAAGATGAACGCGAGAGCAGTGGCGTCGTCGAGGATATTGTCCAATCTCTCAGGTTTCTGTATATACCTCCTGGCGAGAGCTATCATTACGCCTACTAAGAGCATCACACCACCCAGGTCGTTAAGGAAGGAGAAAGCTAGATAAGTGTTGCCGTGCAGGAATGGGACACCAAGTCGACTGGTTATGTAGTGGTCTATTACATCCATTGCGGTCCCCAATATGAGAAGCAGGGCACCCCAGAATATTAGGGCATGCATTGAACCTGGGTAGAAGTCTCGGAGTATTCTCCTGTGGATGAAGCCGTCAACTAAACCGGTGACAGCGAAGGTCTTGGTCCTTTTCCAGAGACTGGTGGGGATGTTCTCTTTCTTGCCAATTTTCCAGAGGCGATAGCGATGGTAAACTGCGTAGATAAATGCTCCCAGTGCGATAACCGCCAATATGTAGACGATCCAGCCGAATTGTATGTCGAAGAATATCACTCGATGTGCGACTTCAGGCATGTAAACTCCTCCTTTTTGCCCGCCCTGTGAATTTTATCATATAGTTATGGCTATGCCAAGACCTGTTGTTGAGGACAGAGTAGCGCGACTTTGAGCTTCGATTACTCACAATGATTCTAATGGGGCATTTGTACGTAGTTATATAGGAGGATCGATTTTCGAAAGAGTCTTCAGATGACGCTGGATATTTACCGCTCAAATGTGGCTGAAATCCAAGAGAATTGGGTAGACGAGTGCGTTATTCTGGAGAGAGATTGACGGGGGGCAACTGATGTGAGTTGGTCTCTAGTCAGTTAGCCTAAAGCGGGGAAGATGTGCATTCAGTCGATTCATCGCCTGACGAAATCTATGTAACACAAGTTGAAGCCCGAGCCATACAAAGATGCAGAAAATATATAACCATTTGACCAGCAACGTAAGCTCGCGTAAAGAATATTGAAAAAGTCTCGATGCTATTCTATCCATTGGTGAAATCGATTCTTCTTTTACTGCCGACAGTCTATTAGGCTGTGATGGCCGCTTGCCTCGAGCTAAACCGGAGACGCTGTCATTTGAAGGGACAGTTGTTTCAGTAATGGTATCGAGGTTCGCAAGCAACTCTTTATAGATTTGCTTGTAATGCTTCTTGAGTTGTTCTTTCCTAATTCTTAAGGCATCTTGAGCCTCTTTCTTCGAGCTTGCTCTGATTTCTCTTAAAAGTTCCTCGGCATTCTGAGCGGCTTCAGTCTTGAGCCTGTTAGCCTCCTCCTCAGCAGCTGCCCTTATCACCTCAGCACCTGTATTTATTACCTCAGCGTATCGCTTTGCCTCTTCAATCCTCTCCTTGCCCTGCCTTTCAGCAGCTTCCGTGGCCTCAGCAAGTATGGCCGCAGCCTTAGCGTTGGCGTTTCCTTCTATTTCAACCCTAATACTCTCAGCCTCTTTTTGTGCCTCGATCACAGTCATCTCGGCAAGCTTTTTGAGAGAATCAAGGTGTTCAAGTTTGGCGAGCAAGCTAGCGTTTTGCTCTACTAGGCTGTCTACAAAAGAGCGTATTTCATCTTCATCTAGTCCGTTTCGGACAAGCTTGAAGGTTCGTCCAAAAAGCTCTCTCTGTTGGCCATTTTTCTTTGTCGTGCTTGTTGTATCTTTTGAAGTTCTCATGTTTAGAATTCTAGCAATACTCAGCGAGTCATACAATGAGACTCTAGTACTTATTCGTATGGGACTTTAGTCTATTTAATCTCATGACTTCGAAAGGCCCTGGGCAATGCACTGAGTCCTTCGTAAAGCTGAACAGTCGTGGGGTCAATCGTTTAAATTTTAAATGGGTAGTTCGAAAGTAGTACATATGAACTATGAGAAGAGAGAAAGGAGAGAGATAAGGAACTAAATATGGTGGGCAGTACAGGATTCGAACCTGTGACCTCTTGCGTGTGAAGCAAGCGCTCTATCCGCTGAGCTAACCGCCCCCGAAGTGAAGCTATTTTAGCCCTAAAAATATATATTGTAAAGGGGGGAGCGCTTGCTTAACCAGTTTACTAGGCCGGCAGTCAAAACGCTCAGCAAAAAACTCCAACAGATCTATCTCGCCTCGTCCAGGGCTACAGGCCCTTTGCCCGCACCGAGAGCAAGAGCGACAAGTCAATAAGCATCGTGGCCAACAGCGTCTGCTACCTGGAGAATTTCCTGCTCCAAGAGTGCCTCAGTACCGACGCCACCTCCAGCCGGCCTATAGACATCAGGGCTTTCATCCCGCACCTGCAGCGGATAGAACTCACAGGCAGATTTTCAAGGCAATGCTTACTTTTACTCAGGGCAACATCGGATTGTCCGCTCTGCTCCAAAACGTCGATAAGCTATGTAATCTCGGGTACCAGACAATGTACATGTGCGCGGGAAGAACCTAGTTCTTGCAGATTATTTTCTCAGTTTGGTCAATTCGTTGTGGGGAATTAAAGACTACTACAGGGCCCCTTATCATTCCTTGGGGGGAACCCAACAGTTCCCATCCCAAAACCACTCTTCATGTGGGTTTTTTTTTCTAAGCGGAATCCAATCTCTTCCGTTCCAATGCCACTCTGCGTCTGGCTTTATTCTCTGTGCACGGAAATAACCGAAGTATAATATTAGCGCGAGCAGTGTGAGACTGCCAATGATGCCACCGATCAACGACCAGCTTATGGCTGGCACAGGTGACGATTCCGGCGCAGTATCGACCAAAATGGCAAACACTGTGAAGTGTGTTGCCTGCGCAGTTATATTATGCTTTGCTGAGTTCACAGCACCTCGAAGTTTATCCCACTACCCTGTCGCAGTGTCTGCATAAGCGATGTATATATTCTGCTCAGAAACTCCCTTGGGGAGCGAGTTTGGGTCATACTGTAGGGTTATGGTGATGAAGGGGTCGAATGTTGCTCCATATGGCTTAAAGTCGTAGGCTAGCCCGATTAAGCTGCAGTTACCCGGCAGGGTAGGTGGGTTTTCAATGGTTAGCATCTGGACGGTTTCCAGCGGCTTACCGTCGGATGTTAGCGCTCTAGTGCCTTCAGGTATACTCTATATTAGCTGCGCCGGCGTTGAAGGTTAGGTTTTGTGTGAAGGTAACTACCCCGTTTTCGTTAGTAGAGCCTTTTAGGTCGAAGTCATTAGGCGCGGGAGTATGGGAAGGTTCTGGTGTAGGCGTAGGTGTAGCTGTGGGGCTAGGAGTTGTCACGGGTGTAGGTGTAGCTGTGGGTTTGGGAGTTACCGCTGGTGTAGGCGTAGGTTTAGGTGTAGCTGTGGGGCTAGGAGTTGCCACTGGTGTAGGGCTGGGTGTGGGGG
>CAWHAI010000006.1:0-6042 GCA_963827295.1 uncultured Chloroflexia bacterium
CAATCGTCCGAGGGTGATGGGGCGGCCGGGCAGGGTGACATCGAGGCGTTCTCTCTCGATGGCCCTGGCTATCTCTGCTTCCTTGATTGTTTCTTCCCGCTGGGCAAGGCTCTGTTCCAGAAAGGCTTTAAGCTCGTTGGCAGCAGCGCCTACAGCGCGTTTTTCTTCCGGAGGCAGGTTTGCCAGTCCTCGCAGAATCTGGGTTAGGGGGCTTTTCCTGCCCAGATAGCTAATACGCCAGGCCTCGAGGCTTTTAGGGTCATTGATGCTGTCGAGCTCGCTTTTCGCTTTCGCTCGGAGCTCTTCAAGCTTATCAATCATGGGCTTCGGGGACGTTCTCCTTGGCGGTTGCCACCAGTTGGGCGAAAGCAGCGGGGTCGTTTACTGCCAGCTCAGCCAGTACTTTGCGGTCGAGTTCTATACCTGCTTTGCTTAAGCCTTGTATGAATTTGCTATAGGAGAGGCCATTGAGCCTTGTTGCCGCATTAATTCGAGCGATCCATAGTCGTCTCATGTCACCTTTACGCTCCCTGCGGTGAGCATAAGAGTAAGATAGAGAATGCATCATAGCCTCATGGGCTCGCCTGTAGAGCCGATGCTTGGTGCCTCTCTGACCCTTGGTTAGCTCCAGTACTTTCTTATGACGATGCCGTTTTGTCGGCCCACTCTTTACTCGGGGCAAAGGACTCCTCCTCCTCTAGAACTGAAACCTGATGGGTGCAATTTTGACCTGGATCTTCAGATCCCGAGCAGCCGTCTTACTCGCTTTCTCGCTGTTGGGTGTAGAGGCACTTTTTCGTCGAATAGCCCTCTCACGCGTTTGGGCTTTTTGCGACGAAGGTGGCTTTTGCCGATCTTAACACGCATGATCTTGCCGGTGCCGGTGATATCGAATCGGGCTTTAGCCCCTTTATGTGTCTTTATCTTAGGCATCTACAGCTTCTCCTGCTGTTTCCTTCTCATTTTCCTTCTTTGGTTGTTTCGTGGGGTGGGGGAGAAGGATCAGGCTCATTGAATTCCCTTCCATTGCGGCTGGCCTTTCTACAATAGCTTTTTCCGCGAGAGCTTTGACTACAGTATCCAGCATTTCTTTCCCCAGTTGGGGGTGGGTGATCTCGCGGCCGCGGAAAAGCACCTGAATCTTGACCTTGTTGCCCTTGTCCAGTAGCTTGCTGGCTACGGATATCTTGGACATGACATCGTGCACATCGGTCTTGGGACGCAGCCGAACCTGCCGCAGTCCAATGGTCTTTTGTTTCTTGTGAGCCTCGCGCTCCTTCTTGGCTTGCTCGTACTTGAACTTACCGAAATCGAGCAAGCGGCACACCGGGGGTTGAGCTGTGGGGGCTACTTCAACCAAGTCAGTGCTTCGTTCTCGGGCGAGTTGGAGAGCATCTCTCACGGTCATGACGCCAAGCTGCTCGCCGTTCTCCCCGATTACCCTGACCTCTTTACCCTTGATTCTCTCGTTAACTCTATATTCTCTGCCTATACTTGCTACCTCCCCCAAATGAGCTAGTATTTCTTATAACATAATCCTTGAAATAAATCAAACAATAGCCTTTGTTTCCACTTCCTTCTTCACAGTATCCTTAAACTGTGAAAGTGGCTGGGCTTTTAAGTTTTTTCCGTTGCGCAGCCTGACAGAGACTGTGGAACTCGCTATTTCCTCATCGCCAACTATTAACATGTAGGGTATTTTCTGAAGTTGAGCCTCACGGATCTTCAGGTTCATCCGTTCGCTTCGCTCATTCAATTCAACCCTTATCTCCTCTTTTTTGAGTTCGGTGGCTACCTGGCGGGCATAGTCAAGATGTTGGTCTGCTATAGGAATTATCACTGCCTGTACCGGGGCCAGCCATACCGGAAATGCCCCAGCATAGTGCTCAATTAAACAGCCGAAGAAGCGCTCCATGCTGCCCAGTACGGTGCGATGTACCATGACTACGCGATGCTCAAGGCCATCTTCCCCGATGTAGTTTACATCGAAACGCTCCGGGAGGTTGAAGTCTACCTGTGTGGTAGGTCCTTGCCAGGTACGCCCCAGAGAATCTTTGAGAGCAATGTCTATCTTAGGCCCATAGAACACCCCCTCACCGGGATCAATCTCATAGGGTATCTTGAGGCGTGCAAGGGCTCTTTTCAGCATCTCGGTTGCCTGTTCCCATACTTCAAGGGTGCCTGCATATTTATCAGGGCGTGTGGAGAGCTTAACATCATACTCGTTGAAGCCGAATGTCTTGAGCATAAATAAAGCGAACTCCACTACCCCAACTACCTCGTCCTCAAGCTGGTCGGGGCGGCAGAAGATATGGGCATCGTCCTGCGTGAAGCCGCGGACGCGTGTCAGGCCGTGGAGCACGCCGGACCTCTCCCAGCGGTACACTGTGCCCAGCTCTGCCCAGCGCAGAGGCAGTTGGCGATAGCTGCGGAGTTGAGATTTATACATCAGGATATGGCCTGGGCAGTTCATGGGCTTAACCTGGTAATCCTGCCCCTCCATTTCCATAGAAGCGTACATGGCGTCACGATAGAATTCCAGGTGGCCGCTGGTCTTCCAGAGGTCGAGCTTGGCGACATGAGGGGTGTATACTATATCGTAACCCCGCTTAAAGTGCTCTTTCTTCCAGAAATCCTCGATGTTATGCCTTATCAAAGCACCTTTGGGGTGCCAGTAAACCAGCCCTGAGCCTGCTTCCTCATGTAGGCTGAACAGGTCGAGAGCTTTGCCCAATTTCCTGTGATCTCGTTTTGCGGCCTCAGCGAGCTTGTATAGGTATTTATCAAGCTCCTCTTTGGTTTCAAAAGCAGTGCCGTAGATTCGCTGCAGCATGGGACGGTGCTCGTCACCTTTCCAATAGGCACCGGCGATGCTGAGAAGCTTGACTGCTTTTACCTCTCCAGTTGAGGCTATATGAGGGCCTCGGCAGAGGTCGACAAAGGAGCCTTGACGGTAGATTGTTAACGTCTTGTCAGGCAGTTCGTCAATGAGTTCGAGTTTATATGGCTGGGCGCTGAACATCTTCCGGGCCGTCTTCTTCTCCACTTCTTCTCGCGCAAAAGGAAGATTCGAAGCTATTATCTTCTGCATGCTTGCCTCGATGGTGCTCAGGTCGTCGGGCGTCAGAGTGCGCGGTAAGTCGAAATCGTAATAGAAACCGTCGGCGGTGGCGGGGCCAATGCCGAACTTGACATCTGGGAATAGGGAGGATACCGCCTCTGCCATGATATGAGATGCCGAGTGGCGCATAACCTCTAAGCGCTCTACTTTCTGGGCATCCTTGGTTTCTTTATCAGCCAATGTAAACCCTCAATTGGAATTCGAAAGTAGAACCTCCCACCTGTTCGGTACGAGAGGTTCTCCCTAGGCTAATCCACTTTATAACTGAACACTGTTATAAAATATAAAACGTTCTTAAGATGGTGGGCGATACTGGATTTGAACCAGTGACCTCTGCGATGTCAACGCAGCGCTCTAACCGCTGAGCTAACCGCCCTTCCCCGACAACGATAAAATATAGCTAAAAGGTTCAATATTGTCAACATGAATCTGGATTGACAGTGGTGTTTGACAGGTTTAAAATGATTTTTATCCAGGGGGTGGTATATGGTCGAGATGACGATTGAGAGCATTCGTGTAAGCATGCTTAACTATCAGCGGGTGGTGATTTTGAAGGAGAAAGCGGCAGAGCGCTATCTCCCTATCTGGATCGGACCTGCAGAAGCTGATGCTATAGCGGTTAAGCTGCAGGAAGTCACGGTGCCTCGACCCCTGACCCATGATCTTTTGAGCTCTGTGATCAATGCTTTGGGTGCCAGCGTTAACTCGATTATTGTTTGTGACCTTCGCAATGACACATTCTTCGCCAAAATCATACTTTCGGTTAATGGCAAGCATCTAGAGGTTGATTCTCGTCCTAGTGATGCTATAGCCTTGGCTGTACGGGTGAAAGTTCCTATCTACGCTGAGGAGGCTGTGCTCAATAAGGCTGGTATTATTATCGACCCCGAGACAGGCAAGCCAGCCCCGGCGCAGGAGATCCCCCCCGAGGAACTGGAGAGGATGTCTGCGTTCCGCGAATTCATAGAGAGCCTCGACCTTTCGGACTTCGACAAAGGCAGCAAGCCAGGGTCTTAGCCTGAAACGTTCCTTTAACGACTATTGGGGAGATACAGGCGATGCGCGAAGCATTCCTGAAGCGATTGTTTTCCATGGTCAAGTGTGAGTCCTGCGGCAATAATTATGAAGTAGCAGGAATTGAGATTCTGGGCCACGAAGATAATCTATGGCTTTTCAGTGCCTCCTGTAGTCATTGCCAGAATCAGGGGCTAGTAGCTATAGTGGTCAAAGAAGTAAAGACCACTGGGATAGTAACAGACCTCACCGAAGCCGAGTACGAAAGATTCTCCCGGGGTGTAATGGTGGGGGTAGATGATGTGCTGGATATGCACAATTTCCTGAAGGAGTTCGAGGGAGACCTTACTTGCATACTTTCTGAGGGATAGTAAGCTGTTTTGTGTTGCTCTAAAGAGGCGTAGAAAGGAAACTTCAAGAAGAGCCCAAGCCCGCAGGCTTGGGCTCTTCTTCAGGTCATAGCTATGATAGTCATCGGCCTAACGCGGCGGAATCGCTAGCGGCAAGAGCACTGTGGCACGTATGCTCTCGGAATTGGGAGCGGTGGTGATCGATGCCGATAAGGTGGGGCACGAGGCTTTCCGCCCTCACACTGAAGCATGGCGGAAGGTAGTGGCTGCCTTCGGCAAAGACATTTTGGGTCAGAACGAGGAGATAGACCGAAGCAAGCTAGCTCAACTTGTATTCAACGATCCCAAGGCGCTGCAGCGGCTCAACCGAACAATGCATCCCTTGATGCATCGCATAGTGGAGAAAAGAATCAAAGCCCTGCGCCGTCAAGGTATCGAAGTAGTGGTTCTGGAGGCCACATTGCTTATAGAGGCCAAGTGGACTGACCTTGTGGACCAGGTTTGGGTTACGATAACGCCGGGAGATACTGTAACAAATCGCCTGGTTAGCCAAAAGGGATTTACAGAGGAGCAGGCCAGGGCCCGTATCAAGGCCCAAACCCCTATAGCACAGAGGGCAAGGAATGCAGATGTGGTGATAAGGAACGATGCCGACATTGATACTCTCAGGAAGAAGGTCGAAGGGCTCTGGCAAAAGCTTCAATCGACAAAAAATAACAGGTAGGCGCATTGTTAGCTAAAGGAATAAACTGGAAACAAGAGGTCAAAAAGGCACTGGCTTCGCAACAGCGGCAAGTTATCACCAAAGAAGGATACAGGCCGTCTGCTGTGCTCATCCCCATTTATGAGAATAAGAATGAGCATTACATCGTGCTTACCAAAAGGACGCAAAGTGTAATGTATCATAAGGGGCAGATCTCATTCCCTGGCGGGGCTTACGATAGGGATGATGGTGATCTTACGGCCACGGCTCTCAGGGAAGCTTTCGAAGAAATCGGAGTTCGAGCTGAGGACGTTGAGATACTGGGCAGTCTAGATGACCAGTCGACTTACACCAGCAAATACGTGATCACGCCTTTTGTGGGCGCTATTCCCTATCCCTACAAGTTCAAGGTGAGTAGAAGAGAAGTCGAGGAACTGATCGAGGCTCCGCTATCAGTGCTTTTGAAGCCAGGCTGCTTTAGTCCTGAAACTCAGGATGAGGAGGGCAAAAGCCATCCCTGGGGTAATTATTGCTACGGAAAGCACCGCATCACAGGTATCACCGCCAGAATACTGAAGCAGCTTCTAGACTCGGTTTTCACCAGTTGAGCAAGAGCTGTCGCAGCTTAAACAAAGCGGATACCACTGCGCGGCGCTTGACCTCGGGGCGGCGAGGCGGGTAAAGAGCGGAGAACGAGTTTTTCTTCTTACCAGCATCGATGGCTATGTAGACAGTGCCTACAGGCTTTCTCTCTATCTCGGATGGTCCGGCTACCCCGGTGATGCCGATGCCGATATCAGCTTCCAGCCTGAGACGTGCTGACTTTGGCCATTGCTGCAGCCACTTCAGGGTCA
>CAWHAI010000007.1:0-11259 GCA_963827295.1 uncultured Chloroflexia bacterium
CCCCCCCCCCCCCCCCCCCCCTCCTCCCCTCCGCCCCCCCCCCCCCCCCCCCCCCCCCCCCCCCCCCCCCCCCCCCCCCCCCCCCCCCCCCCCGTGATGAAATGAGGAGGAGATGAGGAGGAGGATGAGGAGGAGAGAGGAGAGGAGGAGGAGGATGAGGAGGAGAGGAGGAGGAGGAGGATGAATAATGAATGAAGAGGAGAGGAGGAGGGATGATATATATGAAATGATAAAATAAAAAAAAAACAAACACAACACCCTGCCCCCAAAAAAAAAAAAAAAAACGCGCGGCGCGCGCGGCGCGCCTGGGCGCTGGCGCGGCGGCGCTGGCGTGGGCGCCTGGCCTGCTTGCTTGCCCGCGCCGTTGGCGCCGTGGCCTGGCGCGCTGGCGCCGCGCGCTCGCGCGCCTGGCCTGGCGCTGCTGGCGCCGCCTGGGGTCACCTGTCCGATTTTCTCGATTAGTTCGGGTTCCAGGCTGTGTAGCGCCTCGGCCAGAGCTTGGTAGACCTCGTCCTGAACCACGGCAGCTTTGTCTGCGGTGCCCCGGAACCTATCGCAGCGCACGCCACCCTCGAGCCTCTGCCCTAGCCATGGTTCTTTTTTGAATTCCTCGATATCAGTGAGGGAGCAAAGCCGGATGCCAGCCCTGCCACAGAGATCGATGGTTGCCCCTTCAGCTTCGAAGGGAAGCGTATATAGCTGAACATGGGCATTTCCCCAGGGGCCAAGGGAAACATTTGTGCTCAAGGTGGGGACGCCATTGAAAATTCTGGGCTCAACAGCCTCGTAACCGTGGCTATCGCCAATATATAAGGTATAGAGATTGCGTCTTAAGTCATTGGCAAATTCTCGGCTCAGGTATTGTTTGAGCCGCGCTTTGGTGAGCTGTGGGGCGATCTCGGGGAGAATGCCTGTAAGGTGGGCTTTGACGCCGGGTTTACTCAAACGGTGGTGGGGGCATTGTTTGATAATCTGGGCTTTGCCTTCTCTCAGCCACTCTCGCTTCAGGACAAGGCAGCTTGAGGCATGCCCTCCGTTGCGCGAGGACAGGTGGAGCTCATCAGCTAATAGGGCGAAGGCCAAAATCCCCACGCCTTTTTCACCGCGGAGGACATGCTGTAGTTTCTCGGAGTTGCCGATGTTTTGAAGTATGTGGCCCATCTTCTCCGAGCTCATGCCTATGCCATTGTCTTCGACGATAATCAGAGGAGAGCGGTTTTGCTGGTTTTGGGAATGGTCGAGGCGAACGCGGATGCAGCCATCTCTTCTGCCTGATTGCTCTATGGCATCAGCCCCGTTCTCCACGAACTGTTTTAATGCTTCCAGCGGACTGTGACACAGGTAAGCTAGAACCTCGAACACGCGGCTCCCTGTCTGGAGTTTTATTTCAGCCATGATGTCCTCCTTATTATTTAGGCGTTTGGGCAATATTAAGTAGTTTCGATAAATGCCGCTTATCTTCTTGTGCTATACCGCTACTCTTTGACCTAATGGTTTCAAATCTGTGACAACTCCGTCTTGAAGCAGGCATACTACAGGTTGCCCCATGTTTTCAAAAACCCACTGCAGTGAGATATTGAGTTCTTTGCGGGGATAAACCTTAATTTCACCAGTGCGGAGTTGGATGCTAATTTTGGTTTCTTCTAGACCGGCGAGGCGCCCTGAAATCATGTTCTGCATTTGTTCTTTTCCCCCTTTAAGGGGGAGGGCCTTCTTGACCCTCCCCCTCTACAGTAAGTAGCATTAGAATCTAGGCGCTGGCTTGCCAGACTTGGCAGTAGCTGTCTGACGAGTGTCGGCGTTTTGAGCTCGAGATATTAACTCTCGCCGACGATTCTGGATGGGGTTGCGCAGGAAGGCGGGGATATCCATCTGATCCTCATCAAGCAGGTACTTGCGCAGCTCCTTCATTTCCTTGTCCATGGCTTCTTTGCTTAACCTTCCAGGTTTAGAGTTGAAGCCAGTGGCGATAAGGGTTATCTTGATCTCGTTAGCCATCTCAGGAGCGTAGTTCAAGCCGAAGATAATGTTGGCAGACGGATCAGCCGCCTTGCGGATGAGCTCGGCAGCTTCCTGTACCTCAGCCAGAGTGAGGTTCCATGCCCGCTGTAACAGTGAACAGTATGGCAGTTGCTCCCTCTACTGAGGAGTCCAGCAACGGGCTATGGATGCAAGACTTTGCTGCCTCTACAGCCCGATTTTGACCGGTGGCAGACCCTATGGATAGCCAGGCCTGCCCCATCCCCTTCATCACTGCTTTCACGTCGGCGAAGTCAAGGTTGATCTCGCCTGGTGTGGTGATCACTGAGGAAATTGCCGAGACGCCCTGGTATAGGATATCGTCTGCTAGCTTGAAAGCGCTGTCGGCCGCTGTCCTGCGGTCGCAGAGATTGAGTATACGGTCGTTAGGAATTACGATCAGGGTATCACAGCCTGGAACCAACCTCTCGATACCTTGCTCAGCTTGGTCACGCCGATGTTGCCCCTCAAAGGTGAAGGGTCGGGTGACTATAGCTATTGTTAGAGCCCCGGACTCCTTGGCTACCTCTGCCAGAACCGGCGCTGCACCGGTTCCTGTGCCTCCACCCATACCGGCTGCAATAAAGCACATATCCGTATCGCGCACGAGTTTGCGCAGTTCCTCACGGCTCTCCTCTGCTGCCATAGTGCCGACCTTGGGGTCACCGCCTGCTCCCATGCCTTTGGTTACCTTGGGGCCGATTTGGAATGTGGTGATTTTGTCTTCAGATGTAGTGGTATATGCCAAAGCCACAGCGTCAGTATTTACCGCGTAAAGATCCACACCCTCGAGTTTACCTCTAGCCATACGTCGGACGGCGTTTGAGCCGCCGCCGCCAACACCGAAGACCTTAATTTTGGCTGGAGGAGTGGATACCATGTTACTATCTGCCATCTTCGTTACCTCCTTTAATTTCGTCTTATTTCTTAGTTGCTAATCTGGATGCCTATTTCCTGGCCCACGGAACAAACTGCCCAACGGACTTCACTCTCTCGACAACCTTCTCCCGTAGTGCTCCTTCTCTAGCCCAGCTCTGTTCACGGCGCCAATTCTTTCCGCTGCAGAGCAGTATGCCGACGCTGCTGGCGTAGGCGGCATCGTGAAGTCGATCTGCTATGCCAGACAAACCAGAAGGGACTCCTATGCGGGTGGGAAGCCCTGTGATATCTTGGGCAATATATTTTAGGCCACCCAGGTTGGCAGTGCCTCCAGTCAATACCAGACCCGCAGGGAACTCGGATACATAAGCAAGATAGCTCTGAGATTGCACCTGTTGCACCAGTTGGGATACTATCAGTTTCATGATCTCATCAACGCGTGCCTTGACGATATCGTTGATGTCCTTCTTGTAAACCTTCCCTACGCCATCGAAATTGACCTGTACTGCTGGCTCTTCCTTTTCGTCGCTCTCCTCTTTTTCTGCTAGGTTGCAATGATCTCTCTTAAGCTGTTCTGCCATCTCAAAGGGAATCCCCAAACCAACAGATAGGTCTCTGGTGATTTGGTTGCCACCTACAGGCAGAACCGCGGTGAGCAGGAGATTGCTATTCTTATAAGCGGATATTCCTGTGGTGCCGGCGCCAATTTCAGCCATCACCACACCAGCATCGGTCTCGTCAGGGTGAAGCACCGATTGGGCGCTCGCCAGACATTGGAGGACTAGCCCATCGATGGCTAGACCTGCCTTGCGCACGCACTTGGTTATGTTTTCGGCAGAACTCTGTGGGATGGTCACAATGTGTGTATCCAAGTCCATTCTGAAAGCATGCATCCCTTTGGGATCCTGTACTCCGATCTGGGTATCAAGGGTGTATTGGGTTGGGATAACATGCAGCAGCCTTCTCTCTCCGGTAAGGTCGATTTCGCGTGCAACCTTGAGAGCTCTTTCAACATCGCCTTGGCGCACAGTGCGGGCGTTTCTGCCTACACTTACCGTGGCCCGGCTGCCCTGGGAACTAATATTGCTCGAGCTGATTCCCAGATAAACTGAAGTTATGCTCTCTCCGCTGGTCTGCTCCGCTCTCCTTACAGCTTGTTTAATCGATTCGCTGGCTTGATCGATGTCAGCTACCATTCCTTTATGTATCCCCTGGGAGGGGACAATGCCTATGCCTACTATCTGGATGGAGCCTTCGGCATCGACATTTGCCAGCAGGCTGCACACTTTGGATGTTCCTACATCCACAGCTGCCACCATCTTTTGCTTCATTTTTGGTTATCCCCCTTCCTTTTTCCTAATTATTGCCAGTTGTTTTACCTTTTAACTTTCTGCTGGAAGATTGTCCTTTTTGTCAAAAAGTTTTGCTCACATAAACCTTTTATTGCGTCAAGCTCGGTGCGAAAAAATGAGGAAATTTTCGCTCTTGCCATGGGGCTGCCGAGCTACGCCTTTCGCCTCCTTTCCAGCTTCGAAAGCCCATGTTTTGAGCAGCTTCAGTAATATGAAAAGTGAGGACATCTTATAGTTCTCCTAAAAGGACCGTCAAAACTTTTTCCAGTTTGCCGCTTTTGGTGTCCAGAAATGGTAAATTGTTACCCTCCTGTTGCCAAAATGGCTCACATGGAAAATTTGGGCACGCCGAGGAATTGCTCCAGCCAATCTCGTTTTTGGGAGGATATAAGCTCTGGGAATCTGAAGCGAGAAAGGGGAGGGCTTTTTCGAATTGATAAGGAGAGACTTTTTGGTGTTTAAGGGGTCTCTAGATAGAGGAAACGAAGGCTGTCTCTAGGTTCTGCAAATCCTGAGCTCTTGTTAAGGATGTGTCGGTATTCGGTATAAAGTAGGGTGAACTTTTTATGGACAAATGATTGTAGACGACGTAGCGGGATATGCCTTAATGATGGGGAAATGTGGTTGTCCAACTATTGCATTTCTTGTCCGGACATGCTAGACTTCAGGCCAACATGGCTCCGTACCAGGGGGGAAATGTGCAGGGCAGGCAGAGAAGGGTAACCGAGGAGCGATTGCCTCCTTATGTGTCTTACCGAGCATGGCAGAAGTTGCTCGGTGAGCTATCTAAGCATCCCACCTCTCGTTTCGATTCCAGCTATTTCAATGGTCTTAAGATAACTAAGAGCAGCAGTTCTATGCTGAAAGGCACGCTTCTTTTTTTAGACCTGATGGCTCCTGATGGCCAGCCAACCCCTAAGTTGAATCAGTTAGTCAAGTCGGAGGGAGAAGCACAGCGAGAGGTCCTGGGAGAAATAGTTAAGCATGCATATGGCTCTTTCTTTGCCGACCTCGATTTAACGAAGGCTACTCAGGCACAGGTAAAGGAACATTTTAAGTTCCGTGGAGCCAGTGGCGACATCGGTCGCAAGTGTTTGAGTTTCTTCCTGGCTATTGCTGCGGAGGGGAATGTAACCCTGTCTCCGCATCTGATGAAATCATCCCCTCGGGGGAGAGGGAAGAAGGCTGCATCCAGTGACATGCCCAGGGTGGGCAAGTCAGTAGAATTAGCTGGTAACCCAGCATGGGTGGGGATGTTGCTGGAGAAATTCCCTAATTTTGACCCAGAATGGCCAGACGAACTCAAGAAAAAGTGGTTTGATGCATTTAAGTCCCTGAAAAGTGCTCTGCTGGAAACATCTATCCCAGGGAGGAAACCATCCCACCGCCGTTAGCGCTTCCACATCATATAGAGAATGGAATCTGGCTTTCCTAGGTACTACTCTGTACCTGCCCCCGGTGCCCTCACCAGCAATAGGGGGGTGTTTCCAGCCCGCAGAACCCTTTCCGCGACGCTTCCTAGAGCCCAACGACTGACCCCAGACCGCCCATGTGTTGACATGGCTACTAGACTAACATCGATTGCATCGGCAAACTTGATGATCTCGTCGGCCGCTGTGCCGAATCTTACCTCAGACTGTGCAGTTACTCCCTTTTGCTTTAGCCGAGCCACTACTTCCTCAAGATAATCTCGGGAAAATGCTTTAACTGATTCCATCTGCTGTTCCGAGTAGATACCATACTCTTGGCTACCACCAGTATAGATATGGTAGTCTGGAGCCACTACCTGAAAGAGGATGACCTCAGCTTTAAGCTTGGAGGCAAGCTCCTCGATGTAAGGGATTGCTACTTCGCTTTGTTTTGAGCCGTCCAATGTTACAAGTATCTTGTTTAGTAGTTTATAATCAGGGACATCGGTATGTGCATGTTTGGCCCTGATGAGTGCCAGAGGCTGTTTTGTAGCCCTCAATACTTTGTCGGCCACGCTTCCCATGGCCCAGCGTCTAATGCCGGAGCGACCATGAGTTGACATTATGATCAGTCCAATATCCTCTTTTTCGGCATAGTCCACAATCTCCCCAGCAGGGTCGCCCGCTAGTATTGTTGCCTCTACTTTGACCTCTTTTGCTCCTGAACTATCAATATACCTCTCGGCAGCTTGATTTGTGGCTTCAACCATTTTCTGGAGGTAGAACTGGTGCATATGTTGATATCGGTCCTCTGTTGAACTACTAATATACATAAGAGTAATCTTAGAACCTAATCTTCCGGCAAGCTTTTCAGCGTAGGGCAGGGCTATCTGGGCTAACTCTGAGCCATCTAATGGGACAAGTATTCTCTCGTACAAACCGTTCTACCTCCATCTGAAATCGCTTTTCCCCTGAGATGCTAAAGATTGTAGCTTGACTAAAAGTAAAGAGCAATATCTCTTGATTTTACTGGCCCGCTTATATTATGCTGAAAGAGAGGCATAGTTTGAAAGAGGGGCTGGTTAATCAGAGATTTGCATTGACATATCATCTTCACTGGTTTACAATCACCGAAAACAGTAGTAGTAAAGTAAACATCAAGGAGGGGGAGAATAATGGCCGACGATAAGTTGCCTAGGGTAGTTTGCTATGATTGTGTTAATCGACATCATCTAGTAGCCGCATGTCCGAAGTGTGAGACAGGGGTGCTGGTGACGACCTGTCCAGAGGATTTCAACGGGATCACAGAAGCCGTATGTAATGATTGCAACGCAGCAATTGGCTTCTATGTGGTGATGAAGGAGCGCAAGGCCTGGCTTCTGGCGGAGCCTGTACAGGTGGTGGAAACTAAGCAAAAGAAAACCGGCCGCAAGGCTGCGGAGCCGCAAGCCTAATCTTGAAAATGTCGTAGGTACAAATTCAGCGTTAGGGGTTTCATATATCTTAGGAATGAATACGAGGAGGTAGAGGAACAATGGCTTTTGAGAAGTTACCCAAGGTAGTTTGCTACGGTTGCGTTAACCGATATCATTTGGTGGCTAGATGCCCTTCATGTGCTACCGGGAACCTTGATGACAACTTGCAAAGAAGACTTCAACGGCGTGACGGAGACCAATTGTACTGAGTGTAATGAGGCTGTCGCTCTCTATGTGCTTATGAAGGAACGCAGGGCTTGGATTCTGGCCCAGTCCATCGAGATGGTTACTAAGAGAGTCACTTAGGGGTAGGTGGCGGTTACCTCGTGGTTCTGTTACTTGGTGCTAAGCTAGGAGTGGTAGGGATTAAGGCTTTTTTCTCTCCCACTCCTGTAAATCATCAGCTCCCTTCAACCTCATAGGCTTATGTAGCCTGAGCTGCAGAGACAAGAGTCGCTATTATTTCCTGGAATTTGTAGGGGCTAATCCGCAGTTGGTGAAGCTTGCTATTTCACCCTCAGAAGGGGTATTCCTGAGTACAGTTCTAATTTACAGAGCTTCCGAGCCTATGTTATAATTACTTGCCTATTGGATAAAGTGGGGTGATTGTATGATAGAGAAAGGGAAGAAACTCGCTGCTGTCCGCCAATTCCAGCTTAATGAGAAGGATAGTGGCTCAACTGAGGTTCAGATCGCACTGCTTACAGAACGTATAAATCAGTTGACTGAGCACCTCAAGACGCATGAGCATGACCATCACTCTCGGAGAGGGCTTTTGAAGCTGGTGGGGCAGCGGCGCCGTCTTTTGACGTATCTCAGCAACAACGATGTGAAGCGCTATCGGCAGTTGATAACAAAGCTTGGTCTACGAAAGTAGGAGAGGTTTTTGTGGGGCAAAACTAGGGAGGTTAAATCTTGACGACATATTCTTTTCAGGGCGATATTGGTGGAAGGAATCTGACCATCGAAAGTGGGGTGCTCGCTGGTCAGGCGGATGGGGCGGTCACTGTTCGTTACGGTGACACCGTGGTTTTGGTGACTGCCTGCATCAGTGCTGAACCAAGGGAGGGGACAGATTTCTTACCGCTCACTGTAGACTATGAGGAGAGGCTTTATGCTGCTGGGAAGATTCCCGGCAGTTTTTTTAGGAGGGAGGGTCGGCCCAGCCAGGAGGCTGTTTTGACAAGCAGGCTCACTGACCGACCGCTACGTCCGCTTTTCCCTAAGAGTTTACGCAATGATGTTCAGGTTGTAGTTACTGTTCTCTCGGCAGATCAGGAAAATACACCTGATATCCTCGCCATTACCGGTGCCTCTGCTGCGTTGTGCATCTCCGATGTACCCTTTAGCGGGCCTGTGTCTGCTGTTCGGGTTGGCTACATAGATGACTCATATGTGCTTAACCCGACTTTCACTCAGCTCAATCAGAGCAGGCTAGACTTGGTTGTTGCAGGCACTAAGAATGGGGTGGTAATGGCTGAGGCGGGGGCCAAGGAAGTAACAGAGGAGATTCTGCTTGAAGGAGTCAAATTCGGGCAGGAGGCAAACCTGAAGGTCATCGCTCTCCAAGAGCAGCTTGTTCAGGCCTGCGGCAGACCCAAGATAGTAGTTGAGGCGAAGGAGCTCCACCCGGAGCTACAGTCGACAGTCTCTGCCATCATACGAGATAAGTTTGGTCAAGGTCCTACCTGGAAGGGCCGGGCAGAGCGCGAAGTGGTTATGGCTGGTATAAAAGAAGAGATAGTGGCAAAGTTAGGAAGCAGCTACTCTTCTGCGGAGATCACCGCCGCCTTCGAGTTAGGGCTGAAGGAAGTGGTGAGGTCTCTTATCCTGGAAAAGGGCATTCGCCCGGATGGGCGTGGGGTAGCTGATATTCGCCCCATTAAATGTGAGGTTGGGCGTTTCCCTCGCACTCATGGGTCGGGATTGTTCACCAGGGGTGAGACCCAGGTCCTGACTATTGCTACTCTCGGTTCACCAGGTGAGGAGCAGCAGATCGATGGGATCGGGCAAGAGGAAACTAAACGTTATATGCATCATTACAACTTCCCGCCGTTTAGTACCGGCGAGGTGAAGCGCATGGGCTCGCCAGGGCGCCGTGAAATCGGACACGGTGCACTAGCGGAACGGGCATTAGTGCCTGTGCTTCCTCCTGAGGGGGATTTCCCCTACACCATCCGCCTTGTCTCTGAAGTGCTGAGTTCCAACGGTAGCACTTCTATGGCTAGTGTGTGTGCCAGCAGTTTGTCTCTGATGGATGCAGGCGTCCCTATCAAGGCGCCAGTCGCTGGTGTAGCCATGGGGCTAGTGATGGGAGTAGACGGACAGTATGCGGTGCTTACTGACATCGAGGGCTTAGAGGACGCCTTGGGCGATATGGACTTTAAGGTGGCGGGAACTGCAGAGGGTATAACAGCCCTTCAGTTAGACCTTAAGGTGAAAAAGGTAAGCTCGGAGATTATGGAGAAGGGGCTGAGCCAGGCAAAGGTTGCTCGCCTGTTTATCCTGGAGCGGATGAAAGAGACCATCAGCTCTAGCCGCCCTGAGCTAAGCAAATATGCACCTCGACTGACCAAGATAACCATTGATCCTGAAAAAATCCGCACTGTAATTGGCTCTGGAGGCAAGACGATAAGGTCGATAATGAGTGAAGCCAAGGTTACTATCGATATTTCGAACGATGGCACTATCCTTATTGGCTCACCTGATGAGGATGCAACTAAAAAAGCGATAAAGATTATCGAAGAACTGACCCGGGATGTTGAGGTTGGTGGGATGTACAATGGGCGTGTAACTCGTGTAACCAATTTCGGTGCCTTTGTCGAGATACTTCCTGGCAAAGAAGGATTGGTTCACATCAGCGAGTTGGCTGATTATCAGGTCCCGAGCGTTGAGGATGTGGTTAAGGTGGGGGACGAGATAATGGTCAAGGTCACTGAGATCGACCGCATGGGCAGAATAAACCTTTCCCGCCGTGCTGTGTTTCAAAAGATGTCTGAGATACCAGATGACCAAGCTGGCACTGAGCAAAAGGAGTCCTCAGACTACCCCTTCAAAAAGCATACAGAATCTCGGCCTCCGCATCGTCACCGTGATGAGGGCAGCGGGCATGAAGGCAGAAGACCACCTACTACTAGTAGGGGCGTTCCCCACAAAAGGCCGCCTGCCAGCCGGTAGGCTGCGCTCAAACAGGGATAAATCGAGGAGCAGATGGAACGGGTAAAGGTTCTGGTACATGGTGTGTTGGGAAAGATGGGGCAAGAGGTGCTCCGCGCGGTATGCCGCGATCCCAAGCTTGAAGCAGTAGCCGGTGTCGACGTAAAGGCGAGCAAACAGGAAATCCTGTTACCTGATGGGACAAATTCGATTCCATTGTCTCGAGATCTGGAATCAATTCTTCAGAGTTGCCATCCTGACGTCCTGGTAGACTTCACTACTGCTGAGGCCGCGATGCCTGCAGTGCGAACTGCACTGAAACATGGCGTTGCCGTTGTTGTGGGGACTACGGGGTTGTCTGACGCAGACTTAAGTGAGATTAAGAGCTTATGCAAGAAAAATGAGGTAGGGGCGGTAGTTGCCCCCAACTTTACCATAGCGGCGGTGGTGATGATGCACTTGGCCAAGATAGCGGCCAGGTTTTTCGATTACGCTGAGATCATTGAGATGCACCATGAGCAAAAATTAGATGCTCCGTCCGGAACAGCTCTGGCTACAGCAAGGGATATGGTTGAGGCCAGGGGCAAGGATTTTGTTCATGTCTCTGCCAAGAAAGAGAGCATCATAGGCAGCCGTGGTGGCGAATTCAGAGGAGTAGCTCTACATAGCGTACGGATGCCTGGGCTGCTTGCTCACCAAGAGGTAATCTTGGGGGCACCGGGGCAGACACTAAAGATACGCCTTGACCAAATAAATCGAGAGGCCTTTATGCCTGGTGTTACCTTAGCGATAAAGAAAGCAGCCGAACTTAAGGAGGCAGTTTTTGGTCTTGATAAGCTTCTGGGCCTTTAGGGGGAACATTGCTAATAAGAAAGTACCATGTTGCTATCGTTGGGGCCACTGGTTTAGTGAGTCAGAAATTCAGGGTTTCTCTCTTATCCTTCTCTCTAAAGAATGTATATAAGCTAG
>CAWHAI010000008.1:0-17663 GCA_963827295.1 uncultured Chloroflexia bacterium
CAGGTCAAGCAAAAGAGCCAGCTGACTATTCATGAATTGGCTTCTACCCAGGGGATCTTCCCGGCGAGTATCCAGGGCCTTTACGAAGCAGCAGGTAAAGGATTATATAGCGGCGTAACGGTCCCGGCTATAAACATCCGCGGGATAACATATGATGTGGCCAGAGCGGTGTTCAGGGCTGCTCTGAAGGATAGGGTTGGCGCTTTCATCTTCGAAATCGCCCGCTCCGAGATGAGCTACACCGGGCAGAAGCCTGGTGAATATGCTGCCTGTGTGCTGGCTGCCGCCATCAGGGAGAGATTTGAAGGCCCGGTTTTCATTCAGGGTGACCATTATCAGGTTAACCAGGGCAAGTATAGCTCGGAGCCTGAGAAAGAATTGAACTCAATTAAGGAGCTTATCAAAGAGTCGGTGGCTGCTGGGTTTTTGAACATCGACATAGATGCCTCTACCCTTGTGGATATAGGGAAAAAGACCCTCGATGAGCAGCAAGAGAAGAATTGCCAGGTCACTGCTGAGATGACCAAATTCATACGCAGTATTGAGCCCAAGGGGGTGACCATTTCCGTAGGTGGGGAGATCGGAGAGGTGGGGAAAAGAAACAGCACAGTGGAGGACCTCAGGGCATTTATGTCGGGATACCTTAAGATATTGGGGAATGTCAAGGGGATTTCAAAAATAAGTGTGCAAACCGGGACGACTCACGGAGGGGTTGTTCTCCCCGATGGGTCGATTGCAAATGTTGAAATCGATTTCAAAACACTGCAAGAGCTTTCTAAGCTGGCACGTGAGGAATATGGCATGAGCGGCGCTGTGCAACATGGTGCTTCTACTCTTCCCGATGAGGCATTTCATCATTTCCCACAGGTTGGTACAGCAGAGGTGCATCTGGCTACGGGATTTCAGAATATTATCTATGAAAGCCCTTATTTCCCCAGAGAGCTGTTGGATAGGATTAATAGGTATCTCTCCGAGAAATACATCGGTGAAAAGAAGCAAGGGGAAACGGAGGAGCAATTCCTGTACAAGACCAGAAAAAAGGCATTTGGTGATTTCAAAAAGGAGATGTGGAGCATTCCTGAAAGTAATCTAAAGGGGATAAGGGAGGAACTAGAGGGTCGTTTCTCTTTACTCTTCCATAAACTGAATGTAATCGGGACAAGGGTTTTGGTTAGCAAGTTCGTATTTAAATAGCCAAATAGGGAGGTTGAGCCTAGGAATATTGCCTAAGACTGGAGACAAGAGATGTTGAAACAGACTACAAAAACAAGATTGCCTAAACGTATAGATAGACTGGAAGAGCTTGCTCGTAATCTATGGTGGAGCTGGTATCCAAAGGCGCGCGAGCTGTTCAGAGCCCTGGACTATCCGCTGTGGATAATAAGCGGGCGTAATCCGCTCAAGCAATTGCGCGACATGGACCCTGATAGGCTGAAAGCTGCTGCGGCTGACCCGGCTTTTCTCGCCCTATATGATTCTGTTATGGCAGCCTTCGATGCAGATGTGTTAGCGCAAGAGACATGGTTTGCCTCTAAATACCATAACATTCTGCCGGGCCCTGTTGCTTATTTCTCCATGGAGTTCGCTATCCACAATTCTGTTCCCATCTATGCTGGTGGCTTGGGTATCCTTGCTGGCGATATCTGCAAGGAGGCGAGCGACCTGGGATTGCCTATGGTAGGCGTTGGCTTTATGTATCCACAAGGCTATTTTCACCAGCGTATATCGGCTGACGGTTGGCAGGAGGAGATATACAGGCAGCTCGATTTCAGTGAGGCACCTATAACTCCGGAGTTCTCCTCGCGTTGGAATAGAACAATTGCAGAGGTTCAGTTGGACAACAGGTCTGTGCACATTGGAGTTTGGCAAATGCAAGTCGGCCGCACAACTGTCTATTTGATGGATACCAATGTCGAAGAGAATGAGCCTCAAGACCGACAGTTATCTGCTCGCCTTTACATAGCTGACCGGGAGCTGCGCATACAGCAAGAGATAGTCTTGGGGATTGGGGGTGTACGTGTTCTCCGCGCCCTGGGTGTCAAACCGGCCGTTTGGCATGCCAACGAAGGCCACGCAGCATTTATGACGCTGGAACGAGTGAGGGAAGAGATAGAGCAAGGTGCAACCTTTGACGAAGCTGTTGAAAGGGTGAGGAAGACCACTGTCTTCACTACCCACACGCCGGTACCGGCTGGTCAAGATGCTTTTCCAGTGCAGCTTATGGATAAGTACTTTCACAATTACTGGGGCTCTCTGAAGATTGATCGTGAGACGTTCCTGGAATTGGGGCAGTATGAAGGCGGCGGCGATGTTTTTAACATGACTGTGCTTGCCTTAGCGATGGCCGAGAAGTGTAACGCCGTGAGTCGACTTCATGGCAAAGCGTCGCGAAAGATGTGGCATCAGCTCTGGCCAGAGGTCAAGGAAGATAAGGTGCCTATTTCGCATATAACCAATGGTGTTCATGTCCCAACTTGGGTTGCCTCGGAGATGGGACGCCTCTACGATAAATATCTAGGCCCATACTGGCTGAAAAGGCAAGACGACCCAGATCTTTGGGAGCGCGTAATGGATATACCCGATGAAGAGCTTTGGGCGACCCGCCAGCTTTTGAAGCGCAAACTCAAGGGAGCTTTGCTGGGGTGGGCCCAGCAAAGATGGTCTGAGGCTGAGGTATTGCCCCAACAGGTGCTGGCAATGGGTGCCTTGCTTCATCCAGAGGTGCTTACTATCGGATTTGTCCGGCGCTTTGCTGAATATAAACGGCCAGCCCTGATTTTCCGAGACATCGAGCGTCTGAAGCGTATCGTCAAGGATCGCTGGCAGCCGATTCAGATAGTATTTGCTGGCAAGTCCCATCCCGCTGATTTCCCGTCTAAGTGTCTCCTTCAGAATGTATATCGTCTGGCCACAAACCGTGACTTTCAGGGGCGGATAACGTTTGTGGAGGACTATGACATGCACATGGCACGCTACCTGGTGCAGGGGGTAGACGTCTGGCTAAATGTTCCTCGCCGTCTCAATGAGGCAAGTGGCACCAGCGGCATGAAGGCCTCGTTAAATGGTGTCCCTCATCTCAGTGTCCGCGATGGGTGGTGGCACGAAGGTTATAACAAAGTCAATGGCTGGGCGATTGGCGACGGGCCCAATCCATATAGTCCTGAAGATGAGGATAGAATGGATGCGGAAGCGATATATCGGCTCCTGGAGGAAGAGATTATACCGCTCTATTACGATCGTGACCGCAGCAACGTGCCTCATGGTTGGGTTCGCGTTATCAAAGAAGCGATCCGCTCTGTTGCACCCCAATTCTGTGCCCGGCGGATGGTGAAAGAATATGCTGACCAAATGTATGTGGCAGCTGCTGGGACGCTGGCTCGTCAACGTATTTCGCGTTAGGTGGCTGTTCCATAGCGGGGCTTTAGTCCATATCAAACGGGATGTAAAGTGGAGAGTTTAAGGGGAGGTAATCCATGACTGCAATCTATCATTTTACGGGTTCCTGGGATGACAAGAATCTTCTGGGGAACAAAGGGGCTAACTTAGTGGCTATGACTAAGCTGAGGCTCCCGGTGCCCCCTGGCTTTGTGATATCTATCGAAGCTTACAAGAAGTATAAGCGCACGGGCAAGTTGCCGGCGGACGAAATCAAGCAGGCTTTGGAGACACTTGAGAAGCAGGCTGGGAAAGGGTTAGGGGATGGACTGGCTGTGTCTGTGCGCTCTTCGGCACCGGCATCTATGCCAGGGATGATGGACACTGTACTAGATGTCAGGACTTTACCAGATATGCTCACCGCTGTAAAGAAGGTCTTCGAATCCTGGGGCAATCCCAGGGCAGTGGAATATCGTCGTCTCAACCGTATCTCTGCTGACATGGGCACGGCTGTAATAGTCCAGGCAATGGTTTTTGGCGATTCAGATGCCAAGTCAGGGACAGGGGTGATGTTTACTCGAAACGCCAGCACTGGCGAAAAAGAGCTTTTTGGCGAGTATATGATCGAAGCCAAGGGGGAGGACTTAGTATCCGGCCGCAAGACACCGCAGCCTATTAGCTCTCTAAAGGCCCAAATGCCTAACATCTATGCTCAACTGGAGGAAGTGGCCAGCATTCTGGAGGACCACTTTAGAGATATGCAGGACGTGGAGTTTACTATTGAGTCTGGAAAGCTGTATATCCTTCAAACCAGGTCGGGCAAGCGAAGCGGCCAGGCGTCGGTTAAGATCGCTGTTGATATGGCGAAGGAGGGTTTTTTCTCGCGTGAGGAAGCACTGCTGCGCGTATCTGCGGAAGACGTGAGATCATTACTGCACAGGCGTGTAGAGCACCCCGAGAAATACAAGCCTATCGCCCACGGACTGGGTGCTGCGCCCGGTGCGATTACAGGGTCAGTGGTGTTCCATACCCTTGATGCTGTGGCAGCTATGAAGAGGAACGAGCGCGTTATATTGGTGAGGCCAGAGACAAGCCCTGATGATATCCTGGGTGTCTCTGCTTCCATGGGTGTGCTGACCGCCCGCGGTGGGCTTACCTCCCATGCCGCCATAGTCACCAGGGCCATGGGCAAACCCTGTATCTGTGGGGCCGAAGAGGTGAAGATAGACCTCAAAGCAGAGAAGTTCGAGGTTAACTCTCATAGTGTCAAGAAGGGCGATATGATCACCATTGACGGTAATGCAGGAAATGTATACGTGGGTGCTTTGCCTTTAATAGAAGCTGAAGGCAGCGCTGAGCTTGCCGAGCTTCTCCAGTGGGCTGACAGCTGCAGGCGGCTCAAGGTGAGGGCTAATGCTGATACAGCAGAAGCTATAGCACTTGCCAGGAAGTTCGGCGCTGAGGGCATCGGTCTCTGCCGCACCGAGCGCCAGTTCAATGGCCCTGAGCGTCTGGCGGCCATTAGAGCATTCATATTAGCTGAAACCACAGAGCAAAAGAAAGAGGCTTTGACCCTATTGCGTAAGCTTCAGAAAGAGGATTTCGTTGCTATCTTTAAGGAGCTTCAGGGGATACCAATCATAATCCGTCTGCTGGACCTGCCACTTCATGAGTTCCTGCCCTCAGAGGAGGAGACATCGGATCCCGACCTCAAGAAACGGATACGCGAGCTGAAGGAAACTAATCCCATGCTGGGGCATAGGGGGGTCAGGTTGGCTATTACCTCCCCCGAGATCTATCAGATGCAGATAGATGCTATTGCTGAGGCTCGCACTGAGGTAAAAGCTGAAGTCTCTATTATGGTACCTCAGGTGGTCACCCTTCAGGAACTTGTCTGGGTCAAGAGGATGGTCTGGGATAAGGGGCTGAAGCTTGGCGTGATGATGGAGACTGTGCGCGCCTGCATGCGAGCGGGCAGGCTAGCCCAGGTGGCTGATTTCTTCTCCTTCGGCACCAACGATCTGACCCAGGCCGTATATTCCTTCAGCAGGGAGGATGTAGAGAAGAAGTTCTTATCTACCTACATTGATGCTGGCATACTTCAGGATAACCCATTCCTGATTCTGGACGTGAAGGGCGTGGGAAGGCTTATGGAGACCGCCATAACTTGGGCCAGGAGGGAGAAGAAGGACCTAGAGATCGGTGTCTGCGGTGAGCACGGCGGAGAGCCGCGCTCCATCATGTTCTTCCACACCGCTGGCGTTGACTCCGTAAGCTGCAGTCCATTTAGGATACCGATAGCCAAGCTAGCAGCGGCGCAAGGGGCTATACTCGATAATCAGATAGCTGCGGCTAGAAGCAAGTTACGCCCTCTTGGCTAATATATAGGTCGTAAAGGGGTGAGCTTCGCTTAAGCGAAGCTCACCCCTTCTGCGTTAGTTTCTCAGCGGTTTATTACGTGCTGGCCCTCTTTACCTTGTCGCTTTTCCTCAGGTTCTGGAACAGGGAGTAGCATGCTTTCCCCAACTGTTTAATGTGTATCTCGCTGCTCAGGTCGCTGTGAAGTGGGGTGACTGAGATTTTCTTTTGCCCCAGCGCCCAGATGTCTGTTCCCTCAACCTCTTTCCAATCTGGCTTGCCGCGCACAATCCAGTAGTATTTCCTCTTACCATCGTGACCTGCTTTGATGTTATCCATGTAGCTGCGTTCACCAAGCCGTGTCATCTCGATTCCGGCAATCTGGTCCAGTGGTAGGTTGGGCAGGTTGATATTTAGCAAGAACTTGGGAGGCATCTTGCTTGTAGCAACCTCTTGAGCGATGAGGGCGCCAAACTTGGCGGCGATATCGAAGCGCACCCTTCTAATCGCCGCTACTGAGATAGCGATTGAGGGCAGACCGTAGAAGTAGCCCTGGAGGGCAGCGCTCACTGTTCCTGAGATGAGCACATCGTTGCCCAGATTTGAACCCTCGTTGATTCCTGAGAATACCAAATCAACCTTATCTTTCAATAGTGTCTTCAGGGCTAGGATAACGGTGTCAGCGGGGGTGCCCTCTACAGAGTATGCCTCGACTCTGGTCGCCTCGGGAGGCACCGGGCTTATTCTCACGGGGTGGTGCAGGGTAACTGCCGTTCCGATCCCGCTTTGATCGCGGTCAGGGGCGACTACAACTACTTCTGCTATTCTTCTAAGCTCCCGAACCAGTGCCCAAAGCCCACGGGCTGCTATACCATCATCGTTAGTAACTAGAATTTTCAAGATGGGCTCTCCTTACGTTGTCTTAGTTTACCATAATAGGATGTCGTGAAACAAATCTATGAGAGTGTTAAGAAACGTTCTGAAAAAGGATTGCCCTATGGGGTATATCTACCTTATAATCTGGCTTTAGTATTTGGAGGTTTTACAGGTGGGACATATCCCGGAAGAGCCAGTCCTTTACATGGTGGCGGGGTTGGTTGCCGTAGCTGTAGTGGCGCTGGTTCTCCCTTTCACGGTTAGGAAGATAGAGGAGAACCTAGAGCCGTTCTTCCTGGTTATGGGCGTAATCGCTGTGTCCATCTCAGGGCTCTGGAGTTGGCATCTGGGGAAGGAAGCTCTCAAAGCACCGGTGGTAATCGGGTCATTGCCTATAGGTATTTTTCAGGTAGTGCTTGTATTCGGTCTGCTACTGTACTTTTTCAACAAGCCTTTTCGTAAAGCCATCCTATCCCTCTCTGGAAAGCTTGGCCCCAAAGCCTTCATTTTCCTTTTCATAGCGGTGCTGGGGCTTGTCTCCAGTGTCATCTCAGTCATCGTTACGGCGGTCATATTAGCTGAAGTCATAGCAGCGCTCCCTTTCTCCAAAAGCGACAAGATAAAGATGACGGTTGTGACCTGTTTCGCTGTGGGTCTGGGTGCAGCGCTGACCCCTGTAGGCGAACCTTTGTCTACTATTCTGGTGCACAAGCTGGCTGGTGCACCTTATCATGCGGGTTTTCTTTTCCCATTGCATCATTTCGGAGTGTATGTTATTCCCGGCGTTATAGCCATAGCTGCGTTTGGAGCGGCGTATGTGGGCAGGAAAGTGTCTCCGGAACCCCACGAGTCCGGCCTCGAACAATATGAGACGCTGAGAGGCACATTGGCGAGGGCAGTCAAGGTTTATATCTTCATAGCTGCTCTGATTCTACTGGGAGAAGGCATGAAGCCGCTGATAGTATGGTATCTAGACAAAATTCCCGCTGAGGGACTTTACTGGATCAACACTATCTCAGCGGTTCTGGATAATGCTACTCTTACTGCAGTCGAGATAGGGCCAGACATGGTTCTCTCCCAGATTATCAGCGCCATCATGGCTTTACTTATCGCCGGTGGGATGCTCATCCCTGGCAATATCCCGAACATCGTGGCGGCGGGAAGGCTGAAGATAAACATGAAAGAGTGGGCGAAGATAGGAGTTCCTATTGGGGCGGTAATCATGGTTGTCTACTTCGTTGTTCTGATATTTACTCAGTTTTAGCTCACATGCTCTCACAATAATCCACCTTTTTTGACTCGTGCCTGGGCAAATCGTATACCCTCCCTAATGCTTTCATATAATGGTCTAAAGTAATGTCAACCATAAAATCAAAATGCGGTTGACATTAGTCAACTCAAACACTAAAATATTTGTTTGATGAGAGATTTGATTCTTAAAGCCCTCCAGCAAGAAGGCCATGTTTCAGGGGAGCAGTTAGGCAAGAGGTTCAATATTTCCAGAACGGCTGTATGGAAGCACGTTAATGAGCTACGCAAGATAGGATATGAAATAGATTCCTCTCCGCGAACCGGATACTCCTTTGTCAAGAGCCCTGACCTTGTTTTCCCTGAAGAGATTAGTCTGGGTCTGAATACCAATATTATGGGAAGACGTATCCTCTATAGTGAAGAGGTTACCTCGACTCAGGATGTAGCAGAAGAAGCTGCTAGGAAGGGAGCGGAGGAGGGCGTCGTAGTAATCTCTGAGAGACAGACAGAGGGCAGGGGGAGAAAGGGAAGGCTCTGGGCATCGCCACCTCGTGAAGGGGTATACTTCTCAGCTGTATTGAGGCCGAATCTCAGACCCACTCAGATTATCCAGATTCCTTTGATTGCTGGGGTAGCCGTCTGTAAGTCTATAAGAAGGATAACTCCTCTCGAACCGAGGATAAAGTGGCCTAACGATATCACCATCAGCGGCAAGAAGGTAGGTGGAATCTTAACCGAAATGAGCTGTGACATAGACAGGGTAAATCATATCGTTCTCGGCATCGGAGTGAATGTGAATACTCAATGTTCGCTTCTGCCAGAGCCTGCGAGGGGAATTGCCACTTCTCTAGCTGAGAAATGTGGGGAATATATCTCTCGGGTTAGGCTTGTTCAGTGTCTTTTGGCTGAATTCGATGCGCTCTACAATGAGTTTCTGGTATCCGGGTTTGACGCTTCTAGGGAAGAGTGGAAGGCATTGGACGATACTATTGGCTCTTGGGTTAAGGTCAGTGATGCTGAGGAGGAAATAAAGGGCAAGGCCTTGGATATAGATGAGGAGGGTTTCCTGCTGGTAAGAAAGGAGAATGGAGATGTGAAGAGGATCATGAGCGGCGATGTATCCTTGTTTGGCCGCGATTATTGACCTGTTTACGAGTAAACTCGGCGAAGAAAGGGGGAAAGGTATGGAAGCAAAAGCTTTAGATAGGTGGAGAATGGCAACATACAATGCTTACCGGTGGCGCCATGAATTAAGCTTGCCCAATAAGATTATTTTAGCGCTGGGCATGGCCTGTGTTATCGGTCTTGCAGCTCAGATAAGGATTCTGCTGCCCTGGACGCCTGTGCCCATTACTGGACAAACATTTGCCGTACTGCTGGCCGGTGTCCTTCTTGGCCGATGGTGGGGGGGTGCGAGCGTAGCTGCCTATGCAGGGCTGGGGGCTGCTGGTGTTCCCTGGTTTACTGGCTGGGCAGGAGGCATTGGCCACCTAGCCGGACCTACCGGAGGCTATATCATCGGTTTCTTCCTGGCTGCCCTGTTTGTCGGGCATTTCACCGATAAATACATCAGGGCAAGGTCTTTCCTCCCCATGCTCGGCATTTTGCTTTTCGCCAACTTCGTTTTGATCTACATTCCGGGATTGCTTCAACTGCACCTGTGGCTGAACTTGGCTGGAGGAGGGAGCGCGAGTTTCTACCATGTCCTGACCCTGGGATTTTTCCCCTTTATAGCTGGTGACCTGATTAAGACTTTCATTGTCGCTGGTATAGCAGCGGGAGTAACGCCTAAGCAAGCCTACAATGGAGAAGTAGACAGGGGTATCAGGCCAAGCTAGCAATACTTGATGGGGGACCTCAAAGTAAACTAGCAGAAGGCTGCTGTAGTCGCCTTCTGCATTATTAACAACAGTGCCCTGAATAACAAACTGGGCTAAGCAGATGCCACGGCACTCAAATCCGAAGCTCTCCCAAAGAAGCCTTTCAGAGCTCTGATGAACCGACAGAAAATAAGGCAAGGCCCCGAGGTTTAGCTTCTTAGTAGCTCTCTCAGGGCCTGGGTCAAGGCCAGAGGTCTTGTCAGAAAACGACTCTGAAGTAGACCTACTCTTCAGAGCGACATTAGTATTGTGCTTCGCATTCTGAAGAATAGCAATATTACCAGTGTACTTTTACCTGATGTACTTTAGTGTTTTCAATCGTCCTAGCGTGGTGGGATCTAAGACTCATTCTTTGACATAATTGACGCGTTCGCACATAATTTTTGTGCAGGAGCACTGCCATAGGAGGTGGCTTATTATGATCAAAGGGATGTCGCTGATCAAGAGAAAACCGGGGCTCACCCAGGAAGAGTTTGCCTATCACTATGAAGAGTTACATGTACCCCTCGCCTTGAAGCATTTCCCATTTAAAAGATATGTACGGAACTACGTCATCAAGCCACCTGACTCTGGAGAGCCAGCTTTTGATTGCATCACAGAGGTCTGGTTTGAAACTATGGAGGACTGTCAGGCAGCCGCCGAATTTTCGATGTCAGAGGCATACAAAGTCATTGCTGAGGATGAAGAGAGATTTATGGATAGGAGCAAGATAGTTGCCTTTCTCGTCGAAGAAAAGGCGACTGAATAATCTGCTCATCTTGTTCTCAGCCCCATATCCGGCAGCCTAA
Source organism: uncultured Chloroflexia bacterium (assembly GCA_963827295.1). Classification (GTDB taxonomy): domain Bacteria; phylum Chloroflexota; class Dehalococcoidia; order SZUA-161; family SZUA-161; genus CAWHAI01. The sequence continues at coordinate 10,529 of CAWHAI010000008.1, forward strand.
CTGGAGATATTTGTGTTTATTGTGAACGTGCCGGGAAGGCTGAAGATAAATATGAGGGAATGGGCGATGATAGGAGTCCCCATGGGCGTGGTTATCATGGCTATATACTTTATCGCTCTGATATTTACTCAGGTTTGAAACTGTAAGCATTTCTAGGGAATTGATAAAAGGCTTCCCATTCTTCTTATACTAGTTATACTAGCTAGTAGCCGATTGAAGTCTTTGTCCTGTCAGGCTTTGCTCTTTAGATGGTTACAAAGGCAAGAGAATAGGCTAATTGCGGGCAGACGGGGCAGATGTGAACAGTAAGTAATCCGGGAAGCAATATGGTTTTTCTAAATGATCCTGGCAGTAGTTGTCCCAATGTTACCTGTGAGATTGAGAATAACTGCGAGTTCCAATAAAGGGAAGTTCTGAGCAATTACTTCGTAGTGTAGTATGTACTGGCCTAATTGATTTTGTAGAATGGGTTGTCTCGGGAGTACATCTGCAAAACTATGTAGATATACAGTATCATAATTGTGTTTATTCTCAATTGCAAAAGCATCAAACTTTGCAGACTTTTGGGCTGGGATTATACGTTCATAACTAGATTGCCCTGCCCATTTAAGATAAGAGCTGTCGGATGAAATAACTTGTCTTGATGGAAACTCAATCCTGTCTAAACGCACGATAGTCGAGAATGCTCCGGAAGTCACGCCTCCTATTTTCAACTTCAACATGACATATGTACTGATTATAGGTACCGGTGTGGTCTCTATATTGTAGTGGAGTAGAGAGAATATTTACTTGATTTGGGACTAAGTGCCTGGAATAGTCTGGACTCCACTTTCGCTGACCGAATTCTTGCTTTACTATCTCAATAACTTCATCTATATCGTCGAATCGTTTTGCGTTGCCTAATATATACTTTGCTATACCTTCCAGCCTTATTTTTGACTGCTGGATGAAGAGTGCTCTGTCAAACCCGAGAAAGTATGCGATTGCTAGTTCTTGGTTTGTGAATAAAGAACCGCGGTATTCTTTTTGGGGACAATTGCATATCTTTTCGCGGCGGAAATCGATAAAGATATAATAATCTGCCGATTTCAGGTTGCCGATTATACCTGAATTAACATCTTGTATGCTTTGTGTCTCAATTGCGATGTAAGGATCATAACCTACGCTATCTAGCCACTTGCTAATGTCATAGGCGACTTTTCTCTCTGATTGAGTCGCCTGTCCACAACTGATAAATATTCGCCCTGGCATTTGATATCTTGCTCCAAATGTTTAATCTATTTCTTTGGCCAAGTTAATTATTGATGTCATGTGTGGATCTGTCAAGGCGGGCCATACGCTCGTGCTTTGGCCTCTTTAAAAACATGGAGGGGGTGGGGGTGTCTCCCCCATCCCCTCGAATATATATAGCCGGCTTGTAACCGGCTATTAAGCACCCAGTATTATGTTGTCGATGAGCCTAGGCTTGCCGATTTTAACCGCCAGGGAGACTACTGCCGGGCGGTCTATGCTCTTAACTTCCTCAAGGGTCTCGGCATCGGCAATGCTGACATAGTCTATTTTGGCTGCCCGAGGCTCGCTCTGAATGAGCGAGGTCATCTCCCTGCGGATAACGTCGGCGTTTTTTTGGCCTTTACCCCATAGATTCTGTGCCAGAGTCAATGCTTTGTAGAGTACCAGCGCGGATTTTCTTTCCTCAGGGTCGAGATAGACGTTGCGGCTGCTCATGGCCAGCCCGTCGGGCTCCCGCACTGTGGGCACAGCAATGACCTCCAGGTTCATGTTGAGGTCGGCGACCATCTTCTTGATCACCACCAGTTGCTGGGCATCCTTCTGCCCGAAGTAGGCCCTGGTGGGCTCAACGATGTTGAACAGCTTGGCTACCACTGTGGCCACTCCGCGAAAGTGGCCGGGGCGGATAGCGCCCTCAAGCCGCTCGGTGACTTTTTCCACATCTACCCAGGTGCTATATCTCGGAGGATACATCTCTTCGGCGCTGGGCATGAAGACGATGCCCACCTTTTCTTTCTTGAGCATGGCCAGGTCTCTCTCAGTGTCTCTAGGATACGAGGCGTAATCCTCCTTGGGGCCGAACTGGGTGGGGTTGACGAAGATGCTGACGATTACATTGCGGTTCTCAGCCCTAGCCCGCCGCGCCAGCTCGAGGTGTCCCTCATGGAGGTAGCCCATGGTAGGGACGAAGCCCACTGAGCCTCTGAGCTTACGCCGCGCTTCTTTCATCTCCGCAATACTATGCAGAACTCTCATAGTGGCCTCAACATTTCTTTGAGGACTTCTTAAGCTCGGCGAGAACGCTCTCGTCCATGGCGTAGCTCTGTTTTGGGGTGGGAAAGGTTCCTGCCTGGACTTCGGCTATATAATCGGCAGTTGCCTTCCTGATGATTTCGAATAGTCTTGGCATATTGCTTGGCATGTTTGGGGACAAAATCCGTGTACAGCCCTAAGAGGTCGCTTATCACCTGCACCTGGCCATCGCAGTACTTGCCTGCGCCGATGCCGATGGTGGGCACACTGATTTTCTCGGTGATGAGTTTTGACAACGGCTCTGGCACACACTCAAGTACAATGGCGAATGCGCCAGCCTCATCGAGGGCTATGGCATCGTTGAGCATGCGAACCGCTGCCTCCGGGGTTTTGCCTACAATCTTGAATCCACCGAGCTGGTTTATCGACTGTGGTGTGAGGCCGATGTGCCCCATCACGGGGATGCCGTAGGAGACGATTTTTTTTACAGTCTCTGCCATAATCTCGCCGCCCTCAAGTTTAACTGCCTGTGATCCCCCTTCTTGCATGAACCGGGCGGCGTTGCGCAGGGCATCCTCGATGGAGACCTGGTATGTCATGAAGGGCATGTCGCCTATAATCAGTGCCTTATTAGCGCCTCTAACCACTGCCTTGGTGTGATGGATCATCTCGTCCATGGTCACCGGGATGGTCGAACCGTATCCCAGAACTACCATTCCCAGGCTATCTCCGACCAGTATCAACGGTATCCCTGCTTCATCGATGAGCTTGGCTGTGGAGTAATCGTAGGCTGTCAGCATAGCGATTTTCTCGCCTTTTTGCTTCATCTCTTTAATCTGGGTAATGGTGACTCTCATCGGCCACCTCCTGAATAAGGATGGTCAAATACAGTCCGGGTTAAGAGCCTTAGTTACCACTGAAAGCGGGACAAATCTCTTGGGATTTCTTCACGATCTGGTTCTTAGAGTTGACATAAACCAGCCTGGGGACGTGGTTGCGTGCTTCAGCTTCGTTGACCGTGCAGTAGGAGATAATGATAACCGTGTCGCCTTTGTAGACCAGCCTGGCAGCGGCGCCATTCATGCAGATGACTCCTGAGCCGCGCTCGCCCTCTATGGCGTAGGTGACCAGGCGGGCGCCGTTGTCCACATCCAGTACATGTACCTGTTCGTATGGTAGGATGTCCGCCGCTTCCATGAGGTCTTTATCTATGGTGATGCTGCCCTCATAGTCTATGTTGGCCTCGGTTACACGAGCGCGGTGGATTTTGCCCTTTAACATTGTTCTCATGTCAGTCCCTCCTGCACAGTTTATGGCGTTAGAAGTTGGCGCATCTCCTCGGCTCTTTTGCTGTCGATCTTCCCTTTGCCCAGAGCTATGGGAATGGTCTGCAATCCCAAGTCTCGATAAGTGTGGAGTAACGCCGGGGCCGATTGCTCCAGCGCTTCCAGGTGTCTATTTATAGTTCCTAAGTCTCCGCGGGCGATGGGCCCGGTGAGGCAGTTAGGCAATCCGATGTTTTCGAGGTTGTTAAGTGTACCCCGAAGCAACGGCAACAGGGCTCGGGTTGCTTCGGGTGTAGATACGCCGAAGGTTTGCCACAGGTCGGTGGCCATCTTCATCAGGGTTACCAGGTAGTTGCAGGCGAAAACCGCTGCCGCATGGTACAGTACCTTATCTCCCGCTCCGAGTTTCACCCAGGTGCCGTCTAGGTCCTGGGCCATATTCTTCAAGGTTTGTAGAAGCTCGCCATCTGCTTCTAACGCGAAGGTGGAGCCGGGGATGTTCTTTATCGCATGGGCGACGTTGGCGAAGGTCTGTAGGGGGTGGAAGGCTCCTGCGTGGGCGCTAGCTCTTGTTGCTGGCTCCAGGATGTCTAGGGAGTGAGCGCCGCTGCAGTGAACGACGCTTTGTCCCTTATGCCACTTGAGTTCGGAGGCTACCTGGGCAATGGCATCGTCGGGTGTGGTGATGAAGACAAGCTCAGCGACGTCAGCAACTGCCTGCTTTTTGTCATAAGGCTGGCAACCGGGGACGCTAGCTGCGAGCTTGTCAGCCGACGATCTGCTGCGGCTGGCCACCGCTATCACAGGATAGCCCCGTTCCTTGAGCCTTACCGCTAGCGCTGTGCCTACTGTTCCTGCACCTATGAAGCCAATCTTGGGCATCCTCCCCCGCCTTTGCCGCAATCAAAAAAGCCTTCTCAGGCAATCACCGAGAAGGCTTTTAGAGGCCAGCAACCCTATTTTGCCGTCTCGGTCGTTCCCGATCCAAGCGACTTTGTTTTTTGAAGGTGCACCCGAACCTTACCGCCCTTCCCTGGAAGGGTCGATAGGCACTATAATTATACCAACTTTAGTAATATTGTCAAGTTAACTTTAGTTACGGTAGTGTATCATTTTGAAATTTATGACGACCTTTATGGTATAATCTTGCCAAATTTGGTGATGTACATGTCAAGTTGGATAACATCAATAAGTTTGGGCAATTTTGAACTAAGTTGTAGCAGGGGCTTATCAGTCGTCGGTTATACAAAGAGAACCCTTAACCTTTGTCGCAAAATAGAACTTGGTGACAAAGTCATTTTCTACATTCTTGGTATTCATAAGTTTGGGGCCATAGCTAAAGTTACATCGTCCCTTTACACTGACGATACACCATATTGGCCGAATGATGTGTGGCCTTACAGATTTGCAATTAAGCCAGAAATTATACTCCCAAGAGAAAAGATGATAGATATTTCATATTTCCTTCCCTTTCTCAGTTTTATCACGCAAAGGATGAAGCAGTCTGGAAACTGGGGTATGGCATTGAGGCAAAACCCAAAGCAAATCTTGCAACGTGATTCTGATGTCCTTGAACTGGAAATGAAGAAACTCCAAAGAGGATAAGATAATGACGAAGCCGAAAGATAAGGAATATGGCAGAGTAAAAAAGCAGTACAAGCAAAGTTCGATACGTGAGCGGATTAAAGCACTCTTTCTGGACAACTTAGGTAAAGTTCTGACCAGAGAACAGATTATTGAGGTAGCCAAAGACCCCACAACAGGAAAGGAACCAGAGAACTGGCATCAGCGATTATCAGAACTGCGAACGGATGAAGGTTATACCATCCTTACTTGGCGCAATAGAGGAGACTTGAGGGTAAGTGAATATTTAATGCCTTCCGCCAAGAAAAGGCCAAAAGCAGCAGGAAGGGCCAGACCGAAACCCAAAACTTGGCAAGCAGTACTTAAGAGAGGGAACTATAGATGCGAATGGAGTGAAGGTGGTGTCAAGTGTAATCTAAGAGACGGAGATATAGACCCTGTGGGGGGAGGCACAGTTAGGCTCACCCCTGACCATAAGACACCACATGCTGTTGATGCGAAGGCTGACCCTCTGAATCAGGACAAATGGCAGGCTCTATGTGGGAGACATCAAGTTATGAAGAAGAATTATTGGGACGACAATACCAATTGGCTCAATGTATATGCTATCGTTCAATCCGCATCAGAAGGAGAGAAGAAAGAAGTATATGAATTTCTTAAGAAATATTTTGGTGAGCAATAACATCTGGGCCAATCCGCTTGAGATTTAGCCTCTTTTCTGTAATGCCAGTATATTCCTCCTCATCATCGCACAAAATGGCCTTTCGATGTAAACTTCTGCAAACTACTCCTGTTGTACCAGCACCACACATTGGGTCTAGAACTAAATCGTCCTCTTTGGTAGTCATTAGAATAAGTGGCTCGATAACCCTTAGTGGTTTTTGAGCGGGGTGTCCAGTCTGCTCATCTTTGCCCACAAAACCTATATTCAGGGGCACTTCAATCACTGAGGATGGCCCTGGCATATATCTTAGCTTCCCTTGCTGTTTCTTCTCTAGTTGAGCCCCATTTAGAAAATGCTCAGGATACAGTTTTGCGGAGGGTTTTGCGATGTGTAGACATGCAAGCTGTGCTGAGCGCCACCCTCGGATTACCGAAGGACAGTTTTTATAGTACCAAGTGAGCCATGTGATGAGTTGAAAGCCACTAGGTAATCTATCAAGCATCTTGTACACTATTTCTGGAAAGCCCCAGAGAAAGATATGGTCGGATATTCTGGCCGTTGCTGCTAGAACAGAAACAAGCCATTCATCGTAATCATCTCTAACCCCACCCACTCCTTTGTTGTACCAAGGGTCAAGAATAGTACTGGTAACTGGTTCCCTAATACAATTCAAGGTTGCCATTACATCTTGTGGGGGTAGAATAGCTATCCGATTGTTTTCTAAGGCTGTTCTTATTGTGTCAGTGTATGTTCTGAATTTCCTCATGCGCCTATCATCTCACTTTCATAGTTTATTCCTGTTTAATAAGAGAAACAATCTCCTCTATTGTCCAAATATGGTCAGTTAATCCTGCTGCCATTGCAGGTGTTCTCGGATAGGGATTAGCCAATGTCTTATGAGGCCGAGCGAAGTTGTAGTGCATGAAGTAGAGAGCAAGAGCAAGCGTATGATTCTCTAGCTTCTTTGAAAAGGCATTGGTTAATCGGGTAAATCGCCTCATGCACATTCGCATGGTAAGATTCTGGCGTTCCACATAGCTTGTAGAAATTGCCTGTGAATATCAGGATTGCCTTGTACCACATGCTTTTCTGCTCCCAAGCATTTTGCTGGACTGTAACGCCTCTCGCTTTCAGGTTCCTGCCCATATATCTTAACTAGCTGTGCGTAGTCTATATCACGCCCAAAAGCGTGTTCTACAGCCTCTAGGTACATTCTGTGACCATCTGTGGTGAGTTGCGCTCGATTAGCAAGCCTATCCTTCAAGTCTGATAGAAACTCATAGGCGCAATCAGCATCCCTAATGCCAACTTTCCAGCAGGGGACTAGCTTGGTATC
>CAWHAI010000009.1:0-44561 GCA_963827295.1 uncultured Chloroflexia bacterium
CGGCATAGCTAGCAGGGCATATGTTTACTTAGGCTCAGGGTGTGGCCATTCGTTAAATGCCACTAATTTTGCATCGTGTAGAAGATCGCGGCTAGAGAATTCAACTAAGCTTGGGCTTCATTTCCCTAACGATGTCCTGGAGCTTTATTTCCGGAAACATAAGTGCAGGTGACAGCTCCACGACTCTCGGGCCGATAGCGCGTATCATCGGTGACAATAATATTAGCAGTACTGCAACAATGGGCACTATATATGATTGCCATCCACCAGTCGGGTTAGGCCACCAAAGCCAACCTCTTTGCTTAAGTAGTTCAGTATTAACAGAGAAGAAGGGCGCTATTATATATCCCAGAAGTACAATCAGCAAAAAAGCTCCAAATACCCGCTTTAACCAGGCGAAAGTGTCATCATCACCAAACCACCAATTCCACCACATGACTGGATATTTGGTTCTGCGGAATTGGCGCACTTGCTTGCGATACTTCCGTTCAGCAATTCTGGACCATTCATCTGAAGCACCTGATGCCCGGTCTATCGCCCTTTGTAAAACTTCTTCTGCCTCTTCGTATCTCCGAAGGCGCGACAGCGCTGCTGCCTTGTTAAACATGAATTGATGGTTACTCTGTATACGAAAGGCATCCTCAAAAGCATGAGCTGCCTCTTCATAAAGGCCCATGCGGAAACATATGACACCTTTGGTATTCAGAAAATACGCGTTTTCCTTGGCGTAAGATAGCGCTGTTTCTACCGCCTGAAGAGCCATGGTTGTCTTATCCAGCCGGTAAAATGTCATAGCCTTGCCATGCCAGGCAAGAGTGGCTTCTGGATCAAGCTCTGTCGTTTTGTCGAAAGCTGCAAGTGCTTTCTGGAAAGTTCCCAGACTATAGAGGCATAGTCCCTTATTCAGCCAGGCAAAGGTGTGTCGTGGCTCAAGTGCTATTGCCTTGTCAGAAGCCTCCAGAGCTTTCTTATGGTTGCCCAGCAAATAAAGAGCTGCTCCCTTATTTGTCCAAAGGTTTGCATCTTTCGGATCAAGCTGTATCGCCTTCTCAATCGACTTCAGCCCTTCATTATCCATCGTCATATATATGAGAAGGTCGCCCTTATCCGCCCAGGCATCTGCGTTTTTCGGATCAAGTTTTATCGCTCTGTTATAAGCAGACAGCGCCTCCTGAGTTCTCCCCAGGTCTTGAAGAACTAGGCCCGCACTGTGCCACGATTCTGCATTTTGGGGGTCGAGCTCTAGCGCTTTTTCAATAACCTCCAAAGCCTCAGGTTCTCTCTTCAGGTGATGCAGGATTCTGCCCTTACGCAGCAATGCAATTGCATTGTTTGGCTCAAGCTCCATCGCCGTCTCGATAGCCTTCAGTGCCTCTTGGTCCTTTTCTAAAGAATAGAGGGCCCGGCCCTTACCTTGCCATGCAACTGCATCGTTTGGATCAAGCTCTGTCGCCTTCTCAAAAACCTCTAATGCCGCTGAATAATTACGTAGTTCAAGGAGATGTGTAGCCCATTTTGCAAGCTGTACAGCCTCGTCAGTACTCATATGCATAACCCTCTTCGTTCTTTAAGTACCAACCACAGTGGTAGAATAATGCTCCAGATGACTCTCAAAATCCATTAATTGTACGAGTGTATTTTATACCTGGATATTGTAGGGGTAATCGCAATTCAAGTCAAATGCGGTCAATAGAAAATGATTTTTTAGCATTCATGTCTTTTTCGACTTTTCGGCATAGCCATCGGGGCATCTGCCTCAGGGTCATTTTTGAAAGAACTGTTTGACCCGGTCGAAATCTCCCGGCAGGAATGAAAGCGCCATAGGGAATTTCTCTACCAGAAAGGCGGCAACTCCGGAGCCCGAGATCGTGGGTACCCCAATATCGTACTTGAGAAGTACAGATAGAACAGCGCCAGCCATGATACCGCCTAACACGGCACCTGCCAGAAATCCTGCCAGATGATTCACCCAGTCCAACAGGATTGCTTTCAGCAAACCGTGCAAGACTGCAGTCACAATCCAGGCGGCTATCAGGAAAAGGAGGACTATTACCACGAACGCCGCTATATAAGCGGCCTCGGAGTGGGAGCGGAAAAGACCATGGGCCAGACCTGTATAGTAATGTCCAGCCACCAAAACCCCGATAATGAGGCCAATAAGAGGAATCAAGGTGCTCAGCAGGCCACGCATAAGGCCCGAAACCGCAGTGAGAAACAAGAAAATCCCCAACACTATATCCAGCCAGTTCATCTGCCGAGCACCTCCTTCTCAGAATGGCTTCATGTTACCAAGGGTAGCAGAACCGAGATTGAAAAGTCAATGCAAGAATATTAAAAACTTCTTACATTTGGGGGCTCATCTCCATGCTGGCATCGTTAGAGCCGATGTGGTATGCTCAGTAGAAATCGAAGTTTGCCTATTTCGGGGGTAATTGTTCCCGAGGCGGGAGGGGTAGCATGAGCGATATGAGTCTGAAAGAGCAGTTGGATAACCTGTTCAATCCCAGGGCGGTGGCTGTAATCGGGGCATCGAATTTCTTCGGTAAGTGGGGATATAACGTCCTGAACCGCGTGCTGAGCCATAAGCAGGGGACGGGAGATTTACGCCATAAATAATAAAGAACCCGAAGTGATGGGGATGAAGGCTTATAAGAGTGTGGTTGAGGTGCCGGGGCCGGTGGATTTCGCTGTGATAACGGTGCCGTTTCAGTATGTCCCCGCTGCTATGGAGGACTGCGTTAGAAAGGGAGTCAAGAGCGCTGTCATTATCTCGGGCGGGCTTGCCGAGACAGGCGAAGAAGGCGCAAGAATACAGCGGGAGGCGGTGGAAATCGCCCGGCGGGGCGGCATACGCTTCATAGGTCCGAACTGCCTGGGGTTCTGTAACCCGTACGCAAACTTCTGCACTGTGCCTTTCATGCCCCCTATCGAGACAGGGCATGTGGGGCTCATCTCGCAAAGCGGGAACTCGGGCCAGGCAATACTCGATTACGGGCTGCTGATGGGAATGGGGTTCAGCAAGTTTATCAGCAGCGGAAACGAGGGCGACCTGCGCTTCGAGGACTATCTGGAGTATCTGGCTCAGGATGAGAAAACGGAGGTTATCCTGGGTTATGTAGAGGGCCTCAGGGAAGGCAAGCGGTTCCTGGCACTGGCAAGGGAAATAACCAAAAAGAAGCCCATAATCATTATGAAGGTAGGGCGTACGGATGTGGGGAGCAGGGCAGCGCGGTCTCACTCCTCTGCTCTGGCGGGCTCGGATGCGGTGCTCGATGCTGCATTCAAGCAATGCGGTGTGATCAGGGTGGAGAAGCTTCACGAAATGGTAGATGTCGCTGTGGCTTTGCTGGGCCAGTCACTGCCCCGGGGGAGAAGGGTGGGAGTGCTCTCGATGAGCGGGGGGATGGCAGTAATTGCCGCAGACGCCTTGAGGAAAGAGGGCTTGGAACTGCCGCCACTGTCAGCAGCTACTATGGAGAAACTGGAGTCTATGATGTCGGGAAGGTGGTCCGGCGGAAACCCTGTCGATCCTGCCGGGGACTTCGTCAGCTACCAGGCTCTCTGGCCAATGATAGAGGATGAGAATTTCGACGCGATATTGGTTATCGGCGGTGTCGCGATGACTTCAGGCTACGCCACGTGGGCGCCAGCATTGATGAAACATGCTACTGAAGAGATGGGGAAGCAAATGGAGGAAGCCTGAGTTTGAGACATAAAGACGACTATTGAACTTATGGCAAAACACCGTAAGCCCGTCCTCTTTACCGTGGGAGCTGCGCGTTTCGAAACTCAGGGCAAGGTTCCTTTGAGGCTGAAGGAAAGCCATCTTAATCTCTATCCTGACCCGGAAGAATCAGCTAAAATACTTGCCTACTTAGTAAGATACAGCGAATACCGCGGCGCAGGGTAGCGAACCAGAAAAATTTAATCGGCATAGCTATCAGGAGCATCTCCTGCTTTACCGTAATACTTCCCTCAGGCAGCGAAACCACATTCCAAAAGAATGATTATGCCGTAATTCGCTATCTTGACAATGGGATACGGCTCTATCTTAGTATCTAAGAGGGCTTAGAAGTGCTTATAGCATTGAGGCAGAGGTATATCTTGCCCGAGGCGACTGGAAAAGCGAATTGCAGCTTCGTCTGGAGTTGCCTCTACCTTTTCCCTCACTCGAGTCCTTGCCTTCAAATATCCTTGCAGCACACATTCCCTTCGCCAGAAAGAGGTGCACTTTGCCTAGATTCTCCATAATACCGATACAGCCCAAGTTCTTCGACTACTTCGAGGACAGCGTGGCAAATCTGGCTAAAGCTGCCAAGGAATTTGCCGAACTTATGGAAAATTTCGAAAATGCGTCTATAAAAGTAGCTCGAATCACAGAGCTGGAGCATGAGGGTGATTCCATAACCCATCAGGTCATGAAGCAGTTGCACCGCAGTTTTTTGACACCCATCGACCGCGAGGACATCGCTCTCCTCTCCGAGAGACTGGACAGCGTGCTCGATTTCATTGAGGATGCAGCCAACTCCATGGTGCTTTATCACATCGAGCAGCCCACGAAAAGGGCGCGCGAATTATCCGCCATTCTCCTGGCAATTACCAAGGAATTGAGCACAGCGGTGCCATACCTTCGCAAACAATCCAAGATGAGGCAAATACTGGGCCACTGTGTTGAGATAAACCGACTGGAAAACGAAGCTGATGCAGTCCTGCGCCTTGCCCTGGCCGAGCTTTTCGAGAGTGCATCCCTCGCTGAGGTCATCAAGTGGCGTGAAATATATGAGCACCTGGAGAACGCTGCTGACAGAGGTGAAGATGTAGCAAACGTCCTCGAGGGCGTGGTGCTCAAGCATGGATAATGCCCATATTCTGATACCGGTTTTGGCCCTGGTCCTGGCTGCTGAGTTCGTAAATGGCGTAACGGATGCCCCCAATGCCATCGCTACTGTAGTCTCCACCCGCGTTCTCCCTCCACTGGCGGCAGTGGTAATGGCTGCCGTGTTCAACCTTGTGGGTGCTATTGTTACCGGAACTGCTGTGGCTGCCACTATAGGTAAAGGCTTCGTGAAGCCTGAAATTATCTCTCTCTCCGTGGTTGCAGCCGCCATGATTACCATCGTGCTCTGGACCATAGTGGCCTGGAGGCTGGGACTGCCCACCAGCAAAAGCCATGAGCTTGTCGCCGGGCTCACTGGGGCCGGGCTGTCCGCCGCGGGGACCTCTGCGCTTCTCTGGGGAGGATGGGAGAAGGTGATCATAGGCCTATTCGTTTCTACGCTTGCAGGGTTCACGCTGGGTATAGCATTCATGGTAGGTCTCTACTGGATACTCCGTCGCACCAGCCCCACAGCCGTCTATGGCATCTTCAGCAAGCTACAGATTGCCTCGTCGGCCTTCATGGCGTTCAGCCATGGCAGCAACGATGGCCAGAAGTTCATGGGTGTTTTTGCGCTGGCGCTGCTGCTGGGAGGAGCTGCGACCCAGTTCCATGTAACATGGTGGATCATACTGGTTTGTGGCACAGTGATGGCACTCGGCACAGTTATCGGGGGATGGCGCATAATGCGCACTGTGGGCTTCAAGCTCACCAAGCTGGAGCCAGTGAACGGCTTTGCCGCGGAGGCCGCCGGGGGCACTGCAATTACGGTGGCCTCCGCTTTCGGCGTACCACTGAGCACCACTCACACTATAAATACCGCTATCATGGGCGTGGGAGCCACCCGCAGGCTGTCGGCAGTACGCTGGGATGTGGCCCGGCGCATCGTGGCAACCTGGATTCTGACCTTCCCCGCCTGCTTTGCCCTGGGCTGGATTCTGGAGAAGGCCTTAGGCCATTTCTTGTAAATCCTGCTGCCCGGAGATTCGGCCAGCATTTCCAGATACAGTCGCAGGGAATTGACATGGTGAACTCTTAGTCGTATGCTTTGGGCAAATCATCAGATTCAGTTAAAAGGAGAGTAGCTATGGAGAAAGCTAAACCATTGGGGAAAGCCACGGGGGGCTATCTGGAGGCACTTCTCCAGAGTTGCCCCGATGCCGTCATCGCCATCGATGCCAAGGGGCTAATTACGTTTGTAAACAAGGCTGCGTGCGAACTGATGCAGTGCGAGATGCGAGACCTGGTAGGGAAAAGCATCGTCATGGTGTACGAGAACGAGAAGGACGCTAGGGAGACCAACCGCAAACTCTATATGGGCGGGGGTGTAATTCACCTTCACGAGTCTAAAATGAAAACGAAAACGGGGAAGGTAGTCCCGGTTCGCATTTCGGCGGCACATCTGAAGGATAGCGCAGGCAATTATATTGGAGGCGTGGGCTTTTTCCAGGCCTATCGCCCCTGGACGGCAGCGGAGACGGGGATGCAGGATTATTGCAAGGAGCTGGAGGACAGGCTTGAGGAATGGGAGGAGCTGGGCTCCCCTGTATTCGAGCTCTGGCCCGGGCTTTCTATGGTGGTGGTGGTGGGACGCCTTGATAGCCTGCGGTTTGAACGGCTCAAGAAAAGCCTTTTAGACCACATCAGAACCTACAAGACCCGCGCTGCCCTGATTGACCTTTCAACGGCGATAGCGGGCGAGGCCGAGGTGGCCGCACAGATTGTGAAGATGATACGCATGGTCCAGCTTGTGGGTGCCAAGTCCATAGTGGTGGGCATCGAATCAACCATGATGGCTGAAGCCATGGAGCCTCTGGTTGCAGATATAGCGTCGCTGAACACCTGTTCCAGCCTGCAAGCCGGGCTTGAGGCTGCGTTATCCGCCATCGGCGTCGAGATCTGCAAGAAAGATTAGTTCGGACAGACATCATGGATAAGGTTTATGCCAGTGTAGATGACGCTGTTGCCGATATCCCCGATGGAGCCTCCATCGCCATCGGCGGTTTTTTTACTGCAGGCACACCAGTCCAGCTCATTCGGGCGTTAGCCAAGCAGGGAGCTAAGAACCTGACCATAATATGCCAGCAGATGGGGCCTGGCAACGAGGATATAACCAAGCTGGTTCTGCAGGGTCAGATAAAGAAGGCGATCAGCAACTATCCCTTCTATCGCTCGGCGACCAGGGGCGCGAACGCGCCCTTCGAGAAAGCGGTATGTGCCGAAAAGGTGGAACTGGAGGTGTACCCCATGGGCACCTTCATCGAGAAGTTGAGGGCAGGGGGCGCCGGGCTAGCTGCTTTCTATACCCCTACCGGCGTGGGCACGGTGGTGGAGTGGGGGAAGGAGAAGAAGAGCTTCAACGGCCAGGATTACCTGCTGGAGCTGGCTCTCAAGCCGGACTACGCTTTTATCTATGCCTGGAAGGGCGACCACATGGGCAACCTTATTTGCCGCAAGACCGCCAGGAATTATAACCCTGAGATGGCAGCCGCCGCAAAGGTGACTATAGCATCGGTAGAGGAGCTGGTGGAGCCGGGCGAGCTGGACCCCGACAAGGTTCATATACCGGGCATATATGTGCAGCGAGTGGTTAAGGTAGATAAGCAGAATTACATACCTGGTATTGACTGAGAATTTAAGAGTGACAAAGTCCTCGAAGGGGAGGTGTAGAAAGATGGCTGGAGAAGACTAAGAAGAAGTTAGAGGGATTGTCCCGGGAGCTGATGGCTTTGCGGATAGCCAATGAACTGGAAGACGGAACCTATGTTAATCTGGGCATAGGCATACCCACCCTGGTGTCTAACTGGATTATGGGAAGAGATATAGTGCTGCAGTCGGAGATAGGTATGTTGAACACGGGCCCCCTAGCTGGCCCCGATGAGGTCGACCAGGACCTGATAAATGCCAGTGGCCAGCCGGTGACGGAGCTGCCGGGGGCTTGCTACTTCTCCGATTGCGAGTCTTTCGCCATGATACGCGGCGGATATATGGATGTGGCGGTGCTGGGGGCGTTGCAGGTTTCGGAGAAGGGAGACCTCGCCGGATGGAGCAACCCCGAGCGTGGTTTTCCAGAGCACATCGGCAACATCGGCGGCTCTATGGACCTGGCAGTAGGGGCTAAGAAGGTAATTGTGGCGATGATGCATACTACGCCGGATGGGGAACTCAAGATTGTCAAGAAGTGCAGCTACCCCATCACTGCCTTAGGCGTGGTTAAGCTGATAGTAACCGACCTCGCTGTCATCGAGGTAACTTCAAAGGGGATGCTGCTCAAAGAGGTCGCCCCTGGCCTCAGAGTAGAGGATGTGCAATCGGTGACTGAGCCCAAGCTAATCATCAGTCCTGACCTCAAAGAGATACAACTGTAGGTTTGAGCTATCGGCGTTCGCCATTGAGACAAAAATGGTGGGTGGAGCGAAGCGAAACCCACCCTATGTTTGAGGACTATCGCTCTAGCCCATCATCAGTAGCTGGCGTCCCCCGAGGATGTGGAGGTGGAGGTGGGCTACCAACTGCCCTCCGTGGGGGCCACAGTTGACCACAAGGCGATACCCTTCGTTGGAGATTCCCTGTTCTTTCGCCAGCTTATTTGCTACTGTGAACAGGTGCCCCACAAGCGTCTCGTCAGCCTCGGTTAGGTCAGTAACTGATGCGATGTGTTTCCGGGGTATCACAAGGATGTGCACCGGGGCTTTGGGGTTGATGTCGGGGAAGGCAACTACTTTATCATCCCGGTAGATGATGTTGCTTTTAACTTCACCTTTTGCGATTTTGCAGAAGATACAGTCCATCCTCTTACTCCACTTCCCTTGTAAGCTTTTTCGGTGTCTTTAATTGGTAAATTCTTCAACCCCCTAAATCCCCCAGTCTTGGGGGAACTTTAAAAAATTGGGGGACACCCCCCAACCCCCATCAGGAGGAATCCTGCACCTCTTTTCGTCCCACTAAATCCCCCTCCTTCCTAATAGAATCAAAGAAGGAGAGCTTTGTCCCTTTGAACTCCTTGGGCATTAAAATTGTAGGGGCGACCTGCAGGTCGCCCCTACAATATTGTTTACGAATTACAGGCCAATCTGCTGGGCTACCAGCTCGCGGTGATAGTCGGCGTCGCCGAAGGCAAGCTCGTTCGCCTTGGCCCGGCGATAGTAAAGCTGCATGTCGTGGTCTTTGATGAAGCCGATGCCGCCGTGAATCTGGTGTCCTTCGGAGCAGGTGCGTCGATAAGCCTCGCTGACCCAGGCCTTGGCCATGGATACCTCGAGAGCGCAGTGGAAGCCCTTCGGTCAATTTCCACGCTGCCTGATAGGTGATGAAGCGCGAGCCGTCAACATCGGTGGCCATGTTGGCGCACTTGTGCTGGATGGCCTGGAAGCTCCCGATGGGCTTTCCGAACTGCACCCTCTCCTTGGCGTAGTTGACGGTCATCTCCAGCACCTGCTGGGAGCCGCCCACCATGAGGCGCACTGGGCCAGCGTTGCTTTCGGCAGCAGGTCCTGGATTATGGCCCAGCCGTGGTCGAGCTTGCCCAGGATATTCTTCTTGGGGACCTTTACCTTATTGAAAATGACCTCGAACTGCTTATCGGAACCCATTGTTTTCAATGGGTTGAGCTTTATGCCCGGGCTCTTGGCATCCACCAGGAAGAGGGTTATACCTTCCTCCTTGTGCTTGCCTTCTTTAGTCCTGGCGACCACGAGCAGATAGTTGGCGATATGGGCATCGGAACAAAGAGCTTGGTGCCGCTGATGACGAAATCATCGCCCTCGGCAGTGGCCTTTGACAGCGATCCCGCCTGCATCCCAGGTGGCGCTGGGCTCGGTGAGGGCCAGGGTCATTATCATATCGCCTTTGGCTATCTTGGGCAGGAACTGCTTTTTCTGCTCCTCCGTGCCTGCTGCCAGGATGGGCAGCCCGCAGTACACCACTGTGGGCAGGAAGGGAGCGGGTACAATTGCCCTTCCCAGCTCCTCGATGAGGACGGCCAAATCGAGGAAGGTCATGCCGGACCCGCCGTATTGTTCGGGGAAGACCAGGCCCATCCAGCCCAGGTCTGCCATGCCCTTCCACAGGTTTGCAGGGATAGCCCTTCTCATCGGTCTCCATCTGCCTTATCAGCGTCTTGGGGCATTCCTTGGTCAGAAAGTCACGGGCTGAGTTCCTTAGCATTTCCTGCTCTTCACTAAGTGCGAAATCCATGCTTTTTCCCCCTATTCTTTGTTGTTTAGGCTGAAATTTTACATTCTGGGCAGCGCAAGCCCCTGGGTAGCGATAATGATACGCTGAATCTCAGAGGTGCCCCCAGCAATGGTGATGCTTAGATTCCACATGTAGTCGCGAGTGATGTTGCCGGCAAGCTTTTGCCACTTGGAGCCCGGCACGAGCTGCGAATAGAGCCCCAATATCTCCAGCCCGGTGGCAGAGACCCTCTGCATCAATTCGCTGCCGAATAGCTTGATAATTGCCCCCACGGAGGTGACATCCTGTTCGTAGCTTGCACCCAGGCTACGCGGTAGGCCAGCAGGCGGCAGACCTCTATTTCGATAGCCATTTCGGCGAGCTTGTGTCGAACTCTCGGGATTTGGGCCAAGGGAACTCCGTTGTGCTTCGTTTCCTTGGCGTATTCTATCAGTTGCTCCAGGATTTTTTGCGGCATGGAGGCGAAACCCAGGCCTGACCTCTCGATGTTCACCAGGGCCATGGCGGCCAGCCAGCCGCGGCCTCTTTCACCTACCATGTTCTCTTTGGGTACCTTAACATCGTCGAAGAAGGTCTCGCAGAGGTGAGCTACTCCCTCCAGGCTCTCCAGGCGTCGCACAGTGATTCCCGGGGTCTTCATGTCGATGAGGAACATGCTGAGCGCTCGGGAACGCTTGGGGGCATCGGGGTCGGAGAGCAGCGGGGCGAAGCACCAGTGGGCTCGGTGTGCGCCGGTAGTCCAGATTTTTTGCCCATTGACCAGAAAATAGTCCCCTTTATCCTGGGCTTTGACCTGGCAGCCACCCAGGTCGGAGCCTGCGCCGGGCTCGCTGAATCCCTGGCACCAGTAAACCTGACCGCTGGCTATCCCCGGCAAATGCTTCCTTTTCTGCTCGTCATTGCCGAAGTGTAGCAGAAGAGCAGCTATCATCTTCCAGCGGAACCAGTAGTCCTGAGCTGGCGCCCTCCAGTAGGCCAACTCCTCGCCGAAAATGGCGTCCTCCCAAGTCGGGCGTTCCTGGCCGCCAAACTCTTTGGGCCATCCGGCGGATATCCACCCGTTATCGCCTATTTTCTTCAGGAACTTCTGGGTGAACTTCCACCACTCGTCGGTTTCATCCTCGGGCGCCCCTCCGGTCAGCCAGTCCGAGGGGAGCTCTTTCGCCAGGAAGGCTCTTATTTTCTGGCGAAATTTGTTTTGTTCCTCAGTGAATCGGAAATCCATGCATCCCTTCCTTTCAGTTTAGTCGATAGCCCTTGACCTCCTCTTCACCGCTCGAACTGCCTGAAATAGCGATAGCTTATGATGTTTTAGCTCACATCTATTGCCAGGCAGGTTACAGTCCTCGCTATGCCGCCTACCGGATGGATATGATTGGTGACCAGGTTGCCTACGGCGGTCAAGTCTGTTCCCTCGACCACTGCGATGACATCATATGGGCCGGTTACTGCATGCACCTCTTTCATCCCCTTGAGCTTGTTGAGGGCGTGGACCACATCCTTTGTTTTTCCTACCGAGGTCTCAATCAACACATAAGCTTTGGCAGCCATTGTCTTACCCCCTTTCCCCCATGAAGATAACCGGGCTCGTGATAACCACCAGGAGATAGCTTTCCAACTATCTCTCCCGACCTCACCTTTCAGGGACAGACCAGAGGTATTATACCCTATATCCAGCCTTGTTGAAAAGTCCTTGTTTTAGAAGGTACTAATCGGTTGTGGTTAGTAATAGAGGTTATGGGCCTCAGATTCACAGATCCGTTAGCTACTGACATAATTGTAGACCATCGACATTACGCCGTGCAGTAACATTTCAAAAACACTCCTTTTCGGATCTACGCGGAAAAAAGGAGCAAGCCCCAAAGTGTACATTAACCTTTGTCTGAGGAGTATCCCAGTAACGCTGATGATCTACATATCAAGGGCAAAGAGGAATGTCCTCCAAAATATCCTGCGCAGATTGGAAATACACTGCTTAGTGTGGTATAGTTTCGGTCAAAAGGAGTCTGAGCCTTACTTTAGCGGCAAGTCTTGCGTTTTCCAAAGCTGTCATATATATAATCGTCCGAACTTAAGGTAAGGAGGAAAACAGGACATGGTTACAACTAAGTTAAGGGTAAGTCCGAAGTATTTCGTCGCAGCTTTTGGGGAGAAATATGCCGCTGCACACCCCGTGCATGGTAGGGTATATCCTTTAGGTCGGCTCAGTAACTGTTATTCTTATATAATGAAGGGCGATGTGATGCTCTTGTATTGCACTGGATACTACGTGGGACACTATATGGAGGCTCCGGCAGTTGGCGTAGTAGTTGATACTGAAACCAGTGCCGAAGAATACACTCTCTATTATCGCTATCTTCCACTTGACCAACCAGTGGTAAGACACACGATAAATAATAGTCTTGGAGCTGTGGAGCAAAACTACTTCATAAACCCAGGCGCTAACTTCATATTCGAGATAGCGAAAACATCATTTCAAACATTAATTAAGGGTAGATACATTAACTGGCCTTAATATGGCTACACGGGTAAACACCGTTTTAGCTGCTGACATATTATGTTAACAGTTAAATACTTAGTTCTTGTAAGCGGTAGAATGTTGCACAAACCGATACTACGATTAGGATGCCATTCAAGGCCAAGGCGCAAACAAAATCATTGGGGATTGGGTGATGGGTACATTTGATCGAATGCATGAGGGAAAACCTGATAATAGCTCAAACGATGTCATGGCGCACGTGAATCGGGGGAATGCCTACTATGCTCAGGGCAGGCTGGATGAGGCGGTAAACGAATATAAGGAAGCAATAAGAATCAATCCGAACCATCCCTATGTTCACAACCGTCTGGGGATGGCCTACCATGGTCAGGGTAGGCTGGATGAGGCGGTCAAGGAATATAAAGAAGCACTAAGGATCGATCCGAACAACACCCTGCCCCACAACAATTTGGGGATTGCCTACAAAGATCAGGGTAGGCTAGATGAGGCGGTCAAGGAATGGAAGGAAGCACTAAGGATCGATCCGAACAACGCCATGGCGCACATGAATCTAGGGATTGCCTACGTACATGAGGGTAGGCCAGATGAGGCGGTGAAGGAGTGGAAAGAAGCACTAAGGATCGATCCGAACAACGCCATGGCGCACATCAATCTGGGCGACGCCTACCATGGTCAGGGTAGGCTAGATGAGGCGGTAAAGGAATGGAAACAAGCGCTAAGGATCGATCCGAACAAAGCCAGTGCGCACAACAATCTGGGGAGCGCCTACCATGCTCAGGGTAGGCTGGATGAGGCGGTCAAGGAATATCAAGAAGCATTAAGGATCGATCCGAACAAAGCCGATATGCACATCAATCTGGGGATTGCCTACAAAGACCAGGGTAGGCTGGATGAAGCGGTAAAGGAATATCAAGAAGCGATAAGGATCGATACGAACCACGCCCTGGCGCACTTGAATCTGGGGAATGCCTACAAAGATCAGGGTAGGCTAGATGAGGCGGTTAAGGAATACATAGAAGCCATAAGGATCAATCCGAACTATGCCGAGGCGCACTACAATCTGGGGGTTGCCTGGTATGCTCAGGGCAGGCTAAATGAGGCGGTAAAGGCATGGAAAGAAGCACTAAGGATTAACCCGAATAGCTACGAGGCACACAACAATCTGGGGTGTGCCTACAGAGATCAGGGTAGGCTAAACGAGGCGGTAAAGGAATATAAAGAAGCAATCAGAATCGACCCGAACAGAGCCGATGCGCAAGTCAATCTAAGCAAGCTGAGGAAATTATCCGCCAGCTAGAGAAAAGCATTTAGGGTGGTTCCAGTGGACAAGAATGATAGAGTAAGCTGTACGAGATAAGATGGTATTTTGTGTATTCATTTCGATATGCTATCCTAGAGATTGACCGAGGAAGTGTATCCTTGCACTTTCAGCAACCAAGTCTTTTCAGAGCACCCTTTCAAATAGACTCTCGAATCAGCACTTCACCAAAGACTCATTAAAATCTCACCAACCACAACCGAGCAGGACCTCTTAGAAAATGTATGTCACCCCCCTGAATCCCCCAATCTTGGGGGACTTTAAAAAACTGGGGGATACCACCAGCATCCGCCTAAGGCGGATCGCCCCTCCGCACTTCCTATTGCCAGACGAACTTTGTTTGAGAAAAGTAGCCACATCCTATATAATTGGAAAAGTTGTATTGAGGGTGGATAGTATGCGGACGATGGGGAAGCATTTCCTTCTGGATTTGAAGGATTGCAATAAGGAACTTCTCGACGATTTAGGTTTTATCCAGAGCGTTCTCCACTCTGTAGCTAAAGAAGCGGGCAATGCGGTACTAGGAGAGTCCTTCCACCGCTTTCTGCCGCAGGGGATAAGCGGTGTGGTGCTCATCACTGGAGCACATCTCTGCATTCATACCTGGCCGGAGCACGGCTATGCTGCCATCGATGTGTTCAGTTATGGAGACCTATCCCAGCCTGAGGAGGCAGCCAGGATGATTATGGAGAAGCTGGAAAGCAAGAATCCCTCCATCGTGGAGCTTAAAAGGGGGCTTTAATCCATGGGAGAGAAGGTGATAAATTGGTTCTGGGATTGCGTTACTCCCAATTTCATACAGCAATTCAGCGTTAGCGCTATGCCTTATACCGGGAAATCTAAATACCAATCCATTCAGATACTCGATAGCCCTGCCTTCGGCAGATGCCTTATTCTGGATGGCAAAATCCAGTGCAGCGAGTCGGACGAATTCATCTATCATGAGGCATTGGTTCATCCTGCGATGATTACCCATCCCAG
This sequence comes from uncultured Chloroflexia bacterium, assembly GCA_963827295.1. GTDB lineage: Bacteria > Chloroflexota > Dehalococcoidia > SZUA-161 > SZUA-161 > CAWHAI01. The sequence goes on from CAWHAI010000009.1 coordinate 14,872, forward strand.
GCCGGAGACTGTTTTCGTCGCTGGCGGCGGCGAGGGGGCTACTCTGAGGGAGGTGCTGGCACACAAAACGGTGAAAAAGGCGGTGATGGTCGATATCGATAAGAAGGTGCCTCAGATATGCCAAAGATACCTTCCTTCACTGAGCCAGGGCTCGTTCCAGGACAGCCGGGTCGAGCTTCTCCACATGGATGCTATGAAATATCTGACTGAGACGCGGGAGAAGTTCGATGTAATGATAATTGATCTCACTGAGCCGCTTGAGGAAGGGCCTGCTTACTTGCTCTTTACTAAGGAGTTTTATCGCGACCTGAGCAAAAAGCTGAAAAAGGGCGGCATAATGTCCCTTCAGGCTGGAGCGACCAGTGTGATGTTCCCGTCTACATTCCTGGCGGTGGTAAATACTCTGCAGGCGGTATTTTCTGTGGTTGCTCCTTATCAGGCGGAGATTCCTTCCTTCGGCGGACCCTGGGGCTTCGCCGTGGCTTCGCAAACTCTAGACCCTCGCGAGCTCTCCCCGAAGGAAGTTGATCGCAGGCTATCGAGCCGGGTCAGCAGTACCCTGCGCTTCTACGATGGGCTTGCGCATCCCGGGATATTCTCCCTTCCGAAGTACCTCCGCAAGCAGATAGCTGAGGAGAAGCGGGTTATCACCAAGGACAGGCCCGTCTTCACCACTAGTCGCTATGTCATGCTGTCCAGGGTAAGGTTAGCCTCAATTTACGTAGGGGCAATGTTGTTAATTGCCCCTTACACTCGTGGTAGAATCAAATTATGGATATTCTAGCTGGTCTTAATCCTGCCCAAAAGGAAGCGGTTCAGACTATAGAAGGCCCTGTGCTCATTGTTGCGGGCCCCGGGTCAGGCAAGACAAGAGTTATCGCCCATAGGGTGGCCTATCTGATAACCGTATGCGGCATCAGCCCCCATCGCATCATGGCGGTCACCTTCACCAACAAGGCGGCCCGCGAGATGAGGGAGAGGGTGTATCGCCTTCTGGGGAGAACTGTGGAGGGGCTGACCCTGGGCACTTTCCATGCCACCTGCGCCCGCATCCTGCGCATGGAAGCCCAGCATATCGGGATTAACAAGGACTTTCTTATCTATGACGAGGGGGATCAGCTCAGCCTGTTGAAGCGGAGCATCGAGCAGGTGGGGCTTGACCCCAAACAATATCCACCTAGAGCCATCGGGACGGCTATATCCTCAGCTAAAGCCAGGCTTCTTGCTCCTCAGGATTACCGCAGCCAGGTTGGCAGCTATTACGAAGAGGTGGTGGCACGGGTCTATGAGCGGTATCAGGAACTGCTTGCCGAGAACAGCGCCCTGGATTTCGATGACCTGATTATGAAGGCCGTGCAGCTCTTCCGCAGCCAGCCTGAGGTGCTGGCCAAATACCAGTCTCGATATTTACACGTGATGATAGACGAGTTCCAGGACACCAATCTGGCCCAGTATATCCTATCCAAGCAGTTGGCAGGGAAGTATAAAAATATCTGCGTCGTGGGCGACCCTGACCAGTCAATATATTCCTGGCGGCAGGCCAACCTACGCCACATCTTAGACTTCGAGAAGGATTATCCCGATGTCAAGATTGTATTCCTGGAGCAGAACTATCGCTCCACCCAAACCATCCTCAAGGCTGCTGAGCACGTAATTGCCCCTAACCAGCAGCGGAAACCGAAGAAGCTCTGGACAGAGAACGCGGTAGGTGTGCCAATTACTGTTGTCCAGACCTACAATGAGCAGGAGGAGGCTCACTTCGTGGTCAGCGAGGTGGAGAAGCTGGTGGCGAGGGTCAGTTGGAAGGCTGGCGATTGCGCTATCATGTACCGTACCAACGCCCAGTCGCGGGCGCTTGAGGAGGAGTTCGTCCGCTACGGCTTCCCCTACAGGCTGGTGGGCGCACGCGGTTCTATGAACGGCGCGAGGTCAAGGATGTAGTCGCCTACCTCAGGCTGATGCACAACCCCCGCGATGCCGTTAGCCTCACTCGCATAATCAACGTTCCCGGCAGGGGCATCGGACAGCGCACTATAGCCGAACTCACCACATGGGCAAACGAGCGAGGATTGTCTTACTATGATGCTTTGAAGCTTATTGCCCAGGGGGAAGAGTCTGCGCCGTTCTCCTCACGGAGCAGCCAGGCGCTGAGCCATTTCGTGAACATGCTTGATGAGCTTATCGCCAAAAGCGGAGAGTTGAGCATGGCTGACCTCCTCGACCTGGTGCTGGAGAAGACCGGATATAAGAAATACACCCTGGAAGGCGCAGATGGGGAGGAGCGGTGGGATAACATCCTGGAGCTGCGCACTGTGGCTGCTGGATACAATGACCTCGAGCCCAGAGAGGCCCTGGCAGCCTTACTTGAGGAAGTGGCGCTGGTCTCTGATGTGGACGAACTTGATGAAAAGGTCGATGCAGCGACTTTGATTACCCTGCATCAGGCTAAAGGCCTGGAATTCCCAGTGGTGTTCATCGTTGGCATGGAAGAGGGTGTTTTACCCCACTTCAAGTCGTTGCCTGACCCGGAGCAGATGGAGGAGGAGCGCCGCCTTTGCTATGTGGGGATAACCAGAGCCAAAGAAAAGGTCTATCTGGTCTACGCTCTACGCCGCAGTCTGATGGGGAGCAGCGCCCACAATCCCCCGTCGCGCTTTCTGAAGGATATCCCCGCGCACCTGATTGCATCTCCTGGTTCGCAGAGCACCCAGGCGGCTCTTGGCCAAAAGGCGCCACAAATCAATCCCTTGCCCTCCAGACCTGCCCTGAAAGCAGGTGAGCATGTAAGCCACGCCATGTTTGGCGAGGGCATTGTGGTCAATTGCCTGGCCACTGGGGATGATCATGAGGTTACTATTGCATTCAAAGGAGATGCGGGAATAAAGAAATTCCTGCTCAGCCTGGCGCCATTGGAGAAGCTATTGTAACCTAGGGGGAACATAGATAAATGGGTAAAGATATACCATTGAAACGCGGAGAGGTCGGGGCCAGGGGAGAGAAGCTGGCGGTAGATTTTTTAAAGAAGCGTGGCTACAAAATCCTCAAGAGGAACTTCCGCTGTCGGGAAGGCGAGATTGACATAATCGCTCAATATGATGATTGCGTTGTTTTTGTTGAGGTTCGCACCAAGAAGGGCTCCAGCTTCGGCACCCCTGAGGAATCGGTCACCCTTTCTAAGAGGGAGAAGCTGATTTCCTTGGCCAATGCCTATCTGCAGGCTTGCGACAATCTCCCGGCATCGTGGCGCATTGATGTGGTGGCGGTGGAACTAACCCCAGATAATAAGGTCTCGCGATTGGAGCATATCGAGAACGCTGTAGGCTAAAGCCCTCTACAAATGGCGTTCAATTCAATTCACTTAAGGGGTAATCTTGTGGGATTTGTGGGTTGAAAAGCTTGACCTTTAGGTAGTTTCTATCTATATTGTTCGACAAATAATGAACGTAGGGGTTGCTTGCGTATAAGTGCTATAATCATGTGAATAGTCGGTAGGGGGTAATAGAGTCCTGAGGATTAGGCTGTAGTCAGTTGCTCTGGACTATCAGGTGAACTCTCTGAAAAGGAGGGGCAATAAGAAAGAGAGAGAAAAAGAACAGGGCGTGTTGCCCGGTCAACTTCGGCGATAGCTCGAAGGACGAAGAAGAGAGATGGACGGGTACCTCGGTGTAGATGTTGGCTCCGTGACTACCAAGTGCGCTATTATCACTGAGGCGGGGGAGCTGATCGCCGATAACTACCTTCTTACCCAGGGCAAGCCAGTCTCTGCTGTCCAGCAGGGGCTCAGGGAAATCCAGGGACAACTTCCCACTGATGTCAGGATCCGCGGTGTTTGTACCACAGGCAGCGCCCGCTATCTAGCGGGGGTTATTGTGGGCGCTGATGTGGTCAAAAACGAGATCACTGCTCAGGCTGTGGCTGCCCTTTATTATGTCCCCGACGTGCATACTGTTATCGAGATCGGCGGGCAGGATTCCAAGCTCATCGTCATCTGTGATGGTATGGTCGTCGATTTTGCTATGAATACGGTCTGTGCCGCAGGCACGGGGAGCTTTTTAGATCAGCAAACATTGCGGCTCAATATGAGAATCGAGGACTTTGGGAAGCAAGCGCTTCAGAGTAGAACCCCAGTGTATATCGCAGGGCGATGCACTGTATTTGCCGAGTCAGACATGATACATAAGCAGCAGATGGGATATCAGGTGAAGGACATAATCTATGGGCTGTGTCAGGCCCTGGTTCGTAATTACCTGAACGATGTCGGCCTGGGCAAGGAAATACAGCCCCCTATAGTATTTCAGGGAGGTGTTGCCTTCAACAGGGGCATTATCCAAGCGTTCGAGGAGAGCTTAAAAACCGAGATTATTGTCCCTCCTCATCATGAGGTTATGGGGGCTATCGGGGCAGCGCTTCTCGCTCGCGAAGAGGTGTCCTGTAAGGGCAGAGAGACTGCCTTTAAGGGTTTCGCGGTAAGCGAGGCAGGCTATGCCCTTTCCTCCTTTGAATGCAAAGCATGTCCTACTCTCTGTGATGTTGCTAGGATATCCCTGAATGGCAAAGTCATTGCCTGCTGGGGTGGGCGTTGCGACCTGGGGGAAAGGATAAGCAGTGGCTAAGAAAAAAGAGGTTAAGAAACTGGACAATAATAAAATAAGGATTGCTCTGGATGCCATGGGCGGTGACAATGCCCCTCAGGAAATAATAAAAGGTGGGCTCCTGGCATCCGAAGATCCAGATATTGAGGTGGTGTTCGTAGGGCCAGAGGATGTAATAAAAGAGGAGCTGGAAAAGCGTGGCTATACCGGCAGTGGGGTGAGCATTGCTGAGGCCAGCGAAGTGATAGAGATGGGCGAGTCTCCGGTTCTGGCGATTAAAAACAAGAGGGACTCGTCTATTGTGGTTGGGATCGACCTGGTTAAAAACTGGGAGGCAGCAGCGTTTGTCTCAGCGGGCAATACCGGAGCGGTGGCTACAGAGGCCACGCTTACCCTGGGCAGGAAAAAGGGCGTCAGCCGCCCTGCCTTGGGCGCTGTCTTCGGCTTCCCCTCAGGGCCTATTCTCTGCCTTGACATCGGTGCCAACGCTGATTGTAAACCGGATATGCTAGTCCAATTTGCTCATATGGGTAGCATCTATATGGAGAAGGTCTTCGGCATACCGGAGCCCAGAGTCGGGCTGCTCTCAATTGGAGAAGAGGAGTCCAAGGGCTGCAAGACGGTTCAGAAAGCACACAAGATGTTGAGGAAAGCCAAGGTCAATTTCATTGGCAATGTGGAAGGTAGGGATCTCCCCAGAGGGATTGCCGATGTTCTTGTGACCGATGGCTTCACCGGGAATGTGCTGCTGAAGATGGGCGAGGGCTTAGGCGAGATGCTTCTCAAGTCGTTATGGGAGGCTGTGGATGGGAATCCCAAGCTGAACGAAGCTGTGAGTGTTCTCACCCCTATCCTGCACAATGTTATCAGCACCTTGGACTACACTGAATATGGCGGAGCACTCCTTCTGGGCCTAGACGGCATTGTGGTGGTCGCCCATGGCCGCAGCAATTCCAAGGCGATAAAGAACGCCATCGCTACTGCAAAGAGGGAGGTGGTGCAGGGGGTATTGGAGGCTATGAAGGGTTAGCCCGCCGAGACTAGGTGTAGGTTATTAGAACTATTGGAGGTATCTATGGCTGAGCCGCTTAAGGTGGATGATAAGAGCTTCAAGGATATTGTAATTGAGGCCAAGATACCCTTTTTGGTCGATTTCTGGGCCCCTTGGTGTGCCCCATGTCGTAGCATCGCTCCTATAGTGAATGAATTGGCTGGGGAGTACGAGGGGCGGGTGGGTTTCGCTAAGGTGAACGTGGACGATAACCCAAAGATAGCGACAGAATACGGCATTCGCAGCATACCCACCCTGTTGATATTTAAAGACGGCAAGCCCCTAACGCAGATCGTGGGACTCAGGCCTAAAGCAGAGTTGAAAAAGCAGCTCGACGCCGTCCTAACGGGCAAAGGCTAAGTGGAGCATCCCACGGCTCTGAGTGCGATTGTTATCCAGCGGAGATAAGAGGTGGAGAAGCTTTACCAGTTGATTATCGTAGGTGGTGGCCCTGCGGGGCTCAGCGCAGGCATATACGCTGCCAGGTCCAAACTGCACACCTTGCTCATTGAAAAGGCTGGCCTCGGCGGTCAGATATTGAACGCGGAGATTGTGGAGAACTACCCGGGGTTTCCCCAGGGCATATCTGGCGCCGAGCTTGGCTCTTTGATGGCTCAACAGGCAGAGAAGCAGGGCTTGCTTACAGCTATAGCTGAGGTACAGGGCCTCAGGATTCAGGGGAAAGAGAAGATAGTCGATACCAGTGAGGGCCAATACCGTGCTCAGGCGGTGATCATCGCTGGGGGCTGTGAGCATAGCAAGCTGGGAGTGTATGGAGAAGAGGCGTTTCTAGGCAAGGGGGTCTCCTACTGCGCTATGTGCGATGGTGCATTTTTTAGAGATGAGGTGGTGGCAGTGGTGGGCGGAGGTAATGTTGCCCTGAACGAAGCCCTTTTCCTGACCAGATTTGCATCGAAAGTAATAGTAATCCATCGCCGTGACCAGCTTCGGGCGACAAAGATTCTTCAAGATAGAGCTTTTAACCAGCCTAAGATAGAATTTATCTGGGATACGGTGGTTGATTCTATTGCGGGCGATAAACAGGTCAAGGAATTAAGATTGCGGAGTGTGAAAACCGGGGAGAAATCAAGCCTGACGGTCTCCGGCGTTTTTGTGGCCGTGGGGTTGCGTCCCAATACAAGCTATCTCAAAGGTCTGCTTGCGCTGGATGAGGGGGGCTTTATTTCGGTTAACGGCCAGATGGAAACGGAGGTGCCGGGACTGTTCGCTGCCGGCGATATTCGAGCGGGGTCTATACGGCAGGTAGTGTCCGCTGCGGGCGATGGGGCTACGGCTGCAATCGCCGCTGAGAGATTCCTTTCGTCGATGTGAGGATTGCTGTGCTGGGTTTCTTGAGAAAGTTCAAAAGAGGTACGGGAAGCCTCTTGCGAAAGGGCAAGGAGGGGACTTCCGTTTTTGAGATTCCCAAGGATTGGAAGGTCGAAGGGTTTGATTCAGACTATCTGAGCAATCTCCTTTCGGTGATTAAGAGAGGGGTGCCAGCAAGTAGCGGGAAGGGCGATAGCGACACCCTTGGTGGGGGCGCAGCCAAGAGAGAGCCCAGCATCAATAAGGTTGCCTGGCAGAATCTCACCTGGCTGAACATTGAGAGGCCGACGCGGCAGGAGATGGACTATCTCGCTCAGAATTATCCGTTCCATCCCCTCGACCTCGATGACTGCTTGAGCAAGGTTCAGCTCCCCAAAATAGACGAATATGAAAGCTACCTTTTTATAATCCTGCACTTCCCCGTCTTTGACCACCGCACCCGCATCACGAGGCCCAGCCAAGTTTCTATATTTTTGGGCAAGGACTACCTGGTGACTGTGCATAGCGGAGACCTGAAACCCTTCGCTGCCCTCCCTGGCCGCTGCCAGCAGGACGATAAGGTATGCCAGGATTATCTGGGTAAGGACTCGGGATACCTTATGTACCGCATAGTAGATTCTCTGGTGGATTACTGTTCCCCTATGGTGAACAAGACCTTGGCCAATCTAGAGGACATAGAGGACAAGGTTTTCGATGACAAGGTGAGTGCTTCGCACGATGTTGCCATCTTACGTCGTGACATCGCCGCACAACGCCGCATCATCGGGCCGATTAAGGGAGTTGTAGCTGACCTGGAACGAAAGGCCCAGCGCTATACCCAGGCCGACCTGAAAGTGTACTTCGGCGATATCAATGACCACCTCGCTCGCCTCTGGAGCAACCTTGATGAGTGTCAGGAGAGCATTGAGATTTACAAAGATACCGACTTTCTGCTGAGTCAGGAAAGGACCAACAGGATACTTGCCTTACTCACTATTATGTTCACTGTCAGCATTCCTGCTACTGTGTTAGGGGTTTTTTATGGAATGAATATCAATTTGCCAGGAGGAGTAGAGACCGGTAATTGGATATTCTGGGGGCCCTACACCACTTTAATTATTATGATTCTGATAGCGGCGGTGCCGACTTCAATAATGCTCTGGCTGTTCCATCGCTGGCGCTGGATTTAGTCCCAACGAAATATAAAGATGATTGTTTCTCAACGTTTTTTGATTATTGCGGCTCTCTTCATCACCTGCCTGATTACAGCGAATATCATCGCTGTCAAGCTGATAACCCTGGGCATTGAGCCCATAAGACATGGCGGGTTTCAGTTTCCGGGACCGTTGCCTGCTGCTATAGTTATTTTCCCCATAAGTTATATCTTCGGAGATATACTCACCGAGGTCTATGGATACCGCCAGGCGCGCAAGGTTATCTGGCTGGGCTTCTTGTGCAACCTTATCGCAGTGTTTGCCTTCTGGGTAGCGGGGCGGATACCTGCGCTTGATTCCGGTGTCCAGAATGCCTATGAACGCATCCTGGGTTATACTCCTCGGCTTCTGGTGGCTTCCTTTTTGGCCTACCTTGTCGGTGAATTCGCCAACTCCTTTGTGCTGGCCAAGATGAAGATTATGACCAAGGGGCGCTTCTTGTGGACCAGGACCATCGGTTCCACCCTGGTCGGTGAGGGATTGGATGCCACGGTGTTTATCATTATCGCCTTCGGGGGCACGCTCTCATGGGCTTTAATTCTTGGCATAATTCTTACCCACTGGCTGGTGAAGACAGGCTACGAGGTAGTGGCTACTCCCTTCACCTACATGGTGGTCAACTTCCTGAAGAAGAAAAGAGCGCATCGATACCTACGATCACGATACCGATTTCAATCCGTTTTTGGTTACCCGTTGAGGTCCACCTGTTCGGAGAGGAGATAGAGGAATGGAGATCAGGATTTTAGGAGCGCACAACGTTGAATCGGCTAACACCAGGCTGACCTCCCTGCTGGTGGACGGTGTCCTAGCAGTGGATGCCGGTGCGCTCACCTCCAGCCTCACCTTCGCTGAGCAGGAAAAGGTAAGCTCAATATTGCTCACCCACTGCCACTACGACCACATCAGGGATGTGCCTGCCATAGCCCTCAATATCTCCTACGTTCGCAAGCTATCAAGGTTTATTCTCAGGCCAGCACGCTGGAATGCGATATTGAACAATGTATTGAATGACGTCATCTATCCCAATTTCACTGAGAGACCCAACGGAAAGGCCGGCACTCAAATTCTACCCCCTGGAGCCTATACAAGGCCACGGATGTGGATGGCTATAAAGTGATGGCGCTTCCCGGAAAAGCATGCTGTCCCTGCGGTGGGCTATCAGATTACCTCTAAAGATGGCAAGAGCTTTTTCTACAGCGGTGATACAGGGCCCGGTTTATCTTCATGCTGGGAGCACATATCGCCGCAGTTGCTCATCATAGATTTGACCATGCCCAACGGGCTGGAGGAGCACGCCATCCCCGCCGGACATCTCACCCCCAGGCTGCTCGGGGAGGAACTGGCAGCAGTTCAAGAAGGTCAAAGGCTATCTGCCGCCGGTGGTGGTCATCCATCTTAGCCACCCTGTTCGAAAACCAGATCAGGGAGGAGACAGCGCAGTTGGCGAAGGAGCTGGGGACGAAGATCACCCTCGGCCACGAGGGGATGAAGCTCAAAGGTATTTCAGGCGTAAGTATGAGCCATTGCGGTGGGATTTTGTTGTTCGGTTGCGCCGGTCGTTTCGGCTGTCGGCGGTCTGGCAAAGGGTGCTAATCCCCCACGCCCCTCCTGAACAGGTCAGGGGCAAGCTGTGCGGGAATCTGTCATGACGATCTTATTATCACCATCACCAAGAATGAAAATAGCAGCGCAAGGCTAAGCACTGAGATTCTTCCCACTTCACTTCGTTCAGGGGCATACTTACACTGGAGAAGGGTCACCCGTCGGTTTGCCCTGACAGTTGCATAACAGCGTCCAATTGTAGTTACAAGGCACGACCGAAAACGCCGAGCGTTAGATTAGTGAGATTGGGAGCGTTCAATTGAACGCCCCTACGGCTGCGGAAAAGGTGGGAACAGATGCTCCCACCTACCCAACTCGGAGCGGGTGCTCCAATCTACGCTGGCATCTGGATTCTTGCTCCCTGCTCAGGTCAGGGACAAGTCTCTGGTCAAAGCCAGGGACAAGCTGTGCGGGAATCTGTCATGATGATCTTATTATCACCATCACCAAGAATGAAAATAGCAGCGCAAGGCTAAGCACTGAGATTCTTCCCACTTCACTTCGTTCAGGGTCAGAATGACACCGGAAATGGGCGACCCGTCGAGTCGCCCCTACAATTGTATAATAAGCGCCCCATTGCAAGGTAAAACGCATGACCGAAAACGCCGAGCGTTAGATGAGTAAGATCGGGGGCGTTCAATTGAATGCCCCTACAATATTCGTGATAGTTAGGGCAGAGGCATTGTTTGACCCTACGCTACATAGGATTAAGATGGCCGTTCATGGTTCGACAGGGCTCACCACGAACGGGGGCGATTCGGCTTGGTTCGGTTCCTAATCCCCCCTCGCCCCCTTTAGGAAAGGGGAGCGTCTTTCGACAGGGCTCACCATGAACGGCGCGTATTAGTGCTTGGTGGGAGCGGGTGCTCCAATCTAAGAAGGTACCTGGATTCCTGCTCCTGCTCAGGTCAGGTAGCTTCGCAGGAATGACATATTGTAGGCCCTTCGACAGGCTCAGGGCGAACGGCCGTTTATTGCATGGTGGGAGCAGGTGCTCCAATTTAAGAAGGTACCTGGATTCCTGCTCAAGGTAGGAATGACATATTGAGGCCCTTCGACAGGCTCAGGGCGAACCGCGTTTATTGCATGGTGGGAGCAGGTGCTCCCACCTACCCAACTTGGAGTGGGTGCTCCAAGCTACCCATTTATAGGCCCATCTCTTGGGCTACGAGCTCCAGGTGGTAATCGACATCGCCGAAGGCGATTTCCAGCGCCTTGGCACGGCGGTAATAGAGCTGCATATCGTGGTCCTGGGTGATGCCGATGCCTCCGTGTATCTGGATACCCTCGACACAGGCCTTGCGATAGGCTTCGGCTGTCCATGCCTTCGCTATCGAGATGTCTTTCTTGCAGGGAAGGCCCTGGTCCAGCTTCCAGGCTGTCTGATAAATGATGTCCCTCGCGCCGGCGACATCGACTACTGTGTTAGCCATCTTGGTCTGCAAAGCCTGGAAACTGCCTATGGCGCGCCCGAACTGAGACCTTTCCTTGGCATAGGCCACCGCCATGTCCAGGGCCTGCTGGGTGCCGCCTACCATCCAGGGGCATTGCAGGAACACTGCCAGCCCTAAGAGCTCATCTACCATCTTCCAGCCCTGGTCGAGCTTGCCCAGCATATTGGCCTTGGGGACTCGCACATTCTTGAAGACAACCTCGCACTTCTTATCGCCGGTGAAGGTCTTGAGAAGGGTGCAGCTTATGCCCGGGCTCTTGGCATCCACCAGGAAAAGGGTGATGCCCTCCTGCTTATTCCTGCCGGCCTTCGTTCTGGTCACACAGAGCAGATAATCGGCAACATGGGCATCGGTAACGAAGAGCTTGGTTCCGTTGATAACGAAGTCATTACCGTCGGCAACGGCTTTGACCTTTATCCCCGCTGCATCGTAAGTCGAGCTTGCCTCAGTCAGCGCCAGGGACAGTATTGCCTCGCCTTTGGCTATCCTGGGCAGGATGTCCTTTTTCTGGGCTTCGGTTCCCCATTTCAGGATGGCCAATCCGCAAAGCACGGTGGAGAAGAAAGGCCCGGGGACGAGCGCCTTGCCCATCTCCTCGAGCAGGGTGGTGAAATCAACGAAGGTCAGCCCGCTGCCGCCGTATTTCTCAGGGTAGACCAGGCCCATCCAGCCCAGGTCTGCCATCTTCTGCCACAGCTCCGGGGAATACCCTTTTTCGTCCTTTTCCATTTCCCGAACCAGCTTCTTGGTGCATTCCTTCGCCAGGAACTCGCTGGCTGCCTTCTTAAGCATTTCCTGCTGTTCGCTAAGGGCGAAATCCATGTTGCCTCCTTAAGATTAGCCGACCCCGACTTGTAGCCCGTAGGACTCAAGGTCAGCTTTGATCTTCGCTACCTCATCTCCCTGAAGTGGTTTGAGGTCGCTTAATTTGTATTCCATGCCTAATCTGTAATATTTAATCTTGCCCAGCGAATGGTAGGGCAAGAGGTCAACCCTTTTAAGTCCCAGGCTGAGCATGAACTCTGCCAGCGCCTTGATGTTCTCTTTGGAATCGTTATGCCCCGGAATCAAGGGCACCCTGATTATCATGGGCTTGCCCATGGCGGCAATCATCTTGGCGTTTTCCAGAATCAGACGGTTATCGACGCCGATCAGGTCCTTGTGCTTTGCCGGGTCCATGTGCTTGATGTCGTAAAGCACCAGATTGGTATGCTCCAGCACCTTTTTCAGAATCTCAGGCTTGACAAACCCGGAGGTATCGAGAGCAGTGTGAATGCCGCTTTCTTGAGAGCCTTTGAGGAGATGCCAGAGAAATTCCGGCTGGTGGGTCGGTTCGCCTCCGGAGAAGGTGACGCCGCCGCCCGAGTTCTGATAGAACAACGCATCCTTTTTCACTTCTTCCAGGACTTCATCGACGGTCATCAGCTTCCCGCTTATCTCTCTGGCTTTATTAGGACATGCCTCGACGCACTTGCCACAGGCCTTGCACAGGCTGCGGTCGATTTTTATGGCCCCATCTGGGGCTTTGGTGGTGGCCTTGTTAGGGCATGCCTCAACGCAGCGGTAGCATCTTGTGCACAGATTCTCAAGGTAGAAGAGCTGTGGCGCGGGACTTATGGATTCGGGATTGGCGCACCACAGGCATCTCAGCGGGCAGCCTTTGAGGAAGACGGTGGTCCTGATGCCGGGGCCGTCGCGGATGGCGAACCTCTCTATGTTGAACACACAGCCGACGATGTCGGTCTTCCGGCTGCCGTCGGGCTTACTCAAGGATGAACCTTTCAGATTGACCATGGCCAATGTAGTTTAGCAAACTAAAATTATTGAGGTTGTTTACTAGTCTCTATTCAACCCCCTAAATCCCCCACTCTTGGGGGACTTTTAGGGCACAGTGCACTGTGCCCCTACAGGGATACCCCCAGCCCCCAGCCTATGGCGGACGCCCCTCTGCACACCCCAGTTACTAAACAATCTCAGTTATCCTCTGGGAAGCCCCAGGGTTCTGGTGGCAAGAATCTGCCTCTGAATCTCCGAAGTGCCGCCAGCGATCTTGTAATGCGGCGCCTCCTGATACATATGCGCAAACCACCCCTGAAGCTCTGCCCACTTCGAGCCGGGCACCAGCTCGCCGTAGTGTCCCAGTATCTGCATACCGGTTTGGGCCAGATCGTAAACCGTCTCGGTGCTGAGCAACTTGGTTATCGCCACCTCGGTCAGGGTGAACATCTTGTGCACCTGCATCCAGGAGAGACGGTAAGACAGGACCCTGGTCACGGCGAACTTCGTCTCCATCTCAGCAAGCTTGTGCCTGATCAGCGGGTCGGCTGACAGCGGCTTGCCATTGTGCTTGGTCGTCTTAACGTACTCTGTCAGAAGCTCCAGCGCGCGATGGAATCCGCTGACCGTGACTGCCCGTTCGAATAGCAGCGCAGCCCCAATGATATAGAATCCGTTGTTCAGGTCGCCCACCAGGTTCTCTTTGGGAACCTTGACATCGTCGTAGAAAACCTCGGTGGAATGGTAGCCGCTCATGTTGTAGATGGGGCGGATGGTCAGGCCTTTGGTATTCTTGAGGTCTATGATGAGCAGCGAGATGCCCTTGTGCTTCTTGGGGTTCTCCAGGTCGGTCCTGACCGCAACCCAGCCGTAGTCGGCGAAGTCGGCCTTGGTGCTGAACATCTTCTGGCCGTTGAGCAGGTAGTAGTCACCCTTGTCCTCCGCCTTGAGCGACAGCGAAGCGAGGTCCGACCCTGACCCCGGCTCGGTATACCCCATGGAAAACTCGACCTCGCCGTGGGCTATCATGGGGAGGTATTTTTTCTTCTGTGCCTCGTTTCCATGTATGAGAAGAGTGGGGCCTACCACCATAGCACCGATTAAGGCGCAGGGGGTTGGGGCGAAGGCGTAGGACAGCTCGTCCTGAATAACATAGTTGTCCAGCGGAGAGGCAGCCATGCCGCCCCACTCCTTGGGGTACAAGGGGGCAAAGCCAGCCCCTTTCTCCCAGCTTGCGCAGCAGGCTCCAGGTATCCTGGCTGTACGGCCGGTCGAACCTGAAATCTAATCTGCTCTCAGTCGGTAACCTCTTTTTGCAGGAACTTGCGCACCTCCAGGCGCAGACGTTCTTGTTCTGGCGTAAAACTGAAATCCATAAGCATGCCTCCGTTTCAGCGGGAGTTACAAACTAAAATTATGGGTAGGTCGAAGCACCTGCTCCAACCGTCATTTCAACCCCCTAAATCCCCAGTCTTGGGGGACTTTAAAGTTTGGGGGTACCCCCAAACCCCCAGCAGAGGGGCAATGCCCCTCTGCACACCCCAAGTTCTTAGACAAACTAAACCACTGATTTTCCAGGTTATCCTGCTATTTTTCTAAACCCAGTATCTTTCTGGCAGTGTTCAGGTATACGTTTTGCAAAACCTCGGGCTTGTAATTACTCGCCTCCCAGTCTTCAAACAGCGTAGTATAGGGGAAGAAGGGGTAATCGGAGCCGAACATAATCTTGCTCTTGATACGTGTGTTCAATTCTCTCCTGAAGTTGTCATGGAAGTACTTGGGCCTCCAGCCGTGCACCTCGCAGTACACATTGTTCTTGTGTATCATCACTGCCGTCATCTCATCTACCCAGGGGAAGGGATAATGGTGCCCGATGATGGTCAGGTTGGGGAAAGAAGCGGCGACATCATCTATGTTGGGGATGGGTTTCTCAGTAGAAAGGCGAATGCCCATTCCTCCGATTGAGCCACCGCCCTGTCCGGCGCCGCCGGCGGTTGCGCCGACTGAAATCTTAACGGGCACTCCGGCATCCTGGCACAGGTCATAGAACGGCCACCACATCTTGTCGTTGGCGGGTATTCCGTACATTCCGGTGATGAACATACCGAAGCTTCCCAGGTCTTTGATGCATCTCTCGGCCTCTTTCAGCGCTTTCCAGATACCGAAGTCGGGTATAGGAATGCCGAGCCAGAAACCCAGGACGACATCGGGATAATCTTTCTTGAGCTGGCCTATATAGTTGTGCCTTTCCTTTATCTGCTCGAACTCGTTAAAGCCGAACAGTTTGTGGGTCTGGCTCATAATCACCACCTGGACGCCGGCGTCTCTCCAGTCCTGCGCCATTTCGTCCTCGGTCTTTTCGCGCAGTCCCATTGTCTTAAAGTAGGCGGCCAGCATCTCAATCATCCCCTGATCCTTGCTGAGCGCACCTTCCCTGGTACACATCAAGCACTCCATGTCTATGGCTTTGGGGTTGGTCAACTTCTTTGATTTTGCTGGCATAAGATTTCCTCCTCTTTAATCTTGATTATCTTTTTGTTGTTTATTGCACTCCTGGATTCCTTCTATCAACCCCCTAAATCCCCCAATCTTGGGGGATTTTAAAATGGGGGACACCCCCAGCCCCCGCCAAAGGGGCAAAGCCCCTCTGGACTCCCCAGTTGCTAACTGACCTGCTCTATAGTTTTAAAATTAACCCCCTTCTATTTATTTAAACACGCCTTCTTCTGTCAGTTTCTGTATTTCTGCCTTTGACAGGCCCAGTAGCTTCCCGTATACGTAGTCATTGTCCTGACCGACCTTATGCATGGGCCCGAACATGCAAGGGGTCTCGGACATATATACAGGCTCCTTCCAGGTGACCGTTGTCCCGGCCACCGGCCACTCCATGCCTGGCTTTTCAAAATCGGCGGAATAGAATTCGGTTTTATAGTAGAATTTGTGGCTCTTCAGATGCGGGCTTTTATCCAGGTCTTCACCTTTTGCCACGATACCAGAAGGTACCCCTGCCCTCTGCATCCTTCTCATAACCTCATAAACATCGCGTTTGGAAGTCCACTTTCCGACAAGCTTGTCCAGTTCTTTAGCATTCTTCACCCTGTCGGCGGCGGTGGCAAACTTCGGCGACTTCGTCCAGGCAGGGCTGCCTATGACTTTGCAGAAAGCTTTCCATTCCTCCTCGTTGGTCACAGCAATAGTGCACCATCTATCGGTGCCCTGGCACGGATAGGCTCCGTGCGGGGCGTAGAAGCGGTGTCTGTTCTCTCTGCGCTCTGGGGCCACTTTATTTGCCTGGTAGTCCAAGAAGGAGGGCCCTACGGTGACTACACCGGACTCGTATATCGGGCACTCGATGAAGCAGCCCTTGCCGGTGCGGCGTCGCCTCTCCAGCGCCCCTATCAATGCGAGGGCATTGAACATCGAGGTATGATAATCCGAGTAGGAGATATTGGCTACGCCGAGGTTATCCGGCGTACCTGACATGCTGGAAATCGCACAGGCGTGCTGCATCAGCCTGCCATATGCCTTGAAGCCGCCGTAGGGGCCTACGCTCCCGAGACCGGTCTGCCACAATACAATGAGGTCTTTCTTCAGCGACTGAACGTGCTTGAAATCCAGCCCAAACTTGGTCAAAAACCCCTCGCCGAGGTTGGTCGTATAGATGTCGCTCTTTTTAATAAGTTTTTCCATTATTTCCTTGCCCTTGGGCTGGCGGACATCAAGGGTGACATTTCGCTTGAGGGGTCTGTACTCGAGCTGGAGGCAACCCGGCGCATACATGGGGCCGTACCAGGACATGTCGAGGGATGTGAGGGTCTCGACCTTGATGACCTCGGCGCCCAGTGCGGCCAGCATCCGTGTTGCCAAAGGCAATGCCAGGTAAAGCCCAAACTCTATGACCCTAACGCCTTCAAGAGCTTTCTTGGCCATAGCTTCATCCATCCTTTCTTTAGATTACACCTGTGGAGCGCAGCACAGCCAGGTCTTCTTTGGTGTACCCGAGTTCTTTACAATAGATTCTCTCGTTGTCCTCACCCAGCAGCGGTGCTGCTTTCGTAGGTACACCGATGGCATCGCTGTAGAGCGCGCCTTTGGGGTACTTCAGCTTGCCCACTACGGGATGGTTCAGTTCTACCCAGAAATTGCGCGAGTTAAGCTGGGTATCTTTGAGAAGGGAGGGTACATTATTTACAGGCATGACTACCAGTTTGCGCTTCTGCCCTTCCAGGAAGATCTCGCTTCCGTTGAGCTTCTCGGTGAAGTTTATTACCATTACATTTACCATATCGCGCACAGGCATGCGGTCTATGAGCCCTCCTTTATACTCCTGCTTGAGGACTTCATCGTCACCTGTTACCTCGTGTATCCACTGAGCCAGCGTATCCCACTCCTGTGGTGTCACCACGCACAGCGAGATCCAGCCGTCTTTGCAGGGATAGAGGCCGCAGGGCGTGACCATGGCGTCCATCACACCCACACGCGTGTTGTTCTCCTTTGTCTTCTGCCACATAGGTACCGGTGTCTGTTCCTGCCAGTAGGATATCATCGCTTCTTGCATGGAAACGTCCACGTGCTGTCCCTTTTTTGAGACGGCATCGCGGTAATACAGGGCAGCCATCGTACCAACAGCACCGAACTGGGCTCCTGGATAGAATGACTGCTCTCCACCGAGCACCAGCGGTTGTTGGTCGGGCTCGCCCACAAGCTGCATATAGCCGCTCATAGCCATGATGTTGATGTCCTGGGCCTTATAGCCGCTTAGAGGTCCTTTCTGCCCGTACGGCGTGATCGGAGGTCATCACTATCTTGGGATTGATCCTCTTCAGTTTGGGATAATCGAGCCCCAGCTTGGCGAGATACCCCACAGGGAAGCTCTCCAGCACCACGTCGGCTTTCTTGACCAGCTTCTTGAGAATCTCCTGTCCAGCCGAGCTCTCGATGTCCAGCGTGATCGAGCCCTTGCTGGTGTTGAAATAGAGGAAGAACAGGCTCTTTTCCGAGTGGACCTCGTTCTTAAAAAAAGGACCCCGGAGCCTCATCTTGTCCCCGCACGGGGGTTCAACTTTTATTACTTCAGCTCCGAGGTCAGCGAGAAGTTTGCCACAAAAGGCACCCTTCTCGTCAGCCAGATCCAGTACTCGATACTTAGGGAGGAATCCTTCCGGTTTCTTCTTTTCTGGCATACTCTACCCCTCTTAAGAATATTTAGTTGCATGAGTTGTGGTTGTGGTTATTGGCTGATAGAGGTTTCCCTTTCCGCGCACCGCTCAGTCTAGCAATAATCCATACTAAAGTCAACTTGCGAGAGGTGGGTGTGTACTGCTCGGTTGTGGTTGGTAGAAGCAATGGGTTTTTAGCCTTCATCGGCGCGCACTGTCTTTTTTGTCTTTGAGGAAAAGGAAGGGGAAGCACAATTTAGAAGGTCATTCTAGACCTATGAGAGAGCACGAATCGTTGTTGGCTCCAGCTAACGCCTATCAATGTTATGAACATTAATCTTCATTTGGAGAAACAAAAACTTCCCACGTTGTAATGCCACAACCTATAAGTATGTATGCGATTAGACCAAAAACGCTGAACGTTGCCTTTTGAACAATAATTGGCGCAGTAGTACTTTCATAATAAGCAAGAAAATTGCCTGCTAATTCCTTTGGGATGTTGGTCGCGGTGGTAAAATAAGTCTTAAGCATTTCCAGAAAATTTGCTTCAAACTCTCGGACGTCAACCAACAAAACTACGAAAAAAGCTGACAATATAACTCCAACAAATGTGAGAAAACTGAGACTCCACCTTCTCACTTCTTTAATTGTCGCGGGGTCGCTTGTCCGAACCTTATCTCGAAAAAAAACAATACCCAAACTAACCAAGACTATTATGAACGAAGAAAATACAAATCTCGGTACATAACCACCGACCATCAAAAGAGCAGAAGCTGAGCTTCCTAATATGGCCATAGCGGCGTACTTACAGCGTAGGAACTTTTTCTTTTTGTTACAATCTGCAAGAAGTGCTAGAAGACATGCCACGAAGCACAAGCCAATAGCTGAAAATACACAATAGTCGTGCCATGTCAGGTTCTTGTGAAGGAAAACCCAGTGTGGAAATAGATTCTTACTATTGCTTGCGTAAGTGTTTAGGAAGAAGACCCAGAGAATCCCCGCAAATAAATACCAGCATGGGGAAAAAATGCATCTTCCGATTCTTCTTATGAGATTCATTGCATTGGTTTTTATTATCAAGCTCCCATTCGATTACTGGCGCCTATTATACACGGTTTTTGTTCTTTGGCTATATTGAAAAAATGCTATTGACCAAGAACCGGGTGGGTGGCTTACTGTAGTGCCTGTGTCCTTCTTGTGGTATACTTTTAAGCACAAAAATCCCCGCTTTAATTTAAGGCGATGTATCATCTCGGCGTGGACATAGTTGAAATAGAGCGCGTAGAGCGCTCCGTGGATCGCTACGGCCAGAGATTTCTGGAACGGGTATACACCGAGGCTGAGCTTAAGCTCTGCCGCAATCGGATGCCTGAGCTGGCAGTCCGGTTTGCCGGCAAGGAGGCGGTGATGAAGGCTTTGGGCACAGGTAGGAGGGGCGTCTCCTGGCGCGATATCGAGATTCTGAGCAATAAACGCAGGGCACCCCTGGTCTATCTCCACGGCAGGGCACGCTCACGCGCCAGAAAGCTGGGTATAACAGAGATCGCCATAAGCCTTTCCCACTCCCGAGATTATGCCATCGCCTCTGTGATAGGAGGAGCGCCTTGAAGCTAGTCACCAGTGAGCAGATGCGTAAGCTGGAGCAGAAATCTGCCGGGGCCGGCATCTCCATGGATATGCTCATGGAGAACGCTGGCCTGGCTGTAGCTGAGGAAGTCAGAAAATTAAGGGGTGGCAGCGTCGCTGGCTGCCCTATATTGATTCTGGTAGGGCCTGGCAACAACGGCGGCGACGGCCTGGTCGCAGCCCGCCACCTCTACGATTGGGATGCTGATGTAAGCCTGTATCTCTACAAACGCCCTACCGAGGGCGATAAAAACTTCAAACTATTAGAGGAGCGGGGCCTCTCCTTTATCGATGTTGAGGCTGACAAAGGCTTAATTGCCTTGAGTGATGCGCTTTCCACATCTGAGATAGTCATTGACTCTCTTTTCGGCACCGGCAAGCTTCGACCTCTTCAGGGCACTATCAAGGAACTGCTGGAGCATGTGAGGCAGTTCAAGGAGGGTTGCCCCTCGCTCGACTCTGGTTGCTGTTGACCTGCCATCAGGTTTAGATGCTGATAGCGGGGCAGTAGACCAGGCATGTCTTTTCGCCGATGTAACTATCACCCTGGGCTACCCTAAGGTCGGGCTTTTCAATTTCCCCGGCGCGGAGAGGGTGGGCAGGCTTATCGTGGCGGATATCGGGATACCGCCCAAGTCGGCTGATGATATAACAACGGAGCTTATCACCGCTGACTCGGTGAAATCGGTGCTGCCCAAGCGGCCTGTTAGTGCTAATAAAGGTAGCTTTGGCAAGGTACTGGCGGCTGTAGGGTCGGTCAACTATATCGGGGCAGCCTATCTAGCCTGTGCCGCTGCGACCCGCGTTGGCGCCGGGCTGGTGACTCTGGCTACAACACGCAGCCTTCAGACGACCCTGGCTGCAAAGCTGACCGAGGTAACATATACTATTCTCCCTGAGGCCGACCCTGGCGTTATCCATGCCAAGGGAGCCTCCATTCTTATAGATGAGGTCAGGAACTATGACGTACTGCTCATAGGATGTGGTCTGGGGCAGCATTATTCGACCATGGATTTTGTAAGGGCTTCTCTGTTCTCTACGTCCACACCGCCCCGCGCTGTTGTCCTTGATGCCGATGCTCTGAACACTCTGGCTAATACCAATGATTGGTGGCAGGTGTTGCACGCCCCGGCTGTGCTTACTCCTCACCCTGGAGAGATGTCAAGGCTTACCGGGCTATCTGTCGCTGAGATACAGGCAAACCGTTTGGGAATAGCTCAGAAGATGGCTGCAGAGTGGCAGAAGGTTGTTGTACTGAAAGGGGCATATACTGTCATCGCAGCGCCCGATGGCCGGGCCAAGCTCAACCCTTCGGCCAATCCCGGCCTGGCCTCGGCGGGAACAGGAGACGTTCTCTCGGGTGCTATCGCGGGTCTGCTTGCCCAGGGTCTCTCTCCCTTTGATGCAGCTTACTGTGGTGTCTATCTGCACAGCGCAGCCGGTGAGATGGTGAGAGAGGAACTGGGAGATGCCGGCATGGTTGCGGGAGACCTTCTCCCTGTTCTGCCGAAGGTGATTAAGAGGCTGAAGGGCGTAGTTAATTTAATAGTGTTAAATTACAAATGTAGGGGCACAAAATTTTGTGCCCCTTAGAATTCTAGCAAAACCCCTTGTCAACCGCTTAGTGAGTTGTTATAATCTCGTATAGGCTAAAAACCTTTAATTCGGTCCGGCGAGGCTGAAAAGGGAGGCAGGATGTCAGGCCTCAACCTAGGCGAATATATCAAGGAGATAGACCCTCTACCTTTGTGAAGGCGGAGGTTTTTTTATGCCCGAAAAGGTAATTATGTCAGAGGACGAGATAAGGCGGGCGCTTGTCCGCATTTCTCACGAGGTGCTGGAGAGCAACGGCGGGTGTAGTAACCTGGTCTTAATAGGCATCCATACCCGCGGTGTGCCTCTGGCTCAGCGCATCGCCTCGGTGATTAAGGGTGCGGAGAAGGTTGATGTCCCTGTGGGCAACCTCGACATCGGACTGCACCGCGATGACTTGCCTTATCTAGAGATGCCGCCGGCGATTCGTCCTACAGCTATCCCTACCAATATCACTGGCAAAAACGTCGTTCTGGTCGACGATGTGCTGTTCACGGGAAGGAGCATCCGAGCTGCTATAGATACCCTTATCGATTTGGGGCGCCCTCAGCGCATTCAGTTGGCGGTGCTCGTAGACCGGGGGCACCGCGAGCTTCCCATCAGGGCTAATTTCGTGGGGAGGAATATACCATCCTCGAAGGATGAGCGCATTCAGTTGCGCTTGAAGGAGACCGATGGCAAGGACGAGGTGGTAATCATCAATAATACGGCCAAACAGGGAGCGATACAGGCTCAGTGAGGTGACTATGAGTTTAGAAAAAAGAGATCTGATAACTATAGAGGATATCTCAAATGAAGAGATTGAGGCAGTCTTTGCTCTGGCTGACGAGATGTCTGACTCGATGAGTGATCAGTTCAATGTATGTCAGGGCAAGGTCATGGCGAGCCTGTTCTTTGAGCCGAGCACCAGGACACGGCTGTCGTTCGAGGCTGCGATGAACAGGCTGGGGGGCAGGGTTATCATCTGTGACGGAGATAGGGTAATACCTCGCTGTCGAAGGGCGAGAGCATCGCCGATATGGCGAGGGTGGTGGGAAGCTATGCCGACATCATCGTCATCAGGCATCCCTGGGAGGGCGCAGCCAAGGTGGTTGCCGACTATGCGGATGTCCCTGTGATAAACGCCGGCGATGGGGGTCACGAGCACCCCAGCCAGACCTTGCTGGACCTGTACACCATCAAGAAGGAGAGGAAAACGCTCGAAGGGCTTAAGATTGCCATGTGGGGCGACTTGAAATACGGGCGTACGGTACATTCCCTAACCTATGCGCTGGCAAGGTTCGGCGCAACCATCCATTTCCGTCCCGGGCCAGGGCTTGAGATACCAGAGCACGTTATTAGGAAATTGACTACAGAGTATACGGGTAGGCTGGAAAGATATGATGAGCTGAAAGACGTGGATGAAGGAAGCCATTTCCCTTAGACGCCATTTACATGACACCAAGCAGGCCCCATCAGCTTGCAATTATTCCCGCAATCAGGATCCAAGTCGACTTGGAGGAAGGCGTTGATGCCCTTTATGTCACGAGACTCCAGAAAGAGAGGCTTGAGCCTGCTGCAGAAGGGCAAGTTGAAGAAAGAGTACCCCGTTGTAGACAGGAAACTCCTCAAAGAGAAGGGGTTTAAGGAAACAATCGTGATGCATCCGCTGCCCCGTGTTGATGAACTGGCTTATGAGATTGATGCTGACCCGCGAAGTATGTACTTCAAACAGGCAGCGCGCGGGGTGCCGATCAGAATGGCCCTACTTTCTCTTCTTCTGGGTGCCAAGAAGGTTGATATCCCCGAGAAGAAAGTGCTGTCCTTTGTACAGAGGAAGGACTACCCAGTTTATAAACGGGACACTGGTATCAGATGCCAGAACAAGAAATGCGTTTCGGGGCAGGAGACAGAAAGGGAGTACATGAAACACGAGTTCCACATAGTATCGAACGAGCCTTTGACCCTGAGATGCGTTTACTGTGAGCACGAGATACATCCGCCATATATAGCCAGTTCAAAGTGGCATCAGGGGATAGTGGAGAACAAGAGGTATTACAAAGCGGACAGCTTCATGCTGAGTCGAATAAGGCCTGAGAACCTCATTATCTTCGATTCAGAGGATGAGGCCCAGCATCAGGGGTTCAAGCTGGGCAAGAGGGTTTCTGGAGGATAAGGGCATTGAAGTCAAAGCGCCAATCTGGCAACCTGCTCATTCGAAGCGGGCGCATCATTGACCCTTCGCAAGGGATTGACGCTGTCGGCGACCTATTTATCTCCGATGGCAAAATCGCCTGGCTGAGCACCCAGAAAGCGGGGCGTCTGCCTGAGAATCACCGCATAATCCAGGCAGGGGGCATGGTGGTCTGTCCTGGTTTCATTGACCTCCACTGCCATCTGCGCCAGCCCGGTTTTGAGGAGAAGGAGACCATAGCTACAGGTACGCGTGCGGCGGCTAAAGGTGGGTTCACCACGGTCTGCTGCATGCCCAATACAAAGCCTCCTGTAGGGAAGGCAGAAGTGGTGGAGTATATCAAGGATATAGCTGTCCGTGAAGGCGTGGTTCGGGTCTTGCCAATAGGTTGTGTCACTGCAGGCAGGGAGGGCAGCAAGCTCGCCGATTTCGGCGAGCTTTCACTATCAGGAGTTGTCGCCTTCAGCGACGATGGCAATCCAGTAGAGGATTCTTCCCTGATGCACTGTGCTCTGGAGTATAGCCATGAGTCAGGGTTACCTATTATAGACCACTGCGAAGACCTTGCTTTCAGCCAGGGTGGGGTGATGAATGAGGGCTCGCTAGCAACTAAGCTAGGACTTAAAGGAATGGCTGCCTGTGCCGAGGAGGGCATGGTTGCTAGGGATATACGACTGGCGCGGCTCACCGGCGGCAGGCTGCATATTGCCCACGTGAGCACCGCTGGCTCGGTAGAGCTTATCCGCTCCGCTAAAAATGAAGGGATACCGATTACCGCTGAGGTCACACCGCACCATCTCACCTTAACCGAAGAAGCAGTTGTAGGTTACAACACCAATGCCAAGGTGAACCCGCCGCTGCGAACAGCGGAAGACGTTGAGTCCCTTATCTCAGGTTTGAGGGCAGGAGTTATAGATGCCATCGCCACTGACCATGCCCCTCATACTGCCAAGGACAAAGTCCGTGATTTCAATACTGCTGCATTCGGCATAAGCGGCTTCGAGACAGCGCTGGGCAGTCTGATGGGGCTGGTGCATGGGGGAGAGCTCGATCTGGTTACGCTCATTTCAAAGCTAACGCATGAGCCAGCCGCCTTCCTGTGTCGAAATGATATCGGGACACTGAAGCCCGGCTCTGTGGCTGATGTTGTAATCTTCGACCCCGAGGCGGAATGGGTGGTGAATCCAGAAGAGTTTGCCTCAAAAGGGAAGAACACGCCTCTGGCAGGCGCTTTGCTCAAGGGCAGGGTAATTATGACGATTTTCGGGGGTGCGGTTGTTTATAGTGATAGCTAGAAATTCGCTACTAAAAAGATTGAATGTCTGGTAATTGTATATTGACGAAGTTTATTAAGGAGAGGTGAATGCCGAGACGTAAAGACATCAAAAAGGTGATGATCATCGGTTCCGGCCCCATCATCATCGGCCAGGCCTGCGAGTTCGATTACTCCGGCACCCAGGCCTGCAAGGCGCTGCGAAAACTGGGTTATGAAATTGTGCTGGTCAATTCAAATCCTGCCACCATCATGACCGACCCTGGCATGGCGGATGTGACCTATATCGAGCCGCTTAACCTGGAGACGCATGACCAAAATCATTGCGAAGGAACGTCCCGACGCCTTGCTGCCCAACCTGGGCGGCCAAACTGGCCTGAATCTATCCTCCGAACTGCACAGAGCGGGCGTGCTGGAGAAATACGGCGTCAAGGTAATCGGGGTGAAGGTTGATGCCATCGAGCGTGGCGAGGACCGACAGGCTTTCAAGGAGACCATGCAGCGCCTCGGCATCGACATGCCCAAGAGCGAGATTGCCTACAGCGTTGAGGAAGCGGAGAAAATTGCCGAGAAACTCGGATATCCGGTGGTGGTGCGTCCTGCCTACACCATGGGCGGTACCGGCGGCGGGCTGGTATATAACGTAGAGGAGTTGCGCAGGTGTGGCAGCCGCGGCCTGTCCGCCAGCCTGGTCGGGCAGGTGTTGGTGGAGGAGTCGGTGCTGGGCTGGGAGGAGCTTGAGCTGGAGGTGGTGCGGGATGCCAAGGGCCAGAAGATCACGGTCTGTTTCATCGAAAATGTCGATGCCATGGGCGTGCACACCGGAGATTCCTACTGCGTCGCGCCCATGCTGACCATTGACCCCGAACTTGCAGAAACGCCTGCAGAAATATTCCTACGATATCGTGGATGCCATCGAGGTCATCGGCGGCACCAACATCCAGTTTGCCCATGACCCCAAAACCGGCCGGGTGGTGGTGATTGAGATCAATCCGCGCACCTCGCGCTCCTCCGCGCTTGCCTCAAAGGCGACAGGATTCCCTATCGCCCTGGTTTCCGCCATGCTGGCCGGCGGCCTGACCCTGGATGAGATTCCCTACTGGCGGGACGGGACACTGGAGAAATACACGCCCTCGGGAGATTACGTGGTGGTCAAGTTCTGCCCGCTGGGCCTTTGAGAAATTCAAGGGCGTCGAGGACAGGCTGGGCACCCAGATGCGCGCTGTGGGCGAGGTCATGAGCATCGGGAAGAACTATAAGGAGGCCTTTCAGAAATCCATCCGCTCGCTGGAAACCGGCCGATACGGTCTGGGATTTGCCAAGGACTTTCACAAGAAATCGCTTGGATGAGCTGATGCGAATGCTCGCTGAGCCCACCAGCGAACGGCAGTTCATCATGTATGAGGCGCTGCGCAAGGGCGCCGGCGTCAACGAGCTCTATCGAAAAGACCTATATCAAGCCCTGGTTCATCCAGCAGATGAAGGAGCTGGTGGAGCTTGAGGAGAAGATCCTGGAATACAAGGGCAAGCTGCTGCCGGATGAGCTGCTGGTCCAGGCCAAAAAGGATGGCTTTGCCGACAGATATCTGGCCCAAATCCTCGGAGTTCCGGAGAAAGAGATCACGAGCCAAGCGCACTGCCTTGGGTGTTGTAGAAGCATGGGAAGCGGTGCCTGTGAGCGGGGTGGAAAATGCCGCCTATTACTATTCCACCTACAATGCCCCGGACAAGGTCCCGGTCAGCAAGGCACGGAAGATCATGGTTCTCGGCGGCGGGCCCAACCGCATCGGCCAGGGCATCGAGTTTGACTACTGCTGCGTGCATGCGGCTTTCGCCCTGCGCGATGAGGGGTACGAGTCCATCATGGTCAACTGCAACCCCGAAACCGTTTCCACGGACTACGACACTTCGGACAAGCTCTATTTCGAGCCGCTCACGGTGGAGGATGTGCTCAGCATCTATGAGAAGGAAAAGCCCGAAGGCGTCATCGTCCAGTTCGGCGGCCAGACCCCGCTCAATATTGCGGCAGAGCTGGAGAGGCCGGGGTCAAGATTCTCGGCACCTCGCCTGACACGATCGACCTGGCCGAGGACCGGGACCGGTTCCGCAAGATGATGCAGAAGCTGGGGATCCCCCAGCCCGAATCCGGCATGGCCAGCAACCTGGAAGAGGCGCTGGCGATCGCCGAGCAGGATCGGCTACCCGCTCATGGTGCGGCCCTCCTATGTGCTGGGCGGGCCGGGCCATGGAGGTCGTGCATGATGAGGAGATGCTGCGGCGGTATGTGGCAGCGGCCGTGGATGTTCGCCCGAGCGGCCCATTCTGATCGACAAATTTCTGGAGAATGCCATCGAAGCCGAGGCCGATGCGATTTCCGACGGCACCGATGCCTTTGTGCCGGCCGTCATGGAGCATATCGAGCTGGCCGGGATCCATTCCGGAGACTCGGCCTGCGTTATTCCGCCGGTCAGCATTCCCGCAGAAACACATAGATACCATCGACGAGTACACCCGCAGGATCGCCATCGAACTGAGCGTGGTGGGCTTATGAACATCCAGTATGCCATTGCCAAGGACAAGGTCTATATCCTTGAGGCAAACCCGCGCGCCTCGCGGACCGTGCCGCTGGTGTCCAAGGTCTGCAATATACCCATGGCCCGCATCGCCACGCAGCTGCATGCTGGGCAAAAAGCTCAGCGAGCTGGAGTTAAACGCAGGCCCATTCCGCATTACGGCGTGAAGGAGGCGGTGTTTCCGTTCAATATGTTTCCTGAAGTCGACCCGGTGCTTGGGGCCCGAAATGCGCTCGACCGGCGAGGTGCTGGGAATGGCGGACATCCTTCGGCCTGGCGTTTTACAAGGCTCAGGAGGCCGCCAAACAGCATCTGCCGCTGACAAGGGCACGGTGCTCATAACTGTGGCTGAACCGGACCGAGCAGGAGCGCTGGAGGCAGCGCAGGCCTTCTCCAAACTGGGGTTCAGCATCAAGGCCACCAGAGGAACCCGGCAGTACCTGGCTAAGCATGGTATAGGGTCAGAACTGATTCTGAAGCAACATGAGGGTCGTCCCAATATCACTGACGCCATAAAGAATGGGGAGGTCAATCTCATCGTCAATACTCCGAGCGGAAGGCTGAGCGCTGAAGATGACTCCTATATCCGGAAGGCAGCCATAAAGTACGGCGTGACCTATATCACCACCACCAGGGGGGCGGTTGCAGCTGCTGAAGGAATTGAAGCTTACAGAAAAGGACACGGTACGGTCAAGAGCCTGCAGGAATACCATGCGGACATCCTGCGAGGCAGTGCCAAGCGATAGGCACTTAGATTTGGATGATTCATACTAAGAGGCGATGAAATGAACAGAGAAGCAGAGAAAGTTGCTCTCAGCGAGGAGCAGAAAAAACTTCTGGTACGCGAGTACAGAGACATCACGCAGAGGATTGTGGCATCTGGCACATGGGTATGGCAGACAATGGCGCTTCTGGCAGGTGGTTTCATTCTGGCCGCTGCACTTGTTCTCGCTCTGGGGGCGCCCAGTCGCTTCGAATTTATCGGGGTGTTCATCTTGGGCATAGGCATAATGACCATTCTCTGGCTGTTCTTGAACAGATTTGTGAGGCGTGAGAATTGGCGCAAGTGGGTGCTCTACTGGCGACAGAGGGAAATAGAGGGAAAGTTGAACTTGGGGGCGAGCCGATATATTCATGCGCTGGACGAGACGTTCGGCGAAAAGCAGGATTTCAGTAAATTTCCTCAGGATTTGCGGGAGAGCTTGGAAGGATTGGCCGCTGATAAAGAACTCAGTTATGTATCTCCCCATGGTTCAAGGTTCATAGATTGGGTTGTCAGAATCACTATGTTGTTGTGGGTAGCCGTTATGGTGATTGAGTTTTTGCGATGGTATAACCACAGCCTCGTGGTAGGTTATATAACACTAGGTATTGGCTTGGTCTGGGCCTGCGTTATGACGCTGTCCTGTCAGGGAGTCCCGTCATGTGATCGCAAGAGATGAGCAACCGACAATTTGTGAGGTTGATTGAATTAAATGAAGCTAGTTAATGCGCGCGTAATCTCCAATAAAGAGGTTTTGCCTAACATCTACCTCATGAGCGTTAAGGCGCCTGAAATAGCTTCTCGCGCTAAACCCGGGCAGTATGTCATGGTGCGCTGCGGCGAAGGGTACGATATGCCGCTGCGGCGTCCTCTGGGCATCCATCGTATCTCCAAAGACGGCATTTCGCTGCTTTACTCAGTTGTAGGACGGGGCACGGAATGGCTCTCGCAGCGCAAAGCGGGTGAGCCTGTAGACCTCCTGGGGCCGCTGGGCAACGGCTTTGAGATTTATCCTTTGTCACGAAACCTGCTCCTGGTTGCCGGGGGCGTGGGCGTAGCCCCGTTACTGGCACTCGCTGAACATGCTAAAGCCAGTGGACTCAAGTTCAGGCTGGTGATAGGGGAGAAAAACTCCACCAAGATATATCCGGAACGCCTGCTGCCATCGGGAATCAAGCCTGTCATCACTACCGAAGATGGTTCATTGGGGCAAAAGGGTATGGTGACCGACATCCTGCCTCAGTTCATCTCCGGGGCTGACCAGGTCTTTATCTGCGGCCCGCTTGCCATGTATCGGGCCATAGCGAAGATGGGAAGAAAGTTGGGGAATAAACCCACCCAGGTGCTTCTGGAGACGGTGCTGGGCTGCGGCGTGGGCGCTTGCCTGAGCTGCTCCATCGAAACTAAACAAGGCCGCAAGCTGGTGTGCAAGGACGGCCCTGTGTTCGAGTTCGGCGATATCCTGTGGGATAAAATAGCAGCGCCTCCGCAGGGGGGAGGCGCTGCTAAACGAAATCTACTTCGTTCTACTTA
>CAWHAI010000010.1:0-22163 GCA_963827295.1 uncultured Chloroflexia bacterium
CATGAAGCCCAACGGTTGAAGCAGGATAAATGGGATGCTCTGTTTGCTGACTATTTCTCCCATTTGAAGTGAACCTACAATCAATATCACACCAACAATGGATAGCACCATGGGTACCTCATAGCTTATCAACTGTGCTACCCCTCTCATCGCTCCTATCAGTGAATATTTGTTATTCGAGCCCCATCCCGCCATGAATACGGCAATAACGCTCAGTGAACTAATAGCTATCACGTATAAAATTCCGATATTCAGGTCAGCAAACGCGCCCATATTGCCTTTGCCGATGGGGAACACTGCAAAAACTATAAATCCGAAGATAAAAAATATTACCGGGGCCATCCAGTGTATCAGTTTATCCCCTTTAGTCGGAGTTATGAGCTCTTTCATTAAAGTTTTAATACCATCCGCTACTGGCTGGAACAATCCAAATGGCCCGCAACGATTCGGACCCGGGCGGAGTTGGAATCTGCCAATAAACCGGCGTTCCAACCACGTAAATATCATTACCAGGGGGAACACGAATAGCAGAATTAGGGTTATGCCGATAATGCTATCGAGTAATATTATCAGAGAACTGGGAAGGCCAAAACCTTGAAGCCATTCTACAAAGTCGGTGCGCACGTTTGGTAACAGATTGACGAAGTAATGCCAAGCATTCATTACCTATCAACCTCGCCGAGGGCAATATCTATACTGCCGAAGATGGCTATTAGATCAGCTATCTTCCATCCTATACTGATATCACGCAAGACGGTAAGGTTAAGCAACTCCGGAGAGCGCACTCTGAAACGATAGGGAGCGATAGAGCCATCGCTGACCAGGTAGAACCCGAGTTCACCTGTCGAAGCCTCGATCCGAGCGTAGGCCTCACCCTTAGGCGGGCGCAGTAGGTTGGGCACTTTGTCGCATATCTCTCCCGCAGGCAGTTGCTCTAGGGCCTGCTCTAGTATGCGAACGCTCTGCCTCATTTCCTCAATCCTTACCCGGTAACGGTCATACACATCTCCAATAGTGCCTATAGGGATATCGAAATTGAAGCGGTCGTAAACACAGTAGGGATCAGCTTTACGTATATCCCATTTCACCCCACTTGCCCTTAGCGTGGGACCGCTGCAAGAACAGTTTATAGCCATATCAGCGGGTATGATGCCTATTCCCTTTGTGCGAGCTAGAATAATTTCATTCTCCTTAAGGAACTGATCGTATTCATCTATATAGCCGGGCATTTCCTTGAGGAATTTCTTCAGCGGCGGTACGAACTCTGGAGGTATATCGTGGCTGACTCCACCAATACGCATGTAATTATAAGTCAATCTCTGCCCACAGACCATATCAAAGAGATCGAGTATCTTTTCCCGTTCTCGCCACATATAGAGAAGCGGAGTCATCATCGCGCCGAGGTCGTTGGTCAGGAAGCCAACTGCCAGAAGGTGCCTAGCTATGCGCATCAACTCCGCCATAATCACCCTGAGATACTCAGCCCTCTCTGGCACCTTTATACCTGCCAGTTTCTCTACTGCCAGTACATAAGCGAGGTTATTCATCATCGAGGCAATATAGTCAAAGCGATCGGTGAAGGGTATATTCTGAGTATAAGTTCTTCCTTCAGCCAGCTTCTCTATGCCTCTATGGAGATAGCCAAAAATTGGCTCTAAGTCCATAATCACTTCACCATCAAGGGTAACCCTCATACGGAAGACACCATGAGTGGACGGGTGCTGCGGACCAATATTTAACATGAATGGTTGAGTCTTAAGCTCCATACCTATGCTCGCTCCCCGTTGCGAAGGCCCACACTATCCTGGGCGCGTTACGCATGAAAGATGCCGCGGGCCAGTGCAGTTCCTTCTTTTGGCATATAGATGAAGAACTCAGTTTGTCGGCTTCTTTCTTAAGAGACATTATTTCTTTGCTGTCTAAGCCGTTTTCGCTGACTATTTTATCAATGGCCTTCATCAGATTTATTGCGCCCCTGGCACGAGACTCGACATCATCAGCCATATCCGGTGTGATCAGTCCATGCTCTGCTTTCAACTGATTGAAAGCTAATGCAGCATCGTAGGTACTCGTCACTACCTCGTCCCGGCTCATCCACTCTGTCTCGTAGTTCAGCATATATTTCCAGCTCGGGCTCTTGAGCGCCTGGCGGTGCTCTTCCAGGCTACGATAGAAAAACCTGTAACCATATTTATCGGGATTCTCGAAAACCTTACTTCCGGGATCTACAAAAGGAGCAAGTGGCGATATAAATGGAAATAGTTTTCTATGTGGCTCGAATTCTTTGAGAAGCGCTCTTAAATAGGCCGCATCTTTCATCACTGAACTATATGTTTGCCTAGGGAGGCCTATCATGAAGAAAAGGTCAAACCTCTTGCAGCCGTTCTCTAGAGCGCCTTGAATCGTAGTCTCTATGTCACGATTACTATATCCCTTGCCGAAGACACGACGTACTTCCTCATCGCTGGAATCAGGCGACCATTGGATATTATAGTTGGGTATAGCCTTGTTCACTTTCTGTAAGAACTCTTTCCCCGCGGGGGCAAAAAGCTCCAGGACTATGGGCCCTCTTACCTTTGCTGAGCTCATAGCCTGCAGGAATTCATCAGCGTAGTCCTCGCCCTGCTGACGAATATCACCGATCACAAACACAGGCCCATTGAGATATCGTTGTATGCTGACGATATCCTTGACGATAAGCTTCGGGCTTCTGAAAGCGGTCTTCTCGCGGCCAAAGCTGTTTTTGTAGGCATATCTAGAGCCGCCGCACGTAGCGCACTCATAATTGCATCCACGGCAGGTAACAACACAGGTTATGGGGTAATCCATCCAATTCCCGAATGGCATCATGCTCGCCAAATCGCGGTACTTCAGCACCGATTTCACGGGATAGGAGTAGTCTAATGGCATTTCGTCAAGGCTTGGGGGGACCCACGTCATGGTGTTATGGTGAGCCGCACCTTCCTTATCCTTCCAGCTCAGGTTGGGTATTTCATCTACAGGCTCGCCGGCCTTTATCCGCTTCATCAGTTGCAGCATAGGTACCTCTGTAGAGTCACCGCGCACAATGAAATCGACCTGAGGGTACGTTATTAGTTCCTTATGAAAATAAGTGGAAGACAATCCGCCCAAAATGACTGGGGTAGAGGGATGCAATTCTTTGACTATCCGGGCCAGCTCCAGGCTGCCGTGGGCATGGGGCAGCCAGTGTAAGTCTATACCGAAGGCGGCTGCAGACAATTTGCCGACGAACCGCTCTACATTGAATCCCTTTCCTTTCAACATTCGGTTAGCGATGTTTACGATTCTGGTGTGAATACCGTTCTTTTCCAGGTAAGCGCCAATGCTGACAAGTCCAATAGGGTACATCTCGAAAATAGGTGTTGACGGGATAACATCGCTTATCGGCCCGTACATTATGGTGCGTTCCCTGAAATCGTAGTTGCTGGGAGCGTGCAGCAATATCAAATCTGGTTTAGCCATCGTTATCCAAGCCCCGACTTCCGTACTTCTCTAGAGATAATCCCTCCTCAGCGGATACCCTTGAAACCCCTCCCAGAGGAATATTCGCTTCATGTTCGGGTGTCCTTCGAACCGAATCCCCAGCAGGTCATAGGCCTCTCTTTCCTGGAAATCTGCTCCCTGCCAGATAGAGGCCACAGAGGGGACTATCGGGCTGGTCACGGTCATAGCATCGGGTCTTGATGACCAGGCTATGATTATGCTTCAAGGAGGCTAAATGATAGACTACCTCGAGATAATCGAGGTAGTCCACTCCTGTGAGATTGACCAAATAATCGAAATTCAGACCAGCGGTCTGATTAAGAAAACGACAGACTTCTAAGATAGAGCCACTCTCTACTAGAACCGCGGAATCATCGTGCCCAATTGTCGCCCCTGGAAGCTGCTCCTCTATTCTTTTAGCAACTTCGCTCCCTGCCAGTTTTTTAGTCATTTCTATTTGATATCTCTGAAGAAGCTATATTTTCTCAAGCTCGGTCTCAGGAAACGCCATCTTATAGCCTGTTTTAGCTGCCTTTATTATTATCCAACCTTTAGGGTCTTCCTTGACCTCCACTATCTCACCTTCCCATCCACTGAGCGTATAATTTGGCCTTTCTTTGACCCTGACCTTATCTCCTACACTGAACTCAGACATCTTTATTCCTCCTGATGCTGTCCTTCGCTATCTTCTCATGCAGCATAATGAGGCCCTTATACAAAGATTCAGGGCGTGGTGGGCATCCCGGCACATAAACATCTACCGGTATGATTCGGCTAACTCCAGGCACTACGCTATAGGAATCGGCAAAAGGGCCTCCGCTGATAGCGCAGGAACCCATAGCCAATACCCATTTTGGTTCAGCCATCTGGTCATAAATTCTCCTGATCGCAGGCGCCATCTTCCAGGTCACCGTACCCGAAACAATTATCAGGTCAGCTTGACGTGGCGAGGGTCTCATTATCTCCATACCGAAACGAGACATATCAAATCTCAACCCTGCTGTCGCCATCATCTCAAATGCGCAGCAAGCCAACCCAAAGAACGCTGGCCATACCGACCATTTTCGCCCCCAGTTCAGCACAGCATCCAAGGTGGTGATTACCACCCCCCGCTGTATCTCTTCATCTAGCCACTTGTCAGGATCAGGTATTGGCTGTGTAGACCTTGCTTTTATTGACTCGATAGCTTTGCCTTCTTCCCGGTCAATCTCTATGAGAGAATGAAGTAAAGCCGCATTTTGTGCGTTTTCTATTTCCATTCCAGAACCTTCTTTTTCCAGGCATAAACGAGGCCTACTACTAGGATAAGGATAAAGATAAGCATTTCAACGAATCCGAATAGCTTGAGCTGCTTGAAATAAACCGCCCAGGGGTACAGAAAAACAGTCTCAACATCGAATACTACAAAAAGCAAGGCGTAAAAATAATAGCGGAAGTTGAACTGAATCCAGGAACTCCCAATGGTCTTCATCCCACACTCGTAGGTGTCGGTCTTCACCCCATCAATATCAGGCTTCTTTGGTTTGGTACTGATGAATCGAGCTAGTAGGAGAAGTAGTATAGGTATTGTTATAGCAGCAACAAGCAATATCGCTATGTAGCCATAATCAGCTAGCAAGTGATTATCACCTCTTTCTCGTTGCCGCGATATAATATACCATAGGCTATAGGTGCAATACAAGCAAAACGGCATCACAAGCCACTAGTGAGAACCGTCGCGATTCTTGGACTATAATCTCTGTTTCTGATATACGTCTTGCGCAACAGTGTTTGAGAAAAGAATAAACACCCTAAAGGATTTGATACCAGAGAGCAAGGAAGAGAGATTCAGGGCTTTAGATTTCCGTTCTACCAAGCTTGATAATAAGTAAGAGATCTACTCCTCACGTTCCCAAGGCTAAGCACATTCTTCACATAGTTCGCAAATCAAGAGGTCAAGAGCAAGGGCTCCTCCATCCCCTTTGAATCTACCAGTCTTTATAGAGATATCCGTGTCCAGCAATTTCCGGTATATCTCATTCAGCCGCTCCATAGAGTGAGCCCTGGACTGCTTCATAGTTTTCTGGAAGATAAAATCTTTTGTAATCCCTAAGGTGCGCCTGATTTCATCAGCTTTGCGCCGTTGCTGCTGGAGGTCTTTAGCCTGAATTACCAAGCGGAACTGCCTAGTGATCATAAACAGTAGGTAAGGTGGGGCTGACCCATCGTCCTCCAGGCGGTGCAAAAGCCGAATTGCTTCCTCAGTCCTGCGGTCCAGTATGGCATCGACCATATCGAATACGTTGAATTCTCGCGCTTCCGTTACCAAAGATTCAACGTCGTTCTCCTCTATCATCCTACCTTGCGCGTAGAGACAAAGTTTATCGATTTCCATTGAGAGTAGCTGTAGATTGCTTCCGATAAGGTCAGAGAGAAGCCTTAAAGCTCTCGGAGATATTCTGCCTTCCATCTTCGTTATCCTGGATTGTATCCAGCTTTTTAATTCATCGCCTTTTATGGATTTGAACTCCATCAACTGCGCCTGTGACCCAAGCTTGGCAAGCATAGGGTTATCTTTCCTCAGCCTGCCATCGATAAGAACCAGCACCGTGCTTTCTGGCATCTGCGTAATATAGTCTTTAAGCGATTGCCAACCCAAAGCCTCACTACTTGGTGCACGTTTGCCTTTACTGTCTTGTTGCTCAAAACGGCTGAGTAGCCCTTCGACTACCACCAGACGCTTGGGGGCGAGGAAAGGCATCGTATCGCAGATTGAGATGAGCTGCTCTGAGGAGAGATGTTGGCCCTGAAGCACGCTAGTGTTAGTAGCCACCATCTCTCTATCCCCCAACTCCCCCTTTATCTTATCTAGGGCTTCCCCAAGAGAGAAATCGTCCTCACCGTAGAGTATGTATAGCAATATCAATCCCCACCATTGTTATTAGTCGCTTTGAGATTTGCAATAGAGGTCGGCTTGGTTATAATTATAGCACCTCGTCGCTGCTGTTTGGGAGGATATGACTCCCTGGAGATTTATAATGCAAATCGGGATCGTCGGGCTACCCAAAAGCGGTAAAACGACAGTCTTCAACGCTCTGACCAGAGGCAAGGCTCAAACAGATGCTTACTCGTCGACTGCCCTAGCACCTAACATCGGGGTAGTCAAGGTGCCAGATCCCAGACTGGATACACTTACAAATATCCTTAAGCCCAAGCGCACTGTCCCCGCCGAAGTGACTTATATAGACATCGCTGCGCCCGCTAAGGGGTTTGGCAAGGGAGAAGGCCCCGGAGGACAGTTACTTGCCTATCTAAGCAAAGTAGATGCCTTAGCTCATGTTGCCCGCGCCTTCGAAGACGAGAGGGTGCCTCATGCCGAAGGCAGCGTGAACCCAGAGCGGGATATTGTGACAATGAACCTAGAACTCGCTTTTTCGGATATGGCTATTATCGAAAGGCGGCTGGAGCGTCTACAGACCTCACTGAAAGGAGCTAAGCCGCAAGAAAGAGAACTGATCTCAAAAGAACAATCACTATTAGACAAAATCAAGTCTGCTCTCGAGGCCGATGTCTCTATTAGGGATCAAGTTCTATCCGAAAACGAGGCAAAGATGCTGGAGAACTTCCAGTTCCTCACTGCCAAACCCATGTTGATACTGCTTAATATCGCTGAGAAGCAGATATCGGAAACCAGCGCTCTGGAAGACAGGTTAGGCAACCAGTTCCGAGGCCCTCATTGTGATGTGGCAGCTCTCTGCGGCAAGCTTGAGATGGAACTGACCCAGCTTAACGATGCCGAGGCTCAAGAGTTTCGTTCAGCGCTGGGGGTAGGTGAATCAGGTCTTGGCCGAGTTATCAGGCTATCTCAAGGCCTTTTGGGGCTAATCACTTTCTTCACTACAGCGTCCGAAGAGGTGAAAGCCTGGAATATCCGCCGCAATACCACTGTCCCAAAGGCAGCAGGCAAGATACACACTGATATGGAGCGTGGCTTCATCAGGGCTGAGGTTATCGGGCACGACGAACTTGTCAAGTATAGCAGCCTTGCCGAAGCGAGAAAGCATGGGCATCTGCGTATCGAGGGAAAGAACTATATAGTACAGGATGGTGATGTAATCACCATCCTGTTTAATGTGTAATCAGCTATTTACTTAGTTGCTTCTATCGCTGTCGGCCCGAGCTAGACGAGCTATGAGCTATTGCTACTATCTATCATGTCTCCAATTTCAGATGCTGTCATCTCGATGCTGATAGTGAGTAAAGTGCCGCTCGTATTCACTTCCAATTTCTTAAGTAACTCTGGGACAAGTGCGCGACCTTGTTCCGGTATCGGGAGCGTGTCAGTAAATATCTGCGCTAATGAGACCAGGCGCCCAGCGGATTCTGCCGATTTGCTATTTGTGAAGTAGAGCTTTACTTTCAGGGAAATTGTCTGGCCTTCTTTGGCCAAAACTAGCCCTCCCTTTTCTACATCAGCAAACGGTGAGAGGTCTATAGAAGAGCCATCCGACGGGCTCGGGAGCGCACCTCTACGCGACTCTGGAATCACCGACGCTACCTTTATTAAGGCATTGCCCAGCTCGTTATAGGTGTCCAATACCTCGCCACTTAAGGCTGCTCTGTCGCCCTCCTTGACCTGGATAACATCTTTTACCGGGACCATCCCACCGATAACGAGCATCTTGTTGCTCAAGAAACTGAGCGCAGCTGATTCGTTACCATTTGTGTATATCTCATAGCCTTTATATTCAATGATGCTCAACTTTATTCCCGCTCTCGTCTCAATGGCTGAGATCAAATCGTCTTTATTGAAATCACCTTTCACGATAAAACCAAAATATCCTCCATTATCACCAGATTCCGATACATTGCCAAAGAACACCCCTTCACCGAACTGCCTCAGATCTATGCCTATCTGTTCTTTGACACTATCCAAGGCATCACTAAGTGTCTGAGGTTCTTGCGATTTCTTGGGCAACCTATCGTATATACCGGCGAAATCATTGTCACTTAAGATACTACTCAGGTCTACCATCCCTACCAAGTCAGCCCTCTGGGGCACAAGCTCGATTGGATTTGCAGAGCCTCCCCCACTACCACACCCAACCATTATTATTAGCGGTAAGACCATAAGTGTAGCCATGACCGCAAATGTGGCTTTCTTCAACATTCCCTTCTCCCTTCGCTGGACATTAGCATCTCTCATTGAGTCTAGCATTCGCCTATCTATTCTGTCAATGAGAAGAAAGTACCTGATTATCCTTGACCGTTGCCACCCCCACAGCTAGAATAGGCTTGAGGAAGTAAATGTTTGAGACTTTATCTGAAAAGTTGGGGGCTGTTTTCAAAAGGCTCTCGGGCAAAGGGAAGCTTGCCGAGAAGGACGTTGACGAGGCACTGCGCGAGGTCAGGCTAGCGCTTCTCGAGGCCGATGTCAACTTCAAAGTGGTCAAGGATTTCGTATCCAGAGTGAGGGAACGAGCGGTAGGGGTAGAGGTACTGCAGAGCCTGACCCCTGGCCAACAGGTGGTCAAGATTGTAAATGAAGAGTTGATAGTCACTCTGGGAGGCGGGCAACAGAAATTGAAGCATGCAACTCAGCCACCTACAGTGCTTATGTTGGTTGGGCTACAAGGTGCTGGCAAAACCACTACAGCCGCCAAGCTCGCTTTGCACTTGAGACGGGGTGGACAGCGTCCACTAATGGTTGCTGCCGACCCCTACCGTCCTGCAGCTAAAGAGCAACTGGTTACTTTGGGCAAGCAACTCGACATACCTGTATATAGCAATGGAGGCTCCGTGGTAGATGTTTGCACCAAGGCCTTGAGACGAGCTAAAGAAATAGCGGCCAGCATAGTCATTATTGATACTGCAGGCCGACTTCATATCGACAGTGAGCTTATGAACGAGCTTGCTGAGCTCAACAAGAATCTTCATCCCACCGAGGTGCTGCTCGTCGCCGATGCCATGACCGGCCAAGAGGCAGTAAGGATAGCCGAGGAGTTCCATAAAACTGTAGGGTTGACCGGCGTGATCTTGACTAAGATGGATGGCGACGCCAGAGGCGGGGCAGCCCTCTCCATCACCTCAGTCGCTGGAGTACCTATTAAGTTCATCGGTATAGGGGAAAAGACTGATGCCCTGGAATCTTACCATCCTGAACGAATGGCATCTCGAATATTGGGCATGGGCGATGTCCTCAGCCTCATCGAAAAGGCAGAGTCAGTCTCAGATATGCAGAAGGCCCAGGAACTCGAGCGCAAAGTGCGCCACGGCAGCTTTGACCTTCAGGACTTTCTGGAACAGCTCCAGCAGCTTAAGAAGATGGGCCCCATCGGTCAGCTAATGGAGCTCATCCCTGGCTTCTCTGGAATCGCACGTAAGTTGCCCGCAGGGTTAGATGAAAAGCAACCAAAGAAAATAGAGGCCATAATCATGTCCATGACCCCAGGGGAGCGGCACAACCCCAGTATCATCGATGGTAGCAGACGGCGCCGCATAGCGAGAGGAAGCGGCACTACCCCACAGGATGTCAACCAGTTGCTCAACCAGCATCGCCAGATGCAAAAGTTGATGAAACAGTTAGGCCAAGGGCAAAAATTACGCTCCCTCTTCAAAGGATTGCAGTGACATACGACACATCTGGGAAAAACCTCAAGCTCGATAGAGTGGATATCGAGAAGCTCGCCCGACTCTCCTTCGAAATTGGCGCGATCAGACCTCCCAGCGAAGGTGGAAGCCACTCCCTTCTGCTCAGAGTAACCCGGAATTGCCCTTGGAGCAGGTGCAAGTTCTGCTATGCCATAATGTACGATCGGGCGAAATTTCAACTGCGCAGCGTAGAGGATATAAAGAAGGATATAGATACTGTCAAGGGGATAGCTGAGGGCATAAAGGCAGCATCGTGGAAGCTAGGATATGGGGGAAGGATAAATGAGTATGTGGGGACTGCCCTGCTCCAAAGCGAATCAAGCCTTAATATCAACCAATCGTTTATCCTGGTCTTCAACTGGCTCTATTTCGGAGCAAAGACGGTTTTCCTTCAGGATGCCAATAGCCTTATCGTGCCCACCAATGACCTTTTGGAGGTCTTAAGATACCTTAGGGAAACTTTCCCAACCGTAGAGCGGGTTACTTCTTACGCTAGAGCAAAAACTCTCGCTAAGAAGACCCTGGAGGAATTAAAGGAACTGCGCCAAGCTGGCCTTTCCAGGATCCATGTTGGTCTTGAGACAGGCGATGACGAGCTTCTAAAGTATGTAGATAAAGGCGTGACTTCAGAGGAACAAATACAAGCTGGCAGGAAAGCTAAAACGGCAGGATTCGAACTCTCTGAGTATGTCATGCCCGGTTTAGGAGGTACGGAGAGGTCAGACCAGCATGCCAGAAACACGGCCAGAGTTCTGAACGAGATAGACCCAGATTATATAAGGCTGAGGCCATTCGTGCCTGGGCCGGGCACACCTCTATATGAGGAATATTCAAACGGGAGCTTCAAACTATCATCGCCACACGAACGCTTGCGGGAGATAAAGACTCTGGTCGAGAATTTGAATGTAACAAGCAGGTTATGCTTCGACCATTTCCTGAACTCGTGGTATAGAGACAGTACCCACCACCACACACTGTTCAAGCAGGATTACGAGGGATATAAGCTCCCCGAGGAAAAGACCAAAGTTCTGAAGCTTATAGAAGAAGGCCTGAGAATAGACGAGTCCGTACATATACATGTCGAAGACATAATCGGCATGACGTTGTAAATCACAGACTACGGGGCTGAAGGAATAAGAGCTATGGGAGTTGTACTTTTTAACAAACCTCAACTTGAAAACCCGATCATGGTCGCTAGCTGGCCGGGGATAGGGAATATCGGGATCATAGCAGTGGATACTCTCAGGGGGATGGTGGGAGCAGAGGAGTTCGGCGAGATAGAGCCCTGGGACTTTTTCTACCCTCGAAAGGTTTTAATCAGAGATGGGGAACTGAAAAAATTAGAGTTTCCCATTAGCAAATTCTATTTCAAGAGGACTGGAGAGAAAGACTTATTATTCTTTGTGGGAGAGGAGCAGCCTGCTGATGGTGGAAGAACCTACGCCGAGGGAAGTAAGGCCTATCAGATGGCCAATCTGGTCCTTGATGTTGCCCAGCAGTTCGGATGTCAGAGGATTTATACCTCAGGTGCTAGCCGTTGCCCCTATCCACCATACCATGAGGCCCAAGGTTTGGGCTGTCCCCAATACCGAGTCACTGCTTCCTGAAATCAAGAACTATGAGAATACTATTCTGATGTCGGAGATCGAAGGCAGAGGTGGACAGGGCAACATCACCGGCTTAAACGGACTTCTACTCGGTGCAGCCAAGAAAAGAGGAATCGAGGCTATCTGCGTTATGGGCGAGATACCAGTTTATCTCCAGGGGCTACCAATTCCTTACCCAAAAGCTTCTAAATCGGTGCTGGAGGTATTGTCCACTGCTTTGGAGATTCAAATCGATATGGAGAGGATTGACAAATTCGTGGAACGAAGCGAAAAGGAAGTAGAGCGATTATATGAAAACTTCCCCCCTGAGATGAGAGAACAACTGGATAAACTTAAATACGTGGCTTATGCCAAGCCAACCGAGCCAGTGCCGATAACCGAAGAGGATAAGAAAAGGATACTTGAGGACATCGACAAGCTCTTCAAGAAAGGGCCAAAGGAAGATTAATTGGCCGAAACCTCCTCTTTCAAAATCTACAAAGAACTGAACCTGCGGAGCTCAGCACTGATCGTGGGATGGAGTGAGGATGCCGGCAGGCTGGGGGCAAAAGTTATTGACTATTTGAATAACAAGCTTAGCTGCGAGGAGTTCGGCGAAATCGAGCCGGTGGATTTCTTCCCACTGGGAGGAGTTTCAGTAGAGAATGATGTAGCGCAATTCCCCGAAAGCAAATTTTACTGTTGCCCCGGGAAGAGTCTGGTGCTTTTCAAAAGCAACACACCTCGCTCAGATTGGCATAGGTTTCTGCATGCGATCATGGACGTAGCCGAGCACCACTGCAACACGAAAGAGGTATACACCATCGGTGGTATGGTCTCCCTGAGCGCTCACACTGCGGCAAGGGAGCTATTTGCTGTATTCAATTCACCCAAAATGAAGAAGGCCTTGAGTCAATATGACTTACGTAGAGACATGGATTATGAAACCACACCTGATCAGAGGCCAACACTAAGCTCTTTTCTGTTATGGGTTGCCCAAAACAGAAACATCCAAGCTGCAAGCCTTTGGGCGCCCATGCCCTTCTATCTACTTCCAACGGAAGACCACGCTGCGTGTAGAAAGGTAGTCGAGTTTTTCGACAGAAGACTCAGTCTGGGTATCGATTTCGGCGACCTCGATGAAGCAGTGAAAAAGCAGAACGAAAAGATAGCTCGGGTAAGATTCACTTTCCCCGAAATAGACAGCCATATCCGCAATCTAGAGAACAATGCAGCACTGAACCAGGAGGAAAGCCAGAAACTGGCTAAAGAGTTAGAGGAATACCTCAAGAGAATAGAATGAAGCTTCTTACTTTGTACAGTCCCCAAGTCAGCTCGATATATTATGTAAACTAATGTGCTTACTTTGCTTCTTTCACCCAGATGCGGTACATCTTCTCACCGGCCTCTGAGAAGCAATTCAGGCCAGGTATATTGACCTCTTCCACCTCAACGTTCCTCTTCCCGCATAGCTCTATGGTCTGCTCCAGCCAGTTCTGAAAATGAGACCCTCCTCCGAAGTAGACTTTGCGCCATTTATTCCCGTCTTGGTCTACTTTTTCCTTTATTCGTGCTTCTTCACCTAGCAATCTCTGATGGGCTTTGAGTTCGTCTTCAAATTCCACTTTCAACCCCTAAATCCAAGCAGGAGTAGCCCTGCACATCTTCATTCAGGGAACAGTTAGCGTCCCCCATCTTCAATCTTCAATTTCTATTTAAAGTATCTTTATTGCCTTCAGGGGACAGACCTGAACACACTTGGCGCAGCCATGACACCATTTAGAGGGATTGATTTCTGGTGTTTCGTAGGGGCTTTCCTGTTTTAAGCTACCATGTTCACAGGCGCCCACAGCCACACACACGCCGTGATCGCACCGCTCGGGATTACATTTTGTATAATCCACAGCTACAGATTTCTTAGGCATGTGGCTTCCAAATCATTTCCTCGGCTTCTTGCACTGCTCACCCTGCTTTGCGCCAGTTTTATCACCATCTTTCAAGACCAGGGCGCCCACCGGGCAAACAGCTATACAATCGTTGCAGACATGGCAGCCCGACTCAGCGATGGGCTTGTCTTCGAAGGTAGTGACCACTCTATCGAAGCCGCGACGGGCGAAACCCAGGACCCCTATGCCGAAGCGCTCCCGGCATACCCACACGCACCTGCCGCAGAGAACGCATTTGTTGGGGTCGTAGGTGAAAGTCAGGGCAGCTCGAATCTACAGGGAATTGATGTTCCAGCTTCCTGAACCGCTTGGTCTTCAGCTTTACGCCCAGAAGTGAGCAGAGCTTCTGAAGCTCGCAGGAGCGATTTTTGGCGCAGTGGGCACAGTCCACCGGGTGGCTGGCCAGGAGAAGCTCCAGAGCGGTGCGCGCCAGCCGCTTTGCCCTGAGGCCCTGAGTATTCACCACCATACCTTCTGCCACGGGCTCTGTGCAGGCGGTAACCGGCCCGTTGTCGGCCTGTCTATCTCCACAAAGCAGAGCCGGCAGCCGGCAGAAGGCTCCGAAGCCTTGCGGATGGCGCACAGGTTGGGTATGTAGATGCCGTTGTCGAGAGCTGCCCACAGCACCTTCTCTCCCTCACGGGCCTTTATCTTCCTTGCCATCGATGGTCAGACGAGACTGTCTTCATCTTCTATCTGTCGCTGCGGCACCTTCTCAGGAGGCGACAGCTTGATAACAGCGTTGTACTGCGGTGGGCAGGCAGTCGAGGCAGGTGCCGCACTTGACGCACTTTGTCCTGGTCGATGACCTTGATCCGCTTCTTATTCGAGAAGATAGCCTCTACAGTACAGGTGCCTACACAGGCATCGCAGGAGCGCTCACACTTCTCAGGCAGGATGTAGTAGGCAATAAGGTCATGGCACATCAGCGCCGGGCAACGCTTTTCCTTATATGCGCTTCATATTCATCGCGGAAATAGCGCAGGGTGGTCAGTACAGGGTTGGGCGCAGTCTTGCCCAGGCCACAGAGAGAGCCTGCCTTCACATCCTCCGCCAGCTCCTGTAATGTGACTCAATATCTTCCGATCTGCCCCCGTCCCCTGGTGATAGTCCTCCAGCATCTCCAGCATCTGCTTTGTGCCCAGGCGGCACATGGTGCACTTGCCGCAGGACTCCCTCTGGGTGAACTCCAGGAAATAGCGGGCTACCTCCACCATGCAATCATCCTCATCCAGCACCACCATGCCCCCTGAGCCCATCATGGCCCCGGCTTCCTTCAGGGAATCGAAGTCAATAGGCATATCCAGAGCCGACTCAGGCAGACAGCCACCGGAGGGCCC
The DNA here is from genome assembly GCA_963827295.1 of uncultured Chloroflexia bacterium. GTDB lineage: Bacteria > Chloroflexota > Dehalococcoidia > SZUA-161 > SZUA-161 > CAWHAI01. The sequence goes on from CAWHAI010000010.1 coordinate 15,007, forward strand.
GCCGATTTGCACTGCCTTGAAACGTTTGCCTTTGGGTATGCCGCCACCGACATCGAAGATGATCTGTCTCAAGCGTGGTCCCCATGGGCACTTCGGTCAGGCCGGTGTTGACCACCTTGCCTGCCAGAGCGAAGACAGCGGTGCCTTTGCTCTTCCTCAGTGCCAATGCCTGAGAACCACTCAGCGCCGTTTCTGATTATGCGGGGCACATAGGCCAGAGTCTTCACATTGTTAATCACGGTCGGTTTCCCGTACAGACCTTTGGTAGCCGGAAAAGGAGGCCGATGATGGGGCAGCCCGGGTTTGCCTTCGAGCGAAGCGATAAGGGCTGTCTCTTCACCGCAGACAAAGGCCCCCGAACCCTGGAACAGCTTGATATCAAAGCTGAAGCCGCTGCCTAGGATATTCCTGCCCAGCAGCCCCAGACTCTGCGCCTGGCGGAGCGCTATCTCTACGCGGTGCACCGCCAACGGATATTCAGCGCGGACATAGATATAGCCATGTCGCGCTCCTACGGCATAGGCAGCGATGATCATGCCCTCAATAACCGAGTGGGGGTCGCTCTCCAGAATGGCCCTATCCATGAAAGCGCCGGGGTCACCCTCATCGGCATTGCAGATGAGATACTTAGTCTTGCCTGGCGAGCTGCGGCAGACCTCCCACTTTTGCGCCGGTGGGAAATCCAGCACCCCCCCTGCCCCTGAGGCCGGACTTTCTGACCTCCTCAATAATATCCTCGGGCTGCATCTGAAGTGACTCTGGCCAGGGCTTCGTAGCCGCCACTGGCAATATACTGCTCGATATCCTCAGGGTCGATACGGCCACAGTTTTCCAGAATGACATGTTTCTCGTAGTTAAAGCGAGGAAGGTCGTAGATGGATGGGATGAGGTCGTTCTCCCCGATAGCACCCAGGGCGAACTCCAGGAGAAAGGTCATCGCCGAGGATATAGTCCTTCACCAGGCGGCGGGCTTTCTCCGCTGTAATATAACCATATATTATAGGAGGGATACCGGGCTTGGCTATGATTACCATAGGCTCGGCATAGCAGTGGCCCATGCATCCCACTTCGATTATGCGTATACCGTCCTGATCCTTGCCCAGCTCGTCCTTATCGCTTGCAGCACTTCCAACGCGCCGGCCGCCCTGCCGCAGGTGGCAGTGCTCACCATGATGACCGGCTTCTTGCCATCCCAAAGCTCCTGCCAGCGGGATAGCGCATGGCTCTTTATACTCTGAAAAGCTGAACCAATATCGTGCAGAAGCGGTTACTGTCACTGGTTACCTTTGTCCTTCTTTTCCTTTTCCATCTTATATGCGAGCAGGATGCCATCCACCCTGGTAGGGCTGATCTTGCCCTCCGCCTTTTTGTCGATTACGGTGACCGGTGCCATGGCGCAGCAGCCGACACAGGCCACGGTATCCAGGTCGAACTCGCGGTCAGGGGTGGTCTCCCCTCTATCTATGCCCAGCCTTCTCTTCCAGGCATCCAGGAGATATAGCCGCCCTTCATGTGGCAGGCGGTTCCCAGGCACACCCTTACTGAATGTTTGCCGGGTGGCTTGAGGCGGAACTGGTTGTAGAAGGTGACCACGCCGTAGACATCCACCTCAGGTATCCCCAGAAACTGGGCAACCTCAAGCATGGCCTCGCGGGGAAGATAGCCCAGCTCGTCCTGAACCTGCTGCAGGATGGGCACCAGGTTCTCCCTTTTTCGGTTGAATCTCTTGAAGCACCTTCCTTGTTCTGCGGCGGATGTCCTCTTGTTCCTCAGGCGTATTCTCTGTCTTTTTGCTGGAAATAGGAGGCACAGTAGAAGTATCTTGCATTCTAATTTGACCCCTCAATTTGTTTTTAAGCCAGAGCAGGGCGTTCGGCGGAACGCCTCTACATGGCTTCATCCCCAGCTTCCCCAACTCTCTGGGCTTTATTATCTGTCTTGCCTCCTCGGCAAGCTCCTGAGGCACCAGTATCCTCACCTCCCCCAAACCATCCACAGTGAGACCAAAGACTCTGCCCGCGCTCTCATATTGCAGCATCACAGGTATTCCTTCGCATTCCAGGTGAGACTTTATCACATTGGCTTCCAGCTCACCTTGAGCTTTGTATACTACCACGAAGTCTTTACGTTTAGCCACCACATCACCTGCTTCCTCTCAAGCTTCCTTTGCCTTAACCAGCCTCTTGCCCAACTCAAAAGCGTCCGACAGGGCAGTGGGATGCTGCTTAATCTCACCCCTGGCGTCCACACCCCGGATAAGAAGCTCGTCGGCGTACTCGACACCAATCGCCTCGAAGAAGTACTTAACAGTCAGTATCGCCCCCTCAAACAGCCTTTTGCCCCTAGTGGCCCCTACAGCGATAAATGCGCCTTTCCTGCCCCCATCTGGCAAGTTCTGCTTAAGGACGTGCTTTCGGGCCCACAGGGCCTGACAGCGGTCTATGAGCGCCTTAGCCTGGGCACTGACGCCGTAGAAAAACATAGGGGAGGCCAGTATCACCACATCTGCCTCGAGGAGCTTGGGATATATGGCATCCATATCGTCCCTGATAACGCAATTGCCATCCCTGAAGCAGCCTAGGTATTCCTTGCAGGGGGATATCTTAAGCTTATCCACTACTATCTTCTCCACCTCTGCCCCCTGGCTCTTAGCCCCATTGAGAGCCTCATCGAGCAACAAGTCAGCATTGCCCTTTATCCTCGGGCTCCCCATAATCCCCAGGACCTTCATCTAGACCTCCTCACCATGCTATTATAAACGCTTCGACCTTCGCTGTCTTGGCGTCTGCTTTCCCTTTAAGTCTCTCAAAGAGTTCTATAAATTGTTCCGCTATAGCTTCACTGGAATTATTGACCGCGTATCTCTCAGCCGCTACCAGGCTTTCTTTCACATACCCAGCATCATCGAAGACATCCCTTAGCTTCTGCTCCAGGTCCTGGAAGTCTCCGTATTTGATAACTTCCTTCCCGGCCAGGTCGAAGAAGTTGCAATATCCAGGCACAAGCACAGGGCGTCCTGCGCCAAGACAGGTGTTAACGCAGGAAGAGACACCAACCCCATCTATGCTCACTCTGCCCCAGTAAATGTAGGCATCGCTGGCATGGAGATAACTATAAAGCTGCTCGTCCGTGGGCATCTCATCCCTGAGCATAAAATACTTCGGCATGGACTTGAGTCCTGGCACAGCCGTCTGGGTATGGTGGGTAAGTAGAAGGAAGAGTAGCGGATATTCCTTGGACAACTTCTCCATCACAGGGAAAAGTTCGACGTGGAAATAGACGCTGTCGGCCCCATAGGCAAACACAATCTTCTTGTCCAAAGGGAGGCCAAGTAGTTTGCGAGCTTCCTTCTTATCACCGGGAACCGAAGGGTGGCAGGGGAACGGGATAATGATAATCTTCTCTTCGGGGTAGGCTTTCGCCAGGAATTGCTTGTACCGCTCGTCGAAGCAAACCACAGCATCCCAGTCGAATTTGTACCAATTGGGTTCGTTTGGTAAAACTGTTTCGTGGACTACATGTATGGTTTTCGCTTTCTTTTTGATCTTTGGGAAAATCTCCAGCAGCTCAGGCATGGGCATGATGGCGGCCATCTCCACCAGGAATATCTCGTAATCTTCCTCCAGGAAAGGTCTCGGGTCGAAGAAATAGTCGCTGCGGTCTCTCTCCCCCCAGATATCCTGCATATAGCAGCGGCGGACAAAAGGCTCGTCCTGCTGGTAAATCAAGGAGGTGTCCATCCCGCTAGGGGCAAATACCTTTAACTCATGTCCCATCTCAAGCCAGGCGCGCCCGATGGGCTCAGCGTGGGACGATTGGCCCGAGGGCACATTCCACCTGGTCATCATAGCTATTTTCATGATTATCTATCTTGCAGTCATGATAGGGTGAATGTCAAGGGAAATCTGCAGTTTAAGAACAACTTAGAGGCTTCACTGACAAGTCTTGCGACACTCAGGAGCGGAAACCAGAGGTCATCTGTAAAGGTTTGCCTAGAATCCTGTTGAAGAGGTCAATGAACTGCGCCGCTATCCGAGGATAGGAATTTATTTCTGCATATTCTTTCGCAGCTCTAAGGCTTTCTCTTACATACTCTTTATCTTCTAAAACATCACGCAGTCTTTGCTCCATCTCCTGAAGGTCATTGTATTTAATGACTTCCTTACCGGCGAGGTCAAAAAAGTTGCAATAACTAGGCACTAGGACAGGACGTCCAGCGCCAAGGGTAGCTGCAACACAAGAGGAAACCCCGACACCATCTATTCTTATCCTGCCGTAGTAGACATAGGCATCACAAGCATGAAGATAGGTATACAGCTTATCGTCCGTCGGCATCTCGTCCTTAACCAAGAGAAATTCTGGCACAGGCTTGAATGAATCTAATCCAGGGTATGTATGGTGAGTGAGGAGAAGAAAAATTAGAGGATAGTCTGGGGATAATTTCTCCATCACTGGGAAGATATCATTGTGCGTGTTTATGCTATTGAAACCATAAGAGAACACAATCTTCTTGTCCAGGGGGAGACCAAGCCTGAGCCGAGCTTCCTTCTGATCCCCATGCAACGGAGGATGACAGGGGAAGGGGATAATCACGATTTTCTCTTCAGGGAAGGCTTTAGACATGAACTCTCTGTACCGTTCATCGAAGCAGACTATGGCGTCCCACTCGAATTTGTACCAGTCCGGGTCAGGGGGCAGCCCTATCTCATGAACTACTAGCACCGTCTTTGCCTTCTTCCTGATCTGAGGAAATATCTTCAACATCTCGGGCATGGGCATGAGATATGCCATCTCCATCACAAATATCTCATAATCTTCCTCAAGATAGGGCTTGGGGTCAAAGAAGTAGTCCTTGCCCTCCCTTTGCCCCCAGACGTCCTGAACAAAACAACGGCGCACATAGGGTTCGTCTTCATGAAATAGCATATGAATATCCAAGCCCTTCGGGGCAAACACCTTGAGTTCATGTCCCAACTGTTGCCAGATTCGAGCAACCGGCTCAGCATGGGCTGATTGGCCCGAAGGCACGTTCCACCTGGTCATGATGCCAATTTTCATGCTTACTTGCCTTTAGCCTTACTTGCCTGCTTTACAGCTTCGCCAACAGTGCCTATTTGTTCCTCAGTGAGCCCTGACCCCGAAGGCAGGTACAGTCCTCTTTCCGCCAGCATCTCACTGACAGGGTAGCGTTCCCCTTCGAACAACCCCATATTCTTAAAGGCTGGCTGCACGTGCATAGGTATAAAGAAGGTCCTGGTGTCAACGCCCTTTTGACGGAGAAAAGCCATCAGGTCGTCTCGGCTCATGCCAAATTCGTCTTCGATCACAATAGAATACATCCAGTAAACGTTTTTAGCCCACTTTTTCTCCACGGGCAGGGTCACCCCCGGCACCCCTTTAAGCAGCCTGTTGTATAGGTGGGCGTTCTTCCGTCTCATTTCCACAAAGCGGTCTATGTTCTCAAGCTGGGCCAGCCCTATGGCAGCCTGTATATTGGTCATCCTATAATTGAAGCCGATATCGGTGTGAAGGAATCTCCGTTCACGTGAGAACGCCTGGTCTTTGAATCTTCTTGCTCGGTCGGCTACCTTCTCGTCACTGGTTACTATCATCCCCCCTTCGCCCGTGGTGATTATCTTATTGGCATAGAAGCTAAAACAACCGACATCTCCAATTCCGCCGGCCATTTTACCTTTGTATGTGGCACCATGAGCTTCAGCAGCATCCTCTACAACATACAGGCGGTGTTTTCGAGCGATATCCATTATCTGGTCCATTTCGCAGGGGTGCCCATATATATGCACAGGCATTATCGCTTTGGTGCGAGTGGTTATCTTCCTTTCGATTTGAGCGACATCCATATTCCAGGTCTCTGGCTCGGAATCAACGAGCACCGGCTTGGCACCAGTGTAGATGACTGAGAAGGCACAGGCTGCCATGGTGAAGGTTGGGATAATGACTTCATCGCCCTTGCCGATACCTAGAGCAGCGAGAGCCAGATGAAGCGCCGTGGTGCCGCTGGTAGTGGCTATGCCATGTTTCACGCCACAGTAGGCGGCGAACCCCTTTTCGAATTCAGCTATATATTTGCCGGCAGAAGAGATCCAGTTGGTTTTAAGACAGTCGCCGACGTATTCCAGCTCTTTTCCCCCAAGGAGGGGCTCGCACACCGGTATCATCGCACTATCTCCTTTCAAAAAGGAGCGTCCCATAGCTCCATTGATTGGCCAGAGGGCCCTCCCACGTGGGCAGGGACTTGAATCCGTAGCGGCGGAATTCCTTCAGCCAATAGCCCCGACTGTGAACATTCTTGCGGATGGTATCCTTCTGGGTCCGTCTTGTAGGCTGTCCTCAAATAGAGACCTACCCCCTGGTTGCATCACCCGCCTTATCTCAGTAAGAACCTTATCGTAGCCATCAAGGCACTCTATGGTGCCCAGAAAGGTCACACAGTCAAAATATTCATCTGGAAATGGTAAACCATCTTTGTTCAGGTCTACCCTATATAGATGTTCACGGACATCTTCCGGCGCAGTGGCCAGGGCATACTCACTGACATCGACTCCCCATGCTTCTATCCCCTGCTCCCTGAAGGCCTTGACCATGAACCCCTTGGCACAGCCGACATCGAGCACTCTTTTAGGGTTGAAATGCATCTTCAGAACCAAGCACACAAGTTGAACCAAGGGATAATGCTCATCGAAACTATACGCCCTGTAGAACCAGGGCTCTTTTTTGCCGCCATCGAAAAACTCCCTGCCGAAGGTCTCCTCATCGCTCATTTACTACTCCCTCACTCTGGCTATAGCAGTGACATTCCATTCATTCTCATCTACCGTCCCGTTTAGACTGAGAAAAGGACAAAATTTCAGCAGCTCAAAGCCGGCGTCATCCAAGTAATGGGCTATCTCCTGGGGGAAAAAGTATCTAACGACGTGGGTTTCTTTGAATTCGTCGAGGATAGTGCCTCCTTGCGTCACCAGAACATGATAGTGACTCTTGCATATATGATGAAGTACATCCATCTCTGGATGCACCGTTCTGATGACCCTCAAGCCCTCTTTCTCCACAACCTTAACCCGCACAGAAGGCAAAATTCTTAATACAGCCAGCCCATTCCAGAAGACCCTTACTTGTCTTCCAAGGCAAAGAAAGGA
>CAWHAI010000011.1:0-148035 GCA_963827295.1 uncultured Chloroflexia bacterium
CGTGGTGGCCTGGCCGATGAGATTGTTCGACTGCTCGCCTATCACCGATGGAGCCGCCTGCCTCCTGCTGGTTGCCGAAGACCTGGCAAAGGATTACTCCAATGTCCCTTTGTACATAATAGGCAGTGGTCATGCCACAGACCACGCTCTGCCTGAAAGAGAGGACATGACCACCATATCTGCGGCAAGAGTCGCAGCTAAACAGGCTTACGATATGGCAGGAGTAACCCCCAAGGACATCCAGATTGCTGAGGTCCACGACTGCTTCACCATAGCCGAGCTTGTAGCTATCGAAGACTTAGGTTTTTCAAGCCCGGCGGGGCTTACATGGCAACAAGGGAAGGGGTTACCGCTCGCGATGGGGCTAAACCTATCAACACTTCCGGTGGTCTCAAATCCAAGGGGCATCCTGTAGGAGCTTCAGGGATAGGACAAGTCGTGGAAAGCTGGGCGCAGATGAGAGGAGAGGCAGGGCCCAGACAGGTTCCTGGAAAAGACATCCGCCTAGCTTTAGCCCATAATGTTGGTGCCACTGGCGGCACCTGCGTAGTTCATATTTTTGAGAGGAGATAGAACCTTGACAGAGGAAAGAAAATTCGACAGCGCTTCCTTCTACCAGTTTCTAGCTGAAAAGAAGCTCATGGGCTCCAAATGTAAAAAGTGTCAGGCGCTATATCTGCCTCCTCACCCTATATGTATCAAATGCCATGGGAGCGATATGGAATGGGTGGAACTGAAAGGCGACGGCAAGCTTGCCGCCTTCGCAGCCATCTCCGTAGGCCCAACCTGCACCATCGCGGAAGGGCACGACAGGAACAATCCCTACCTGGCCGGTATAGTCAAAATGGACGAGGGGCCTAAAATCTGCGGCCGAATCCATGGCATCGACCCCAAAAATCCAGATAGAATCAAGGTGGGGACTGCAGTTAAAGTGGAGTTCCCTGAGAAAGTGGAAGGCACCAGACGTTATGTGGCGTTCAAAGCCACGTAGGGCCCAGAGCAAAACCGGGTTTCCTAGTATCCCGCGGGTTGTCCGGCAGGTTCTGAGCGCCTTGACAATGAGATGCTGCGGGTATATCATAAAACGTGCTATGCAAGCTGCATAAAAATGGCCTCAGCGTGAGTTGAAAGGGAAATCCCGACTGACAGCAACAAATTGCCCAGGTTTTTTTTTGACCGGAGTAAAAAAGGAGGTTAAAAGATGAGCTTACCCAGTTTCTCATTGGAAGGCAAGGTGTCGCTAATTACCGGGGCCCGGAGGGGCATAGGTGCGGCCTTTGCTGTAGCTTTTGCTGAGGCTGGGTCTGATGTCGTTATTTGCGACGTCGTAGTTGACGACGGGCTGATCGGGGCTGTGGCTAAGGAGATCGAGAAGTTCGGTCGGCGCGCCCTGGTCGTCAAGACCGATGTCACCCGGGAGGATGACGTCGAAAATCTGGTGAAGAAAGCAGTCGATGAATTCGGAAGGATCGATATTCTGGTTAATAATGCGGGAATTGCACCGCTGAATAAAACCCTCGACGTAACTGTCGAGGAGTGGGACAGGGTCATAGATATCGACCTGAAATCGGTTTTCCTGATGTCCAAGGCTGTTGGGAAAGTGATGATCAAGCAGAAGAAGGGCAAGATAATCAATATGGGGTCTATATATGGACAGATGGCCACGGCTTTTTCCATACATTATTGTGCTGCAAAAGCAGGGATCGCGCAGATGACTAAGGCTCTTGCGTTGGACTGGGCGCGTTTCAATATTAATGTCAATTGCATCGTGGCCGGACAGATCGCCACCGAACTGACAAGGAGACAACAAGACGAGGAGGCACAAAGAAAGTTTCTAGAGTTTAAGATACCTTTCAAGAGATTCGGCCAGCCGGAAGAACTGGTGGGGCCGGCCTTACTTCTTGCCTCATAAGCTTCTGATTATATGACCGGCGCAATAGTAGTTGTCGATGGCGGATATTCTATCTGGTAAGGAGGGTAAATTGGAGATTAAAAAGGTAGCAGTAATCGGTGCCGGAACAATGGGTCATGGCATAGCTCAGGTTGCAGCCACGGCGCATTACGATGTTAGCTTAAACGACATAAAAGATGAGTTTCTAGCCCGGGCAAAATCAGGAATAGATGGGTCTCTGGACCGAATGCTAAAGAAAGAGAAGATAACAGCGCAAGAGAAGGAAGCTATCCTCTCAAGGATAACTTTCACTACTGACATCGCAAAAGCTGTCAAAGACGCAGATTTAATTATAGAAGCCATACCCGAGATTTTGGAACTGAAAAAGGAAATGTTTAAGAAGCTGGACACTCTGAGCAAACCCGAGGCGATATTAGGCACAAATACTTCGCAAAACAGCATAACGGAAATCGCTTCGGTAGTAGCGAATCCTTCAAGGGTAGTCGGGACGCACTTCTTCAATCCACCCGTCATGATGAGGTTGGTAGAGGTGGTTAAGGGACTGGAGACCGCCGACAGTGTTGTCGAGCAAATCAGGGCTTTCGCCACAAAGCTGGGGAAAGAGATAGTAGTATGTAAGGACTCTCAGGGATTTATCAGCACAAGAGTGCTTGTGGCCCTGAGGTTGGAATGCTACAGGATATTAGAAGAAGGCATTGCCACAAAAGAGGATATAGATAAGACACTCAAGCTGGCTCTAGGTCATCCCATGGGTCAGTTTGAGTTAGCTGATTTCTCGGGTCTGGATATTGAAGTACCAATATGTGAAGGTTTGGCAAAGGTTTACGGGGAACGGTTCAGACCGCCCCAAAGTCTGGTGCACCTGGTCAAAGCAGGAAGGCTAGGGAAAAAGTCGGGCAGGGGGTGGTATAACTACAGATAACTCACCTCCGAGACATTCGAATTCTAATTAAGAGGAAAAGTGTAAGATGACTAAAAAAGATGATGTCGTAGTCGTAAGCGGACTAAGAACGCCATTCAGCAAGTTTGGCTCGGTATTACGAGAGGTGCACAGCTCGGAACTCGGGGCTAAGGTAATCAAGGAATCCCTAAATCGAGTAGGCATGAAGGGCAGCGACATAGATGAGCTTTACTACGGGATGTGCATACAGTCGGAAGCAGCTCTTTTGTACAATGTACTCGGGAGACAGGCTCTGCTGAAGGCAGGCTTACCAAATGATTTGGTTTCTCTCACTATAGATAGAGCTTGCTGCTCATCTCTGGTTTGCGTCCAGTTGGGATACAGGTCTATCCTGCTTGGCGAAGCGCAGACCTGCATGGCCGTGGGGGCAGAAAATATGAGCAATACCCCCGTGGTGGTTAATGGACATCGCTGGGGACTGGGGTTAACGCCACTTACGATGGTAGACCATCTTAATCCCATAATGTACGTAGGATATAATTCCCTGGCGAAAGATGCGGGCGAGGGTGCATCTATCGTACGGTATCGGACGCGAAATGCTGGACCAGTGGGCCCTGGGTTCTCAACAGAAATACCAGGCGGCCGAGAAAGCTGGAAAATTCAAGGATGAATTGATACCCATAGAGGTTCCGCAGAAAAGAGGGCCTCCCGTAATCTTTAGCAAGGATGATTTTCCCAAGCCGGATACGACGCTGGAAGGTCTGGCAAAACTCAAGCCCATATATGGCAGTCCCTCTGTTACTGCCGGAAATTCTCCGGGATTGGATGCAGGAGCATCAGCGGTAATAATAATGAAAAGGTCCAAGGCAGAGGAGATGGGTATAAAGCCGCTAGCTACCATTCTCTCGGCGTGCAGCGTCGCCAGGGAACCTGCCAAGCTGTCAGCAGTCCCTGGAATTGCAATACAGAAGGCTTTATCCAAGGCCAAGGTAAGTCTGGACGAAATATCTGTCATCGAAGTGAATGAAGCGTTTGCCGCAATGCCACTGGTCTCGACCAAAATACTGGCAGATGGAAATGAAGCTAAATGGCAGGAACTGATGAAAAAGACTAACCCCAACGGGGGTGCTATAGCGATTGGCCATCCAGTTGGAGCAAGCGGGGCTCGTATCTTAATGACAATGATGTATGAATTACGAAGAAGAGGTGGTGGCCTGGGCGCATGCGGCATTTGTGGAGGCTTAGCACAGGGTGATGCCGCTGTAATTAGGGTGGACTAGAGCGATTTCTTAAGGCAACCAGAGATATCAAAAGATAGTTAACAAGTTAGTTGGCTTAAGTGATTCCGGATTTATTCTACTTATGTCCAAGGCAGCGGAAGCCCTGATAGGAAATCCTAACTGGCTGCGTTACCCAGGACTCGTGAGAAGAACCCACAATCGAATACGCCTACGATTTCTTACTGAGTCCCCCATAAACCTCGATGGGGGACTCAAATGCTTCGGGCATCTGGTCAACGCCAACGGGGTAAGAATGACAGGTGAGCTTACCAACTCGGCAAAAATAAGGTGGTAATGTGAACAAAAGAAAAAGAGTGGCGGTGCTCAAACACCGCCGTAAAAGCAAGAGGCTGGAAGAGAAGAGAAAAGCTCTAAAGCCCGGAAAATAAAGAAAAACGAATTCACTTCGGTAGGGGGTAGGCAATAATGCCAGAGCTAGATGCGCTGGTAAAAGCGCTCTCGGACCCCAAAGCGTATCCTCACAACCCGAAGTCAGTCGAGTTGGTGCAGACTCAAATATCCTTTGTCTTCCTTGCCGGAGATTATGTCTACAAGGTAAAGAAGCCTGTTGACTTCGGCTTTCTCGATTTCACTACTCTGGAGAAACGACGCTTTTACTGCAATCAGGAGGTCGCACTAAACAGGCGCCTTTGCCCCAATATCTACCTCGGGGTAGCCGGTATAACCAAGAAAGGAAGGAGCTTCACAGGTCGAGGGCAGCGGCAAGGAGGTCGAATGCGCAGTGAAAATGCGCCCACTTCCCTATCAGAGGATGATGGATAGGATGCTGCAAAACGACCAGGTGACCACACAAATGTTAGAGATGGTGGCTAGAAGACTGGTAGAATTTCACCGCCAAGCAGAACTGAGCGAGGATCAGGCTAAAATCGGCGGGCTCGATACCGTAACTCAAAACGCTGAGGAGAACTTTTCCCAGGTCAGTAGTTATGTCAACCAAACGATCACCAAGGCGCAATACGAACAGATAAAGGATTACACGCATTCCTTTCTCAAAAGGAATGCTGCGCTATTTGCTAGAAGGGTTAAAGAGGGCAGGATAAGGGACTGCCATGGAGACCTGCACGCGGCGCATATCTGCTTCATCGATGGGCTATGCATTTTCGACTGTATAGAATTTAATGATAGATTCAGATATATCGATGTTGCCAGTGAGATCGCCTTCCTGGCCATGGACCTGGATTTCCACAGACGACCCGAGCTGTCAGAACACTTTGCCGAGGCATATGTGAAAGCTTCCGGAGACAGAGAACTGCTCAAGCTGCTGGACTTCTATAAGTGCTACCGGGCCTATGTTCGGGGAAAGGTGGAAGGCTTCCAGTTGGATGACCCTCATATCTCAGAAGACCAGAAGCCGAAAACACTGGATAGAGCCAGAAGGTATTTCGAGCTGGCGGAATCGTATATCTCTTAATCCAGGCCCTTTGTCGGGTAATTTAGAGGGCAGCAAAATGAAGGAACCTTTTGCCAAATTCGTGAAAACCAACCCAGGCTCAAACATATTGCTCATCACCGTCGGCCTTCCCGCTACCTGGAAGACTGAGACAAGCGAGGAGATAGCGAATATAAAAGGCTATACTATCGTTCGAACTGACCTCATTAGAAAAGAAGTATTGAAGGGCGAGGATATTTTCGATGAAAAGGTCGCCTCGAATATGGATAAGCGGATGCTGGTCTACGATGAGACCTTCCGTCAGACAGAGGAGCTTCTCAAGAAAGGCAAAGGCGCGATAATCGATGCCACTTTCATTACACAATCGTTAAGAAGACGTGCCGCAGCTTTAGCGGCCAAGTACAAACGGACATTTGTCATCCTGCACACCCAGTGCCCTCGTGAGGTGTCACTGGCAAGAATTGCGAGACGGACGAAAGAGAAGTATGAGTCCAACGCACTGACCGAACAGGCCTATATCAATAACGAGAAAAAGTTCGAAAAGGTGGATCTTGATGACTTAAAGAGGTTGAATCAGAACCTTGACATCGTTCATCTTATTGTCGATACTACTAAGGATCAGCCTGAGGATTGGTATATCATAGGCATGGAGAAGAGATAGGAGATTATTTACCGCAGAGAGCGCTGAGAACGCAGAGATGAAAATAGATTTGCAAATTCATACCAAGACCGGCTCGGATGGCAATCTGCCCATCGAGGAGGTCTTTAAAGAGGCGAAGAAAAGAAATATCGAATTGCTCTCTATAACTGACCACGACTCCATATTTGCCCAGGCAAAAGCTGTTGCCCTAGCCAAACAATATGGAATACTTTATATCACCGGTGTAGAACTCAATGTCACTTTCGAATACCCTCCCGACGCGGGTAAGTCTGCAAAGTCAGTCTCGCTGGATTTCCTGGGATATCAGTACGATATTGAGAACCGGGAACTGAAAAACAAGCTCAAATTGATGAGAGAACGCAGGGAGGCAAGAGCGCGCCAGATTCTAGAAAAATTGAATGTTGAGTTCGATAAACAGGTGATCAGTAGGTTCACAGAGAAAGATCTTGAAAACATACAGGCAACCGTAGATGGAGCCTTCGGCCGCCCCCACATAGCAAATTATCTGATCAAGAAGGGCATTGTCAAAGACAAGCAAGAGGCGTTCGACAAATATCTGGTGAAGTGCGATGTGCCCAAGTATCCGCTCTCGCTTGCTGAAGCCTCAGGGCTGATCAGGAACGCTGGCGGTAAATTGGTATTTGCCCACCCCAACGACTCTAATGGAACATCTCTGGTAACTATAACGCGCGATCTGGCCAGGCAGACGAAGATAATCGAGGATCACATGCTGAAGTACATCGATGGCATCGAGTGCTGGCATACCAAACATGATGCTAAGACTACAGCTCATTACATTGAGTTTTGCAGGAGCCATAATCTGATCATGACCGGCGGCACTGACTGCCATCAGAATCCGATTGTAATGGGCACAAAGGACCTACCTGCCTGGGTTGCGGAGCAGTTCAATACAAAAACTGCAAGGAAAGTCACAAATTTAAAGGAGTATTAGTGTGAGTCAAAGAAAAGCGGGCAATAGCGATATCAAAGACCCATCCTTGTCCTCAGCAGGAGAGCTCCGGGTACAGTGGGCGTCCCGCGAGATGCCGGTGCTACAGTTGATAGGGAAAAGGTTTGCCAAGAGTAAACCACTTAAAGGGATCCGCATTGCCGCATGTCTCCATATCACCACAGAGACAGCTAACTTAGCCCTTACCTTAAAGGCCGGTGGCGCTGATTTGGCCCTCTGCGCCTCTAACCCGCTCTCAACCCAAGATGATGCCGCTGCTTGCTTGGTGAAGGAACACGGCATCCCCGTCTTTGCCATCAAGGGAGAGAATAACGAAACCTACTACAAACATATAAACTCTGCTCTGAACCACAAGCCTCATATCACCATGGATGATGGCGCTGACCTTGTGGCAACGATTCACAAGGATCGTAAAGAGCTTATGGGCAATATAATTGGAGGTACTGAGGAGACCACCACAGGCGTGATCAGGCTGAGAAGCTTGGAACAAGAGAAAAAGCTGAAATACCCCATTATCGCAGTCAACGATGCCCAAACAAAGCACTTCTTCGACAACCGCTACGGAACAGGGCAAAGTACCATGGACGGCATCACTCGGGCGACCAATATCCTCTGGGCAGGCAAGAAAGTCGTCATCTGCGGCTATGGCTGGTGCGGGCGAGGTGTTGCCTTGAGGGCAAAGGGAATGGGTGCCCATGTCATCGTATGTGAAGTTGACCCCATCCGCGCTCTGGAAGCAGTTATGGATGGCTACCAGGTGATGTCTCTCCTCGAAGCAGCTAAAATAGGTGATATCTTCATCACAGTCACCGGGGGATTGCATATCATTGACAGTGAACATATGCTGGCGATGAAAGATGGGGCGATTCTGGCCAACAGCGGCCATTTCAACGTAGAGATAAATATCCCCGCTTTGGGGAAGCTTGCGGTGAATAAAAGGCAGATACGGAATTCAGTAGAAGAATATACGCTCACTGACAAGAGAAAGATTTATCTGCTTGGCGAAGGCAGGCTAATCAATCTGGCTGCCGCCGAAGGTCATCCTGCAAGCGTTATGGATATGAGCTTTGCCAACCAGGCCCTTTGCGCCGAGTATATGGTCAAAAGCGGAAAGGCACTCAAGCTCAGGGTCTACCCTGTTCCCGAGGAAGTGGATAAAGAGGTGGGCAGGCTAAAGCTGAAGGCTATGGGGATTAAAATTGACACCCTGACCCCAGAGCAAAGAAAATATCTGGAGAGCTGGGAAGCAGGAACTTAAAGGAGAGGAAAGGCCAATGACTACTACTTTCATGAAATCACCATGCATGCTGGTAACCTCGGAATCGGTCACTGAGGGGCACCCGGACAAGCTCTGCGACCTGATTGCAGACTCTGTTCTAGACTCCATAATGGCCCAAGACCCTATGGCCAGGGTAGCCTGCGAAAGCATGGCGACAACCGGTCTGGTGATTGTAATGGGGGAGATCACCACCAAATGCTATGTTGAGATACCACAGATCGTTCGTGAAACTGTACGCGGCGTAGGTTACACTCGCGCCAAGTACGGCTTCGATTGCGATACCTGCGGCGTGATTGTCTCCATAAAAGAGCAGTCGCCGGACATCGCGATGGGGGTGGATCATTCCCTGGAGACAAGGCGGAAAGAGAAAAACTCAAATGAGAAAGAGACTTTGGGTGCCGGCGACCAGGGGATGATGATAGGGTTTGCCTGCAACGAAACACCTGAACTCATGCCGCTGCCCATCGTGCTGGCTCACAAGCTCTGTCAACGACTGGCCCAGGTGAGAAAGGATGGTACTCTGCCCTACCTGCGCCCCGATGGCAAGTCCCAGGTAACAGTTGAATACAGCTACGGAGTGCCCAAACGAATAGACGCAGTAGTCATCGGCGCCCAGCATAATGAGGCAACCAGTAACGAGGTCATCCACCGGGACATCCAGGAATTGGTAATAAGACATGTAATTCCCCACAATCTTTTAGACAAGAAGACCAAATACTATATCAACGCCACCGGACGGTTTGTGATTGGCGGGCCGATGGGAGATACCGGGCTTACAGGACGTAAGATTCTGGTTGACACCTACGGAGGCATTGCCAGGCATGGGGGCGGTTCTTTCTCGGGGAAAGACCCTACTAAAGTAGACCGTTCCGCTGCTTATTACGCCCGCTATGCCGCCAAGAACATCGTCGCTGCGGGTCTCGCCGACCGCCTGGAGATTCAAGTCTCATACGCCATCGGGATAGCCCACCCGCTTTCTATCTCCATCGAGACCTTTGGCACCGGCAAGGTGGATGAGGAGCTAATTCAGAAGTTGCTGAAAAAGCACTTCGACTTTCGCCCCGGCGCCATCATCGAGTCCCTGGAACTGCGCCGTCCCATATTTAAACAAACCGCTGCCTATGGCCACTTCGGGCGCAACGACCTCGACCTGCCCTGGGAGCGCACCAACAAGGCAGCAGCACTCCGGGCTGAAGCTGGAATAAAGAAGCCGAGCAAGGAGTAAATAGTGAAGGCAATCATACTCGTCGGCGGTGAGGGGTTGCGGCTACGTCCCCTTACCTGCAACCTGCCTAAGCCTATGGTCCCCATTGTGAACAGACCATTTCTGGAACACATGGTCGAACACATTAAAAGACATCATATCGACGAGATCATACTTGCCATTTGCTATCTGCCTGACCGCATCCAGAGTCATTTCGGGGATGGCAGCAGTTTCGGAGTGAAGTTGAGCTACGCAGTTGAGCAGACGCCGTTGGGAACCGGCGGGGCGGTAAAAAATTCAGAACGGTTTCTGAATGATACCTTTCTAGTATTTAACGGGGACATATTCAGCGACTTAGACCTTACTGAGATGATAAGGTTTCACCGGGCCCACAAAGCTAAGGCTACCATCGCGCTTACTCCTGTAGATGACCCCACAGCATACGGAGTAGTCGAGTTGGATAGACAGAACAGGGTTAAAGGGTTCATCGAGAAGCCAAGCCGGGATAAGGTAACCTCCAACCTGATCAACGCCGGCATATATGTCCTGGAACCGGAGATGTTGGAACTCATACCAACCGGCGTTCATTCCATGCTGGAGCGAGGGCTTTTCCCCGACCTAGTGAAACGCGGCATCCCTTTTTACGGCTATCAGTCACATGCCTATTGGCTCGACACCGGCAAACCAGACGACTATTTTAAGCTACATCACGATCTCCTCACGGGCAAGGCCGTCTCCCATCTCCCGGGCAAAGCGATAGCTGATGGCGTCTGGCTTGAGGAAGGCTGCAAAATCCACACTTCGGTCAAGCTCGTTGGCCCGATAGTGATGGGCAGAGGTTGCATCATCAAGCAAAACACAAAGATTTCAGGACCGACTGTTCTTGGGAGTGGCTGCATCGCAGGACAAGGCTGCATCTTAGATGAAGCGATACTGTGGCAAAATGTTAAGCTTGGCAAGAATGTAACGGTGAAAAACAGCGTTGTGGGCAACAACAGCGCTATTGGAGATAATACCTGGGCCACCGATGGCTCCATTATCAGCGACGACGTCATCATCGGCAAAGGAAACAAGCTAGAACATGGGGTCAAGGTCTGGGCAAATAAGACTATAGAAGATAACGCCATTTCATTTTAGAGAGGGTCAAAATGCCCCCAGTTATTAAGTTCGGCACCGATGGCTGGCGAGGAGTAATTGGAGATGATTTCACCTTCGACAACGTGCGAGCCTGCGCTCAAGGAGTAGCCAATTATCTGCTGGACAAAGGTATAGCCTCACAGGGCTTAATCATAGGCTACGACACCAGGTTCGCCTCCGAGGATTTCGCCGCCGCTGTGGCCGAGGTACTAGCTGGGAATGGCATCAAGGCATATTTAAATCCCAAAGCAGCCCCAACGCCGGTGATAAGCTACGCTATAGTAGGCAAGAAAGCGGCAGGAGCCGTAATCATCACCGCCAGCCATAACCCCGCTATATGGAACGGGTTCAAGTACAAACCGGAGTACGCCGGCAGCGCTTCGCCTGAGGTGACCGCTGACCTGGAGAAGCGTATCCATCAAATAGTGAGCAGCGGCAAGGTAAAGCGACTTGCATTATCGGATGGCCTGAAACAGGGGCTGATCGAATATCATGATCCGGCACCGGTCTATCTGAGCCAGATCGCGAAATTGGTCGACCTGGAACGGATACGCAACGCGAGATTGAATATTGCCGTAGATTCCATGTATGGCGCCGGAGCAGGATACTTCAGAAGATTATTGACAGGCGGCAACATCAAGATAACCGAGCTCAACTCTAAACGCAATCCCCTCTTCCCGGGAATCCAGCCGGAGCCCATTGCCTCGCACCTGACCAAGCTTTCCAAGAGAGTGACGGCGAGCGGTGCAGATGTGGGACTGGCAACGGACGGCGATTCTGACCGCATCGGCGTCCTCGACGAAAACGGCGTGTTTGTGACGCAACTCCAGGTATTTGCCTTGCTTGCCCTTTACCTGCTGGAGATACGCGGTGAGCGAGGAGCAATCGTCAAGTCCGTAACCACCACGGACATGGTCTACAAGCTGGGCGAACTTTACTCGGTGCCTGTATTTGAGACACCAGTTGGCTTCAAATATCTCGGCCCCAAGATGATGGCGGAAAACGCCCTTATCGGGGGCGAGGAGAGCGGCGGCTTCGGCTATCGTGGTCATATACCGGAACGCGACGGCATACTGTCAGGTCTCTATATACTCGACTTCATGGTCAAAACGGGCAAGAAGCCTTCGGAGCTAATTAAATACCTTTACAGCAAGGTAGGGCCTCATCACTATAACAGGATAGATTTCCATTTCTCCGAAGAGAAGCGAGAAGCTGTGGTAAAGCGCTTGAGCCAGCTCAAGCCCAGTAAGATCGATAATACAAAGGTGACAAAGAGCGACACAGTAGATGGTTTTCGCTTCCGGCTCAGCGATGGAAGCTGGCTGCTGATCACGACTTTCAGGGACAGAGCCTGTACTTCGTATCTATGCTGAGAGCGAGTCCATAGAGCATGTGGAGAGATTGCTAAAGGCTGGAAAAGAACTGGCGGGGGTTTAGCCAATGATAGATCTAGACAGCTCTGGAGTGCACAACAAGCTTGACCCATCTGGGATGCGAGAGCGTATCCGCGAACTGCCGCAGCAGTGCCTCAAGGCATGGCAGCAGGCTCTGAACTTCAGAGTGCCGTCTAGCTATTCCAAAGTTGACAAGATAGCTATCCTGGGGATGGGCGGCTCCGCTATCGGAGGCGACCTGCTGAGCAGCCTGAACGCCATAGATGGAAAAATCCCCATCTCAGTGTGCCGAGACTATACCCTGCCCAAGTTCGTTGATGCGAAAACGCTAGTCATCGCCTCAAGCTACTCAGGTATGACAGAGGAGACACTATCGGCATTTGATCAGGCACTGGCGACAGCAGCCAAGAAGCTGGTCATCACCACCGGCGGCAAGTTAAAGGCGATTGCTGAACAGAATAAAATCCCAGTTCTTATCATCGACTACAAAGCGCCACCCCGCGCCGCTCTGGCACACAGTTTCTTTCCCTTGCTCGGAATCTGCCAGAATCTGGGCATCGTGAGCGATAAATCGACGGATGTGGCAGAGATGGCGCAGGTTCTTCAGAATCTACAGACCACAATAGATGAGAACCGCCCGCTGAAGAGCAATCCAGCCAAGCAACTGGCAACCAAATTGCACAGCCATTTAGCGGTCATCTATGGTGCGGGCTTTGTTTCCACGGCAGCGCAACGGTGGAAAACGCAGATAAACGAGAATAGCAAGGCTTGGGCTTTCTACGAGATATTTCCCGAACTGAACCACAATGCCGTGGTCGGCTATGAGTTCCCCGCAGATTTTGCAGAGAGGCTATTCGTGATCTTCCTACGCTCCCCACGTCTGCATTCGAGAACGCTTCTCCGTTACAAACTCACCGCCGAGATGCTGAGTAACGCAAAGGTAAGCCACGAGATAATCGATGCCAAAGGGGAAAGCGCCCTGAGCCAGATGATGAGCCTTGTTTTCTTCGGGGATTGGGTCAGCTACTACTTGGCGCTGCTCAATGAGACTGACCCCTACCCGGTGAAAATCATCGACTTTCTCAAGAAGCGCCTGGCTGAGTCCTAAAAGAGCAAAGTATATAGCCCCTCTATTGGAAACTCTTGACAAATCGGTTAGAATCTAGTCCTAATTCGCACAGCAAATAATTCCACAATTTGTCAGGGCTGCACAATCCCAAATTATGGAGGTCGAGATGGCAAAGGTAAGAGGAAGCATACTGGTAGGCAAGGCTTTGAAGAATGAGAGGGTCAAGACCATCTTCACTCTCAGCGGCGAGCTAAGCGAGATATACGATTCATGCCTGGATGAGGGCATAAAACTCATAGATATGAGACATGAGCAGGCTGTGACTAACGCTGCCACTGGGTACGCCATGGCCACTGGCGAGCCCGGGGTCACTATGGTTACGGCAGGCCCAGGCGCCATCAATATGGCGGCGGGTATAGCTGCTGCCTGGTATGCCTGCGCGCCTGTTGTCGCTATCTGCACCTCCACACCATTTTGCTATACCGGCATGGGCGCTGTCCAGGAGTTCGATTCCAGGGATGCGTATCATCCCATCACGAAGTGGAGAGGCTACCCCACCTCGACAATGAGGCTGCCGGAGTATGTAGCTACAGCTTTCAGATACGCTACCACAGGGCGCAAAGGGCCTGTACTGTTAGACATCCCCTATGATTTGCTGCTGCTCGAGGTAGATAAGAAAGACGCTCCAATTGTTCCGCCAGAGAGATATAGAACCGACGCCCGACCCTATGGAGACCCGCAACTCGTGAAGAAAGCAGTCAAATGGCTGCTGGACGCTGAGAGGCCGGGCATTTTGATTGGAAGCGGCATTCTCTGGTCCAATGCTTCAAAAGAGCTGGTGAAGTTCGCCGAGTTCCTTAAGATTCCTGTTTGTTACGCCATTGGCGGGAAAGGGGGCATACCCGATGACCACCCGCTCTGCGGAGGTCCTGTGGGCTATGACTTCGGGAGCATAGCGGGAGCCGATGTGCTCCTCGCCATCGGTGTCAGGTTCGAGGAGATACTTAACTACGGCAAGGGCGCTTTTTATGCCCCTGATGTAAAGGTAATCTCTGTAGAGATCGAACCACTGGAAATCGGCAGGAACAGGCCGGTCGACCTCGGCATATGGGGAGATGCCAAGGCGGTACTGACCCAAATGACAGAGGCAGCTCAGGAGGCGCTTAGAGCCTCAGGCAAAAAGCGCAGGGAGACGGAGTGGGTGAAAACAGTGAAGGGCATCGCCAAGTCTGTTCAGGACATCCTGGCCTCTGGGGCAACGAGCTCTAACAAGCCCATCAACCCCGGGAGGCTGGGCAGAGAGGTCTGCGACTACATGGGCGACGACTCTGTCATCGTGATGGACGGCGGTGACATACACGCTCATGTCACGCCTCTGTATCACGCCAATTCGCCGCGCAGTTATATAAACGCTCAGGGCGGCTCGCTAGGGCACCTCGGGGGGGGCATCCCCTTCGGGATAGGCATCAAAACGGCTTTACCCAGTAAAAAAGTCGTCGTGATAACAGGCGATGGGTCATTCCTGCTCAATGCCAGCGAGATAGACACCGCAGTACGGCACAAGAAACAAATAGTCGTGGTGGTAGGTAACGATTGCCAGTGGGGCATGGTGAGACACGATCAGCAGCTCAACCAGTGCCGTGAGACTTGCTCCATATTGAGCGAAGAGGTGAGATACGATAAGTACGCGGAGAGCCTGGGAGCCTATGGTGAGCTTGTTACCGAGCCCGAGCAAATCAAACCTGCCCTGAAAAGGGCTTTCAAGTCAGGGCTGCCGGCGGTGCTCGATGTGAGAACCGACCCTTCCACGCTGGGCTTTGCCAACTATCGAGGGGTAGAAGCGAGGAGCACCCTTATGGAAATCCATAAGAAATGAGCTCCACCTGTTTCTAGGGCTTTATCAGTATCTTGCCGCCCTCGCCTCTTAGGGCCATTTCAAAGGCCTCGTTGATTTTATCCAGCGGCATCTTAAGTTGCAGCAGAGGGGCCACATCAATCTTCCTGGCTTTTATCAGCCTCAATGCAGCAGCATACTCACCCGGCGAAAAGGTCATGGACCCTTTTACCGTAAGCGCTCTCAGGTTGATGTTACTGACCGGCAATTCAACTGTCTCGAAGCATATCGCTACAATAACGACAACTCCACCTTTCCTCACCAAGGCGACTGATTGTTGCGTCGTCGCGACAGCTCCAGCACATTCGAAGACAATGTCAGGGCCTCTGCCGTCAGTAAGCTCAAGAACCCGGTCAACCGGGTTGGTCACTTTTGCGTCTATGACTTCGTCCACCGCGTCTCTGGCCATTTCGAGCCTAACTTGGCTAATCTCTGAAGCGTACACTGCCTTGGCACCTGAGGCTTTGGCAACTCGCGCTACAAGTTGTCCGATGGGGCCCAGACCAAGCACCGCAACAACATCGCCCTTCTGCATTCCGGCCACTTTGATGGCATGCAAAGCGCAGGTCGTAGGCTCAATTATGGCCCCCTCCTCATAACCCAGCCTTTTGGGGAGTCTATGAAGGTAATGATACTTGGCTTTGGCGTAAGTGGCGAAAGCGCCCTTGTATTCTACCAACGCAATAAAATATTGTTCGCAGAGACCCAACTCACCACGCTGGCACCAGAAGCACTCGCCACAGGAGGCAAGAGGGTCAACCGCCACTCGCTCCCCCATCCTCCACCCCTTCACCTCTGACCCCATTCCGACGATGTCTCCCGAGAACTCGTGGCCAAAACCCACAGCTGCGCCTTCTTTGAAGACATGCAGGTCGGAGCCACATATCCCGCAATACTGCACCTTTATCAGGACTTCATCCTTTTCTAAAACAGGTTCGGGAACCTCTTCTATCACAAACTTCCTCTTGCCTTCCAAAACCGCTGCTTTCATCTCGTCCCCTCCTCAAGCACTGGCTAACTCCACAGGGATGACTCATTATGCACAGCCGCCAAAGAAATTTCAACATTTGTTGTGAGCAATGGAAACAAAGAGGGGCACGGCAATGCCGTGCCCCCATAATCATCGAATTAGCCAAAGTCCTCGAGTTATACTAAACATCGTCCCAAGGGAAAGCGATAACCTCATCGATGGAGGCAGCATCGCAAAATAACATGACCAGGCGGTCGATACCCAGAGCGATCCCTCCACACTCAGGGAGGCTAGACAGAGACTCCAGGAATCTCTGTGGCATGACAACGCTGCGTTTACCTTCTCGCTTCAAAGTCTCAATTTCCTGTTTGAAGCGCCGCTCCTGCTCGGCTGCATCGTTCAGTTCGCTGTAGGCATTGGCTATCTCCAGCCCTCCGATAAAGACCTCCGCTCGCTCGGCCACCGGATGTTTTCCAGGCCTTACCCGGGCCAGAGAGGCCATTGTCACAGGATAGTCTAATAGCACAGCAGGATGGGTGGAATTGAAGCTTGGCACTACCTTCTCGACAAGGTCAACATCGAACCGCTCCGCATCGAGACGATCAAATGGGTCCCAGTCAGCTGAATTAAGAAAGGCCTGGCGCACAGTTATCCTGGGCCAGGGAGAAGCAAGGTTGATCTCCGTGCCTTGGTAGCGAATCGTCGAGCGGTGACATAGCTTGCCAGCGAGCGTAAACACCAGACGTTCGGTATCCCGGATAATCTGCATGTAGTCAGCGCCAACGCGGTACCATTCCAGCATGGTGAATTCGGGATTATGTAACTGGCCTCGTTCGCTTTTACGGAAGCAGCGGCAGATTTGGAAGATTTTACTGTAGCCAGCGGCAAGCAGCCGCTTCATATGCATCTCTGGTGAAGTCGAGAGAAACCAGCCGCCAACTGGAAAAGGGTCTATATAACGTTCCGGGGCAACCGCCGGCATGAGAAGCGGTGTCTCTACTTCGAGGAATCCTTCGCTCCGAAAGAAAGCGCGAATACCATCATAAATAAGTAAGCGGCGCTCGAGATTGGTCTTTATACGGAGG
This sequence comes from uncultured Chloroflexia bacterium, assembly GCA_963827295.1. Lineage (GTDB taxonomy): Bacteria > Chloroflexota > Dehalococcoidia > SZUA-161 > SZUA-161 > CAWHAI01. The sequence continues at coordinate 17,168 of CAWHAI010000011.1, forward strand.
AGTCGTGAGGATTCATCCAGGGTCATCCTTCACCTTTTTGTGCTGACCCGCTCTACATAGGTGTTGGTGCGCGTGTCTACCTTAACGATGTCCCCCTCCTTGACAAAGGCGGGGACTGCCAAGAGACCCCCGGTTTCAAGCTCAACCATCTTCGACTGAGCGGTGATTGTATCGCTCTTGGTGCTAGCAGCACCCTTCACCACCGCTAGTTCAACGAATTTGGGCAGGATTACCTCGAGAACCTTGCCTTCCATCACCGAGACAGTGACCACGAAGCCTTCCTTGAGGAATTGGCTCCTTGTACCAAGCATCTCTTTGGGCACAGAATGCTGCTCGAAGTTCTCATTATCCATAAATACGTAGTGGTCACCCTCTTTATAAAGATACTGCATCTCGCTGCTGCTGACATGGACCTCTTCAACCTTGTCCCCGGAATGATAGGTCTGGTCTCGAGTGGTGCCTTCAAAGAGGTTGCGCAGCTTGAGGTAATACATTGCGCGACCTTTGCCAGGCTTAACGAACTTGACATCCTCTACAGCAAAAGGAACACCATTGATCAAGAGCTTTGTGTTCCTGCTTACTTCCGAGATTTCCACTGCTCACGTGCCCCTTTTGCTCTACGAATCACACATGGCACAAGTCACACGTGCCATGAAGCAGTTTCCCCCATACGTCTGACTAAGCCATCTGCCTAAGCCAAGGGATACTATCTCTTGCGGTACTGGCGCGCCTTGCGGGCCCTTCTCAGCCCGTACTTCTTACGTTCCTTGACCCGAGAATCCCTGGTAAGCAGGCCATAACTACGAAGCTGAGGCTTGAGTCTTTCATCCATTTTGATCAATGCCCGGCTTATGCCATGGCTGATGGCTCCCGCCTGCGCTACGACGCCACCGCCCGTTACCTTGACTATGGCACTGAATTTATCTGATGTTTCAGTGACCTTGAGCGGCTCGAGGACAGTAGCCCGTAGCCGGTCTATCCCGAATACCTCCTCTAAGGGCTTGCCGTTGACGATGATAGCGCCCTTGCCCTTCATCAGCTTCACCTGGGCCACTGCTGTCTTCCGTCGCCCTGTACCACGAAAATATGCTTGTTCGCTCAAGCTATTTCTCCTTCTCGGTAGCCTTAACCTGGGCTTCATGGGCATGCTCAGCCCCAGCATAGACTTTGAGCTTTTTGAACATGGCCGCACCCAGCCGATTGTGCGGCAACATTCCCTTTACCGCATGCTCGACCACCCTAGTAGGATGAGTCCCCATCATTTCCTCCAGCCTCACGCTTCTCAACCCCCCAGGATAGTTGGAATGTCGATAGTATATCTTCTGAGTGAGTTTCTTCCCTGTTACCTCTATCTTGGCTGCGTTCACTACAATAACATAATCGCCGACATCGAGATGGGGCGAATAAATTGGCTTGCGCTTTCCTTTTAGCAACACTGCCACCTCAGTTGCCAGCCTGCCCAGGTTCTTCCCCGAGGCATCGACAACATGCCACCTCCGCTCTATATCAGAAGCCTTAGTGCTATAAGTTTTCATATATTTGCCTCTTGCCGAACTTGTGCTCAGGATAGTTAACTTGCATCAAACAAAGGCCATGAGCAGGTGCCACTGGGGCTGCGAGCCCGGGCCTTTTCACTTGGAGTATCTCTTCAAATCCTTCCACAGCTAGTTTCCCCAACCCAACCCTCACGAGAGCGCCCACGGTGCTGCGCACCTGCTTAGGCAAAAAAGAGTCGGCCACCATGTCGAAAAAAACCAGCTCTTCCTCTATTCTTGACACCTCCGCCCTATATACACTGCGTATTGTTCTCTTGCCTCTCATAGGGCCAGTGAACGAAGCGAAATCATGGCTCCCCAAAAGAGACTGACACGCTTCATTCATTATTTCTGTATTCAGTGCCACCGGAACGAAATAAGCATAATTCCTGCAGCAAAGGAGACGGCGCCAGCCTATTCAGGATAGTATACCGATATTCCCGGCTAACAGCATCTCTCCTTGCATTAAAGCCACCCTCCACTTCCTCCCCATACTTTACGGCTATATCCGGCATCAGATAGAAGTTAAGGGCCCTTATTAAAATCTGGAGAGCTAAACTTGAGGCTGTTTTAAAGCTGATCACCTGTCCTTTAGCGTGAACACCAGCATCGGTGCGTCCAGCCCCAATAACCCTAATCCTCTCTCCAGTTAGCTTCCCCAGAGCGCTCTCTATCTCACCTTGAATTGTTGGCACACCAACCTGAACCTGAAATCCATGATACTCGGCACCATCATATTCCACTATTAGAGCTAGTTTTCTGGTTGGTGGCAACTCCATCTAGACCAGTTCTAACTGCGCCATAGGCGCTCCGTCTCCCATCCTGGGCCCTAGCTTAACTACCCGAGTATATCCCCCAGCCCTCTGGGCATACCTCGGCCCAAGCTCGGTAAATAGCTTGTCTACCACACCCTTGTCATAGACGAAAGAGAGCGCCTGGCGACGAGCTTGCAAGTTTCCCTGCTTGCCCAAGGTGATTACCTTTTCCGCCAGGGACCGCGCCTCTTTAGCCTTGGCCTCTGTAGTGACAATCTTCTCATGGCGCAAGAGGTCAGTTACCAGGTTTCTATAAAGCGCCATCCTATGATCAGTTGCTCTAGACAGCTTACGCCCAGCTACCTTATGTCTCATCTTCTCCTCACCGATAAAAACCAGGTCTAGATAGAACTATTCCTCTTCCTGCTCTGCATCTTCATTATCCTCGGTCTCAGCAGCTTCGCCACCACGCGACTTTTTCTTCTCCTCCGAGGATTTAGGCTGCAAATCAAGTGCTTCAAGTCGCTCTCTAACTTCCTCGAGAGATTTCTGCCCGAAGCTCCTCAGTGCGAGCAAATCTTCGTCAGTCTTCTCTAAAAGCTCACCAACCCTAGTTATACCACTTCGGCGCAAAGAGTTGAAGGTACGAGCAGAGAGACTGAGTTGCTCCAACGGCATCTCGTATTTCTCGGGAGGAATAGCAGGGGCAAGCGGCTTCTCTCCCTCAACTTGGACCTTACCCAATTCGCTAAACAGGGAAAAATGTTTAGTTAGTATCTCGGCGCTTTTGGCTAGTGCCTCCCTTGGGGTAATGGTGCCATCAGTCCACACTTCAAGGGTTAGCTTGTCATAGTTACTTACCTGGCCGACACGAGTTTTACCTACTGTGTAATTAACACGACGTACTGGCGTAAAAACAGCATCCACTGGTATTACCCCCAGTGGCAGACCATCTCCACGGCCGGCAGGCACATATCCCTTCCCCTGTTCAACATATAATACAACGTTTAACTGGGCATCAGGAGAATCCAGTGTGACCAGATGAAGTTCCGGATTCACTACTTCAAACTCGGCAGAAGGCTTAATGTCGCCAGCACAGACCGCTCCTTCACCACTAGCCTCAAGGAATAACCTTCCCGGGACATCAGTCAAAGCCCTGAGCCGCAGTTCTTTGATATTGAGCAGGAATTCTATCACATCCTCCTTAACATGGGGGATGTTGGTAAACTCATGCTGTATCCCCTCAATCTTGACCGCGGTCACTGCTACCCCCGGGAGTGAGCTAAGGAGCACCCGGCGTAAGCTGTTGCCCAAGGTAACCCCGAAGCCGGGATCCAGAGGCTCAGCAACAAATCTCCCGTAATTCTCAGAGCCACTTTCGCATTCTATTTTGGGACTTACAACCTGCAACAACGCACAGCCTCCTCAGGAAAATAATCGAGATCTACTTTGAATAGAATGCTACGATAAGCCGTTCATCAATAGTAGATTCGATATCGCTACGCGATGGGACAGCAAGCACACGCCCGGAAATGGTTTCTCGATCTAAGTTCAACCAGCTTGGTATAGTTTTGCTCCCGATATCCTTAACCACAGCTTGGTATAATGCCAATTCAGAGCTTCCTTCCTTCCAGGATACAACAGCCCCTACTTTTACCTGATATGATGGGACACTAGCGACACGCCCATTAACAGTGATATGCCCATGCAGCACCAATTGCCTTGCTTGGCGGCGCGAATCAGCGAAGCCAAGACGATACACCACATTATCAAGCCTCATCTCCAGTATCCGCAGAAAATTCTCGCCGGTGAGACCAGGACGTCGCTCAGCTTCAGCGAAATGCTTCCTAAACTGGCGCTCCAGTACACCATAGATGTAACGTACCCTTTGCTTCTCTTTCAGTTGCAAGCTATACTCCGATACCTTTCGCCGAGCACTAGTGTGCTGCCCGGGAGGGGTATGCCGCTTCTCCACAGGGCACTTTGGGGTAAAACACTTAGCGCCCTTCAACATCAGCTTATCGCCTTGACGCCGACAAACCCGGCAAGCCGGCCCCGTATAACGGGCCATCGCAAACCTCCTTTATATCCTTCTCCTCTTGGGAGGACGGCAGCCATTATGAGGAATAGGTGTTACATCTCTAATGCTAGTGATACTCAGGCCCGCAGCCTGAAGGGAACGAATTGCCGCCTCTCGCCCGCTCCCCGGCCCCTTGACGTAGACATCGATCTGCCGCAGGCCCTGATCCATTCCTTTTTTCGCTGCAGCCTCCGCTGCCCTCTGGGCAGCGTAGGCTGTACCCTTGCGCGAACCCTTGAATCCAGCTGTGCCAGAGCTGCCCCAGGCTATAACATTACCCTGAGGATCAGTAAGCGTAATAATAGTATTGTTAAAGGTTGACTGTATATAGGCTCGACCCCGAGGGATCGCCTTCTTCTCTCTTCTACCACCCCTAGACGATTTCTTCTTATTAACCATTAGTCACCTCCGCTACTTCTTGGACATGCCACGACGTCTGCCTCTTCCGGCCACTGTCTTACGAGGCCCTCGTTTAGTTCGAGCGTTGGTTTTGGTCCGCTGCCCGCGAACCGGCAACCCACGCCGATGCCGGAGGCCACGGTAGCTGCCGATCTCGATGAGTCGCTTGATATTGAAATTAATCTCCTTTCGGAGGTCACCTTCTACCCTGTAACCCTTATCAATAACCTCGCGGATGCGGTTTACCTGCTCATCCGTGAGGTCTCTCACCCTAGTATCTGGGTCGACACCGGTTTGCGCCAAGATTTCTTTGCTCAAAGCAGGTCCAATGCCATATAAATAGGTCAATGCCACTTCTATGCGCTTATCCTTAGGTACATCGACGCCAGCAATCCTAGCCATTGCCCCTCCTGCGAAAAACTAACCTTGTCTCTGTTTATGTCTCGGGTTAGTGCAAATGACTCTAACCACGCCCTTGCGCTTCACGACTTTGCACTTTTCACACCGGACTTTAACCGAAGCTTTAACCTTCATCTTAGCCGCCCCTGAAATCGTTTAAGCTCACTACTTAAAACGATAGGTAATTCTTCCTCGTGACAGGTCATAAGGAGAGAGTTCCACCAAGACCTTATCACCACGCAGTATCCTAATGAAATGAAGCCTCATTTTCCCCGAGGCATGCGCCAGTACCTGGTGCCCATTAGGCAACTCCACACGAAACATAGCATTAGGCAAAGGCTCAATCACCGTTCCCTCGACCTCGATTACTTCCTTCTTCGGCATAGGCTACCAGCTCACCCTTTCCTAGCAAGTTATAGCATAGTCAGTATCTCCGGCATGTCATCGGTAATAGCAATTGTATGCTCAAAATGAGCAGATAGCTTACCATCGGCAGTAACTACCGTCCATTTATTATCAGCTACCCTGGTACGCCATACCCCAGCGTTGAGCATAGGCTCCAGCGCCATGGTCATACCCCTTTTCAGCAGAGGCCCCTCTCCGGCAACACCGAAATTGGGAACCTGAGGGTCCTCGTGCAAATCCCGGCCAATGCCATGGCCCACATATTCCCTTACCACAGAGAAACCTCTGGATTCGGCATAAGACTGAATCGCCACTGAGACATCCCCTAACCTGACTCCACCCTTGGCAGCAGCGATACCAGCCTTCAAAGCATCACTAGTAGTCTCGATAAGCTTCCGGGCCTCCGGACTTATCGTCCCCACAGCCAGCGTCACCGCTGCGTCAGCGTGAAATCCGTTCAGCATCGCACCCACATCGAGAGAAATTATGTCGCCCTCATTCAGTACTCTCTTCCCAGGTATACCATGGACCACCTCTTCATTCACCGAGGTGCAGATCGATGCCGGGTAATTTCTATACCCCTTGAACGATGCAATAGCCCCTCGTCTCTTAAGCTCGCGAACAGCGATATCGTCCAACTCTGGCCGTAGTAACCCCCGGTCTAACCTCCCTAGTTAGCGCCTCAATAACGGCAGCCACGATTCGCCCCGCCTCCCGCATTATAGCTATTTCATGGGCGGATTTTATGATTATACCTACTTCCTGCATGATCTGATTCATCACCTAATCTTTGCCTTAAGCGCAGCAATTAAATCCCGGCCCACCGCCTCTATCCCCTGTTCGCCATTGACCTCCACCAGCTTGCCTGTCTTAGTGTAGTACTCTATAAGAGGCATAGTCTGGGAAAAATAAACATCCAAACGCTTTCTCGCGGTCTCCTCAGTATCATCGGCGCGCTGATAGAGCTCGCCTCCGCAACGGTCGCACTTGCCGGCGACCTTCGGAGACATCTCAACAATATTATACGGTGCCTGGCAATTGCGGCAGATCCAGCGCCCGCTCAGACGCCTCAAAAGCTCTTGATTAGATACCTTGATATACAGCACCCTATCGATACCATTACCCTGGGCTGCCAATGCCTTATCCAAAGCCTTCGCCTGTTCCAAAGTTCTGGGAAAGCCATCCAGGATAACACCCTTAGTACAATCAGGAGCAGTAATCCTGCCTAAAAGCATCTTCACAGTTATCTCATCAGGGACAAGCTGCCCCTTCTCCATGTAAGACTTGGCAATTTTCCCCAGCTCAGTGCCGCTCTCCTGCTCTTTGCGAAAGAGGTCTCCGGTAGCAACATGAACCAGCCCCAGCTTCTTGGATATAGTAACTGCTTGGGTTCCCTTCCCTGCCCCAGGAGCTCCAAGAAGAATCAGATTCAACTGTTTCTGCTTTGTCACTTTATAAACCCTTCGTAGTGACGCATCAGAAGCTGCGCTTCAATCTGCCTCATGGTATCCAGAACCACGCCCACAACAATCAAAATACCTGCACTGGAGATAAGCATAAGGGTAGTTGCACCAGAAGAACCAACTAACCACCGTGAAATCAAAGGCATCACTGCTATCAATGCCAAGAAGATTGCCCCTCCCCAGGTGATACGGATGATCACCTTATTCAAATAATCAGATGTAGGACGTCCCGGCCTAATCCCCGGTATGAAGCCCCCCTGACGCTGCAAGGTCTCAGCAAGGTTCTGTTGCTGGAAAACCACCATAGTATAGAAGAAAGTGAACCCCACGACAAGGAAGAACAGAAAGACCCAGTAAGGATACCCTCCTGTATTGAATAATCTATCAACCCAATGCGCTCCTGTGGCCACCCATGCAGTTTTAGAGGCAAAGAGATAGGTAGCTATCGTCGCCGGGAGCATTAGAATGGAATAAGCGAATATAAGAGGGATCATTCCTGCCGAGTTCACCCTGAGCGGGATATGGGTGCCCCCTGATTGTCGGTACATCTTGCCCCCGCGAAACAGGCTGCGCGAATATTGAACCGGGATACGACGTACCGCCTCAGTGACATACACTATAAAGAAAGCAATCGCTAGTAATAGAATGACCAACTTTATTACGTTGAAAACCCCTTCTGTAGATGAGGTAGCTGTCAAATAAGTCCGTTGCAAATTACCTGGCATACCGGCAACAATGCCGCCGAAGATTATAATAGATATACCATTGCCGATGCCGTTCTCGGTGATACGTTCACCAAGCCAGACAAGGAAAACTGTTCCCGCTGTCAAAGACAGCACCATAGCTGCCGTGGGCAGCAAAGCATCACCAGTCAACCCTATCCTCACACCCGCCTGGAAAACATTTTCCCTCTGGAAAATAATTAGCTGCCCATAGGCCTGAAGCATGGCCAAAGGCACCATAAGCCAGTGTGTATACTGGTTCAGTTTCCTGCGCCCGGTCTCCCCTTCCTTCTGTAACGACTGCAGTTGAGGAATAACAGGTACTAAAAGCTGCATAATAATCGAGGCGGTAATGTAGGGATAAACACCCATCGCAGCTATACTCAAGTACCTCATCGCCCCACCACTGAACAGGTCAAGCATGCCTAGTAGAGCATTCCTCTCAAAAAGACTACTGAGCGCCTGACGGTCGACCCCGGGTACAGGGACATGGGCCACAAAGCGAAAAACAACCAGCATCGCCAAGGTGAACAGTAACTTCCACCTCAGGTCTGGGAGGCTGAAAGCGTCAAGCATGGCCTGAATCAATCGAGGCCTTGAACTTTTCTGTGGCTGTCGCATTATCTGGTTCTCCCCCTAAATTTCCTCCGCCCTTCCTCCTACAGCCTCTATCTTACTTCTAGCAGCCTGGGAGAATTTATTAGCCTTCACCACAAGGGGGTGCTGAAGCTCACCATCGCCGAGGATCTTAATTGGTTTCTTGAGCGAAGGGGCCAGCCCAGCTTCAACAAGCTTCTGAGGCGTTACCTCGCCTTCTTGGGCGAAGACGTTTAGCTGCTGCACATTTACAATGGCATAATCTGTTTTGAAGATATTAGTGAAGCCACGTTTGCCTGGCAAACGTTTAACCAGAGGGGTCTGGCCACCCTCAAATCGTAAGGCGATACCTGGTCCGGCGCGCGACTTCTGTCCTTTAAGGCCTCGGCAAGAATATGTCCCATGCCCGCTGCCATCCCCGCGACCGATTCGCTTCCTGTCACGTTTTGACCGCGGACTAGGGCTGAGTTCGTTTTGCTTCATCTTCTACTCCTCAGACGCTTCCTCTACATGAACTAAGTGCCTGACCTTATTTATCATGCCGCGGATCTCTGGGGAGTCGTTGTGCACGACAGCTTGATTCAGACGGCGCAAGCCCAGGGTTTTAAGAGTTACTCTCTGCTCTTTAGAGTAGCCTATAGCACTCTTCTTCCAAGTAATAAGCAGTTTAGCCACCGGATCCCTCACCAGTTGTGATTCCCGATTTTCTCCTCGCCAATTCATGCTTCGGATCCTTCAATTGACCAAGAGCAAGCATAGTAGCTTTGACCACATTTATCGAGTTTGAGCTACCAATCGATTTAGTCAGAATGTCCTTAATCCCCGCAGCCTCCACAGTAACTCGCACTCCGCCCCCAGCAATTACACCAGTTCCCGGCGCCGCCGGCTTCAACATCACTTTTGCTGCCCCAAACTTGGATACTACCTCATAGTGAATAGTGCTGCCATTCATTGGCACACGGATCAGGTTCTTTCTAGCAACAGCACCGGCCTTACGAATCGCTGCTGGCACCTCTCTAGCCTTGCCCAACCCAACCCCAACATGCCCCTCACCATCGCCAACTACCACCAGCGCGCTGAAGCTGAACCGCCGGCCTCTCTTCACCACCTTGGACACACGGTTCACATGGACAAGCTTCTCATTCAGGTTCAAATCGGCGGGGTTTATTCTCTCCGTCTGTTCCATAATACTCAAAACCTCAATCCTGCTTTGCGGGCGGCATCGGCTAAGGCCTTCACCCGACCGTGATACTTGTATCCCCCTCGATCGAAAACAACCTGGTTTATTCCCTTTTCCTGGGCCCGCTTGGCAACCAAGGCCCCTACCAATTCAGCCTTTCCTCTTTTGTTCTTGTCTGCCGAGTCAGTCTCTATCTCAGCATCAAGGGTAGATGCCGAAGCAATGGTTTGCCCCGAACCGTCGTCTATTAACTGAGCGTAGATATGCTTCAGGCTGCGAAAGACACAGAGACGAGGACGAGCGTCATCACCCGTTACGCGCTTCCTCACCCGCTCGTGTCTTCTTTTTCTCGATGCTTTAGAATCCTTGATACCGGTCATAGTCTACTATTTCTTTCTCCCTACCTTGCCTGCTTTACCTGCCTTGCGTCTAACCCGCTCTCCTACGTATCTGATACCCTTTCCCAGATAAGAATCGGGGGGTTTCACTGCTCTAATTTCGGCTGCTACCTCCCCCACCAACTCTTTATCGACCCCCGAAACGCTGATCTGAGTTGGGCCCTCGGTAGCCAGCATTATCCCCGAAGGAGGAGCGAACTCCACGGATTTGGTATAACCTACCTGGATCACAAGTTTCTCCCCAGATTTAGTGGCACGATAGCCCACACCTTGGAGTTCAAGGTTTTTCTTAAAACCCTTGCTCACCCCTTCAACCATATTGGCAAGGATGCTCCGCGTAAAACCATGCATAGAGCGATGAAGCCTATTATCTGTCGGCCGTGATACGGTGAGAGTACCATCCTTTAAGGATATGGCCATATCCTTATGGAAAGAACGTGAGAGTTCTCCCTTGGGCCCTTTGACCTTGACCTCATTGCCCTTAATCGATACCTCTACGCCGCGGGGCACAATAATTGGTCTCTTACCTACTCTTGACATTGTTGTCTCTCACCTGTTCTACCACACATAGCACAGGACTTCACCACCAAGGCCCTTCTTCCACGCCTGTTGTCCCGTCATCACACCCTGAGAAGTGGAAAGTATTGCGATACCAAGTCCTCCAAATACCCGAGGGATTTCACCCTTCTGGCAATAAACCCTTAGACCAGGTTTACTCACCCGCTGCAATCCATTTAACACCGGTTGTTTCTTCCCGGTGTAACTGAGGTGAACCTTAATCACCCTCTGAGGGGTATTCCCTTTCAACACCTCGTAGTCCTTAATGAAACCCTCTTCTTTGAGCACTTTAGCAATAGATATCTTGGTCCTGGAAGCTGGAACAAGGACAGATTCATGCCTGGATACGATTGCATTACGGATTCGAGTCAACATATCAGCGATAGGATCAGTGAAACTCATATCAACCCCTCAAAAACAATCACCAGCTCGATTTTCTCACCCCAGGAAGTTGACCTTCGAGAGCCAGCTTCCTGAAGCAAATACGACATAACCCGAACTTGCGAATATATGCGCGTGGACGGCCGCATAACCGACAACGATTGTGCTGTTGCACCCTATATTTGGGAGTACGTCTCGATTTTACGATTTTCGATACTTTAGCCATCTCTCATCTCACTGTCTACTAAATGGCACACCCATTAGTTCCAAAAACCTCCTAGCCTCCTCATCAGTGCGCGCTGTGGTGACAATTGAAACCTGGAGCCCACGAACTTTGTCTACTTTATCGTAATCGATCTCAGGAAAAACAATCTGCTCCTTCAGTCCCAACGTGTAGTTACCATGACCGTCAAATGCATTCCGAGGTACACCTTGGAAGTCACGGATGCGTGGCAGAACAGCGCTTACCAGCCGGTCGAAGAACTCGTACATGCGCTCACCCCGAAGCGTCACTCTAACTCCAACAGGCATACCTGCCCGCAACCTGAAGGCAGCAATAGACTTCTTGGCCCTGGTAATCACCGGATGTTGACCCGTAATCAAAGAAAGGTCATTGGTTGCGCCCTCCAATGCCTTCGGATTTTGAATGGCCTCCCCCGCCCCGACATTTAGCACGATCATCTTCAACCTTGGCACCTGCATCGGGTTCTTATATCCACCATCCTTCATCATGGCTGGGACAATCTCTTTCTTATACCTCTCCTTGAGCCTAGACACTAGCCGATCACCTCATGACACTTCTTACATACCCTAACCTTATTCCCACCCTCCAGAATAAGAAACCCAACACGAGTCGGTTTATTGCACTTGGTGCATATAAGCATCACATCGGATACATGGATCGGCGCTTCACGCTCGACTATACCAGCCTGTCTGACGTTTGGTCGGGGCTTCATATGCCGCTTAACCATATTCGCCCCCTCCACAACAAGCCGATCCTCGCGAGGATAGTACCGGCGAACCTTACCCTTTTTCCCCCGATCGTCCCCCGTAATCACCAGTACTTCATCGTCTTTGCGAATCTTCATCTATAGCACCTCGGGCGCCAATGAGACAATCTTCATAAAGTCTCTTTCCCTGAGTTCCCGCGCTACAGGACCGAAGATACGACTGCCCTTGGGATTGCCCTTTTCATCGAGAATCACTGCAGCGTTCTCATCGAACCTTATATATGAGCCATCGGGTCGGCTATGCACCCTGACAGTGCGCACTACGACGGCACGGACGACGTCACCCTTCTTGACTGCTGCCCCTGGGATCGCCTCCTTCACAGATGCCACTATAACATCGCCCAGTCGGGCATATCTTCTTCTAGTGCCGCCAAGCACGTTTATGCACATGATCTTCTTGGCACCGGAGTTATCTGCCACTTTGAGTCTGGTAAATGGTTGAATCATCGCCTACTATATCTCTTCTGGTTTGACCTCAATCGCTTCCGCCTTAGTTAGGATTTCCGCTACCCGCCATCTTTTCTCTTTAGAAATAGGACGTGTCTCTATAATCCTAACCAAATCGCCAACACCACAAGCATTGGCCTCATCGTGAACCTTAAACTCCTTCCTGTAGGTAACAACCCGCTTGAAACGAGGATGGCGACGGCGGGTTTCTACTTCCACCAACACCGTTTTGTCCATCTTGTTGCTTAATACCCGACCGAGACGAGTCTTTTGATTCTTTTTCATAGCTATTTCCCAGCAAGCTCACGTTCTCGTATAATTGTCTTCATCGCGGCAATCTTCTTCTTCACCTTGCGGATTTCACTATAGTTTGCCAGTTGCCTGGTAGCATGCCTAAACCTAAGGTTAAACAGCTCCTGATGAGCATCCTCAAGCTGCTTAGCCAGTTCGATTGTACCGAGTGCTCTAATCTTGTCTACTATCATTATCACAACCAGTTATGAGGCTACCTCAGTCATGGTCTCCCTGACGACAAACTTAGTTTGGATCGGGAGTTTATTCGAAGCCAGGCGCATAGCCTCCCGAGCCATCTCCTCCCTAACCCCAGAGAGCTCGAACAACATCTTGCCTGGCTTGACCACTGCTACCCAATGGTCAAGAGAGCCCTTCCCACTGCCCATTCTTGTCTCAGCTGGCTTTGTAGTCACCGGCTTGTCGGGAAAGACACGGATCCACACCTTGCCACCTCGTTTAACACTGTGTACAATAGCACGACGCGCCGCCTCAATCTGGCGGCTGGTGACCCAGGCCGATTGCTGAGCCTGCAGGCCAAAATCACCGAAGATCACGGCATTGCCTGCCTGCGCAGTGCCTCTACGGCGACCCCGATGAGCTTTCCTATACTTTACACGCTTTGGCTGTAGCATTGTTCCAACCTATTTCTCTTCAGTAGCAGCGGCTCGCTCAGGCAGCACTTCGCCCCCGCTTACCCCCTCAACCGCCTTAGCTTCGGGAAGGATTTCTCCCTTATATACCCATACCTTGATCCCGATAAGCCCCATAGTAGTGAGAGACTCGGCAAAGCCGTAGTCGACATCGGCCCTCAAGGTATGCAGAGGAACGCTCCCTTCACGTAAGGTCTCGTGGCGAGCGATCTCCGCCCCGGCAAGTCTACCCGAGCAAGTTATCTTTATCCCTTTAGCACCACGAAGCATAGTACGAGAAATGGTCTGCTTCATAGCTCGGCGATAAGACACACGCCTCCTGAGTTGTTCTGAGATATTCTCAGCCACCAATTGGGCATCTAGCTCCGGTTCCCTTATCTCATGGATATTAAGACGAACCTTCTTTCCAGTCTTATTCTCCAGGAGAACCCTTAATTCATCGACCCTTTGCCCCCCGCGTCCGATGACTATGCCAGGCCTCGAGGTATGGATTGTCACCGTAACCTCATTGGCCTTGCGCTCGATTTCAACTGTAGAAATGCCTGCTTCCTCATAAGTAGCGCGAATAATGCGTCGAATTTTTATATCCTCGTGCACTAAATCGGTATAATGCTTCTCATCATACCAGCGACTACGCCAATCCTTGATTATGCCGAGCCTAAAACCGAAAGGATGAACCTTCTGCCCCAATTATTCCTCCTCTACTATGATGGTAATATGGCAAAAGCGTCGACGATAAGGACTCGCCCTACCACGAGCACTAGCCCGATATCTTTTAAGGGCCTGCCCTTTCTCAGCAAAAGCCTTAACAATCCTCAGTTGCGCTGGCACCATCTGGTAGTTGTTTTCTGCATTGGCAGCAGCAGACTTAACCACTTTGGCTACATTACGAGCCGTCGGCGTAGGGAGGAAACTGAGAATAGTTAAAGCTTCAGTGACCTTCTTTCCTCGCACTGCATCCAACACCACAGCTACCTTTCGTGGCGACACTCCTACTTGTTTTGCACTTGCTACTACTTCCACTTCAAAAACCTACTTAGTTTCTTGCGCTGCCGGGGCTGCCGGGGCCGCCGTTACCTTCCTTACCCCCGTTACTTTCTCAGCTCTGCCTGTGTGTCCTCTATAAGTCCTGGTGGGAGCGAATTCCCCCAACTTATGGCCCACCATATTCTCAGTTATGAAAATAGGGACATGCCGCCTACCATCGTGCACCCCGATGGTGAGCCCGATCATTTGAGGGACGATGGTCGATGACCTCGACCAGGTCTTGATTACCGCTTTCTGATCGCTCCTGATCAGAGCGTCTATCCTGTTAAGCAACCTGGGATCAACGAAAGGCCCTTTCTTGGTCGACCTCGACATTAGAGTATTAGCCCTCCCAAGATACTACTTCCTTCTCTTAACAATCAGCTTGTTGCTGCGTTTATTGCGCCTTGTCTTAAAGCCCAGTGCCGGCTTGCCCCAAGGAGTCTTCGGGCCTGGCATTCCAATAGGACTCCTGCCTTCACCACCACCATGTGGATGGTCGCGCGGTGTCATAGCCGAACCACGTACCGATGGGCGCCAGCCCCTGTGCCTATTGCTGCCAGCTTTGGCCAAGTTGATATTGCTATGGTCAATATTCCCTACCTGGCCTATCGTAGCCATGCATCTCTCATCAAAGCGGCGAAGCTCCCCGGAAGGCAACCTCACCAAAATGTAGCCAGCCTCTTTGGCCATAATCTGGGCAGACACCCCGGCGCTACGAACCATCTGCCCACCCTTGCCAAGGTGAAGCTCGATATTATGGACTGCGGTGCCCATCGGGATCGACTTTAACGGAAGAGTGTTACCAGGCTTTATCTCAGCACCCTCTCCCGAAGAGATGACATCGCCTACTTTGAGCCCGAGCGGAGCCAATATATAGCGCTTCTCACCGTCAACATAATTTATCAGGGCGATGTTCGCCGAGCGATTGGGGTCGTACTCAATAGAGACCACTTTCCCTGAGATGCTCAGCTTGTCGCGCTTGAAATCAATAATGCGGAGCTTCCGTTTAGCGCCGCCACCTCGGTGGCGCACCGTTATCTTGCCCTGATTGCTTCTCCCCGCCTTCCTCTTAAGAGGCAATAGCAGCGATTTCTCCGGCTCCTTCTTGGTTATCTCGGAGAAGTCGGCTCCAACTTTACCTCTTTGCCCAGGCGAAGTGGGACGATATACCTTGAGTCCCAAAATAGTCTCCTTATCTATGAACCTTGCTTAGTTTACGCTTACACTCCCTCGAAAAGCTCGATCTTCTGTCCCGCCTCCAGAGTGACCACTGCTTTTTTCCAGGGGGAAGTCATACCTTTCCGCCTGCCTGCACGACGCATCTTGCCGGGGACACAAATCACGTTCACCGATGTTACCTTAACCTTAAATGCCTTTTCCACCGCTTGCTTTATCTGAGACTTGTTGGCATTCTGACACACCTCGAAGGTGTACTTGTTCTGAGCCAGAAGCATCGAATTCTTCTCAGTAATAACCGGCCGCCGTAACACCTCGTAAGTGTGCATCCTCTTCCTCTTAAGAGCTCTTCGCCCCAGCGGCAACCCGTCCCTTGCCCCAAACCTCCTCCACCCGGCGTACTGCATCAACAGTCATAATCAACATATCGTGGGATAGGAGATCAACAACATTCAACATGTCCGCAGGCAGTATCTTTACCATTTCAATATTGCGGGCAGATTTAACCACATTCATATCGACTTGGGCAGTAACCAACAGAGCCGAGGAGTCAATGCTTAGAGCCTTCAAAATCTGCTTCACCTGCTTAGTCTGGGGCTGCTCCAGCCCAAACGAGTCGACAACACGAAGCTGCTCCTCAGCCAACTTCGATGAAAGGATACTCCTCAAGGCTAAGCGCCGCATTTTCTTAGGCATCGCCTGACGATAACTTCTGGGGTGAGGCCCAAAGATTACCCCCCCACCTCGGCGTAATGGTGACCTCCGGGTGCCAGCGCGCGCCATCCCGGTATGCTTCTGGCGATACATCTTACGACCGCTTCCGAAGACCTCACGACGTGTCTTCGTATCAGCAGTCCCCTGTCTAGCATTCGCCCTCTGCCTCACCAGCGCCTGATGAACCACCGCCTCATTTGGTTGCACACCGAAGACGGCCTCATCAACCTCAATCTGGTCAATTACCTTGCCCGCAGTATTATATACTGAAACCTGCACAGCTTCTCCCAACTATTTACCTTGCTTCTTGCTCTCCGCTTGCTTCTCCGGTTGCTTCCTATCCTGCTTCCTGGATTTCCTTATCTCCAAGAGCCCATCCTTGGCCCCAGGCACTGCACCTTTAACCAAGAGCAGGTTACGATCTGGATCAGATCTAACCACCTCAAGACGTCTCACTGTGACCCTTGCATTACCCATATGCCCCGCCATCCTCAACCCTTTGACTATATGCCCGGGGGTAGTGCCAGAGCCAATTGCACCAGGTGCACGATGGCGGTCAGATTGTCCGTGGGTCTTGGGACCACCAGCGAAATGATAGCGCTTGACCACACCGGCAAATCCTCTGCCTTTAGACAACCCAATTACATCAACTTTGTCGCCAGGCTGGAACAGGGTAACATCGACCCGATGTCCCACCTCAACCTTGGGAGCTTCATCAACCCTGAACTCCCTCAAATGCCTGAACAATCCCAACTTGCCCAAATGCCCCTTCTCAGGAGCATTGAGTCTTTTTGACTCTCCAAAGCCAAGCTGGATAGCGTTATAACCCTCTTTGGCAGCAGTTTTAATCTGGGTCACAGTGCAAGGCCCAGCCTCGATGGCAGTCACAGATTCTACAGTGCCCTCTTTGGTGAACACCTGTGTCATGCCTATTTTTCGTCCGATAAGTCCGGTAATCATCATCTAAACCCCAACTAGAGCTTTATCTCGATGTCCACACCAGCAGGCAGATTCAAAGTGGTCAGAGCATCAATAGTCTTCGGGGTAGGATCCACGATATCGATCAACCTCTTATGGGTCCTAATCTCAAACTGCTCCCTGGAATCCTTGTCCACATGTGGAGAACGGATGACGCAGAATTTCCTTATATGCGTAGGTAGAGGCACCGGCCCTATTACCGCTGCACCGGTGCGCTCTGCGGCTTCCACAATCTGCACAGCCGACTGATCCAGGATTCGGTGATCGAAAGCCTTTAGCTTGATGCGTATCTTCTGTTTCGGCATCTAGCTCCTTATTTTGGTGATAATCTCGAGTGCCATATCCTTCGGGACTTCCTGATAGCAATAGAATTCCATAGAGTGGGTTGCTCTTCCCTGGCTTATCGACCTCAGGTCAGTGGCATAACCAAAGGTCTCTGCCAATGGCAAGTAGCAACGAATTATATGGGTCCAGGCCCGCAATTCAATAGCCTCAACTCTGGCCCGTCTGGCATTGAGGTCGCCCATTATATCCCCCAGAAACTCCTTGGGAGTCGCCACCTCCAGCTTCATTATCGGCTCAAGGATAATGGGGTTAGCATTCTTGACTCCTTCCCTCACCGCCATAGAGCCAGCCATCTTGAAGGCTATATCCGAAGAGTCCACCTCATGGTAGCTGCCGTCGACCAAAGTCGCCTTTATGTCAATTATTGGGTAGCCGGCAAGCACTCCGCTCTCCAGCGCCTCTTTAACGCCTTGCTGCACAGGAGGAATAAACTGCCGAGGTATAGCCCCACCCTGTATCCTGCTCACAAACTCGAAACCCTTGCCCCGTTCCAGAGGCTCAAGTTCAAGCCAGATATGCCCGTACTGACCATGCCCGCCAGTCTGCTTGACAAACCTGCCCTCAGCGCGCACTGGGACAGTGATCGTCTCCTTATAAGCGACCTGCGGCCTGCCCACCTTGGCGTCAACGCCAAATTCGCGCATCATCCTGTCAACGATGATATCTAGGTGAAGCTCACCCATTCCTGAGATTATGACCTGCCCGGTCTCCTGGTCATAGCGGGTTTTAAATGTAGGGTCCTCGTCCGCAAGTTTAGTCAATGATTCGCCCAGCTTGTCCTGGTCTGCCTTTGTCTTGGGCTCGATTGCGACAGATATAACAGGCTCAGGGAATTTAATCGATTCCAATACAATAGGTCTAGTAGACTCGCAAAGTGTGTCGCCAGTAAAGGTATTCTTAAGGCCTACAGCGGCAACGATATCGCCACACCCTACCTCACTGATCTCCTCGCGCCTGTTGGCATGCATCCGAAGCAACCGCCCCAGCCGCTCCTTTTCTTCTCGACTCGAATTGTAGACCTGAGCGCCAGTCCTTGCCCTGCCTGAATATATCCGTAGATATACCAGCCGACCAATGAAGGGGTCGGAGACTATTTTGAATGCCAGGGCAGTAAATGGCGCGTTATCCTTTGCCTCACGGGTGGCCTCCTTGCCTGTTTTCGGGTCAATACCCTTTACCGGAGGCATATCAAGAGGTGAGGGGAGATAATCTACTACAGCATCCAGAATAGGTTCTATACCCTTGTCCTTCAGGGCACTGCCACAAAGCACAGGCACCAGCCTAGTGGACAGCGTGGCTCTCCTCAGAGCCGCCTTAAGCTCGGGGGCAAGGATTTCCTTCCCCTCTACATAAGCGCTCATAAGCGCTTCATCGCTATCAGCTACCTTCTCGATTAACTGCTCGCGATGGCGGGCTGCAGTCTCTTTATATTCCTCAGGGATAGGCGCTTCAACGGGCTTCTCCTCGTTATCATCTGAGAAAAACCAAGCCTTATTTTCAATAAGGTCGATAACACCTTTAAAGGATGCTTCAGCGCCGATGGGTAGTTGTATAGCCACCGGGTTGGCCCCGAGTCGGTCTACTATCATCTTCACTGTATTCAGATAGTCAGCACCGACGCGGTCCATCTTGTTAACAAAGCATATCCGCGGGACATCATACTTGTCAGCCTGTCGCCAAACAGTCTCCGACTGAGGCTCGACCCCGCAAAGGGCATCAAAGACCACCACACCACCATCAAGAACCCTGAGGCTGCGCTCCACCTCAGCGGTGAAATCAACATGCCCAGGGGTATCGATGATATTAATCTGACGGCCAAGCCATTCGCAGCTAGTGGCGGCTGCGGTAATAGTGATACCGCGCTCACGCTCCTGTGCCATCCAATCCATCACTGCTGTCCCATCATCCACCTGCCCCACCTTATAGGTACGGCCAGTGTGATGAAGGATGAGCTCGGTGACAGTTGTCTTCCCCGCATCGATGTGAGCGATGATCCCGATATTCCGCACCTGCTCCAGTGCCGAGTTCTGCGCCATGGCCCCTTCCCTCTCGGCTAAAAAAGCTCTTTGATTACCCACAATACCTATAAACCTCGTTTACCACCTGTAATGGACAAAGGCCTTATTCGCCTCAGCCATACGATGGGTATCTTCTCTCTTCTTTATTGTCGTCCCCTGGCCTTTGGAAGCATCTATCAACTCCTCCGCTAGCCTCGCCGCCATTGGCTTGCCCTTGCGCGCCCTCGTCGAACTAATCAACCAGCGCATCGCCAAAGAGAGACGACGGTCTCCCCTGATGTCCATAGGCACCTGATAGGTAGCACCACCGACCCTACGCGGCTTGACCTCGATAACCGGGGTCGCATTCTTCAAAGCTTGCTCGAAGACATCCAGGGGATTCTTCTTAGTCTCCTTTTCGATAATCTCCATAGCCCCATAAACAATACCTTCCGCCGTGCTTTTCTTGCCACGGGTCATAAGCTTATTGATGAACCGCGACAGATTAGCACTCTGGAACTTGCCATCAGGCAATGTTCTTCTCTTAGTTGCTCTAGCTCGCCGAGGCATTTTACCTTCCTTAAAACATCCTTATCAATCAAAGAGCTTCTATAAATAGAAGCTCTACAGACCAACCTATCTAAAAACCAAGGTTAACCTGTTTGAGGGCTAGCCTTGGGTTTTTTAGTTCCGTAGCGGCTACGACCCTGGCGACGATTTTCCACGCCCGTAGCATCCAATGCACCGCGTATAATGTGATAGCGCACGCCTGGAAGATCCGGGACCCTACCCCCACGAATCAGTACTACCGAATGCTCCTGTAAAGTATGCCCTTCGCCAGGGATATAGGCCGTCACTTCCATCCCATTCGTCAACCGCACCCGTGCCACCTTGCGCAGTGCCGAGTTCGGTTTCTTTGGCGTGACCGTCTTCACCTGAAGGCAAACCCCTCTTTTCTGAGGAGAGCCCTTATCGCCCCGCTCACTTTTACCCTTCAGCGTATTAAAGGTATAGCGAAGTGCCGGTGCTTTGGCCTTCTTCTTCAGCTTCTTGCGCCCTTTCCGGACTAACTGGTTTATTGTAGGCAACGCCCCTCCTTACCCTATTGAGAATGCTTTAGGCGCTAAATTGAAAGTATAATGTAACTCAAGATATATGTCAAGAGAGTTTCAGAAGAATGTAAATACTCATTTGATTTCGCCAACTTTGAAATGCTAATGGAAAATATGAAGCTTCGAGGATTCCGAGGGCACAAGCGATCAGTTTGGCCTTTTAGGAATATAATGGTGGGCGATGGAGGTCTCGAACCTCCGACCTTCTGTGTGTAAAACAGACGCTCTAACCGCTGAGCTAATCGCCCAAAGCTAACTCGAAGCTGGAATCACCGCTGAAAGGACATGCAAAAAGGCACTGTAGAGCGTCTAATTCTCGAAAACTCGGTCTCTATCACCAACATCGAGCGGCTAGCACAAGGGTACTTACTGAATTGTCGAGCAGAAGGAAAATCCCCAAAGACTCTGGCAATATATGAGATGGTGCTCAAGAACTTCATCTGGTATTGGCACCGAAACGGCTTCCCTGTTCAGCCACAGAAGATTAGCTCTATCCACGTTAGGCAATTCTTATGGTACTTGGCAAGTGAGACTGACAGGTGGGGCACTGGCAATCCGAGAACAAAGAAAATAGCTACACAAGCTACAGTGTTGGGCTATTACCGGACACTGAAGACATTCTTTAGTTGGCTTGAACTCGAACAGCTCATAGAGAAAAATCCCTTTGCGAATCTGAAACCACCCAAGGCTGAGAAAAAAGTCATTCAAGCTATAACGCCAATCGAGGTTGAACGGATGCTGGCTACATGTTCTGGGAAAACCACTCTTGATGTAAGAAATAAAGCTATTCTGTCCATTTCTTGACACAGGATTGAGAGTATCAGAGCTAGCTAGCCTCACACTCGATGATGTCAACATGGACACCGGCTCGGTTATAGTGAGGCACGGCAAAGGTGGCAAGCAACGCATAGTGCATATAGGCACAAGGGCACAGAAGGCGCTGTGGAAGTACATGGCCATCTACCGCAAGTCAGAGAGTAAGAGCCTGTTCATAAACAAAGCCAGCGAGCCCCTAGATGTCGTAGGGGTCAAGATACTCATCAAAAGGCTAGGAGAGCGCGCCAAAGTCAGTGTATCGCCCCACAAGCTACGCCACACGTTTGCTATCAGCTTCCTACGCGCTGGCGGTGATGTGTTCAGCCTGCAGTATCTGCTAGGGCATAGCACACTACAGATGACACAGAGATACTTGCAGAGTCTCAATGCAGATGACGCTATCAATGCCCACAGAAAGTTCAGCCCGCTGGATAACTTGGGGATTAAGTAGGGTACGCTGCCAGAGCTGCTGTAGTAATAATCTGAGGGCTTTCATCACCCTAGCGCCCACCCCCATATTAGCCCATAGGCTCGCGGCTGCTACTCCCGACGTCCGCTCAGCTCTTTGGCTTCTTTGATTGCCCCATCATCTTCGAGCTCCCGGCCCCGCCTTTGACAGGCGCATGATGGGGCTTGTGGCCTTTGCCAGCAGCGTGTCGGCTGGAATGTCGCCCTTTACTTTTCATTTCTACTCAGTTCCTTTCATTACCTTCGTGTGGGGATTTCTATTTAGGCTCCTGACGTCCGCTCAGCTCTTCTTTTGACTACTTGGCCTGCTTGTCACTAGAGGCCCTCAGACTAGGCCCTTATCGTTGCATACTTCGCAGTGTATTGTACTACCGCCAATGCTTCTGCGAAACCCTAGCCCACCGCATTCTGTACAAGGATGCCTCCCCTGTCCCAAGGTCGGTCTACCTTCCCTGTACCTGCGCATGACGGACAGGGAAAGGTATTGCTACCCGATATTCTACGCTCCTCCTTCGTGCGCATACCATTGCAGTTTGGACAAATTGGCATCTATTCACCTCCTCCGCTCTGAGAGTCTTAGTCAGGCTTCCGCTTGTCTTGAAGCTCGTACTTGACCGTCAAGCTAGTGTTACCGCCTTCAGCGCAGCTCTTTACGAGGTAACCAAGCAAGATTCTTCCTGTCCCTTGTATACGATACCCAAACAAGAAAGTCAAGCGCTGGGGAAATCGGGTAGTAGGTCATTTTGAGTCGCTTATTTATTGAGGATAATCTGAGGAACAGCATGAAGCACTACAGGGCGCTGCTCGGGTAGGTCAATATCCATGCTCTGGGTAAAGTAACCGCCTGATGGCAATTGTGGCAACTGGGGTGATTCTGGCGAGCAACCGCCTAATACCTAGCGCTCGGGCAGTGGGTATTTGTCCTCGTCCGCCAAGTCTTTGACCGCCTTGGCAATTTGTGCAGCGCTTGCTTTCTCTAGAGTAAGACCCGATTGACGCTTGATTTCCCCTTCTATCTCATCTGCCTGTTTCATGGCACGCTCAACTCGCCTCTTGAGTGCCTCCTTATGAGCACGCGTCTTTTCAGCTTCGCTACTGTCATAACGACTTATGCGTCGCACTTGTGCTGCTTCAAATAGAGTGCTGTAGGGAGCACCCATTAACGCAATAAAACAAAGTCCCAATCTTTGTGTCTGCCACTTCCTCTTGGGTGAATAAAGTAACGGATTTTTGCAAACCCGCCATCGTCATATACCTGTATCTTTAGTCCACGTGTCAACAAAATTGTATGACTTTTGTTGTTCATCATGTGCTCAAATCTATAAAGAGATACCTATCGCGAGAATTCTACTTCCAGAGGAGAGAAATGGCAATAACGAGGTTATTGAGCTATCCGAGCTGGAGATAGTCTGTTTTAGGCCACAGAAAGCCAGCAAGTACCACGAAAGGGGGTGAAGCCCTGACCTGACATGACCGATTGCGCCCTAGTAAACAAGAAGAGCGCCCGCGGCAAATCGAGCGCTCCTGGGGTGAGTCCCCCTAGGCAATGAGAAGCTTCTGTCTTGACAATAGCACATCGGTTCTGCGCCGTCAAGCCTTCAATTGTCTGTCGATTCCCCCAGAGTAGTTCAAGGTCTCTAGTCCAAAATTCTAATAAAATAGGGAGGATACACATGCTTAGCGACCAATATAGACCCGAAAAAGGCGAGAGTCCTACGCTTATAGACGATGCATGGGAAACTGAGGCTTACGACCCCCTTGCCGATGCCCTGGAGCTAGCCGCACAGGCTCTCCGTTTGACCACAGGGCATGACCGCTACCAGCGGCTGAAGGTCGCATACTGGATACTGGCCACTCACTTTTTGCCTGTCTTCGACCCGTTCCCTGGGCTTGCTGTCTTCGGCCCACCCACGAGTGGCAAATCAGCGACTATAGACGTCATACACGGCTTGGCCATGAAAGTAGTGAAGGTAACTGGCTCAACGCTTACTGAGGCAGCGCTAAAGGCGTCAATGGCGCAGGCCGAGCGCGGAACTCTGGTCATCGACGAAGCCGACCAACTGTCGACGCAACTACTGGAGGACATCCTTATAACACGTTACTCTTTGTCCACTGGCATTTGGCGGAAGATGGTCACGCCAGGAGATGGCCAATGGAGGGCGCGAGAGTTCCGCACCTCTGGTGCGACTGCCTTACATCGCAGAAACCTGTTCCGAGACCCTGCACTATCGCGCAGGATAATTCCCGTCAGAACCATACGGATAAAAGGCAAATATGCTCCTGTTACTTCCTGCATCCAATTGTTCGAGCAGTTTAGGGCGCTCGACATCTTCAACAGCAGCCTTGATGCCAATGGCAATAGCTCAGGAGAGAAGTTGCCCAAGCTTCCCCAAGTTGAAAATGCCTGGGACATCGAGCCCGGCATATTTGACTGCTATAGACCATTGATTGTGCTGGCTACCTACCTGAGCGACCACCTATTTCTGGCCCAGCTAAGGGTTGAGATGGAGGCAGCAACAGAACGGCTCATGGTTGAAGAGAATTACCTAGAAGCGCCGACCTTGCTGCATACCCTAATCAACCTGGCCAACGAGGAAATGAAGAACGGCTTCACCACTGCAAGGCTTGCCATCGAGGTGAGCAAGATTGAGCCAGCCATTCTAAGAGAATATGGGCACACGTGTCCTTTGGTGGGTCTAGCGGCCAATCAACGGAATAGGATACTCAGAGAAGACCTCGGCTTCGAAGTCGTATCGGCTGGCGGCAGAATGAGGGTCAGGTTTACGATTCCACAACTGATGGCGCAGTGCAATGAGAACAATATCAAAGATGAATTGCTCGACGAGTGGGACGCTGAGCTAAAGAAGTTGGAGGGCAAAGACAATCAATAGAGGTCAAGGCAGAAAGTTAATAAAGTTAATGAAGTGAGCCTTTTTATATATAGGCTACTTACAAAAGGAAAATCTACAGGATATGAAGTTGTAGTCCGCGTACACTATATATTTTTCTATTAACTTTGCTCACTTTTCTAACTAAGAATGTTAGCGCCAACCTAGTCAACATAGCTATCTAAGTCGTCGGTGGCCCCTATTATTGAAAAGAACGGAAATGCCACTTGACAGGCGCGAAGGTATATGGTATTGTATCTAGTGATGTCGATAAGGCTCGATACTATTCGAACATCAAAGAGACAGTTAGGAGGAGTAGATGAGTTAAAAACATAGACATAATAACAAGAAGTTGCTTCATACCCCGGAGAGGAGACCCAAGAGACGGGGTGAATGCATAAAGGACTTTAATAACGTTAAGAAAGGATGAAAAGGATGAAAAGGATAGTCGACATACCCGTAATACGATGCGGCATCTGTGATGATTTGCTTCCCGCCCAGAGACTAGATGTAGTTAGATTGCACATGACAAAGTTGCATAAGATGGATGAAGGTGTCTCTAAGATAGTAGGTGCAGGTGTAGAAGTCAAGAAGGAAGTAGATTACGTTACTGTTGGCAATCCTTTCTAAGGAGGTGGTCCTAAGTGGCAAATGAGTATAAATTGGTTCTCAATCTTGAGCAGTGGAAGGAGGTCTACAGTATCCTGCAGTTTGCAGAATCTGCTGGAAAGCTGTCCTGTGATGTTTTGGAGGAGGGTCCCTTATTAAATTAGGTACATTAGGAGGATATGTTACGTGCCTACAGAAATCGATGGCAAGACATTCTATCGCACACAAGAGGCATGCGAAAAAGCTGGTGTCAGTAGAGCAACCTTGTTCCGGTGGCTCAGGACTGGAGTTATCCTAGACGTTGAACACAAAGACCGCCGAGGATGGAGGCTATTTTCTGAGAAGGATATAAAAAGGTTGCGTAAGGAGGCGAAAGCAGTAAGAGAAGAACATCTCCAGAAATATAGGATGACGCAAGTTCCCTTGGACACTTGGCGCAATTTGAAATTACTGTCGGATGTCACTCAAAGGCCAATGACTGAGCTCATAGGCTTAGCTGTGACAGAATACGCTGCGAGCGGCCACTGGACTACTTTACCTAAAAGGAAAACACTTAGGAGGCCTCGCCAGAAGTGACTAAGAACATGAGAAGTGTAATAGTTGTCCTGAGCAGTCAGCTGGCAGGGACAGCTTAGGAGAGGATGGACAAATGGAAAAAACCGAACTCAACCAGACTTACGAATACATTGACCTAATCCGAGGGAAGGTCGACGCGGCAAGAATAGAGCCAGACTTTTCTGCAGCACTCAGTGAGCGTATGCAGAGAACGCCCACTTCGATACAGAGCGACCGCGATGTGCTCCGGACCTTTGCACGATTGATAGCCTACAGCCAGAACGCAAAAGCTGCCTTAGTAAAGGATATGCTCTCCAAGGGCATTTTTGACACAGTTTTTCGCAATTATGAGGTCGAGCAAGTTCGCACGATAGAAGCTACTGCCGTTGAAGCTATGTATTGGCATGCCATTAAAGCAATTAGGTTTAAGCGGAAAATCCAAGCAATTATCAACTGCGCAGAATCTCTGGCATCTATCCAAGCGAAATACGGCTCTTTCGTCAAATTGCTTGAACAAGACAGATATTCCACCGACCCTACAATCCGCGGCTGATGTTGAGAAATTCTGGCAAGGATTCGGCAGGCTTCTGCTGGTCGTGGAGACAGAAAAGATACCCTTCTTTAAATGCACGACAAGTCTCCTGCATTTTCTTCTCTCTATTGGATATGATTGCATTAAGCCAGACATCATAGTTATGATGGTCGCAAAGAAGGGCAACATCGTACCATCGGAGACTGGGGATGGTAACAGAAGAAAGGTGGTCAGGGACATCCAATTATACAGCGTCGATAGGCAAATCAGACCTAGCGTCGTCGACCTGTACTTCCTGATATACGGGGGCCAGACAGGGGTTACACATCTCGTTCACCCCTGGTTCTACGGTCACAAAGCTGGAAGTCTAACAACTCATTGCAGTTCGGGTGCGAGTGCGGATACTACAGGCTATACCGTTTAGCGTTTTGTGCAGACCACATGAACCTGGCCATAAGTTTTTGCCCATTTTTTAAGAAAGATAATTTTGGCGCACTCCGCTAATCAAGAATAATCCAAACTGTAGAAGGTCCCCCCTATTTAAGAAAAATGGCCATTAGAGTTTGTGCAGACCATCTGAAGGCTGCCTCAGCCGCTAGACCTGCAAACCGCCTGCCCTGTCGAACCCTGTCGACATTTCCCTCATGCCCTTGACGGTCTGCTCCCAGGCGTCACCTGGCTTGGAACCGAGCGTCTTGAAGCTGTCGCTCTTTACTTCATGCACTACAACTTCGTTCGGACTATCAGACAAATGTGTATGAATTTAAGAGCCTCCCTTTTCCAATTCACCGAATCGGCCTCTCTCCACCATCGTATTTCTATTCGTTGATGGGGTAATAGTGTGCCTGACAACCTGTAAGCATTTAAGCCAAGTTGTTCAGCAGGTAAGCGATAGCCAAATTGCACCTTAGTCTTTATCCCCTTATAGGCATCAATGGTTACTTGAGGGTTGCGTGTTGGATATTCAAAAGCCCAATAGTTTGCATCATTTGTGCGTTTGATTTCCTCTACTTCCGACCATACAATTAATTCATCACTCGCCCCTAGATAGATTGCTGGCACACCCTTTATTTCCCATCCACAATCAGTTTTTTTAATACTTTCGTCTTTTGCGTCCCATTTATCGTCCCCCTTGATATATCCGAAGGATAATATTCGAGATGAACCTGTTTTGTGGAACCATTCGTCAATACCAACTCCACATTTCTCTACTAGGCTTCTTATACCACTAACATTTATGAACCTTCTCTGTGTTCTCACATTGAGTATACATGTATCATCATCAATTGCAGTTAGCTTGCAGGTTTGAATATGTTCGATGCATAAAATGTGTGCCTCATAAATCCACTTCATCTCCTCTTTCAATTCGTCTGGTAAAATATAGCCAATTGAAGCCACAAAAGCCTCTTTAGCCAGTTGACGCCTAAGAACTTGGTCAACAGTAATCCCAAGAATTCCTGCTACGAGAAACCCAACGCCAATGTCATGTAGTAATTGCCAATCGCCCTTTCCTTCTGTCAGGAGAATATAAGCGACCAGAATGATAATAACCCCCAAAAGGGAGACTAGTACCATCAAGAATGGAAGATGCCATCGTTCCCACCATGATGATAGCTTTGCTTTTAGCTTTGCTTTTACCTTTGCTTTTGTCATCTCTCCCTCTCCCTTGAAGTCTGGTGCTCCAACTTCCATATCAAGGTCTAATCATTATAACACCTCCAAAAATGAAGAGATTCAAAATGACACACTACCCAATTTACGCAGGGCTTGACTTTCTTGTTTGAGATGTGGAGAACTGATTGGAGCTTGGAGCCGACTGTAAGCTGCTAGTTAAACAAGTTAATGAAGTTAATGAAAAAATATATACATGCATGACCACCCACTGCATTAGTATTCTGTTGCGACCCCATATATACAAAAACATTAACTTTATTAACTTATCTAACGCCGTGCTTCACCCCAGACTCTGATTTCTGTAACTAATCCTTGTTCGGAATTCGACTTGGCAAGCTTGCTAACATCTGGTAGCATATCAACCATGAGTGGAAACGAAGTTAAGGCGGTTCGTCAAATACTGGAATTGAGTCAACGTGAATTTGCCAAGAAGCTAGGAGTCTCATTCGTCACTGTAGCGCGTTGGGAGACAGACCAAGCGAGGGCGTCACCGTTAGCGATAGCGCGTATCGAGGAGCTTAGGAAGTCTCGAAAGAACTGACTCTTAATCAGTGGGTGAAGAGTCGAGGAATTCTGTAAAGCAAGTCCTTCTAGACTACCCTACTATTCAAGAATAATCCAATTTGCCACGGTCATACCCATTTTAGAGCAGAAGCCGCTGTGCTAGCACGGGATGCGATACTGATAAGACCGCGCTAACGGAAATCCCCCTCAAGCTCTAGGCCTGCGAACCGACTGCTCCCTGACCCCCGGTCGACATTTCCCTCATGCCCTAGACGGTTTGCTGACATAGCGTCACCTGGCTGAAAACCGAGCGAGTTGAAGCTGCGAGACGACCCCATACACTTCACCTTACACTGTCGATCCATCTGGAAAGATGTACCGCTCGACGAGTTGTTACCTCACCCCGATATGCTGTTGCGGTTCCATGCCCTTCCGCATGAGCCTAGTTATGTGGTCCTGAGTTACGCGGAAATTACTATCCAATTCGCCTATTCGCTTCGCCTGAGCGTCCGTCAAAGAGAGGCCAGGCCCCATCAACGCGCTCAGATGGAGGTTGACCTCCGCTTCAAGTTCAGCATGGTTGAACGTGGGGTCCCTGTGGGGGTCGTTAAACCAGTCACGCAATTGATTAAGCTGAAGCTCTACCTTATGTAATTCGTCGTCTATCGTGTGTAAATCGTTTAGCATCTGACTTCTCCCACGTGCGTTCCTGTATATCGGCTCCTGGACGCTTTCAATTTATGTGTATCCGTTTCTGGCTATGTTGGCTTGCTTTAGCTATCAGGGCAGCCACATCCTCACTCCTGAACCTCCGGTCGCCCCGTACGCCAACACGATATACTTTTATTAGTCCTGCGTCACTCCATCGTCTTATTGTATTTGGATGGGCGTGTAGGAGGTGGCTTACTTCGCTTATGCCTAGCATGGGGCTTAGCGTGGTATCGTTCTTGTTTCCCGGTACTATGCCTCTGGCTGCAGGCATCATTCTTCCCTTCTACCCCACCTACTAGGATCCTCCTTGATGCCTGGGGAACGTAATGTAACACTCCCAAGTCCAGCTGTCAACTATCCTTCCCCGAAAGCCTTAAATTAGCTTGGGGTGAACAATTTTGGGGGATTTACAGTTCTAGCTACGTCTTGGCTTCGGGGGGAGTTTCACACATCCCTAAATCCTTGTTTGGAATTCCACTTGAAACACATAATGAAAAGAGCGCACTAGACCACAATCTACGCCTCTAAGATTGGTTTCCTGCGCTGTACCGCTTAGAGCTTGACGGATTGCACGTCCCCAGAGGAATTGCTGTCTACTGTCGCCTGGCTGAAAACCGATGGCTTTGAAGCTCCAGCTAGCACCAGTGAGAAACAGTATATACCCGTCTATGTACTATTCTCTTCTGTCGAAGCAGATACATGCCGTTTTGGCAGCGATTCATATTATAGGAGCTCCACGCAGGATAACCACGGGAGAATCATAGCTGGACTACGCCTCTGCTTGGGTTGAAGCTGATTGGCAGCATGCCATCCCCACACCGGTAATGTCGACCTTTCTGGGAAATCTTAGCTGATTTTCACTAGCTAAGAATAGGAGTGCCTGAAGCGTACTGACGAGCTGGTGCAAGGGCACGAGTATAAATCGAAAAATGTTTGGAATTCTTGCGGTTTCTTCCCATGCTTTCCACTGTGGCAGCTATCGAACCTCGAAGCTGATGTCCCGGTATAAATCGTAGAACTAATTAGTTCTTCTTTTTAGTCAATGTGTATTGACATATAAATCAGCTTCGAGTAATGTGGGTGTACTAGCACATAAGAAGGAAAATCCTAGAGCGTCTAATTATATAAAAATGAGAGGAGGAATAGCAGTGATTTTAGCTATGGTGGGCGATGGAGGTCTCGAACCTCCGACCTTCTGTGTGTAAAACAGACGCTCTAACCGCTGAGCTAATCGCCCACTGGCGCGCTTGGCGGGACTCGAACCCGCGACCTTAGCCTCCGCAGGGCTACGCTCTATCCAATTGAGCTACAAGCGCATATTCTTTCAAACATGGTGCCGAGGGTGAGATTTGAACTCACATGCCCTTTCGGACACTACGCCCTGAACGTAGCGCGTCTGCCATTCCGCCACCTCGGCTTACGCATGCCAATTATACCGTGTCAGTATTCGAGGGTCAAACCTCTATATTATCACCCGTACCGTTCCACAAACCGCCCCATGCGCCTCAGCGCTTCCTCTATATCTGTCATGGCGGTAGCATAGCAGCAGCGCACATATCCCTCGCCAAACTCACCAAAGGCCAACCCCGGAACCACAGCCACTTTCTCCTCAAGGAGAAGCTTCTCAGCGAACTCCTCTGAGGATAGCCCCGTTCCCTTGACTGAGGGGAAGCAATAAAACGCGCCCTTCGGCTCAAAGCACGTAAGCCCAATATCGTTAAGTCCCTTCAGCATCACCCGGCGCCGCTGGTCATAGTCGGCAACCATTTCCTCCACGGCAGCATCACCAGCTTTCACAGCCTCGATAGCCGCCATCTGCGCTATTATGGGAGCGCAAAGCATAGTATATTGATGCACTTTAGTCATCGCCTCTATAATCTCCGGCCTGGCAGCAGCATATCCTACCCGCCACCCCGTCATGGCATAGGATTTAGAGAAGCCACCCAGGAGGATGGTGCGATCCTTCATGTTGGGCAGAGTGGCAAAGCACGTATGCTCGACACCATATACCAGCCGATTATATATCTCGTCCGATACCACTATCAGGTCATGCTTTTGGGCTATCTCGGCTATCTCCGCTAACTCATGCCTTTCCATCACAGTCCCCGTAGGGTTATTAGGATAGCCTATAAGAATGGCTTTAGTCCGGTCGGTGATACGTTTCTTGATGTCAGCAGCCCTCACCTTGAAATCATTCTCAACCGTCGTCGGCACCGGAACAAACACACCTCCCGCAAGTACAGCGCAAGGGCCATAGGAAACGAAGGTGGGGTCAGGGGAGAGAACCTCGTCTCTAGGGTTGATAATAGACCTCATAGCCAGATCCAGCCCCTCGCTGACGCCCACGGTGATCAGTATCTCTGTCTCAGGGTTATATTCCAGCCCATAGCGCGAGCTCAGATGTCGCGCCAGCTCCTGCCTCAACTCCAGCAGCCCCTTGTTCGAGGTGTACATGGTATAGCCTTTCTCAAGGCTGTAGATGCCTGCCTCGCTGATATGCCAAGGGGTAGTGAAGTCAGGCTCGCCGACACCTAAGGATATAACACCCTCCATCGTAGAAATAATATCAAAAAACTTCCTGATGCCTGAAGGGGAAATACTTTCAACCCGCTTCGATATAATGCCGCGGCCACGCTCTGAGCGAACCTTGAACCTGGGCGACATGGGTAACCTCCTCTCCTACAAGGTCAGCGGCTGCCGCCGTCCCTTTTCTCCACCACCATCCAGAATCTCTCCATCCTCCTTATATCTCTTGAGCAAGAAGTGAGTCACAGTGCCCTGCACCGACTCCAGCGTAGCCAGCTTCTGCCAGACAAAGGCTGCCGCTTCCTGCATGGTCTTGCCCACAACGAGCACAGCCAGGTCATAGGTCCCTGAGACCAGATATACCGACCTTACCTCAGGGAAACGATAGATGCGCTCAGCGATGGCATCGAAGCCCACATTCCTCTGCGGCTGAATCTTGACCTCGATGAGGGCTTGCACCTGCTCCTCGCCCAGCCTCTCCCAGTTGACTATCGTTTTGTATTTAACGATGACGTGCTCTTTTTCTGCTTCTGCGATCGTTTTCTCGACCTCTTCCACAGGTAAACCTGTCATGGTAGCTATTTGCTCCGGCGTTGCTCTGGCATCCTTTTCCAAGGCTTTGAGAACTTCTTTATTCATGTTATTCACCTCACCCCTTGCCCCTCTCCTAGAAGTAGAGAGAGATTTAGTTTTGTGGGCACCCCCAAGTCCCCCGTCAATCCTCCTTAAGGGAGAACTGGACCTCCCTTAGGATTTTGAATTTAGGTCTTGGAATTTCTTCTCTGTCATTCGAGTTTGTTTAGCCCTTTAACAATTCGTATGCTGACCATTCATCACCACGCTCATTATAACTAAGAACAAATAATCCGCCACCCTCGGTGCGTACCTGAAAGAGCCTTGCTCCGGGCTCCTGCCACTCCTTTTCAATTTTCTTCACCTTGTGTTCTACACCTTCCCACACTAGAGATACTGGTCTCTCAGCATAGGTATAGCCCGAATAACAAGTGACCAGAACCGTTCTATCTGCCATCTAAAGCTTCGCCCTCCTCTTCCACCACCCCGTCGCCTGCTCGTAAGCGTAGGCGACTCGAAACAGCGTCTCCTCACAGAACGGCTTGGCCAGAATCTGCATTCCCACAGGCAAGCCATCCACAAACCCCGCAGGCACGGATATCCCCGGGATACCAGCGATGTTTATAGGCAAGGTGCATATATCGCTCAGATACATCTGAAGCGGGTCATCCGTTTTCTCCCCGATGCGGAACGGCACCGTTGGAGAGACTGGAGTAACTAGGGCATCATACTTGGTGAAAGCCTCAGCGAACTCGCGGCTGATAAGAGTACGCACCTTCTGAGCCTTAAGATAGTAAGCCTCGTAATAACCGGCGGATAGGGCGTAAGTACCCAGCATGATGCGCCGCTTCACCTCAGGGCCGAACCCGTACTGGCGCGTCTTCGCCATAGCGTCCCACATATTCTCAGCTTCCTTTGCAGAGAAGCCATACTTAACGCCGTCGTAGCGCGCCAAGTTGGCCATAGCCTCCGATGGAGCTATTATATAGTAGCAGGCAAGCGCATACGGGGTATGAGGCAACGACACCTCCCACTCAACCTTAGCCCCCAACTCCACCAGCTTGGCTATAGCCTGCCGCATCACCTGGTCCACGCCGCTCTCCATGCCCTTGACGAAGTACTCCTTGGGCACGCCGATGCGCAGCCCTTTAAGGTCAGGGATGAGCGATTTTGTATAATCAGGCACTGGCTGGTCGACTGACGTGGAATCCCTCGGGTCATGGCCAGCGATAACATTCATCACCAGAGCGCAATCGGTCACATCCTTGGTCAAAGGCCCTATCTGATCGAGCGAACTGGCGAAAGCGACCAGGCCGTATCTCGACACACGCCCATAGGTGGGCTTGAGCCCTACAACGCTGCAAAAGCCAGCAGGTTGGCGTATGCTGCCGCCGGTATCCGAGCCCAGGGAATAGATAGCCTCACCGGCAGCTACCGAGGCTGCTGAGCCTCCGCTGCTCCCTCCTGGTACCCGCTCCAAATCCCAAGGATTACGAGTGGGAAAGAAGGCAGAGTTCTCCGTAGAGGAACCCATAGCGAACTCGTCCATATTACCCTTGCCCACCATCACCATACCCGCAGCTTTCAACCTCTCCACAACAGTTGCATCATAGGGTGGGACAAAATTGCCCAGCATCTTAGAGGAGCAGGTGGTCTTCACCCCCTTGGTGCACATATTATCCTTAATCAGCGCCGGGACGCCAGTCAAAGGTGACAATCACCAGCCTTAATGCGCTCATCAGCCTGTCGAGCCTGGGTAAGGGCTATATCATCGGTTACAGTGACGAAGCAGTGCACCTTGTCTTCAACCGCACGGATACGCTCGAGCACAGCTCTGGTCAATTCAAGTGACGATAACTCACCCTTCTTGAGTAGCTGATGCGCTTGACTGATTGTAATATCGTATTTAAGCATCCTCAATTTCCTTTTAATACACCCAAATACTCGCTGTACCTGACCAGGTGAGCCAGCACCTTCGCCGACATCTCCGGAGTAGCGCAGGGGGTGAGATAGTTCTGCTCAAGCTTATCATAAACACCACCCCTTCTTACAGCATCGCTGACCATAGTAGTGAAGACCACCGGCTTCTGATACTTCTTCATCAGCTCTATGGTAGTGTCCAGATTCTTAAGCTCCTCACCCTGCGCAGCCTGCAGCATCTTATCCACCTCGTCAGTCGCCATATTGACTGCACCAACCAAGTCATCGAGAAGGCCAACCATGCCGAAGCCCCCGATAATCATGGTGATGTCTATATTATTGTCTTCTATCAGCGGCCAGAGGCTATGATAGCTGACCAGATCGCCCGCTGGGTCAACCGGGTTACTATGAGACCACCGCATCGACATCTTAGAATTCAATTTCTCCATAGTAGCCGGTGACAACGGTGGCAAATCAAGGCCCTGCTTTCTTATTGCGTCTGCGGCGACAACACCCAAGCCACCGCCCATTGATACCACACCGACACTTTTACCTCGGGGCAGAGGCTGGCCCAGCAAAGCCAGCGCAACATCGATCAGTTCGCTGATCTCCTCAACTCTGATGACCCCAGACTGCTTAAATGCAGCATCAATCACTAAATCCGACCCCGCCAGAGCGGCTGTGTGCGACCGCGCGGCCCTAGCCCCGAACTCCGTACGTGCTGCCTTCATAATAACGATGGGCTTCTTCCTGGTAATCTCTCTAGCAAGCTCAAAAAAGCGTCTGCCTTCCCTAAAACCCTCGACGTAGCCCAGGATTACCTTTGTTTCATCATCAGCAGCAAGATACTCCAGATAGTCCTCAAAATGCAGGTCAGCCTCATTCCCGGCGCTGACGAACTTGCTGAAGCCCAGACCTACCTTCCACCCAGAATGCACTATTGAAGCGCCCGAATTTCCACTCTGCGAGATAAGCGCTACAGGGCCTTTCCTCACCGAAGGCACAAACGGCGTAGTGTAAAAATCAGCATGGGCATTGAAGTGCCCCATACAGTTCGGCCCAACAAATCGTATTCCCCCTCGCCTGGCGATCTCGACTGTTTCCCTCTGGATTTTCGCCCCTTCATCACCGGTCTCAGCGAAACCGCCGGAGATGATCACAGCAGCCTTAACTCCCTTCTGAACACAATCCTCCATCGCAGCAGGGATCTCCCGGAATGGAATAATTATCACAGCGCAATCCACTGGAACAGGTATCTCAGCTACACTGGCATAAGCCTTCACACCGAGTACCTCAGGCTCATGTCTGTTCACAGGATAGATTTCCCTCCCGCCCTTGTTTAAGATGAGACGGAAGATGCCGAAGCCCCATTTACCGAAGGCGTTAGACGCCCCGATCACCGCCACAGACCTGGGATTAAACAGATAATCTAACTGCTGTTTAAGATTCATGCCCTCGCTCACGCTATTAAGAGATAATTATTCCAGAACCGTCAGCAACCTGAAGCAACCATCCCCTCACCCTGCTATACCCAGATATTCACTGTACTCAACCAGGCGAGCCAGTGCCTTCGCCGCCCTCTCGGGGGTAAGGAAGTGAAGCAGATGGGCATCTTCCAGCTTTTTATGTAGCTCGCCTTTTCTCGCGATGGGAATGCCCATGTTAGCCAAGATAACTGGTTTCTGATACTTGTTCATAAATTCTATTAGTTTGTCCACTTCACGGAGTTCACTATCCTCTTGGGCATCCATCCATTGCTCCACCGCATCGCTCAAAGACGAAGGAATGGTAACCCAGGAAGCATAGTTTGTGGATGCACCAGCGCCACCGATTGCCAGAGCGGCATCTACATTCTCATCCTCTATCAGAGGCCAGAGACAATTGTAATCAAAAGGGTCTCCGCCCGTTTCTACGGGGTTCACCCGAGACCACCTCCGCGACAAGATAGAGTTCAATTTCCCGATCGTAGTTGGCGATAATGAGGGCAGCTCCAAACCTTGCCTCATCAAAGCGTCTGCCGCTATTACCGCCGCACCACCTCCAGTAGAGTACACGCCCACCCTTCTACCTCGAGGCTTAGGTTGGCCCAGAAGAATCAAAGCCATATCGACCAATTCGCTGATCTCCTCTACCCTGATAACACCGCACTGTCTGAATGCTGACTCCGAGACCACCTCTGAACCTGCCAGAGAAGCGGTGTGTGACTGAGCTGCCCTAGCCCCAGCCTCTGTTCGCCCTGCCTTCATAATGACTATAGCTTTCTTCCTAGTAATATCTCTGGCAAGCTCGAAGAAGCGCCTGCCGTCTCTGAAACCCTCGATATAACCCAGGATAATACTTGTTTCATCGTCATTACCCAGATACTCCAGAAAATCTTCGAAGTATAGGTCAGCCTCATTTCCACTGCTAATATACTTGCTAAACCCAAGCCCTACCTCAGACGCCTGGTAAATTATCGTCTGGCTGGCATTCCCACTCTGAGTAATTAATCCCAAAGACCCTTTTTGAGCGGGCGGTAGATAAGGCACAGTGAATAGGCCGGTGGAGGTATCAAAGTGCCCCATACAGTTAGGTCCCAATAAAATGTATTCCTCCACTCCTGGCAATTTTCGTTACCTCCTCCTGTACCCTGGCCCCTTCTTTTCCTGTCTCAGCTAGACCTCCAGAGATAATCACCGCAGCTTTGACCCCTTTCTGGACACAATCCCTCATGGCCGCAGGGATATCCAGAAACGGCACCGTTATCACAGCCATTTCTACAGGCTCAGGTACCTCCTTTACACTCCTATAAGCTTTCATCCCCTGCACTTCGCTTTCACTCTTGTTTATGGCATAGATCTTTCTTCCGCCTTTGGTCACCAGAATATTCAGGATATTAAAACCCCATTTCTCCATGTTGTTCGATGCCCCAATGACTGCCACCGACTTAGGATTAAACAAATACTCCCAATGATGTTCCAAGTTCATGTCAACACTCACGTTCGAGGAAAACTACTCTAGGACTGCCCGCACCCTGAAGCAGCCGTCCTCTTCCTGCGGTGCATTAGCCAGGATTTCCTTGGGGGGGTAAGACGGTGCCACCTCGTCTTCCCGAAGCACATTTGTCAGGGCGACAGGATGAGACGTAGGAGGAACATCTGTAGTATCCACCTGTTTCAGTATCTCGAAGTTCTCCAGTATGTTGGAAAGCTGCTCCCTGAACTTCTCCACATCGGCCTCAGTGAGCCCCAGACGAGCCAGCAAAGCGATGTGCTTAACTTCCTCTCGACTCAGTTTCAATTTGGCACCCCAAAACAAAATCTTTTGCCAACACAGTTATGGGAAATTATATCACCCGCCGTATGTATGGGCAACAGTTTGCTTCGGTTGTAGAGGTAAGCTATAATATCGATTTAAGGTAGTTTTATGGTACTATTATCCGCTTGCGAATCTTCAAACTCTGGGTACTGAGAGGGATACGCCGATGAAAGAATTAGAAACCAATGATAAAACTCAGAAAATAGAGGCCAACCAGACCGAAGTCTTCCAAAAACCTTGGTTCTGTGTTGCCCTATCCTCTGGAGGCACGATTTTCAAGACGGATGCCGAGTCACCAGCGGACTTCATGGACATACTCAATGAATCGGTGATCGCCTGGGTTGACCGCTGGACCCCTGACTTCGATAAAGATGCTCCCTTTGCCGCTGCCCAACTCGGCTTCAGCGAGCCGCTCATCTCCTCACTAACAGGCGACTCCCGCTTGACTTACCAGGACTTCGATACTGAGATGGGTATAAGTCTTCCCTCCATCCAGGTTCACCAGTTTGAGGTAGAACCACACCCTCTACTCATGCTCATTCGTAAGAACTTTGTCTTCTCCATCCACCCACGCAGCGTAGACCGCAGGTTCACCCGCCTGCGGAGATACTCTGACATAATCTTGAAAAAGATACCTGTTGCTGCCAGCGCTGAAGACAAGCTGACCTTGCTTCTCATGCGCATCATAGATGAAACTAACCAAAGGAACTTCGAGCACCTGCGGCAAATTGAGGAACGAGGGGACGAGCTCAATAAGGACTTGATGAATCCCGAGACGCCGCGGACCGTATTGGGGCCAGAGATTTATGAGATGAAGCACGCCCTCATCACTTACTTGAATGCCCTATGGCAGACTGTGGACGTGCTCCATGCCCTGCGATACGGGGATGCCGAACTTATGACCGACGACCAGAAGCTACTCTACAGGCTGAGCCTGCTGGCTGAGGACGTCCAAAGGCAGATCGGGCTGGCCGAGCACCTGTCAGAGGTCCTAGCTTCAGGACTGGAGGTTCTGCAGAGCATCTACAACAACCAGCTTCAGGCCCTCAATAACAGGATGGCGCTGGTCATGACCTATTTGACCATCATAGGCACAGCAGTCCTCGTCCCCAACACCCTGGCCACAATACTTGGGCAACTCTGCTTTCGCAATGGAGCCCAAGGATGTGGGTTGGTATTGGGCTTTGCTCGTAGGCTCCACTATCGTATCTACAGCATTGGCCTACTGGTGGGTGAAGAGACAGGGCTGGCTTCCCAAGAAGGTAGTGTGACCAGAAGATAAGTTCCTCAGAGAAGAGCTAAAGATAGCGTCATGCCCACGAGGAGGTAGGGGTTGGGTCAAACTCATCGCGATGACATAAGAAATATAGCCATAATCGCCCATGTTGACCACGGCAAGACCAGCCTGGTGGATGCCATGCTCAAGCAGAGCAAGATATTCCGCGATAACCAGCAGGTGGGCCAGTTCATCATGGACCAGAACGTGCTGGAGCGGGAAAAGGGCATCACCATCCTGGCTAAGAATACCGCCGTGATCTACAAGGATGTCAAAATCAATATCATAGATACCCCAGGGCACGCCGATTTCAGCGGAGAGGTGGAGCGGGTGGTAAATATGGCCGATGGCTGCCTGCTCCTGGTGGACTCTGTGGAGGGGCCTATGCCCCAGACCAAGTTCGTGCTGCGCCAGGCCCTGAAGAAAGGCTTAAAACCCATCGTGGTTATCAACAAGATAGACAGGAGTAGTTCCCGCATAGACGAGGTAGTCAGGGCAACTCAGGACCTTTTCCTGGAACTGGTAACCAACGCCGACCAGCTCGATTTCCCTGTGCTCTACGCCAGCGCCAAGGACGGCACAGCCGTAACCGAGCCAGGCGCTGAGGGCAAAGACCTGGTTCCCCTCTTCGAATGCATCCTGCAACAGGTGCCGCCGCCGACAATCGAGGAAGGGCCGTTTCAGATGCTGGTGTGCAGTCTGGACTATGACAGCTACAAAGGCAAGATTGCCATCGGCAGGATTTCCCGGGGCAAGGTGGCACCGCACGACATCGTGGTCACCATTGATAGAGATGGCAACACCATGCAGCACGAAGTCGGCCAGGTATTCACCTATCTGGGGCTCAACCGTCTGGAGGCGGAAGAGGCGCAGGCAGGCGACATCGTAGCCATCACCGGTCTGAAGAAGGTGAGCATCGGGGATACCATCGCCAGCCCGGAGCAACCTGAGGCTCTGCCGGGTATAGATATAGGCGAGCCCACGGTAAAGATGACCTTCGGGGTGAACACCTCGCCGTTCGCCGGGCGGGAGGGCCGCTTCTGCACCTCCCGCCAGCTGCGGGAGAGGCTCTACCATGAGCTGGAGACCAATATCGCCTTGCAGGTGCAGGATACAGACAGCGCCGATGTCTTCCTGGTAGCGGGCAGGGGCGAACTGCACCTGGCCATCCTGATTGAGACCATGCGCCGCGAGGGCTACGAATTCCAGGTCTCCAAGCCAGAGGCCATCACCAAGGTGGTGGACGGCAAGCTTCTGGAACCTGTGGAAGCCCTCACCATCGATACCCGCGAGGAGTACATAGGGGCGTTATCGGAGATCCTGAGCAAGCGGCAAGCCCAGCTCACCAACATGCGCAACGATGGACAGGGCAATGTGCGCCTGGAGTTCCGCATCCCCACCCGAGGGCTCATCGGCTTCCCCA
Source organism: uncultured Chloroflexia bacterium (assembly GCA_963827295.1). Classification (GTDB taxonomy): domain Bacteria; phylum Chloroflexota; class Dehalococcoidia; order SZUA-161; family SZUA-161; genus CAWHAI01. The sequence goes on from CAWHAI010000011.1 coordinate 57,564, forward strand.
GCGCCTTTCTCACCGCCACCCGGGGTGAAGGCGTCATGAACACCCTATTCCTGGGCTATGAGCCCTGGTGCGGGGACATGCCTCAGACCGTAACGGGGCGCTGGTAGCAGCCGCAGACGGCGTAGCCGTTACCTACGGACTGAATAACGCCCAGGGGCGAGGCATCACCTTCATCGAACCCGGGACGCATGTTTATGAAGGCATGATAGTGGGGCTGAATTCCCGCGTCCAGGACATGGCTGTCAATGTCTGCAAGGAAAAGAAGCAGACCAACGTCCGTTCCTCCACTTCCGACATTGCCATAAAGCTGACCCCTCCCGTGAAGCTGAGCCTGGAGCAAGCCCTGGACTTCATCAAAGAGGATGAGCTGGTTGAGGTAACTCCCAAGAGCATCAGACTGCGGAAGAAGCTACTCACCCAGGCTGGGCGACTGAAAGCCCGTCATCTGGCACAAGTAGCAGAAGAAAATTAGGGTAGCCCAGAGCACCTGCTCTAACCCCCCAATAAAGGAATCCGTCCTCACTAAATGTGATAATTTTTTAACCTTTTCTCCGTTCATTTTATGACTTCTTCATCCATAACGCTTATCATATACATCAACTTAGTATAATATATCTCTATAGTATACGGGAATTCCCGTGCCCAATCCCAAGTCTATGCCCATGTCGATAGTGCATCCTCTAAATGTAGCCTATTTCTCCATGGAGGTAGGCCTAGACTCTACCATACCAACCTACTCCGGCGGCCTGGGGATGCTGGCCGGCGATACCCTCCGCGCCGCCGCCGATTTGGGCATCCGTATGGTGGGAGTAACGCTGCTGTATCGAAAAGGCTATTTCCGACAGCACCTCGATGCCCGGGGAAACCAGACCGAAAGCCCAGCTTCTTGGGCTCCGGAGAAATCCTTAGAACCGTTGCAACCACGCGCCTCAGTGACTATCGAAGGACGCAAGGTGAATGTCCGCGCCTGGAGCTATATTATACGCGGTGTGTCCGGGCACGATGTGCCTGTGTTCTTACTGGATACGGCGCTCCCTGAGAACAGCCCCTGGGACCAGACACTCACCGACAACCTCTACGGCGGAGACGACCACTACCGCCTGTGCCAGGAGGTCGTGCTGGGCTTGGGCGGGGCAGCGATGCTGCTTGCCCTGGGGTACAAAAAGGTGCAAACCTACCACATGAACGAGGGCCATTCCGCGCTGCTCACCCTGGCGCTTCTTGAGGAACACCACGAAAGGAAGGGTCTCCACAATGTTACCAAAGCAGACATAGATGCGGTACATCACCGGTGCGTCTTTACCACCCACACACCAGTCCCAGCCGGCATGGATAAATTCCCAGTGAACATGGTCAGGCAGGTGCTGGGAGATGAGCCGACCAACGCCCTGCAAGCAGTGGGAGCTTTCCAGGACGGCGTATTGAACATGACACATCTAGCCTTGATATTCTCACGCTATATAAATGGGGTGTCTATGCGACATGAGGAAATATCCCGCAGCATGTTTCCCAACTATCCTATAAACTCCATCACCAACGGCGTGCACGCTGCCACCTGGACCTCGCTGCCATTTCAGCGACTCTATGACCACCACTTTCCTGAGTGGCGTCACGACAGTCTCTATCTGCGCTATGTTATAAGCTGTTCGCTCGACCTGATCCGGGAGGCGCATACCCAGGCCAAGCAGGAGCTGCTTGCAGAGGTGGAACAACGTACCGGCATACGCCTTGACCCTAAGGCGATGACCATCGGTTTCGCCCGCCGCGCCACCGCGTACAAGCGGGCAGACCTGCTATTCTCCGACCTGGAACGCCTGAAGAGGATAGCGCGCCAGGTCGGCCCCCTTCAGGTCATTTATGGAGGCAAGGCCCATCCCCGGGATGAAGGCGGCAAAGCGCTCATCAGGCGCATCTTCGAGGCTGCTACAGCCCTGCGCGACACCGTGCGTGTGGTCTACCTTGAGGAATACGACATGGCGCTGGCCAAGTATCTTTGCTCCGGTGTGGACTTGTGGCTGAACACTCCGCAGAAGCCCGACGAGGCATCGGGCACCAGCGGCATGAAGGCGGCGCTCAACGGAGTGCCCAGCCTGAGCATACTTGACGGCTGGTGGGTTGAAGGGACATGTAGAAGGCGTGACCGGCTGGTCTATCGGCGAATCCGACGAACCGGAGAGCGACCCCTCCAAGGATATAGCTTCACTTTACGAGAAGCTGGAGAAAGTCATCGTGCCTATGTTCTATAAGCAACCGGAAGCATATACCAGCATCATGCGCACCGACTATCGCCCTCAATGGCTCGTTCTACAACGCGCAACGCATGATGTTCCAGTACATGAAAAACGCCTACCAGTCCACCAGAGCGTAGGCGCGACTCATGGGTCTCCCCTACCGATAGCTGATGGCTGAAAGCCCTTTATTCAACTTGCATATCCACGCTTTATGAAGTTAAATAGAGATTAGAGGTTTTCATTATGAATCAACCGACCAGGACAGGCGTGGCTAATCTTCCTCTCCATTACGGCAAAGCACCTCGCTGGCTATTCGAGCGCATGACTAAGCTCGCTCGTGAGATATCCATTGCCGTTGTAGAGGAGTTCGGGCCTGACGAGATGTTGCGCCGTTTGTCCGACCCTTTCTGGTTCCAGGCGCTCGGCTGTGTTCTGGGCTGGGACTGGCATTCCAGCGGCGTTACCACCACGGTCTGCGGCGCCCTCAAAGAAGGGACAAAAGGCCTAGAGAACGACTTGGGCTTTTATATCGCCGGCGGCAAGGGCAAAACGTCGAGGCAGACGCCGGCGCAGATCGCCCAGCACTGCGAGCTACTCTCTCAAAACCCCGAGCCTCTGGTCTACGCCAGCAGGATGACAGCAAAGGTGGACTCGGTTGCGCTGCAAGATGGCTATCAGCTTTACCATCATACATTCCTGTTCACCGCCAAAGGCGACTGGGCAGTGATCCAGCAGGGGATGAACGAGAATAATCGCTATGCCCGCAGGTATCACTGGCTCAGCGAGGGTGTGAAGGACTACGTCTGCGAGCCACACGCAGCTATCTGCTCGCAGGGGTTCGGCACTGCGTTGAACATAGTGGCCGCCGAAAGCGAGGGGGCGCGCAACGTAGTGACACAGGTCGCCGCCGAGGAGAAGCCTGAGAAGCTAGTGAATGAGTTAAAGAGGCTGAAGTCGCTGACGCTTCCCTCCCATCACTACCTCAGTGTGGCAGACCTGCACCCCGACCGTCTAGAGAAGATATTCCTGCATACCTACGAACGCAAGCCTGAGGGCTTCGAAAATCTTTTGGGCATGGAAGGGGTAGGCCCTGCAACTATCCGTGCGCTTAGCTTGATATCGGAGTTGGTCTATGGGGTTCCTCCCAGCTTCCGCGACCCCGCCCGTTACAGCTTCGCTCACGGAGGCAAGGACGGTTATCCCTACCCAGTAGACCGTAAGACCTATGATAAGAGCATCGAAGTCCTGGCTCGCGCCGTGCGCAAAGCCAAGCTGGGCTATAGAGAGGAGATGGAGGCCCTGAAGCGCCTCCACAGAGTTTTTCCCTGATGAAAAAAGTGCTTTTCATTGATTACGACGGCACGCTTCACGATTCCGATGCCAAATATGCAGCCAAACTCGATGGCATACTTGGCTTAGAGGGTATGCAGATTTGGAAGGCATATCTCCATGTGCACAGGGGCATAGTGCATGTGCGCTACCCTGAAAAGCACGATGACTTCTTTTTTCACCAGAGGCTTCTCTTCGACTATCTGAAGAAGCCATACGACGATAGGGTAGCCCACACGCTGGCGGGCAGGTTCAGACAGGCCCAGCAGGAGACCTGGAGGAACCCATCATTCTACCCCGACACCCTCCCCTTCCTGAATAAGGTCAGAGAGAACCATATTCTCTGCCTGACCACAGGGGACTATGCGCCCGAGAAGGCTAAAGCTTTAGAGAAGACGGGAGGCGTTAGCTATTTCAGCTATGCCTTCGACAAAGACCACCTCGGCCTGAAGGGACACAGCAGCAGCTATTATAGTAACGCTGTTATGTCAACTAAATCCCACCCCGAGGACGTGCTGGTCATCGGCGACAGCCTGGAACACGATATCGCAGCTGCCAAAGGCGCCGGATTGGCTACAGTTTGGGTTAACCGCAGAGGCATCTCTCTAACGGAGAACTCACCACGCCCCGATTTCCAGGCGAATGATTTGTGGGAGGTGCTGAGCTATATTGAAGGACTCTAAAAGGAGGCCACTATGGAAATCAATCCTTCGGGCTTCTACGAGATTCTCTCCCCAAGATGCGCCGTGCTTATCTCCACAGTAGACAAAGAGGGCAGGGCCAATGCTGCACCGTTCAGCTTTGTGACTCCGGTATCATCAAACCCGGCGCTGGTCCTTTACGCCTCAGCGCCTCAGAGACACACTCTGGCGAATACCAGAGAGACAGGTGACTTCGTGCTCAACATCGTGCCCGAAGGGCTTCTGGACAAGCTCTGGGTCTGCTCCAAGGCATTCCCCAAGGGCGTGAGCGAGATCGAGAAGGCAGGCCTAACCGAAAGGAAGTCGAAGAAAGTCAAAGCGCCCTCGATTGAAGAATGCATAGGCTGGATAGAGTGCCAGCTCGAGTTTGAGAAGGAGGCCGGAGACCACATCCTGGTTATTGGTAGGGTGGTGCACGCCGAGTGCAAGGACGAGTTCATGAAAGAAAGAGAGTTCGATGTCTCCAAGGCAAAGCCCGTGATGCACATCAGAGGCAGAAGGTTCGCCGTTGCGGAGAGGGTCACGCAGGCGAAGGGGGAGTAAAGAGGTCTATCAATTTTGTCCAAGGTGTAGCGCGGGTGAAATGAAAGGTAACCCACCATCACGAACCGAAATCGAAATGGTGGGTTTCGTCGGCCTAGGCGGACTCCACCCACCCTACAAAATCTTAAGTTATTACAGGTTAGCAACTATGCTAAGGTTTGACACCACTGACTTTTATGCTCAGGACAGAGCTTGCCGTATCTCTCATCTGGTCAAGCGATATCCCAGCGCTTTTGGCGATAGCCACTGTGGTCGGGTCATTGGCTATGAAATCGATGGGAAAGGCAGTCTCCTGCAGTATCTTGACCTCGCGGAAGCCCGCGGCTTTCACAGCCTTCAGGTAATCTTCTTTTAGCATCGCTCCGGAGACGCAGCCCACATAGGCTGTAACAGAGTCCTTTATGGCATCAGGCAGCTCTTTTAGCAAGACTATGTCCGAGATCATCAGCCTGCCGCCCGGTTTGAGCGCTCTGAACCCTTCCTGGAACACCCTCGTTTTGTCAGTAGATAGGTTGATGACGCAGTTCGAGATAATCACATCGACGGAGCTATCGGCCACGGGAAGGTTCTCAATCTCGCCCAGCCGGAACTCTACATTCTTATAATCGCCCTTGCGGGCGTTCTCCCTCGCCTTCTCCAGCATCTCCGGCGTCATGTCCACGCCAATGACCTTTCCTTTCTTGCCCACCCTGTCAGCAGCCAAAAAACAATCGAATCCCGCGCCCGAGCCAAGGTCAAGTACGGTCTCGCCCTTTTTCAAAGAGGCCAGAGCCACGGGGTTGCCGCAGCCGAGTCCCAGATTGGCGCCATCGGGCACTGAGCCAAGTTCTTCTTCCGAGTAGCCTATCGCCCTGCTTATAGCCTGGGCTGAAGCAGAGCCGCTGCAGCAGGGGCTGGCTGAAGCATTACAACATGTACCGGATTGTACATCGTTGCTGACAAGGGCACCATACGGACTGGATTGTTTGGCGACCCTGGCATATCTCTCTCGAACTACTTTCTTTATCTCTTCCTTCTTCATTTGAATACCTCCGTTAATCCTTAATTATTTCTTTCATCATGGGACCGAGCATGTCTTTCACCATCTCAGTGATACCCTCAACCTTGACCAAAGAGATACAGCAGACCTCGCCATCTCTTTCCCAAGCCACCACAGCTAACTTATCGCCGGCGCGAATCTTTGCCTTATCTCTTATCTCCTTAGGCAGCACCATCTGACCGCGCTCATCCACACTTATCAGAGATTCAACCTTACAGCAGCCCACCCCGCTCTCCATCGGTGCGCAACAGTATTCATTCTTGCCTTTTTTGACCATCTCCATCCCCTCCATCTTGAATATAGGTTTTCAGACTGTTTGATTATTCAGAAAAATCAGACTACACTGAAATTATATATGATAAAATGAAGTTTGTCAAGGCTCTTCCCAATATGGGATAGCGGTTGAAGCTGGAATGAGGAGCTTACAGCACCGTGAACGATAATGTTCGCAGTTGGCAGAGGCGAACGAATTTACTTTTCCAGCATCTCTTTCATCGGAGTCCAATAGTAATCACGCCAGCCTTGGCTTATGGGCTCGTACTGCTCCTCTGGCACGTCTGTTTGAGTGAAAGTAAGACGAGTGCCGCTCCCAATTTGTTTCAGAGCGAATGTAGCAGTCGAGTAATGGCCCTCAGGCCAATCGCTGCCGCGCCATGACTGAACAATCTTTTGGTCTGGCACTAACTCCAGATTGATTCCTTCAATGTACCCATCATAGGCAGTAAACCTGCCACCGATTTTGCGGCTGATGCTGGCTTTGGAGCCTGTGAACTTGGAATGCTTGCGTGAATCCATCAGCGCCTCATAGACTTCATGAGGACCAGCCTTAAAGGTTGCAGACTGCCGTATAGTTTTAGTATTCATTCCTCACCTCCTATTCGGTGGGCCACGAAAATCTCTCGCCATCGGCACCCGTTGTGATCAAGCCGGTTCGAGGTTTTCAAAAGTTCTCACTATCAATTCAGGAAGAGCTGGATGTATGTGCATGCCCTGACTGATATTGCGTATCCGCCCTCCACTAGCCATAGCGTTGATAACCTCCTGGATAAGCTCGGGGGCATAGGGCCCTATAATGTGAAAGCCCAGTATCCTATTGCTATGCGCGTCAACTATCGCTTTGGCGAAACCTACTTCTTCCATCATGGCCTCGCCTTTTGCAGTATCCAAATACTTAGCCCTCCCCACCAGTATGTGGTAATCCTTCCTGGCATTCTCCTCGGTCAGTCCTACAGAGGCAATCTGAGGATGAGCGTAAACTGCGTGAGGCGCGGCACTATAGTCCATCGGTATTTTCTTCTTATGAGTTGAGTTATGCCAAGCCACCGCCGCCTCTCTGTTTGCCACATGTGTGAACATTTGCTGTCCGTCGGCATCGCCCACAGCGAATATGTCTTTCTTAGTTGTCTCAAGATAATCATCGACTTTTATGAAACCTCTTTTTTCCAACTCAACCCCTGTGTTCTCCACCTTAAGCAAGTCAGCGTTGGACCTTCGGCCTACTGCAATCATGATTCTCTCGGCGGAAAATTCTCTTCCTTCGCCGGTGACCTTATTTTTTGTGGCAACAGTAACACCAACCTTACCCTTCTTATCTCTTCCACCTGCGTATTGGTATAAATATCCATACGCTTCTTCATCTCTTTTTCCAGCAATTCAGATATCTCAGGCTCCTCCGACTGAGCAATCCTGCTGAGCATCTCCACAATCGTGACTTTAGTGCCCATCGCTGCAAAGAAATGAGCAAATTCAACTGCGACATATCCGCCTCCAATTATCAGGAGGCTATCCGGACGCTGCGTAAGTTCCAATGCATTCTCGTTTGTCAAATAGTCTACGCTATCCAAACCCTTAATCGGAGGGATCACAGGCCGTGACCGGAAGCGATGAAAATCTTTTTGCCCTTTATCTTCTCTCCATCGATTTCCAGAGTATAGTCTTCCACAAAATGCGCTTCGCGCTCATAGAAGTCCAGCTTTTCGGATTCAGTCATCCCTTTCCTTATGTAGGTCTGGCTCTCCATTCTGCTTTTCCTCATCCTCTCCATGATCGAAGCGAAATCTACGCTCTTTATCTCCGCAACTATGCCTAGCTTTTGGGCCTCTTGTATTTCAGCTACCCTATCCGCTGCGTAAATCAACATTTTCGAGGGCACACAGCCCAAATTCAGACAAGTTCCCCCCAAAGGCCCTCTATCTACCAAGGCAACTTTAAGTCCTTTCGCTAATGCCTCATCTACAATAAGCGACCCAGCCCCAGATCCAATCACAATAACATCGTATTGCTTCATTTCGAGCCCTCCCTACTTACTATAGTGCCAACCCCATCTCAGGATATGATAAGGAGCAGATGATGTATAAGTCATAAAATGGAGAGGGAAAAAGTTAAAAAGTTATCACATTTTTAAGAGGGAGCTGGAGTTTACCCAGCGGCAATCTGGAACGAGGGCTAGGATTATTATGTAAATCAACCGAGCGCCAAAGTTGTAAGTGAAGCCCTACCTAATGGTTATGTCGCCATTTGAAGTGCGGATGTAGAGGTCTGCTTCACCCTCACCGATTCTGCCCACGAGACGCTCTTTCCTCGTCACCGTAGCCAGTATAGGTAGCTCACTTGTGACTTCCCCATTGCTGGTTTCTGCGTCCAAAACAACGCTGGGTTTGCCCTGGAGTTCCACCACTACACCCCCGTTGCTGGTAACCAGCCGATTGCTTCCCCCCGCAGTCATATTCCCACTGTAAAAGACACTACCATTGCTACTCTCAATGTCGAACTCGCCCTGAACACCACGCACATCTATCCCACCGTTGCTAGTCTTTAGAACCACGGATCCCTCCACAGAATTAACCTCAATTCGGCCGTTACTGGTCCTTCCATCGAAATTGCCCCTAATATTGTTTAGGACAATCCTCCCGTTAGAGGAACTAAGAGAACCTGACCCTTCTAAGCCATGCAGCTCAATGAAACCGTTGCTTGTGTCAAGCTCCACATCGGTTTCGGGCGGCACCGTAATGATAACATCAACTCCAGCGCTGCCGAAGACCCACCATCGTTTAGTGGTTTGAACATCAACAGTCACCGTATTACCCACCTGACTCAGCTCATATTTAACTCTGGGAGCGTCCCTCAACGTAGCCTGGACGAGCACTTCATTACCAAGGCCAGCATTGACTTCAATATTCCCATTAACGCTGTTTACTAAAACCCTAGAGGAACCAGCAACACTGAAGCTATTCTCGCGAGTTTCGGTGGGACCTGTGCTGCACCCTGTTGTCGCCAAAAGTAAGATGATGACAGCCGCAGTAGCACCAACCAGGGAACCCCAGATAAAACGAGGGCGACGAAAATTTTTGAAGGCTGCAAATTCCTCGAACAACTTTGGTCGCATGTTTCACTCCTTTCATCCTCAGACCAAACCCTACGAAGAAACTGCCGAGATTCCCAAAAGTATCGATAGTCCGAGAGCAAGTGTTTGCCAGCCCATAATCAGGTAATCGCCACTGTAGTCATTAAGGCAAGGTTATGGGACAGTGGGCAGCGTGAAGCTATGCTTGTTTTTTTTGCCAGGGGTCAGCTTGTCCTTTATGCAAGCCACAAAGCGATCCACAATCCACCAGTAGTACTCGGGAGGCATGCGGCTCTTGGGCATATCAGGCACTTCGTTAAAGGCATCGATGACCCACGGCTGGCCCTTCTCATCCACACACCATTCAACCACATTTGTGTCCATATCAAGACATACATTCAGTCCTATAGTCTGTTCTATGAGTTTGCCCTTTATCTCCTCAATCTCTTTCAAATCCGTATAGAGATACTCACCCATGCCCAAAGGTCGCGGTATCCACCTGATGAACAGCACATCCTTCTGATCAATGCAAAAAACCCTGTAGTAATGTACATAGTTTACCTTCTGCTGCACCAGCCAGATTTTACCTGAACCCACAGACATATGGCGTTCCTTCAATTCCTCCAGATTTTTCACCTCATATACATCGTCCCAGCCGTAGCCGTCTATAGGTTTGAAGAAGCAGGGGAACCCCACCTCACCGGCAATCCTATCCCAAAACGGTTGAGAGATCATTCCTGCAATTTCCTCGTTAGGTTCCGGGCCTGATACAACAAATGATTTGGGAACAGGTATGCCAAGGGACTGAAATATTTTGGCATCAACCAATTTATTGTTGGCTGAAGCTGCAAAAGGGTTATTCACCACATAAGTTCCGTCTAGAGACATGGTTTTAACCATTTCCTTGAGATAAGGGAAGCGAAAACTCAAACGATCTACAACGACCATGTAGTCGCTGGAGATAGGAACAGGCTGCTCAGCGAAGGAGAGAAACTCTACAGGGAACTCGCTCAACTTAGACACCACATCAATAATGAAAGGGTCATCTTTCAGTTCGAGAATTCCTATCTTGTTCTGCTTCATATCCGATACCACCTCTAAACCCCCACAAGTATAGCACAACGGCTCGCATAGGACATCATCAGCTTTGGCACAGCATATTTCGATGATAAACTTCTATACTATTACTTTCAACTATCCCATTTTACCCATTTGGGTGATTGAAGGGCTGAGTAAGTTAAGCATATAGTAGTTACAGAATAGCTACCAAGGCAGGTGCAGACATGACTAATGATAAATTGACAAACAGCATGCTCACGGTACGAGAGGTAAGCCAGCTACTACACGTCCATAGCAACACGCTGCGACGGTGGAGCGACCACGGAATACTGAAAGCATATCGCATCGGTCCTCGTGGTGACCGAAGATTCAGGCCAGAGGACATCGCTGTGTTACTGCTGCAGGAAAACAAGGGCATACCTCCAGATACCAGTGAGCCGGAAGCAACAGAGAAAATAGAACAGTTTGTAATGTCAAGGTAAGCTATGCGCAAGATAGTTACAATGATAATCGATAGTGAGCCATTTTTCCGCGCCGGCGTGCGGCAGGCGCTATCCCAGCAAGATGACCTCGATATACTGGAGTGTGATCCAGGAGAAGAAGATAAAGAAGCAATAGCACGAATCTCAGCAAGTTCACCAGATGTGGCATTACTAAGCATTGACTATCCTACCCTCAAAGGGCTCGAGCTAGGCAGGAAGATAGCACGGACATTCCCCGGCCACCAAGGTAGTTATGCTAAGCGCAAACCCCGATGAAGATGATGAGGAACTCTTTGAAGTATCAAGACAGGAGCAGTAGCATATCTGAGGGTAGTATGCTAAGGCAAACCCGATGAAGATGATGAGGAACTTTGAGAGTTATCAAGACAGGAGCAGTAGCATATCTAAGGAGCAAGACCTGCACCCCTTCAGAGCTGATTAGCATCATTAAGCAAGCTTCCTGCGGTGAGTATCCCATAAACGAGTGTGTCAACAGCAGGCCCCAGGTCGCCTGGCGCGTGTTAAGGCAGTTTCAGGAAGTAGCCGCACTGGGTATGACCATAGAAGATATAACCACACCTCTTACCACTAAAGAGGTGCAGATTCTAACCCATATCGCTGAGGGGAACACAAATAAGCGAATCGCATCTCTACTCGGCATCAGTGAGCAGACGATTAAGAACCATGTAAGCGCTATTCTGCGTAAGCTGAATGCCAATGATAGAGCACACGCAGTGTTTCTAGCATTACGTAACGGCTGGATCTCTGTCGAGGTTGGCAACAACGGGAAATATCAAGGGGAACATGTCATCCCTGGGGCACATACCGACAATCCACTTTAGGCCAGGTCTTCAACTTGCATCGATTGACTAGCTGCTGCAAGTTATAATCAAGAGTATCCCTATCATAGAACGAGCGGCCCAAACCCCATTTCCGCCTTAAGATTCCATTTGCCCAACGGGCATTCTATCAACTGCTCATTCTTTAACTTTAGAACCCAGGTGCCATCGGGTAAATGGCAGAATTCATCACGTTTTTCCTCACCCAGTTCAACCTGAAAGTATTCGCACTCACTGGGGCAAAGGTTTGTGCTATCTAGAATCAAAATCATCTACCGCTCCTCTCACAACCCACAAGCCCACTTTGGGATAAATTCGGCAGCCGGAAAGGGAAGAGATTATAGTAAAAGCTTGCGAAAAGAAGCTCAGGCTGCTTATTTATGTGAAATGGCAGACCTTAATATTGTTCCGACTGACGCAGCGCGCGAATATAAACGGACAAGAAAACACCGGTAACTGTGTTACTCAGTTAGGCGCAAATGCCTCGCAAGCCTGGGAATCAACCCTCACCTGCATCCCGTATTTGAGACCCCCATGCTTGGCACAAGTGCAATTGAAGAACTTTTTATCCTTTTCCAGCTTGAAATTCTTGCAGTTACCGCATACAGATTGCTTCACCTGATTTGCCATCTGCCACCCCTTAATAAAATGTTACAAGTTTATCCCCCAGTTTTCAGATAGGGGGACTGAATGCCTAGTTATTATAACATCAATTTCTCACTTCGACCAGTGCATGCGCGAATCAAGATGTCGCGCTTGACAGGAAAAATATAAGAGCACATAATGAAATTTAAAGCATCATTCAATAGGGGGTAATTAGCAGATGTGGTTGCAAGTTAGGTTATACCTTTTAATAGGCTTAATGTTTGGGCTTCTTTATGCCCTTATCGTTGGGATATCTGCCGCCTTCGGTGTCACTAATTTCGCTTACTACGCAATCCTAGCATTTGTGATGGTGGGCTTACAGTATCTTCTCGGCCCCACCATGATAGGCTGGGCCATGAAGGTAAGATATGTATCCGAGCAAGAGTCGCCTGAGTTACACCAGATGGTTGCAGAGCTTGCTAGAAGCGCGGGGATACCTAAACCAAAGGTAGGTATATCAAAGTTGTCTATTCCCAATGCTTTCGCTTTTGGCAGATTCAGAGGCGATGGCAGGGTTTGCGTTACCGAGGGCATTCTTCGACTGCTCAACAAAGATGAACTAAGGGCAGTACTGGGTCATGAGATATCCCATATCAAACACCGCGATATGGCACTGATCACACTACTCAGTGTAGTACCCATGATTTGCTGGTATATTGCCTGGGGCCTGATGTGGGCGAGAGGCGGTCGAGACCGCAACGGAGGCTATGCCGCGCTCATCGGACTGGGGGCTTTCGCGCTCTATTTCATAACCAACCTGCTTGTGCTCTATGGTTCCCGAATCAGGGAGTATTACGCCGATTTAGGAAGTGTTCAGACCGGAAACGCCCCACATCATCTTGCCACCGCTCTTTACAAGCTAGTCTACGGCAACGCCAGGATGCCCAAGGAAGCACTTAAGCAGGCAGAAGGGCTCAAGGCTTTCTTCATCAATGACCCCTCCAGAGCCTGGAACGAGATCAGGGAGCTTAAACAGATTGACTTAGACATGAGCGGTACTATAGACAGCGATGAGCTCATGGCGTTAAGGTCTAAAAAGGTACGTATCAGCACAAAAGACAAGCTGATGGAGATATTCAGCACCCATCCCAACATGCTGAAGCGGATCAAAAACCTTTCATCACTGACGCCTGGATAGGCTGAGGAACTCACGACAGCGCAGAGGTAATAGAAATAATCAGTATGATTATTTCTTGAAGAGACGAAGGAATCTATCCTCGTAATCCCCGAACAGGCCCCATCTATCGAGTTCAACTTTCAGCGCGGAGGGGTCTAGTTCACCCTTTTCTACAAGGGCGAAAAGTTGCTCGATAGATTGTCTGGCATCTCTGGGGATGCCCCTGGAATCCACATCCAGCAGGCCATTTCTATCCAATTCAAAGACATTGCTATCTAAAGAATACCTGGTCATGTCAAAGATGAATTTCAGCAAGGAAACGTCCCATAGCTCATCCACGCCTTTGATGATTGTGGCGAGTTGGTCTCCTTCCATATCTATCTTATCAGCAAGCTTGCGCACCACAGAGTCCATATCAGAGGATACGATGTTCAACTCCTTGGGTTCATTCTTATAACCGTAAAAGAGCCCCCGGGTATAGGGCCCGTACTCCCTAGCTATCATATCGAGATAACGTTTGGCATGTTCGCTAAACCCCTCCACATTAGCCAGATAATATGGCGTCACCACCTTAGGTTTCTCCGCCCGCACCCTGCCCTCCCTGACCACTGTCTCCCCCTCACCTTCTACAAGCTCCTTATATGATGGCTCAGTGAGCAAATAATAATAAATATTGGTTGTGCCAAAGGTGGACAGGGTTTGCTTCGGAGGGCGCAAAACCACGGTATGGCTTATGGCATATTCAATTTTTTCGTCACTTGTACTCATATCAGTTGAATCCACGGGGGCTTAGAAACTCTTAACCAACCACCTAAGTCCCCCAATCTTGGGGGGCTATTAAGCTGAAGGATACCCCCAGACCCCAAGCAAAAAGGCTCCACCCCTCTGCACTCCTCAAGCGGTAGCAGCCTAAATATGCAACTCTACTATATCGCCCTCCTCAAGGACATGCCCTCTGCTCACTTTCTGACCATCGAATTTCCCTGAGCCCCATACCTGAGCATATTTTAAGTTCCTGAGGAAGTCCTTATGGACAGACCCAGCTGCCTCTTCAACCGTGCTCCCTTTCTTGAGTATCACCGGCTCATTTAAATCCGCTTTCGCGCCAGGTGATTTGGTATATACTCTAATTATGTCAAGCATTTCGTAGATAATGCGCTTCATCTCCTCCAGACCTGTCCCCCTCTGTGCAGAGATGGAAACCACAGGAAGCTGGCCACCATAGCGCAACCTGAGTATCTTATAGTTCTCACCCGCATTGTTCAAGTCGTTTTTGCTCCCCACAATGAGAGCCTTCTTCTGAGCTACACCAATCAATAGCTCATCCTTCACTTCCATCCCAATGAGCTTAACCTTCACCCCTTCCAACTCCGCCATTATGACATCCATCTGCATTAGAGGATCTTCGCCCAAGTCCACCATAACCAACAAAATATCGGCGTTCCTCAGCAGATGAGAAAGCCACGGCTTCGCCTCGCGGTCTATTAAAGGCGGCATATCTACAAGCTGAATCTGAATGTTCTCAAATCTCATCATTCCGGGCATAGGGACTTTGGTGGTAAAGGGATAATTCGCTACCTCAGTGACTGCCTCGGTGAGAGTAGCTAAGAGTTGAGATTTACCTGCATTAGGTAGTCCAACCAGTACAACCTGCCCAGCCCCTTCTTTTCTTACATTGTATGCGCTCCCCTTCTTGGGAAGAGAAGGCCTTCGCTGGGCTTCTTCCTGGTGCTTGGCCATCCTCCTTCTCAGATCTGCCCGCAGATGGTCTGTACCCTTGTGCTTGGGCATGACAGCGAGCATAGCCTCCAAGGCTTCTACCTTCTCCTCGGAAGTCTTGGCAGACCTGTAAATCTTCTCAGCTTCGTGGTATTGTGGAGGCAGGTTTGCCGGCATCTCGTCAACTCCAAGCCATTTTTATGCCTTAGCGGACGCTCAGAATCTCCTTCTTGTAGTCTTCAAGCAGTCTGAGGTATTGTGAGTCCAATTGAGCCAGAACACGGCGCCACTCCTGTTGAAATTGGGGGTGGCTTTCCACATTTATTTTCTGAGGAGGCAATGCACCCTGCTGCTGGGCTGCCTGCATCAACTTCGCCTCGAAATCCCGCTTCACAGCCTCGTAGGTCTGTCTGCGCTGTTGCTCGCCCTCTTTCTCGTAGTGACTGAAAACGCGTCTCATCTTGGTATACACATTCTCGATGCCCACCTTGTCGCGCTTCATCTCTTTGATGGCTTCCATGACTTTTTTATTCTTCCTCTTTGCAGCCTCGTTTCTGGGCAAGTCTATGTTTCTGATAAAGACCCCTTGGGTGCCCTCGATTACGTGCTTTCTTAATTGATCATCATACTTGCCGACCTCAGCAGTGAGGTCGAATTCATCCCTCAGGTATCTGGCAGCCAGCTTCTCACCTTCAGGGATATACTTCCATTTTTTAAAATCCTCTTCCGAAGCCTTACCCAGGCTCTCAGCTCTTTCCATCGCCCGCTCAAAGGCGCTCTTCATCTCGTCCATTCTTAACCCTCCCTGCTTTTCCCCTAAAGAACAGTCGAAGCTATTCTACCATCTTCACTGTGGATAGACAACGCTCTCAGGTAAAACAAGGTGGGTTGACAGCGCACTTAAGGGCATGATAGGCTAACACGGTGAGGGTACTGCATGTGTGATGTTCGACCGTTTTGCGGCCTGCGTTACAACTTGCAGCGAATCCCCAACCCCTCCTCAATCATCACCCCACCCTACGATGTAATCTCCAATGAGGAACGTCTACTTTATTACCGCAAGAGCCCCTACAACATCATCAGGCTGGAGTATGGCGAGGGTCAGCCCGGAGATTCGGCAGACAGTAACAAGTACACGCGCGCTGCTGCTACATTGGATGCCTGGCTCAAAGAGGGGATACTGGTTCGGGAGGAGCGTCCTGCCGCGTACATCGTAGAGCATCGTTTCCCCTATCAGGACACCACCAAGAACCGTCTGGGGCTCCTTGCCAGGGTGCGGCTGGAAGAGCTGGACAATAACGGGCCGATTCGCCCTCACGAGAGAACGACAAAAGAGCCTGCCGTGGACCGTCTCAACCTGCTCAGGGCCTGCCGTGCCAACATCAGCCCCATAATGGGGCTGCTCAGAACCAAGAAAGGTGAGGTGGTGAAGCTGCTGCGCGGGCTTACCAAGAGGGAGCCCGATCTCAGCACTACCGATAGCTACGGAGTGAACTACCGAGTGTGGGTGATAACCGATGAAGCAGCTTTAGAGAAGCTATCTCAGCTCTTCACCAACAGGACGATTTACATAGCAGACGGGCACCACAGATATGAGACAGCCCTGCGCTACCGGGATGAACAGCGCGTTGCCCGCAACTCCTACACCGCAGAAGAGCCTTTCAACTTCGTGATGATGAGCCTGATGGACTCGCATGACCCCGGCCTGGTCATGCTGCCTACCCATCGCCTCGTGCGAGGCCTCGAAACCCAGAAGCTGGCTCAGCTTGAGCAGACGCTTTCCCCTTACTTCAGCGTGGACAGCCTCCTCCCCTCCCTGCCAACCCTCTCAGAGACCATCCAGAGCTGGCTAAGAACACTGGAGACAGAAGGGAAACGAGTCACCGTACTGGGCCTCTACGGGCTGCATGAGAAGAAGCTATGCCTGCTGAAGCTGAAACGAAACGCTGACTTACAAAAAGTGATACCGTCGGAGGAGCTAAGCCTGTGGAAGAAATTAGACGTGGCTTTGCTGCAGCAAATCGTTTTGAGAGACGCACTGGGTATAGATACCCTGGAAAAAGAGGCTGAGCACCTCGAATTCACCCGAGATGCACTGGAGGCTGTATCAAAGGTTAATTCAGGAGCATATCAAATGGCTTTCTTCATCAACCCTACGCGCGTCTCGACAGTACTTGAGGCAGCCGACTACGGCAAGAGGTTGCCCCAGAAATCCACCTACTTCTACCCCAAGACACCGGCAGGCCTGGTAATTAACCCCCTATGGGATAACGCCTAAGTTAAATTTTCTTAACCTGCTCAGCCAAACCAAAGAACCTCAAGGCATTCTCGGTGGTTTTGGCAGCGACGACATCTTCTGCAAGACTTTTTATGTGGGCGACCGCCTTCAGAGACCTTACGATATCAGCAGGATAGGCCTGGTATTTAATTTCCCTCCCATAAGTAACAGGGCAATCCGTCTCCAGCATCAAATTCTCCAGCGATGTTTCCCTGATAGCTCTTTTATGCTCATCGTGGTATTCTCCGGCAGGGGTGGCGGAGATAAAGTAACCCTCGTTGATTATCTCGCGCAGCACGCTGGAGAACCCCGTGTACCAGTGGAAAACAGCTTTTTTCACCCCCGATTCTTTGACCAAGTCAAAGCTGTCTTTCCAGGAGTACCTGGCATGCACGCTTACCGCTTTATTGTATTTCCTAGCTATCTCAAGCGCAGCCTTGAAATATTCTTTCTGGCGCTCTTTATCCGCCGAAGCTATGATTCTTTTATCATAGTCCAGGCCGATCTCGCCGACTGCCACCGCCTTCTCTATATTCTCTTCGATTAGCCTCAAGTTCAGGTCTGTTTTAGAAGCGGCTGCGGTGCCCAAGCTCCAGGGGTGCAAGCCCAGCCCGGCATAGACAAAACCCTTATACTTTTCAGACATCTCCAGTATCTTGACATTAGACTTGTAGTCCTGCCCAACAGCGATAATCGCTACCAAGCCCACACTTTTCGCTTCCTCGATGGCTTTATCGAGTTCATTTACCTCGTCGAGATGAGCATGGGTGTCAATCAGTTTGAGGACTTTCGTATTCATTTCAATCCCGCCTGAGCCGAGGCAGACACGTGGGTCTGCCCCTACAGACATAAGGGCGTTCAATTGAACGCCCTTACAAAGATAATACCAATAAAGTCAATATCCTAGCATCTATTTCGCGATAAGGTCATACACCTCGATATTGTGATCGGCCATCCTTTGAATCTCCGCAATCTCCTGCTTCTTGCCTGCCCCTTCCAAAAGATGCCTGAACCTCACCTGCCCCTTCAGGTATTCCTCCACCGGAACCCTCTGGGGAATCTTCTGCGACGTAACCACGCCATTCTCTATCTCAATCAATGGACAAAGGCCCGGTATTCACTGCCAGCCTGGCTAATCGATAGTTTTAGATGGCTCAGTACCCCATCCCAGAGGACAGGGAACATGAATCTGTACATACTTGGGGCCACGTATAGAGAGAGCCTTCCTCACTTTTCTATCCAGGTCCATGGGATAACCCACCGAAGCAACAGCCACATAAGGTATGCCATGGGCGGCAGCAATCTGTGGCAGGTCTTTCTTCGGCCTGAGGTTGCCCAGGGAGGCCTTGCCTGGAGGGCTGGTGGTAGTACGAGCATAGGTAGGAGTCGAGCCGCTACGCTGGATGCCAGTATTCATATAAGCTTCGTTGTCGTAGCAAACATACAGGATATCGTGGCCCCGCTCAAACATGCCAGAGATAGCGCCAAATCCTATGTCGAAAGTGGAACCATCGCCACCCTGAGCAATGACTCTCACTTTGTCCAGACGTCCCAAGGTTTTCAACGCTGCCTCAACCCCTGAGGCCACCGCTGCCGTGTTCTGGAACAAAGAGTGCAGCCAGGGCACCTCCCACGCCGATTCGGGATATTTAGAGGTGAATATCTCCAGGCATCCGGTGGAGTTGACTATTATAACATTACGCCCTGCTGCCCTCACCACCAGGCGAGCTGCCAATGATTGGCCACATCCAGGGCATGCGGTATGTCCCGAACATAATAAATGGTCGACGAATTTATCACGCTCTTTTACTAACTCAGGCATTTATACCCTCCAGTTCCAGGTCCGTCCTTAAGCCGATGAACTCGCATACTTATGAGCTGCTGCTGAGCCTTCTCTATGGCATATTTCAAATCGTCCATTGTGACATCTCTGCCGCCTAAGCCAATGACAAAGCCGCTGATCTTGGGAGGGCTGGACGGCCATGGAACACAGACCTTAACTCAACAGCTAGAGGGGCGCTGCCCCCCAGTGAGAGAGCCTTCTCGATTACAACGATATTTTGGGCGCCTTTCAGCGCCTCATACAGAGCCTCTTCGGGGAAAGGACGATAGGTTATGAGACGCAGCACCCCAACCTTCTGCCCTGTATTCCGCAGTTCATCAACCACATCCTTAATAGTACCTGCCATCGAGCCCAGAGCCACCACTACCGTCGAGCATCGTCAACACGATATTTTTCAAAAAGCCCGCCGGCTGCACGCCCAAAGGTACTTTTAAACTCCCGAGATACCTCCTCGATTATGGGAATGGATGCTTCCATAGTGCGCTGAATCATGTATCGAGCTTCCATGTATTTGTCGGGCTCGGCAAAAGCACCCATAGTCAACGGATTGTCGGGGTCTAATTTGTATAAGGGCTGATATGGAGGCAAATAGGCATCTATCTCTTTCTGGCTGGGGAGATCCACCACCTCGAAGGCATGGGGCAAGACAAAGCCATCCACACAAACCATCACCGGCAACATCACCCGGTGGTCTTCCGCAATTTTATACGCCTGAAAAACCAGGTCGCAGGCCTCCTGATTATTCTCAGCGTATAATTGAATCCAGCCACTGTCCCTCATACTAATTGAGTCCTGCTGGTCATTCCAGATATTGAGCGGTGCTGATACCGCACGGTTGGCGTTGACCATCACCACAGGGAGTCGCATGCCAGCGATATTGAAGACCACCTCGCCCATATACAGAAGCCCCTGAGACGAGGTAGCAGTGAAAACCCGAACGCCGGTGGCGCTGGAACCCAGAACCAACGATGCCGCCGAATGCTCGCCTTCCACATTGATGAACTCCGTATCCAGCCCGCCATCAGCTACTATCGAGGCTAACTCCTCGACAATGAGCGTCTGTGGAGTTATAGGGTAGGCCGAGATGACTTTGGGGCGGCATAGGGTCACTGCCTCGGCTATTGCCCGACAACCTTGTATCATTCTTCCTTTAAGCATCTTCAGCCTCCTCCGGTATCATTTCGATGTCGTGAACCGGACAGATACTGGCACATATGCCACAGCCTTTACAGAAGTCTTCGTTAGCATAATAAGTCTTCTGACCGGTGCCGAAGACACATCCTTCAGGACAGGCTAAAGCACACACGTCGCAGCCGATACAATTCTTATGCAAGAAGCGCGGCTTGCCTGCCGTGCGCCAGGCCCCCGTTTTATTGACACGGCTTCCTCCCGGATGAGTTACTGTTCCCAGTGTAATTTTCATGCGCCATTCCCCCTGTTCTTAACCTCGTTGTAAGCCTCAAGAAGTGCTTTCCAGTTGCTCTCCGCTGCCTTCCCCGAGAAACGAGAGTTAATCGCCCTCTCCAGCGACTCCAGGCTCAGTTCACCCGTGACCGCAATGAAGGCGCCGATGAGAGCAGTATTGACCCTATCGGCGCGGCCCATAATCTGCTTGGCAATCCGCGCTGCCTGGAACTGTCACTACTCTGGCCTTTGTCTTGAGCCCCAGCTCGGAGGGTTTCTTACCTGTATTGATCACAGCGAGCCCATCGGGTTTCAACCCCGCGACCACATCGTACCCCCTCATCAGAGTCGGGATCCTGCACTAATACATAGTCCGGTTTGTAAATCTGGCTGCGCACGCGGATCGGGGCGTCCCCAATGCGTACAAATGCATTCATAGGCGCACCCATACGTGCTGCTCCAAAGGTGGGAAACGACAGGGCGTACTTACCATCTTCAAAGGCTGCATTAGCCAGGATGGTAGCAGTGGTGATAGCTCCTTGTCCTGCCCGTGCGTGAACACGAATCTCTTTCATCATAAGCACTATCTCCAGAATTTATTACAGTTCCCTAAGCGATAAACGCTTTACTTACTTAACAACAATGTTCACCAATCGTCCTGGCACGTAAATGACATCTTTTATCATCTTTCCATCCGTGTATGCCTTCACTTTTTCCCGATTAAGCGCCAGTTTCGCGAACCTCAGAATCCGTGATAGAAACTGGCACCTCTACGCGGTCGCGAAGCTTGCCATTGACCTGGATCACCAGGGTGAACTGCTCCTCTGCTACCAGCTTCTCGTCCCATGAGGGGAACGATTGGGTGTGAATACTGTAGGGATGCCCGGTCCGCTCCCACAGCTCCTCCGCAATATGGGGGACCGAGGGTGCCTGAAGGAGAAGCAATGTCTTAATTGTCTCCTTCCAGGCATCGTGAGCAATAGAACGCTCCTCCTTCACTTTAGCCAGATAGTTAGTGAACTCCATGAGAGAAGCAATCATGGTATTGAAACGGAACTTTTCCAGGTCTTCGCTAACCTTCTTTATCGTCTTGTGGGTGCGGTGGCGCAACTCATTCTCCGTCGCCTGGTCCAATGGCGGCAACTGCCATCTTTCTGTTCTTCCAGAACCAGATTCCAGACGCGGTTGAGCCAGCGCCATAACCCGCTGATGCCGCTGTCATCCCAGCCACCGCCCTGGTCCCAGGGGCCGACAAACATGAGATAAGCACGAACAGTATCAGCGCCCATCTTGCCCACATACTCATCAGGGGTAACCACATTGCCCCGTGACTTGCTCATCTTGGCCCCACCAAAGACCACAGTTCCCTGATTAAACAGGCGCGTGAACGGCTCATCGAACTTCACCAATCCAATATCTCGAATCGCCTTGTTGAAGAAACGGGCATAGAACAAATGCATGGTGGCATGCTCCGCGCCACCTGTGTACTGGTCTACAGGCATCCAATACGCTAATTTTTTAGGCTCGAAGGGCCCTTTATCATACCCCGGGCTGGTGTAACGCAGGAAGTACCAGTTCGAGCACATGAAGGTGTCCATGGTATCTGTCTCGCGCTTAGCATGGCCGCCACACTTGGGACAAGTGGTATTGACAAACGAAGCACAGTATTT
Organism: uncultured Chloroflexia bacterium; assembly: GCA_963827295.1. GTDB lineage: Bacteria > Chloroflexota > Dehalococcoidia > SZUA-161 > SZUA-161 > CAWHAI01. The sequence continues at coordinate 79,806 of CAWHAI010000011.1, forward strand.
GAGCGGTGATTCACCGGTGGGCTTGAACTCAGCATCCTCGGGCAGCAGCACAGGTAGATCTTTCTCAGGTACAGCGACTGCACCGCACTTCGGGCAATAGACTACAGGTATAGGTGCCCCCCAATACCTCTGGCGGGAGATGAGCCAGTCGCGAAGGCGGTAGCTTGTAGTACGTTTGCCATAGCCTTTCGCTTCCATGAAATCGGAGACAGCCTCTTTACCCTGCTCATTGGGCAGCCCGTTGAACTGTGCGGAGTTCACCATGGTGCCAGACTCGACATACGCCTCTTTCAGAGGCTCGCCAGACCAGCCCTGGGGAGCGATAACCACCTTTATGGGCAAGCCGAAATCCTGAGCGAACTCGAAATCACGCTGGTCATGGGCGGGGACTCCCATCACCGCTCCGGTGCCATAGCTAAGGAGAACATAATCCGCAATCCATATCGGCACCTTCTCGCCATTGAGTTTATTGATAACATGGGCGCCGATGAAGACGCCCGTCTTTTCCTTCTCTGTGGACAGCCTTTCGATCTCCGTCTGGCCTCTAGTCCACTCAATATACTCACGAACCTCGTCTTTGTGTTCACTGGTGGTGAGCTTGGCAACCAGGGGGTGCTCGGGAGCAAGAACCATGAAGGTGACGCCGAATATAGTGTCAGGGCGAGTGGTGAACACCCTGATTTCCTTCTCGCTAACTCCCTTCACATCAAGCCCAAAGGATATCTCCACGCCAACGCTTTTGCCAATCCAGTTGCGCTGCATTATTTTCACGCGCTCCGGCCATTCGATTCCAGGGAAATTAAGGAGTTCATCAGCATATCTGGTTATCTTGAAGAACCACTGTTCCAGGTCTTTCCTAATTACGGGGGTGCCGCAGCGCTCGCAGACTCCTTCACCCTACAACCTGCTCATTGGCCAGCACCGTCTTGCACTGAGGGCACCAGTTGGCCGGCGCCTTGGCGCGGTAGGCCAAGCCAGCCTCGTAAAGCTTGAGGAAAAACCACTGCGTCCACTTATAGTATTCAGGCAAGCAGGTAATTACTTCACGGCTCCAGTCATACATTGCGCCTATGCTCCTCAGCTGATGGCGCATTTTCTCAATGTTGCGCATAGTCCAGGTATGAGGGTGGATGCCATGCTTGATAGCAGCGTTCTCCGCGGGAAGGCCGAAGGCATCGAAGCCTATAGGGTGGAGCACATTATAGCCCTGCATCCGCTTGAAGCGAGCGTGAACATCGGAGGGAGCCATTGCGTACCAGTGACCGATATGGAGGTCGCCGGAGGTGTAGGGGAACATGGTCAAAGCGTACCACTTCGGGTGCTCTGAGGTCTCATGCACCTGATAAACGTGGTCGCCTTCCCACCTTGCCTGCCACTTCTTCTCTATCTCTTGAGGGTTATATTTAGGGACCATCTTTTATCCCTGAATAATCATAGCATAAAAACATCCTGCCTGCTACTACCCCCAAGCTGATATTTGCAAGGTGGCTCGGGTATGATATTATAGATAGACGTCTTTTAAGGGATTTATCCGATGTTTACCGTAAGCATATTAACAGTCAGCGACAAAGGCTCGCAAGGGAAACGCGAGGACAAGAGCGGCGAGGCCATTAGAGAGATATTCACTCAAATGGAAGCCCGCGTGGTGGACTATGCTATCGTCCCCGACGAAAGGGAGCTTATTAGAAAGAAGCTAATCGAGTGGGCTGACGGTGGCAAGGTAGATTTGGTCGTGACCACCGGGGGCACTGGCCTAGCCCCACGCGATGTAACGCCTGAGGCCACCCTCGACGTAGTGGACAGGATTGCCCCAGGATTTGCCGAGGTGATGAGAGCTGAGAGCCTGAAGAAAACGCCCCACGCCATGCTCAGCCGCGCGGTGGCTGGAACACGCAAGAAAACCCTCATTATCAACCTGCCGGGCAGCCCGAAGGCAGTGCGAGAATGTCTGGATGCCATAATGCCGGCATTGCCTCATGCTATTGAAACCCTAAGAGGCGAAGCAGTGGAATGCGCTGAGGCCCAAAAAGGCAGATGAGGCAGGTAGCGGAGGGGAGATGCGCATAGACATTGTCAGCCTGTTCCCTAATATGTTCAGCGGTCCCTTCGATGAGAGCATCATCAAAAGGGCGATGGAACGCAATATCGTGAATATCGTGATTCACAACCTGCGCGAGTGGGGACTGGGCAAACATAAAGTGGTCGACGATTATCCCTTCGGCGGTGGTGCTGGTATGGTGATGAAGCCGGAGCCATTATTCGATGCGGTAGAGGCCGTAAAAACAGAGAGCAACAATCCTTCCGCTCCGGTCATCCTGCTCACACCCCAAGGGAGGGTCTTCAACCAGAAGGTCGCCGCCGAGTTGGCTCATCTAAAACATTTCATCCTCATCTGCGGCCATTATGAGGGGATAGATGAAAGGGTGAGAGAACATCTCGCCACCGATGAAATAAGCATCGGAGACTACGTGCTGACGGGGGGCGAGATAGCAGCAATGGTAGTTATAGATGCCGTGGTAAGGCAGTTGCCCGGCGTGTTAGGCTCCGACGAATCAGCCAGCGACGATTCTCACACAACGGGTCTACTGGAATACCCCCAATACACTCGACCTCAAACATATCAAGGCTGGGAGGTACCACAGGTTTTAGTTTCGGGGAACCACGCCCAGATCGCCAGATGGCGCAGGGAGCAGTCTGTGTTGCGCACTTTCCTCAGGCGTCCCGACATTTTCGAGAAAGCAGACCTATCGCCAGAGGAGAGAAAGCTCATAGCGAAGAAAGCGCTAAGCCGCGCTGATTAAATTGAGCCAGTTCTAAGGCTACATCGAGGAGAAAGGCAATGGACATTAGCTCTTTAGTCGAAACCAAAGCAAACGAGAAGACCCCCAAGTTCAATCCAGGCGACACCGTTAGAGTGAAGATGAAGGTCATCGAGGGAGAGCAAGAGCGAATCCAGACCTTCGAAGGCGTGGCGATTCGAATACGCAGGAGCGGGGCAGGAGCCAACTTTACCTTGCGAAAGGTATTTCATGGTGTGGGTGTGGAACGCACTTTTCCCTTTAATTCTCCCCGTCTGGAAAAGGTCGAAGTATTGCGGTACGGCAAAACCCGCCGGGCGAAGCTATACTATCTACGTCAACTCAGCAGCAAGATGGCCCGACAAAAGGTGAAGTCAAGATCAAAGGATGAACTACGCTGAGGTCGCTGTCAACTTCCCTCTAGCACAACCGAGAACCTTCAGCTATGCTATACCTCCGAATATCTCCCTAAGTGTAGGGCACGCTGTCTGGGTGCCCTTCGGGTCCAGGCTAGTTCAGGGCATTGTCCTTGCACTGAGCGACCAGCCTCAAGTAGAGGAAATAAAGGAAATAGCCGAGGCCATTGATCCTCACCCTCTGCTCTTCCCCCATCAGGTCAAGCTCGCCCAATGGATAGCCGAGCACTATCTCTCCTCATATTTCGATGCTGCAGCCCTGATGCTGCCACCAGGCTTTGAGCGCAGGGTGCTCACCTTAATTCAGCCTGCACCCAATCACCTAGAACTAGAGCTTTCCTCGCTATCAGCGCAACAGCAAAAGATTCTGAGCATTATTCAGAAAAAGGGGAGTAATTGAATTAGGAAAGCTTAAAAAGCTATCAGGAAAAGAGAAGGTCGATGCCATTATCGAACAGCTTGTGCGCAGGGGGCTCATTACTAAGACTCAAGAACTGGAGAGAGTCAAAATAGGACCCCGGCTAGTGTCTCATCTAAGGCTTGCAGTAACCGTCGAAAAGGCTTGCGAGGCAATACCCAATCTTGAACAGAAGCAGGCAAAGCTGCTAAACCTCATAGTTACAGAGCCTGAACCATTAACACTTGCAGAAGCAAGGCAGAGATTCGGCTTCACCCCTACTACGCTAAATGCCCTAATCCGCCAAGGTTTGGTTACCGTTGAGAAGGTCAGGATGCAACGAGACCCTCTGGCCCATCGCACCTTTACCCCGACACCACCTCCAACTCTAACCCCAGCCCAAGAGGCAGCCCGGTCTCAAATCAGTTCCGAGATGATGCAGAGCACTCCCCGGGTATTCCTTCTCCACGGTGTCACCGGCAGCGGCAAGACCGAGATATACCTGAGGACATTGGCTCAAGCGATCTCGCTAGGCAAACGAGCCATAGTCCTTGTCCCTGAGATCGCCCTCACCCCACAGACCATCGCCCGTTTTGCATCACGCTTCCCCAACAGGGTGGCCGTGCTCCACAGCAGGCTCTCGCCAGGGGAGCAGTTCGATGAGTGGCAACGAATCAAGGGCGGAGAATTCGATGTCGTCATCGGCTCAAGGGGTGCGCTTTTCGCCCCACAGCCTGATTTAGGGCTCATCGTCATGGACGAAGAACATGAATGGACCTATAAACAAGAGGAACAGCAGCCACGTTACCATGCCCGCGATGTCGCTATAAAGCTGGCCGAGCTAACCAACTCTGTGGTAATCCTGGGAAGCGCTACCCCCGATGTCACCAGCTATTACCGGGCGCAAAGAGGCGAATTTCGACTGCTCAGGCTCCCCGAGAGGATAAGCTCAGGAGAGCCAACACCCCTCCCCAGAGTTGAAATCGTAGACCTTCGCCAGGAGCTGAAGGAAGGAAACAGAAGCATCTTCAGTCGCTCTCTAAGCAAAGCCATCGCCGATGTCCTGCACGCACGAGAGCAGGTCATCCTGTTCCTCAATCGCAGAGGGACAGCAACCTTCGTCCAGTGCCGCGATTGCGGCTTCGTGTTGCGCTGCAGGCGCTGCGATGTCTCGCTAACCTATCACGCCGCTGAGGACGATCTGGTCTGCCACCATTGCAACTACAGGGCTAAAACCCCGAGTATATGCCCCAACTGCCAAAGCAGGCGGATTAAATTCTTGGGTATCGGCACCCAGAAGGTAGAGGAGGAGATAGCCAAAGCCTTCCCCAAGGCACGGCTGCTGCGCTGGGATAGGGATGTCACCAAGGGGAAAAACGCTCACGAAAAAATAATGAATCATTTTCTGGCTCACGAGGCTGACATCCTCATCGGGACCCAGATGATAGCTAAAGGACTTGATATGCCCCTGGTCACCCTGGTAGGTGTGATCAACGCCGATATCGGGCTGCACTTACCTGACTTTCACTCCAGCGAGCGTATCTTCCAAATCTTAGCTCAGGTAGCGGGAAGAGCGGGGAGGGGAAAATTGGTAGGCAAGGTCATAGTCCAGAGCTATACGCCGGACCACTATGCCATAGCCGCTGCAGCGAAACATGACTACGCCACCTTCTACGAACAGGAAATCGCCTTTCGCCGCCAGCAGGGCAACCCCCCGTTCAACCGGCTGGCACGCCTTCTCTATACCCACACCAACCTCGTTCACTGCCAGAAAGAGACAGTGAGGATATATAGGCTTATGGAACAGGAGAGAGATTCACAAGGATTTCCCAACACTACCATCATCGGGCCCTCCCCCGCCTTCACGCAACGGGTGAGAGGCAGATTCCGCTACCAGATAATCATCCGCAGTCCCGATCCCCTCCCTCTCATATCACATATGAATTTTCCTCAAGGATGGGCAATAGATATCGACCCCATAAGCCTGATTTAATCTTTACAAGCCGCTACGGTTAGACTATAATCTCCCTAATTGTGAAAATTTGGCATATCTTTTTGAGTTTCAGGGTTCAAGCATGGCGATTATGCCTGTAATTAAAATGGATAATCCCCTGCTCCACCAGAAGGCAAAAAAGGTAAGGAAGATAGACGACTCTATTCAAAAGCTAATTGATGATATGGTTGAAACCATGCACGATGTTGGAGGAGTAGGGCTGGCTGCGCCGCAGGTAGGGGTGCCGCTTCAGGTGGTTGTAATACAGTTACCCGAAGATGAGGAGGTTATCACCCTCATTAACCCCGAGATAGTGAAAACCCCGGAAGAAACCGAGATGATGACAGAGGGTTGCCTCAGCTTGCCTGGCTACAGGGGGGAGGTAAAGCGTTTTACATCGGTTACAGTGAAAGCACGCGATAGTCAGGGGAAGCCGATTCGCATAAATGGAGAAGGGCTGCTAGCCCAGGTGCTGCAGCACGAGGTAGACCACATCAATGGGATAGTGTTCGTTGACCACCTGGAAAGCATGAACGAGTTACATGCGCTCGAGGAAGAGGGTGAGGAAGAGGCAGGCGGTATCTAGAAAAAGAAATCCTTGATGACTAATCTTACCAAAGAGAGGCTGAAAATTTTCGTTCCCGAGGAGGCGGCTTCACTCCTAGACAAGCTAGGAGAGTTACTTCAACAACGTAACATCGATTGTTATGTTGTCGGCGGCTTTGTACGCGATGGGCTGATGGGGCATGCTAATAGCGATATCGACATCGCTGTAGCCGGCGAAGCCATAGCCATCGCCTCCGATGTCGCCAAGGCTTTCGATGCCAAACTGGTGCCTCTGGATGAGGTAAATCAAGTCGCCAGAGTAATCCTTTCACAAGCTAAAGGCCACTGGCATCTAGATTTCGCCACATTACGCGGAAACATCGAGGAAGACCTCAAGTGCCGCGATTTCACCATAAACGCTATCGCTATAAGGCTAACCGGGCCTAAAAGTAACTGGTCGCAGGTCGAAGTTATCGACCCGCTGGACGGATGCCATGACCTGAGTCGCAGGGTGATTCGCCCAGTAAGCGATGCTGCCTTCCAGCAAGACCCGGCACGCCTTCTTCGGGCAGTCCGCCTTGCCGCCACGCTCGACTTCGCCCTAGACCCTGTTACTGAAGCCCTGATACAACGCGACAGTAAATTGATCACCTCAGTTGCTAATGAGCGACTTCGGGACGAGCTTGGCTATATCCTTGAGACCAACAAAGCATACCATTCTTTTTGCTGCCTCGATAGGATGGGACTGCTCGACCATCTGATACCCGAGCTAACCAGCGCCAAAGGGGTAACACAGCCCAAGGAGCATTTCTGGGACGTGTTCGACCACTCTCTGGAAACCGTTGCCTGCGTGGAACGTCTGCTCCGTGAGTATGGTGATGACAAGGAAGATAAAATCCTTGCTCTCGTCCCTTGGTCGCCCGAGATTGCTGAGCATTTCGCCCATCAGGCAGCCGGAGGACGGAGCAAAGGGGCGATGTTGAAACTGGCAGCGTTGCTCCACGATATCGCAAAGCCAGCGACCAAGACAATAGAGCCGAGCGGCCGTATGCGCTTTCTGGGCCACGCCAAAGAGGGGTCGGCCATGGCTAGTCAAATCATGGAGCGGTTGAGATTCAGCAACCGGGAGATAAAGATGGTACAACTGATGATCGAACATCATCTGCGCCCGGGCTATTTGCTGACCGAGGAGATGCCATCACGCCGCGCCATCTATAAATATTTCCGAGATACTGCAGAAGTAGGCATAGATACCTTGTTCCTGGGCCTTGCAGACCATCTGGCAGCTCGGGGGCCCACGCTCGACCTCGACCAGTGGCGCAAACATACTGAGACAACGCAATATATCCTATCTAAATGGTTCGCAGAACAGGCCACAATCATACCTCCCAAATTGATAGATGGGCACATCTTAATCGAGAAGCTAGGACTACCCCCAGGACCTCAAATTGGGGAGCTGCTGGAGATAGTGCGGGAGGCTCAGGCTGCAGGAGAGATACAGACCTCTGAGGAAGCACTCGACTTTGTGAGAAAGCGATTGGAAAGAAATAAGTGAACCGACGAAACGCAATCACTCTTGCTCTTATTTTCATCCTGACCGCGCTCTGTCTATCGGCGGTGCTGGTTAAGGAATACCATATACCCGGCATAGGCAATAGAGGCCATGCCAACACCGCCTTAGGAATGAGCCTGGGCTTGGATTTAAGCGGCGGCACCCACCTTGTCTACCAGGCTGATCTATCCCAGATAGGCAATGAGTCCGCCGCAGATGCCATACAAGGTGCTATAGATATCATCACCAGAAGAGTCGATGCCTACGGAGTCTCTGAGGCAGTTATCCAAAAGCAGGGCTCCGACCGCATCTCTATACAGCTTCCCGGGATCAGAGATGTGGATACAGCTATCAAACTGATCGGCTCGACAGCGCAGCTCGACTTCAGAGAGGAGGTCTACGACAGCAGTGGAAACCCTGTCCTGGATGAAAAGGGCAATCCCACTTGGAAACCAGCTGTGGGCGTAGTCAATGGCCAAGAGGTTCAGTTAACCGGCAAGTATCTCAAAAGAAATGCCGCGGTTGTCATCGACCAGACTACCAATCAGCCTATGGTATCCTTTGAGTTCAACAGCGAGGGTGCAGACCTCTTCGCCCAGATTACCAGGGCGGCTTGTCGTCGGTCGAGAAACCCCTGGGCATATTCCTCGACAATGAATACGTGTCGAGCCCCATAGTCAAATCCAAAATCGAAGGAGGGAAAGGGGTCATCGAGAACATAAAACTCGATGATGCCCGTAACCTGGCTATCCTGCTCAACGCAGGTGCTTTGCCTGTTACCCTGGGACATTGGGAAGGTAGCACTTTCCTCTCAGGCCCTGCTGAACAGCAACACTGTAGACCCCACATTAGGCGCTGATTCGATAAGAAAGAGCCTGATCGCCGGAGCGATAGGGCTTATACTGGTCATAGTATTCATGATGATCTACTACCGAGTCCCCGGTGTGCTGGCCAGCGCGGCTCTAATTATCTACGGCATATTGATGCTGGGATTATTCAAACTGATACCCGTGACGCTGACCCTGCCCGGCATCGCTGGCTTCATCCTGTCCATCGGCATGGCAGTCGACGCCAATGTGCTTATCTTCGAACGGTTCAAAGAGGAGCTAAGGTCAGGGCGAACCTACAGCATGGCTGTTGAAACTGGCTTCAGCCGTGCCTGGCCTGCTATTCGTGATAGCAATATCACCACCATTATCGCCTGCATTATCCTCTATTGGATAGGAAGCGCGTTAGCAGAGCCCAGGATGATGGGATTCGCTCTCACACTTGGTATAGGCGTACTGCTCAGCATGTTCAGCGCCATCATAATCACCAGGACTTTTATGCGTCTTCTTGCGGGGACCAATATAGCAAACATCCTGCCCGCTTTTCGGAGTGCCAAAGCTTGAGCAAGCATCGAATCCCAGGGAGCAGAAGTAGTTGTTAGATTTTGTAAGTAAAAGGTACTGGTTCTTTCTACTATCGGGGCTGATCATCCTCGCTGGTATCATCGCCTTGGGAGTGTCTGGACTTAATTTAGGTATGGAATTCAGTAGCGGGTCCACCACGACACTGTTCTTTGAAAAGCCTGTTGAGCAGGGGACCCTCAGAACCGCTTTAGCTGAGCTAGGATACCCCGAGACCATAATCCAGCGCAGCGCCCAAGACGCATTTTTAGTCCAAGGTCTAGTACTAAGTCCAGATTCACAGAACGACGCTAATCAATGACCTACAGGCAAAATTTAATACAACCGTCAGAATAGCTGAGTTCGGTTCTGTGGGAAATGAGACAACCGGCAATGAGACGCTAGGTAACGCCACACTTGCTCTAATGTTCGGGAAGACAGTGGCCCAGAGCGACTTGGGCAATGTAACAGTAGCCTCAGGAAATGTAACCGTAGCTCTAGGAGATCCCAAGTTCAACATGAGGCAAACCACTCTCGATTCCTACCTTATAAGAACAAGTGCAATATCTATGGAAAAGCAGGGACAGATCAAACAGGCTCTGCAGCAGAAGTTTGGGCCCCTCTACGCCACTCCCTTTGATACAATCTCCCCGGTGATAGCCGCTGAGCGCGTTCGATACAACATCTACGCTATAATAGCCGCTGCAGTGGCGATTCTTCTGTACATGGCCTGGGCCTTCCGCAAGCTGGCCAGTCCTTTCCGCTATGGAACGTGCGCCATAGTAGCTCTGTTACATGACATCCTCATAATGCTGGCAGTCTTCGCCATATTTAGGATAGAGATCGACTCCATGTTCATTATCGCGATATTGACCATAATCGGCTTCGGTGTAAACAATGTCATCGTGGTCTTCGACCGTCTTCGAGAGAGCAAGAGCATGGAAAGCCGTCTCGATATCGAGGGTAGGGTCAATATGGGCATCACCGAGACCATAACCAGGTCGGTCAACACCAGCCTTACTGTGTTGTTCACCTGTTTTGCCCTCTACGCCTTCGGCGGGGCGACTATCCACACCTTTATGCTGGCGTTGATTGTGGGCATCATCGCCAGCACCTATAGCTCGCTGTTCATCGCCGGCCAACTGCTGGTATCATGGGAACGCGGCGACTTCGGCAAGCTCTTCCGCTGGTTACCCATACGCCGCCAGCAAGGCTAAACAGCCATACTGAAAAGCTCTCTAAAAAGCCCCCAAAAACACTTGACAACATCTACATGTTGTGCTAACTTTGGTCTGCACCCCAATATATTGAGTACGTGAGCTATTCACTATGAAGTGTTCTTATTGCGGCTATACAGATTCCAAGGTTATCGACTCTCGCGATGTGAATGAGACCATACGCCGCCGACGCCAGTGCCTAGGCTGTGGTCTCAGGTTCACTACATACGAGAGGATTCAGACCACCAACCTTATTATCATCAAGAAAGACAAGCGCCGCGAGGAGTTCAACCGAGAGAAGCTGACCACCGGCATTCGCAAGGCCTGCGAGAAGCGACCCCTCCCCACAGGAGCCATCGAGAAGCTGGTAGACGAGGTTGAAAACGCTCTACATAGCCTGGGCAAGGCAGAGATACCCACCTCAACGGTGGGTGAGATTGTGATGGAAAAGTTGAAGGAGCTGGACCACATCGCTTATATTCGCTTTGCCAGCGTGTACCGCGATTTCGCCGATATCACCAGCCTCAAGCGCGAGGTGGACACCCTCATCGCCGCCAAAGATGTCGCCAGCCAGCTCCCCCTCCTACCTCAAGAGGAGATTAGAACTCCAGGCAGAAGGAAAAGGGCTGGCCCCTCAAAACGCCTTCTGTAGAGCCCCCTGAAGACAATATCGAGAACGGGGAAACAGCCATGAGCAGCAATAATGGGAAAAACAGCAAAGCAGAGCGTCTCCTGCGCAACAGGATCGCTCGCACTATCTTCACCTACGCTGAATCCATAGGCATCTCAGACAGAGACGTCATCGAGCAGCTCACCGACCAGGTTATCGACCGGCTCGAGCACGTCCCCACCCTGCCCGGCATGGAGCATCTAGCCCCTGTAACCAGAAGGCCAGTTCAAGATACGGAGATTCAATCTATGGTAAGAAGTATTCTCGACGAGAAAAAACCAGAAGAGGTTCCTAATCCGCCGGAAAAGGAGAAAAGGAAGCCCACCAAAGCAGCACGTAGAGTCGTACCTGTAAGTGCCGAAGCTAAAAAAGACGCCAGAGCTACAATATCATCGAATGCCAGGGCGGTCCTGGAGAGAAGATATCTGATCAAGGACGACAAGGGGAAGGTGATCGAGACCGCCGAGAATATGTTCCGCCGCGTGGCTCACCACATCGCTACAGCGGACTTGATTTACAACCCCAAAGCCGACATCAAGGGCAGAGAAGAGGAGTTCTATCAAGCGATGCTGAACATGGAGTTTTTGCCCAACTCGCCCACCCTGATGAACGCAGGACGAGAGCTGGGACAGCTTTCAGCATGCTTCGTGCTGCCCATAGACGATTCCATGAGTTCCATCTTCGATACCCTGAAATACACCGCGCTCATCCACAAAAGCGGCGGCGGCACCGGCTTCTCCTTCTCACGCCTGCGTCCTGAGGGAGACCTGGTGGGCTCCACAGGCGGCGTGGCCAGCGGCCCGTATCGTTTATGAAGGCCTTCGATGCTGCCACCGATGTCATAAAGCAAGGGGGCAAACGGCGGGGAGCCAACATGGCTATCCTGAATGTTGACCATCCCGACATCATGAAGTTCATCAAAGCCAAGGAAAACAACACCACACTCACCAATTTCAACATCTCGGTGGCCATAAGCGAGAAGTTCATGAAAGCGGTGGAGAACGGCGGGGACTTCGAACTGGTGAACCCCCGCACCAAGAAGGTGGTGGACAAGCTGAACGCCAAAGAGGTGTTCGATCGCATAGTGGAAATGGCCTGGAAGAACGGAGACCCGGGCATAGTGTTCCTCGACCGCGTGAACAGGGATAACCCTACCCCAAAGCTAGGAATGGTCGAGAGCACCAATCCCTGCGGGGAGCAGCCCCTTCTGCCCTACGAATCATGCAATCTCGGTTCCATCAACATATCCAAGATAGTGACTATAAAAGACGGCCTCGCCAGTATAGATTATGTCAAATTAGAGAAGATGGTGAGGATGGCTGTCAGGTTCCTGGACAATGTTATAGATGTCAACAAATTCCCCCTGCCCAAGATAGAGGAGATGACCAAACTCACCAGGAAGATTGGCCTTGGTGTGATGGGGTTCGCCGACCTTCTCATCATGCTGGGAATACCCTACGATTCGGTGGAAGCGTTGGAGACCGCTGAGCGCCTGATGAAATTCATCAGCGACAAAGCCACTGAGGAATCAGCCGAGCTTGCCAAAGAGAGAGGCGTGTTCCCTGCCTTCGAGGGCAGCACCTACGACAGGCCTGGCGGGACACGGGTGAGGAATGCTACCAGGACCACCATCGCTCCCACAGGCACCCTGAGCATAATCGCAAGCTGCTCCAGCGGCGTCGAGCCGCTGTTCGCCCTGAGCTATACCCGCACCATACTCGAAGGCACCCGACTAGCAGAGGTGAACCCACTATTTGAAGGGGTAGCGAAGAAAGAAGGATTCTACACCGAAGAGCTAGCCCAGGAGGTTGCCAACAAAGGCAACCTGAAGGATATAGAGGGTATCCCCAAGAAAATGAAGAGACTATTCGTCACCGCCCACGACATCACCCCTGAATGGCATGTCAGGATGCAGGCAGCCTTCCAAAAATACACCGATAATGCCGTCTCCAAGACGGTCAATTTCCCCCATAACGCCACCAAAGAGGATGTAGCCAGGGTCTATATGCTGGCCTATAAAGAGGGCTGCAAGGGCATAACGATATACAGGGACAGGAGCCGCGAGAGTCAGGTGCTGAGCCTGAGCAAGGCCGAGAAAGCTGAGGAGAAGGAGGGCAAGCTCGTCCCCAAGGAACGGCCAACCATCACCCAAGGGTTCACCGAGAAGGTTGCCACAGGCTGCGGCAACCTCTATGTAACAGTGAACACCGATGAGCAGGGTGCACTGTACGAACTGTTCTGCACTCTGGGTAAGACAGGGGGCTGTGCCTCGGCCCAGCTCGAAGCTATTGGCAGGCTGACCTCTACAGCGTTGAGGTCCGGTGTAGACATAGAATCCGTCATCAAGCAGTTAAAAGGCATCAGATGTCCCTCCATCGCCTGGGATAAAGGCCACGCTATCCTCTCCTGCGCTGACGCCATTGCCGGCGTGCTGGAGAGACACAAGAACAACAGCATTGCTTCAGCCACGCATAAAACTGAGACTAAAGGCAATCCCAAAGTCGCAGTTGCGTCTACTATTAGGAATCTGGCGGGGCAATGCCCCGAGTGCGCTAGCCTGCTCGTTTACCAGGAGGGCTGTCTGATTTGCCCGGCTTGCGGACGCGTTGTTAAGATGGATTTGGGCGATTTGGATGCTTTACTTCTTCCGGAAAAAGACGGCTATGCGATTAAAATCAACAGCAAGCATCATCCCCTGAGGCAGAACTTCTCCTTTGCCCACGAAATTGCCCACATTATAATTGACAAAGCTGCATATAGATCTTCGCCAGACATTGCCGAATTTCGCTCGGTCAGGGAAATGGATGGTAAAATCAAAGAGCGATTATGCGAACGAGTTGCCGCTGAGCTTCTGATGCCTGAGAAACTATTCATTGGCTATCTTAATCAATGGGGTGTATCTATAAATTCAATCCAACGTCTCGCCCATACCTTTTATACTTCTATTCCAGCCACAGCCAGACGAATTGCTGAATTGAGTCAGGAGCCTTGTATTGCGCTTTATTGGAAGCTAGTAAAACGTCCCAGATGGAAAGAAGTTAAACCTTGTATTATTTGGCTCTCAGATTCACAATACCAAATACCAAAATTTCTTTCCGTTAGCCAAAATTCAAGCGTCTTCGAGGCCTTTCAGACAAACTCAACCTTAGCAAAATTCGAGAGTTTCCCACTAGGTAACATAGAGCATCCTTTCTATATAGAATCGAAAGGTTTTGGACAAAAACCGCAAAGATATATAATTTCCTTCGTGTTTCCTCAAAGAAAGAAGACACAGCTATCCGTTCTCGATAACATGCAATAGCTTGCAAGAATCAATCATGAAACCCCTCAAAGGTTACTAGGTTTTTGAGGTTAAAGGATTGTCTTGGGAAGCGGTCAGAGAGGCTCGGCAAAACTCTCTAAAGAGCGGGGTACTATCTACAAGGACTGGGGTGGGAAGCTTCACATCGCCCTCATCTATCCCAACTCCTATTACCTGGGGATGTCCAACCTCGGCTTCCAAACCGTCTATGGCCTCCTCAACAGCTATGATGACATAGTATGCGAACGTGCCTTCTGGGAACCTAATAAGGATAAAGCCGAAACACCCATAAGCCTGGAATCGCAGCGACCACTTCCCGACTTCGATGTCCTCGCTTTCTCCATATCATACGAACTGGACTATTTCAACGTAGTCCAAATACTCAAATCCAGCGGCATCCCTATATTCGCTGCTGACCGCGACGAAAGCCATCCTCTGATTATAGCCGGCGGGCCTTGCATCATTGCCAATCCCATGCCCCTCTCATCATTTTTCGACTGCTTTGCCATAGGAGAGGGAGAGGCTATCCTGCCTGGCTTCATCGATGCCCTGACCGAAGGTATCGAAGGAAAAAAGGACGAACTGCTCAAGAAGCTGGCTGCGCTGCCCGGCGTATATGTGCCCGCGTTCTACGCTGGTCCACCTATCAAGCGTCAGTGGGTGGCAAACCTTGATTCAGTAGCTACCACATCGGTGATACTTACTCCGGATACCGAGCTCAGCAACATATATCTAATAGAGATAGCGCGTGGCTGCGGCTGGGGCTGCCGCTTCTGCCTTGCAGGATTTCAGTTTCGCCCCTTCCGCTTCCGTCCCCTTGACGGCCTGCTGGCGCAAGCCGAGAAGGGTCTGCAATATACAAATAAAATAGGCCTTCTGGCGGCCGCCGTCTCAGACCATCCCGAGGTAGGTGAGCTTGCTTACAGGCTGCACCGCATGGACGCCGAGATATCCGTTAGCTCGCTGAGGGTTCGCCCCTTCTCTCAAGCACTTCTCAAGGCGCTGGCCAAAAGCGGGGCACAGACCGTCACCCTGGCGCCCGAGGCGGGCTCCGAAAGATTGCGCCGCATCATCAACAAGTGCGTAACGGAGACCGATATCATAGAAGCTGTCGATAAGATTGCCCAACAGGGCATAAGACAGGTCAAGCTATACTTCATGATTGGCCTGCCCACCGAGACCGACGTCGATATAGACGAGATAATCAGGCTCTCCCTCGCCTTAAAGCAGCGCATTGAGAGGACAGGATGCCGAATCGCGATTACAGTGGAGCCCTTTGTCCCCAAGGCAGGCACACCGTTCCAGTGGCTGGCAATGGCTGCCGGAGGAGATACTTAATCATCGCATTAATCTCATAAAGAACACTCTCGGCAAGAACGGCATCGAGGTCAGGACAGAGAGCGTGGGCTGGAGCCTGGCTCAGGGTGTTTTAGCGCGAGGCGACGCTAAGCTAAGCAAGGTTCTGGCGAATATGCAGCGAAACTCCCTTGCTGCGTGGCGCAAGGCGCTGGAGGAATGCGATCTGAGTGCCGATTTCTACATACACCGTGAATTGCCGTATGATGAGCCGCTGCCCTGGTCAGTGCTGGATTCCGGCGTTACTCCCGATTATCTCAAAGAGGAACTAAAGCAAGGCTCGTCCGCGGCATCGAGACCCCATCTTGCCCACCAGAGGGATGCCATAGATGCGGCGTATGCTAAGAGATAGAACACATGACCATCGAACAAAACATCCGTAATCTCCAACAGCGCATCGCCAAGGCTTGTGAAAGGGCAGAGCGCTCGCCCGATAAGGTTTCGCTGATCGCTGTGACCAAGACGCTGGATGCCTCCGCAATCGAGACTGCCTTCAATGCAGGCATCAAGGACTTCGGCGAGAGCAGGGTTCAGGAGGCTAAACCCAAGATAGAGCAGCTTCACCTTTTAAGGCCTCACATAACGTGGCACATGATAGGCCACCTCCAGAGCAACAAGGCAAAGACAGCCGCAGGTATTTTTGATATAATCCATAGCGTTGATTCGCTCAAGCTAGCGGAGGTATTGAACGATTGCAGCCCGAAGAGGCTGCCTGTTCTAATCCAGGTCAACGTCTCAGCCGAGGCAACTAAGGGCGGCTTCATGCTGTCTGAAGTCAACGAGGCAGTGAGGCAGATCGAGAAGCTGGGCAATCTCGATATCCAGGGGCTGATGACTATTGCGCCCTGGGTGGATAATGCTGAAGAGGTACGTCCCATGTTTCGCCAGCTCAGGCAACTCAGGGACGCGCTGGGTCTAAAGCACCTTTCCATGGGGATGAGCGATGACTTCGATGTCGCCATCGAGGAGGGGGCAACATTGGTGAGAATCGGGCGAGCTATTTTCGGCGAGAGAAGTGGCGCGTGAGGAGAGAAAGATGAAGATTGCATTTATCGGTGCCGGGGTCATGGGCGAGGCTATAATCTCCGCCCTTCTCCAAAGGAGAGCAGCAAGCAGAAGCGCGATACTTGCTTGTGATGTCGACCCGGCGCGCCTTGCCGCCGTAGGGAAAAAATACAAAGTCAGCCACACTGCAGATTGCCGCAGCGCTGCCAAGATTTGCGATGTCATTGTTCTATCTATCAAGCCCCAAACTCTGCCTAAGGTAATGAATGACCTAACGGGTACTTTAAAAGAAGGGCAACTGGTGCTTTCTATAGTTGCGGGTGCAAGTCTGGGAACCATCACCAAAGGGCTGAAACACGACGCCGTTGTCCGCGTGATGCCCAACACTCCGGCACAGGTCGGCCAGGGGATCAGCGTATGGACTGCCACCAGCGCCGTAAGCCAGGCTCAGAAAGAGATGGCGCAGAATATAATAAAGGCAACAGGCAGGGAGATATACGTCCAGGACGAGAAGTATATTGACATGGCAACGGCGATAAGCGGCAGCGGCCCCGCTTATATCTTCCTGATAATGGAGGCGCTCACCGATGCAGCGGTGCATATCGGACTGCCGCGGAAGCTAGCAGAGGAGCTGGTCACTCAAACGGTGCTCGGCTCTGCTTATATGAGTCGAGAAACTGGGAAACACCCTGCGGAGCTGAAGAACATGGTTACCTCGCCGGGTGGGACCACTGCAGAGGGCCTGCTTTGCCTGGAGGAGGGGGGAGTGCGTGCCATCCTTGCTCAAGCAGTGATCGCTGCATATGAGAAGGCACAACGTCTAGGAGGTCAGGGCAGCAAATGACAACCTTTATTTACTTTCTCTACTACCTTTTTCAGGTGCTCACCTTCGCCATCTTCTTCAGGGCTATCCTATCTTGGTTTACCATGAGTAGCCGTAGCCCACTTCTCATAAGTGTCTACCGTGTATTTATTCAGATAACTGAGCCCATCATGGCGCCGTTGCGCAGAATCATCCCCACGATAGGTATGGTCGATATAACACCGATAATAGCCATATTACTGCTGCAAATCATTGCTCAGGTGCTTGTCCGCGCCCTGTAGAAAAGCTATCGCTCCCACACAACCTCACCACCCACAATGGTTTTCTCTACCTGGATATCTTTTATCTGCTCAGGAGCTAAGCCAGTGGGGTCAGCGCTCAAAAGCACCATATCAGCAAGCTTACCGACTTCGATGCTCCCCTTGAGCTGTTCCTCAAAGGAAGCATAGGCTCCACCAAGCGTATATATCCTGAGCGCATCCTCGGCAGAGATAGACTCTCTGGGGGAAAGAACCTGCCCGTTCTCAGCCTTGCGGGTGACCGCAGCGTACACACCAACCAAGGGATTACAAGGCGCCACCGGGCAATCCGAGCTACCCGCCGGCCTGAGCCCGTTTCTCAAAAATGACTTCGTTCGATACAGCCATGGAAGCTGTGTGTCGGGGACATCGCTTAAGTACCTCTCACCACTGTAATAGATAAACGCTGGCTGGGTTACGACCAAAGCCTTTACAGCTTTCAAACGCTTTAGCAGCGTGGGTGGGCATATCGAGCAGTGCTCCAGACGATGGCGGCGGCCCCCCTTGGGAGATTTAATCAAACAGTATTCAAGGGCAGTGGCGGCAGCCTCCACCGTGCCCTCCTCTACGGCATGTATAGCTACCTGAAAGCCCGCCTGATGTGCCTGAAGTACGCCCTCGTTCAGTTCCCCCTGTGACGGATTGAGCTGCCCTTTGGTTTCATCCAGAGTATACTTAACCGCGCCCAACCTCAGCCTGCTGTCTCCATAGCAATAATACATGCCTTTTTCCTTGAACTCAGCCAGAGCATGTAGCCCGAACATCATAGAAAGCCTGGGAACAAGGTCCCCCCTCTCTTTAAACCCGCGAAAGGTCTGCCACTGCTCGAAGCCATTTCTCACCGTGGCATCCTGCACGGAGGTTATGCCAGAGGAGATAAGGCCCTGGTTGGCCAGCCTCACCCCCTGCCTCAGCTCCTCATCGCTCAGGGGAGGTATCACCTGCTCGTTAATATACGAGTTCATCCCATAGAGGAGGCCGCTGGGCTCGCCTGTCTCCGGCTCGCGGTCTATGAGTCCTCCATCTGGGTCAGGCGTTTCAATAGTAATACCAGCAAGCGATAGACCGAGGCTATTGAGCACGCAGGCATGTAAGGAGCGATGGGTCAGCCTCACCGGATGATGCGGCGCTGCCTGGTCGAGGTCGCGGCGGGTAGGATGGCGATGCTCAGCCAAATAGAACTCATTGTATCCTACACCTTTTATCCAGGTGCCTTGCGGAGTGCGCTCCGCCTGCTGTTTGATTAGTGCCTGAATATCTGAGATGGATGCAACTGAGGCAGGGCTGCAATCTAAGCTGAGCAGGTTCGACGCGTAGGACATGAGATGAATGTGGGCGTCGTTGAAGCCAGGCATAAGCGTTTTGCCTTCGCAGTCGATACGCTTGCCTTTGAATAACGCGAGGTCATCATTATTGCCGACCCAGACTATCTTACCGTCCTTTACACCACAAGCTCCGCCTTGGGCCGGCGGCGGTTCAGGGTCAGCACATTAGCGTTATAAAGAATCAAGGTTGCAGTTTCCACTTTCAACATGCTCTCTACTGTGCCAGGATTAGTGTTACAATCAAGATTGTAAAGGTTCTATGCTTGCCTATCAACTTCGCTTTTGGGAGCCACTGACGGTTAAGTGAATAACAGGTTGCTCTTGACAGGACTCCCTAGGCACAGTATTGTTTGCTCTATTGAGATGAACAGGATGGGAGGCAAAATGGAGGTAAAGGCTAGGTACTACGAAAAACCATGGCTGAAGTTCTATCCCGGTGGGGTTCCGCAGACTATAGAAATTCCGGACAAACCCTTGCCCCAGGTCTTCGATGAGGTTGCTAACAAATACTCAGGCAAGGACGCCATAATTTTCTATGGCAACAAGATAAGCTACGGCAAGCTCAGAGAGGAAGTAGATAGATTCTCAACAGCTTTGTATGAGCTGGGACTCAAGAAGGGCGATAAACTCGCTCTATATCTGTTGAACAGCCCTCAATACATCATTGCTTACTTCGGCGCGCTCAAGGCAGGGGTCACACTGACGCCCATCAGCCCTGTTTACACCAGCATCGAGGTTAAACATCAGCTTGAAGACAGCGAAGCGGAATCCATCGTTTGCCAGGATTTTCTCTATGAGAACGTAGAAAGGGCAGGGGTGAAACTGAAGAATGTCATTATAACTGACATTGGAGAGTATCTGCCTCTATCAAAGAAGCTCGGCGGCAAGAGCGTTCTGGGGAGGTACGGAAAGACAGAGGCTATTTCACCGAAAGCCATTGAAAGCCTTGGCTTCCATCCCTTCCAGAAGCTGATAAAGAAATATCCTCCGCAACCTCCGAAAATCGAATTCGACGCCAGAGAGGATATAGCCGTACTTCCGTATACCGGCGGAACTACAGGACTGCCCAAAGGTGCCATGCTGACACACCAAAATCTGCATCGCCTGTCAGATGCAGTGTTTGGCCTTTATGCCAACACTCGAGCAGGGCAAGGAGGTTATTCCAGCCCTGCTGCCCTTCTACCACATTTATGGGCAGGTGGTAGTTATGTTGAACGGCTTGACCATGGGAGCAACCCTTCTTCTGTTCACCACACCTGACCTCGATGAGGTGCTGGATTCCATGGACAGACATAAGGCGACCACATTCTTCAGTGTGCCCACTGCGTATCAGTTCCTCAAGGATTACGACAAGACCGGAAGATTCAACTGGAAGGGTCTGAAGATAATCACCAGCGGTGCGGACACGCTTCACGAGTCCACCGTGAAGGACTGGGAGAGAAGGACAGGGTCTAAGATTCAGGAGGGATACGGCCTTACTGAGTGCGCCGCTGTCTCCCATCTCAACCCGATGGGAAGGTCGAAGGTTGGCTCTTTTGGGGTGCCGTTGCCCAATATCACAGCAGCAGTGGTTAACTATGAAACCAATGAGTTCCTCCCACCAGGCGAGATTGGCGAGATGATACTTCGTGGCCCCAATATTATGAAAGGCTATTGGAAGAGGCCAAAGGATACGCAGGAGAGCCTGATCGAGCTGGACGGCAGTACGTGGCTCAAGACCGGAGATTTGGTCAGGATGGATGACGAAGGCTATTTCTTCTTCTATGACAGGAAGAAGGACATGATTAAATATAAGGGGTATTCAGTCTTCGCTCGTGAGATAGAGGAGGTATTGCACCAGCACCCGCAGATAAAGGCGGCAGGCGTGCTCGGAGTCCCGGACCCCACAGTGGGGCAGCTAATCAAGGCTATCGTCGTGCTCCAGCCTGAGGCGAGAGGCAAGGTGTCAGAGGAGGAGATAATTAAGTACTGTGCCGAGAACTTGGCGCATTATAAGGTCCCCAAGATTGTAGAGTTCAGGGGCGAGCTTCCCAAGACGGATGTGGGGAAGGTTTCTCACAGAGAGTTGCGAGAAGAGCTTGAGGAAGCATGAGTTTGGGTCCTCCCTTACTTGAGGTCGAGAGCCTGACCAAGCGTTTTGGAGGTTTGACTGCAATCAGCAATGTCAGTTTCAGAATTGACAAAGGGCAGGTAGTTGGCTTGATAGGCCCGAACGGTGCTGGGAAGACGACGTTGCTGCGTTTGATAACAGGGATATTGAGGCCCGACTCAGGCAAAGTCAGATTCAAGGGCAGAGATATAACTCAGGGCAAAGCCCTGGGACATCGTTAACCAGGGGATAGCTGGTACGTTCCAGGTTACCAGGCCCTTCCGTCGCCTGCCCATCATTGCCAATGTGATGGTAGCCTCTCTCTCCCCCAGGGCCATGAAGAGGGGGGAGTGGGTTAAAACAATAGAAGCCAGAGCGCTGGAGGCTCTCGAGTTTGTGGGCATCTCC
The DNA here is from genome assembly GCA_963827295.1 of uncultured Chloroflexia bacterium. Lineage (GTDB taxonomy): Bacteria > Chloroflexota > Dehalococcoidia > SZUA-161 > SZUA-161 > CAWHAI01. The sequence continues at coordinate 101,389 of CAWHAI010000011.1, forward strand.
GACCTTGCTCGTGAGCCAGCATCCTGTCTGTCCCACGGCGACCTCCGGCGTCTGGAGATTGCGCGAGCTATAGCCACCGACCCTGAAATGCTTTTACTGGACGAGCCATTTAGCGGGCTGAACCCGGCAGAAACAGATTTGCTGGCGAAGTCAATAAGGAGATTGCACAAAGGGGGCAGATTCGGCAGGCTGCACAGTGAAGGCCCGACTATGATTATAATCGAGCACAAACTGGCGGAGCTTATGAAAATAGTTGATCGGGTGATAGTGCTCGACTTCGGTGAATTGATAGCCGACGGCAAACCTGAGGAAATAATAAAGAACGAAAGAGTAGTCGAAGCCTGCATAGGCAAGAAGGAGTTGACCAGTTGCTCCTAGAGGTGAAAAATCTCAAAGTCTGCTATGCCACTGCTATGCTTCTTAATGAGGTGAGCTTGTACGTCAACCAGAGTGAACTGGTCAGCCTGGTGGGTCCTAACGGTGCTGGCAAGTCAACTCTACTCCGGGCCATAACTGGACTGGTGAGATGGGAACGCTCGATAATGAAGGGAACACGGGCTGGCGACATCACCATTGAGGGAACTGTTACTTTCAATGGCGAGAGCATTGACTCAATGGAACCACACGACATAGCACGGAGGGGCTTGGTGCATTGTCCAGAGAGGGCGCGTGTGTTTTCCGAGATGAGTGTGATGGATAATCTGAGGGCAGGCGCCTATCTGTGCAAGGACAAGGAAGAGGTTAAGAATAATCTAGAGCGGGTTTATCAATTGTTTCCCGTGCTTAAGGAACGTGCCAGACAGATATCCGGGACGCTATCCGGAGGGGAGCGTCAGATGCTTGCCATTGGGCGAGCCTTGATGATGCGCCCCAAGCTATTATGCATTGACGAGCCCTCAACGGGTCTCTCATCGAAATTAAAAACCGAGCTATTTCAGCGCATCAAGGAGATTCGAGAGACCGGCATTGCTCTGTTGCTGGTAGAGCAAGATATCAGCTCTGCGTTCGAACTCGCTACGCGGAATTATGTCCTCTCTCATGGAAAGGTAATAGCTGAAGGAAAAGGTGCGGAATTGCTTCGGGACGAGACCATCAGAAAGACATACCTGGGCTTATAAGCGATTACATCAATCAAGATCCGCTGTACATACCCTGCATTTCTTGCGCCAGGCTACATTCTGCAGCTTGCATCTGGGACATATCTTTTCTGTCTTATCTCGTAACCACGTAGTAAGTCCCTGGGGCATAAAAAGGAGTACAAGCAGTACGATAAAGGCGAAGATAAGCGTCTTTGCCTCAGAAGCCACTGCGATGTACCTTGTAAGAACATACTCAGTGAGCGGATATAGTATAAGCACGCCGGCTATAGGTCCGTAGATGGTTGCAATGCCCCCGAAAACTGCCCATATAATCACCTGAAAAGACAGAAGAAGCTCTAAGGTAGATGGCCCTGCTGCCTTGAGGAAGTGTGCGTATAGACCGCCTGCAATTCCCGCAAAAAGCCCGCTTAAGCAAAATGCCAGGAGCTTGTAGCGGGTTGTGTTTATCCCGGATGCCCTGGCAGTAACCTCGTCCTCTCGTATAGCGTGAAAAATAAGTCCAATGTTGGAATCGGTGATCTTCCACATAATGAACCCGAGGACAATCATGGAGGGAATGATGATATAGTACGAGATTACCCTAGACTTTGATAGCGGGTCGATGCCTTGGAGACCTAACTCGCCGCCGGAAATGCTGGGTATAGCAAACACCACACCCAATAGAATTAACGGAAAGGCAAGTGTGGCAAAAGCAAGGTATGTGCCTCGCAATCTCAAGCAAGGTATCCCCACAACCAAACCTGCTAAAACCGCAGCAACGGCGCCTATAGGGATGGTGACCCAGGGCGCCAATCCCAGCTTCAGGTTGAGCAGGGCTGCCGTATAGGCGGCTACTCCGAAGAACAGGGCGTGGCCGAAGTTGATCTGCCCAGTGAAACCGGAGAGAAGGTCCCAGCTTGCTGCGAAGATGGCGAAGATAGCGGCAAGAATTAATACTCTGAGGATGAAGGGCTCCTGCGATAAGACCGGGAATATGAGAAGAATGATTCCGACCAGAAGGACTAACGTCCTGCTCGGGAGGACGAATACTTCCCCTCGCAATAGCTTGAGCGCTCTCGAAACGTATGCCACCAGTATGCTCATCCTCTTTCTTCCTCAAACCTTATTCCGAAAAGGCCTTCAGGCCTGATCAATATCACGATAAGCATAATGGTCAGAGCCACTGAAGTTTTGAGAAAGGATCCCGATGGGGCCAGGAAAATGACCAAATTCTCGGCGAAACCAAGTATAAGTGCTCCTATTAGGCTTCCTTGAAGGCTGCCCAGGCCCCCGAGCACTACCACGGCCAGGATCATCACCAGAGGATGTGCCCACATTCCAGGTGTTAACACGGAAAGAGGGGCTACCAGAGCACCTGCTATTGCCGCCAGGCCGACCGACATTGCCATGACGAGCATCTCTATCCTGGGCACGTTAATTCCCATGAGGTTAGCAACGTCTCTATCCTGAGCCGTGGCTCTGATTGCGACCCCGGACTTTGTTCTCATCAGAAAAAACCAGGTCGCCAGCAATAGTATAACTACTACGCCCAACGTCAGCAGTTGTTGGTTGAGCACCGTAACGCCGAAAAGGTCCACTGACCCCGAGATAAGTTTGGGCACGCCCCGTGGTTGCCCCCCGAATCCCTTGAGTATGGCTTCCTGTATTATCACTGCTAGAGCTATGGTCACGATGAGGGTAGTTGCCTCGTGCTGACGAACTCTGGCGATGAGAAATTTGTAGCTGAGTATTCCTACGACAATTACTGCAACAATAGCAATAACGATTGAAAGGTAGAGGTTGAGTCCGGCTGCGCTGGACAGGCTGTAGATGAGATAAGCAGCAAGCATGTAGAAGGCGGTGTGAGAGAGGTTAACAATACGTGCGACACCGAATATGAGAGAAAAACCTACAGCGAGCAGAGCATATACTCCACTCGCGACAAGCCCGTACACTATGATATTCGCTGCCATATACTATCCAGCGCAGAAGTCCAACAACGTTACGTATCCCCTCGGTGAGGCAGGAGCTCACCGAGGGGATACCCTTTATCCAGGACGACCTTAGTATACTTCCCTAATTTACATCGTAACCTGCGCAACAACCATGTGGTTCCAAATTCTACTGCTGTGTCCAGTATTCAATTACCCACGGAGGCAACTGATAGTCCACGATGCCTTCGTACTGGACTCCGTACCAGGACCGTCTGCTGGCGGCCAGATGCCCTTGAGTTCTCCGTTCTGCCACTGGACACCCACTGCAGTCACGTTGCCGGGCCCCCATTTCACGTCATGGCTAGCATCGAAGGCAAAATGTCCTGCTGTGCCATCGTAATCGGTTTTTTCGAGTTCTGTGACTATCTCATTTTGATCGAGGCTACCCGCCCTCTCTATAGCCCCCTTAAGGATATATAGCGCGTCATAGGTTCCGGCATTATAGGTTGGGGTCTGTCCCATTTTTGCAATGAACGCGTTCATAAATGGCGTAGTCTTATCAGTGAACGCTACACCCCGAGCGTAGGTGTTTAATGTCGTCTCGTAGTTGCCGAATCCACCTGTATTCTTAAAGAACTCGTCGGATTGGGCCATCACGTTGATACCGACCGAAGCTGCTGGTATCTGCAGTTCCTCCCACGCTCTAGCGTAAGGTATACCCACCGTCCCTGAAAGAGCGGTCATAATCATGTTGGCGCCAGAATCCTTGATGGCCTGCAGCTCTGCTGTTACATCCGTGGCTTCAGCCGAGGGCTGCCAGACACCCACGATCTGGATTCCCTGTGGGGGGAGGTACGCTTGGGCAGCAGCAATTATTGCTTCTGTCCATGATGCCTTCTCCGCCACTATAGCCAGCTTTGGCGCGATTTTGAGTTGTGCGCCAATTTTCTGTGCAACCATCCCCACCAGCAGGAAGTTCAACTTCGCCAGGTTGGTATTGTTGACCGGGGTCACCCTGAACCAGTACTTATAGCGGTCGTAGTTATCAGTCACTTTCTTGGCTCAACTTCGTTTCACTGGAACCGCAGACCATGAATATCTTCTGGTAATCCATGGCAACTTCCTGCACAGCCAGGGCACCCTCACTCCTGATGGTACCCACCAGGAAGTCTACCTTGTCTACGGTTATCGCTTTCTCCGCTGCGGTGGCAGCGTCGGCAGGGCTCACCAGCTCATTGGAGTCAACCTGTACCAGTTTAATCTTGTAAGTATCATTTCCCACCTTAACGCCGCCTGCTGCGTTGATCTCATCTGCTGCCAGAGTGGCTCCCATCCAGTGGTGTTCACCCATCTGGAACTGCATCGGGCCGATTACGCCTACTTTTATCTCTTTTGCTGCCCCCCCACCACAACCAACCACTCCAGCTATCAGACCCGCGATTAACAATACAATAACTAGACTTGTTGCTATCTTCATATTCGTTCACCTCCCTTTCAATTCACACTATCGTGGTTTTTATCATTTAGATAGAGCTAACGCTATCACCCCCTTCCACATAACCCCCTATCGAACCACACCATTTAGAACATTTCGCACCAGACAAGCGATTTCCAGCCTGTTGGTCTATCACTCGCTGATTCTCAGGGAACTCGTTTAGTGTAGGGACTGACTGAAACCACAGGCCGAAATTTTTTTTGCAGGTTGACAATTTCTTACACGATTTACAGCGATTTGTCAAGCACTTATAAAGATTGGTATCGTTTACTTTTGGTTGATTTGCTTCATTTGAGCAATCACGGTAGAATATCGGGCATGTGGAAAGATATTGCTGTATTTGGGCTTGCGGGTTATCTCGCCCTGATATTATCGATAACACTTTTTCTATTGGACATTTTGCGGTATCGCACAAAGCTTCGCTTGTTTGTGCGCCATGTAATGTTTGTTTATTATAAGGACAATCAGTCTCTAGTTCTATTTCGTCTAACTTTTGTAAATGATTCATCTCGTGGTCGTATTGTAAGAACTTCAATAAAACCGTCAACTGGCATGACTGCGAAACAAGCGAACTATCAATACAATCCAGATTTTTCGAGTGTAAATTGCTTATTACCCAATGGCGAGAACACTCATCTGGCATTCCGAACTGACGAAGTATTACTGGATGTCCTCGATATACCCCCACACCAATCTCGGAGTATATGGAAGGGCGCTTATCTTCAGTGGGAAATACAGAGCAAACAGACGGAACCAATCTTGATCGAGGTCGTAGCACTTGACGCAAACGGAAAGGTGCTTGCAAGAGAGACGAAGGAGATAACTTTAGCTGAGTTAAGAAATGAGCAAGCCTAGTCCGTAGCGGTATCTCTACTGAATCATATAATTTCACTTCCATTCTAAAGCCCTCCCCAAATCAACCAAAAGTAAACGATACCTAAAGATTAGCGATTGCGGGAAAAATCTTCGGCGTTAAGGTTCAGGACTTGACTTAATAAGCGTTCTGTAGTTGAATAATGGTGGGTTCCAAATAAACAACGAATTCAAAAGGAAGGAGACATAGGAAATGAAGAGGTTAGCATTCATTATTCTCATGATAGCAGCTATAGTGAGTCTGCTTGCGGCTGGCTGCGGTAAAGGAGAGGAGCAAGGCGGAGCCACGCCCACCCCTACTCCTACTTCTACTGCTACTGCCAGTGTGACTCCCGCCACCACTCCACTGCCACTCCCACACACACCGCAACCCCAACACCCACCCCTACTTCAACATCTACATCTGGCAAGACACTGGGTGACATCTATGGCGTAGGTAAAAACATAGGCGATGTCAAATACGACCAGGTAATGACAGCATCCAAATGCACAGCAGACAACAATGAAAGTGTACATGAAAAATCCTGGGGATCAAATGAGATGAAATACAGGTATGAGATAACCACGGAGGGACAGACCATAGTTCAACTGGTAGACTACGACGCCAAACGATGTATATGTACTATCCAGACCAGAACATGGCTTACAAGATGAACTTCAGCCAGGCATCCAAGAACCCCACAGAAAATTCCGACCAGATTACCGTTACATACCTTGGCACTGAGACGATCGATGGAAAGCTATGCGATAAATGGCAATACACAACTTCTGACGGGACTAACAACAGTATGGGTCTGGAAGGCGAAATCATTCCCCATCAAAATGGGGTCCACGACATCCAGCGGAACCACGACAGTAGAATATAAGAACATAGTGTTTGGCACACTATCGAATTACCTGTTCGAGCTTCCGGCGGGCGTGCAGGTAACGCAATTCCCTCTACACCCCACATAGAGGATACTTTTAGGCTCAGGTAAGCACTAAAGGGGCATCCGTCATAGCAGGATGCCCCTTACTTTATTTGGCGCACTTAGCCTTCTCAAGATGGACCAGGAGTATCGCTACATCAGCAGGCGTCACGCCGCTGATACGGGAGGCCTGTCCCAGAGTAGCTGGCTGGAAGCGCTTCAGCTTCTCCCGCGCCTCCTTGCGGAAACTGGTTACGCTATCGTAGTCAAATCCTTGAGGAATAGACTTCTCCTCGAGGCGTCGTACTCTTTCCACCTCAGCCACCTGCCTCTCGATATAGCCCTGGTACTTGGTCTCAATCTCTACTTGCTCCACACAATCAGACTCCAGATTCGGATGGCCGAAGCCGAGGTTGGTCAATAGCTGATAGTTTACCGCAGGACGGCGCAGGAACTCGAGAATGCTTACGCTACGCTCCATCGGAGGAAGATGATATTTATGCAGGAGGGAATCCAGCTTCTCCCCGGGAGAAAAGTAGGTTTTGCCCAGGCGCTTCAGCTCCGCGGCGATAGCCTTTCGCTTTTGTTCAACCGCCCCGTAGCGTTCCTCCGAGATAAGGCCCAGTTCATAGCCAATAGGCGTCAATCTCAGGTCAGCGTTGTCCTGGCGAAGCAGGAGACGGTACTCAGCACGAGAGGTCATCAGACGATAGGGCTCGGTGAGCTCCGTGGTCACCAGGTCATCAATCATAACGCCGATATAAGCCTGGTCACGGCGCAGTATCAGCGAAGGCTTGCCCTTTACCTTGAGTGCAGCGTTGATGCCTGCAATTAGCCCTTGTGCCGCCGCCTCCTCATAGCCTGAGGTGCCGTTAATCTGGCCTGCGAAGAACAATCCGGATACGAGCTTCGATTCGAGCGTAGCACTGGTTTGGCTGGGCGGCACATAGTCATACTCAATAGCATAGCCCACCCGCATCATCTCCACCTTGTCCAGAGCAGGGATGGTGCGCAGCATAGCCAACTGCACATCCTCAGGCAGGCTGGTGTTAGCACCCTGAACGTAGACCTCGTTGGTCTGCCAGCCCTCAGGCTCCAAAAAAAGGCCATGTGTCTCCTTATCAGCGAAGCGCACTATCTTGTCCTCTATCGAGGGACAGTAGCGAGGGCCCACACCTTTGATAAGTCCGGTATACAAAGGAGCGCGATGGAGATTGGCGCGTATTAGCTGATGCGTCCTTTCGTTGGTATAGACCAGATAGCAGGGAAGCTGCTGCCTCCACTTAATCGGCTTGCCCAGAGGATAGACAGGATTCGGCGGAGAGGTGAAGGGATGCTCCTGAGACGGTGTGAAGCTGAAGTAAAGAGGCACTTCGCTCCCTGCATGGGGTGATAGTCTTGCTGAAATCTATAGTCCTGGCATTGACACGGGGAGGCGTGCCTGTCTTCAGCCGCCCCAGGATGAAGCCCAGATTGCGCAGACTTTGAGACAGCCCATAGGCAGCAAACTCCCCTGCCCTCCCCGCTGGATAGGCAGTCTCTCCCACAATAACCCTCCCCGCCAGCGATGTGCCTGTGGTCAGGACTACGGTTTTGCCCTCATACGCCCGGCCAATGTTGGTCTTGACCCTGAGATTGGAATCACCGGCAACCGTCAGTTCCTCCACCAGCGCCTGCTTGAGATCAAGGTTCGGTTGCGCCTCTAAGGTATGCTTCATGGCGAGTCCGTAGAGCTTCTTATCCGCCTGAGCGCGCAAAGCCTGGACTGCAGGCCCCTTGCCAGTGTTAAGCATCCTGATCTGGATGAAGGTCTTGTCGGTGTTGCGCGCCATCTCGCCGCCGAGGGCGTCTATCTCCCTAACCAGATGGCCCTTGGCCGGCCCGCCGATGGAGGGATTACAGGGCATGAGAGCCACATTATCCAGATTCATGCTGAGCAGCAGCGTGCTACACCCCATCCTAGCCGCCGCCAGAGCCGCCTCGCACCCCGCATGCCCCGCGCCGATAACTATAACATCGTACATCTAACTTATCTCATTCTCCCTATTTTTAGAATTCTAACATGTAGGAGTTGACAACTCCAACATTATATGTTAAATTGACCTCTAATTAAATAAAGTAAAAGGCTGCGAACAAGAGTAGTACGTTTCCTGCAAGGCTCAAGAGAGTCGGGTTAAGGTGTGAGCCGACGCCAGCGCAGAAACAGAATGGGCTTGGGAGCTGCAAGCTGAAGCCCTACAAACGTTAAGGGGAGTAAGCTTCGCCGGAGTGGGCACCGTTATCAGAGCCTAGGGTATCATCCTTCGCAAGTGAAGGAACGTACCTGAAAAGAGTGATCCTTCACCTTTAAATGAGGGAAGGATAACGAGGGTGGCACCGCGGATTAAACCCCGTCCCTTGGACGGGGTTTTTTATTTGCCTTTTTAAGGACAAAACCATGCCAGTCGAATACTTACCCAATCTGGAAACATTCAGAGGATTGGCGAAAGAGGGAAACCTGGTCCCGGTCTTTCGGGAACTCTCCGCCGACCTCGATACACCGGTGTCGGTGTTCCTCAAGCTCAAGCAGGAAGCTCCAACCTTCCTTCTAGAAAGCGTCGAGGGCGGCGAGAAGCTGGGTCGCTACTCTTTTATTGGCGTGGGGCACAACGTGGTGCTCAAAGCGTCCGGCGATAAAGCGATTGTCTACAAGAATGGTGAGAGGCAAAGGATTCGCCTCGATAAAGGGCGAGACTGCCTACATTTAGTGCGAGATATTCTCGCCCAGCGCCAGGTGGTCAAAGTCCCCGGCTTGCCCCGTTTCTTCGGCGGTGCAGTCGGCTACATCTCCTACGACACGGTTCGACATTTCGAAAAGCTACCCGAGTGCTCTCACGATGAACTAGGCCTGCCAGAATGCGTCTTTGTCTTCACCGACACCATGATCATCTTCGACCATGTGCAGCACAAGATGAAGATAGTGGCCAACACACATATAGACGGGCCTCTCGAGAGCGTCTACGAGCAAGCAGTGACTAAAATAGGGTCAATCGTTGCCAGGCTTTACAAGCAGTCTCCGCTTGAATCAAACGGGATACCCAACAGAACAACCATACCTCAGGATAAAGAGATTGAATCTAACTTCACTCAGGGAGAGTTCGAGACAGCAGTGAAATCGTGCAAGGAATACATCGCTGCCGGCGACGCCTTCCAGGTCGTGTTATCTCAGCGGTTTCGGCGTAAAACCAACGCGCAGCCTTTCGACATTTATAGAGCGTTGCGCATGCTCAACCCTTCACCTTACCTCTTCTATCTCGATTTCGGTGGCTTTCAGCTTATCGGCTCCAGCCCCGAGATGCTGGTGAAAGTCGAGGACGGGATTGCCGATAGCTGTCCACTCGCAGGCACCAGGCCAAGGGGGACGAGCATTAAAGAGGACGAATCTCTAAGCTCAGAATTACTCAAAGACCCCAAGGAGAAAGCGGAACACGCCATGCTGGTAGACCTTGCCAGGAACGACCTGGGCCGGGTCTGCGAGCACGGTTCGGTTAAAGTAACCGAGCTGATGAGTGTAGAAAAATACTCCCATGTCATGCACATAGTTTCAACCGTGCAGGGGAAGCTCAGGGCTGGCGAGAACGCCTTCAGCCTGCTAAGGGCTGCTTTCCCTGCTGGCACGCTGACCGGTGCCCCCAAAATCAGGGCCATGGAAATTATAACCGAGCTTGAGGACTTAAAACGGGGACCTTACGGTGGGGCTGTGGGCTATTTCAGCTACACTGGGAACATGGATACCTGCATCACAATACGCACCATAATCATGACAGGAAATACCGTTTATCTTCAAGCCGGCGCAGGTATAGTTTACGATTCTGACCCAACACGGGAATATCACGAGACACTGAACAAGCTGAAGGCGCTGGAGAGCGCAGTAGTGATGGCAGAGGAAGAAAGCAGTCATCAGGAATCGGCGCTAAGCACAGGCAAGGAAACATAGAATGATAAAGGAAGCGCTGTCCAAAATTGTATCACGAACGGAACTCACCTCGACCGAAGCCAGAGAGGTGATGAGAGAGATCATGCAAGGGCAAGCCACGCCAGCACAGATAGGGGCCTTTTTGACTGCTCTAAGGATGAAAGGGGAAACAGTCGATGAGATTGCCGGATGCGCTCAGGCGATGAGGGAGAGCGCTATAAAAGTTGAGCCGAAACGTGGGGCGTTGGTGGATACCTGCGGAACCGGCGGCGATGGCAAAGGCACCTTTAATATATCGACCACGGTGGCCTTCGTCGCCGCAGGGGCTGGCCTTGCCGTAGCCAAACATGGTAACCGCTCGGTATCCAGCAAGTGCGGCAGCGCCGACCTGCTGCAAGCGCTGGGGGTCAACCTGGAACTGACTCCGGAACAAGTCGCTCAATGTATTGACGAGGTGGGGATAGGTTTCCTGTTCGCGCCAAAGCTCCACCCTGCAATGAAGCATGCCCTGGGCCCACGTCAAGAGATAGGGCTACGCACAATTTTCAACATACTTGGGCCCTTGAGCAACCCTGCCAAGCACTAAGAAGCAACTTTTGGGCGTCTATGATAGCAACCTCACCGAATTGATGGCACAGGTGCTTCGTGCGCTCGGCACAGAACAAGCCTTCGTGGTCCACGGGGCCGATGGGCTCGATGAACTATCAACTACCGGACCAAACAAAGTTTCTCATCTTCATAACAGCCATGTCGAAACATTCCATCTCGACCCTAAGGATCTGGATTTGCCGCAGGCGAAGCTAAGCGACCTTGCAGGGGGAACCATCGAAGAGAATGTGGCTATCACAAAAGGGCTACTTAAAGGAAAACGAGGACCCAAGCGGGATGTTGTCCTGCTCAATGCCGCTGCCGTGCTCATAATCGGGGGCAAGGCAAAAGGTTTCAACGAAGGGCTTGGGCTGGCTGCAGAATCCATAGATAACGGCAGCGGTTTAAGGAAGCAAGAACAGCTTGTCGAGTTCAGCAGAAGTTTCATTTAAAGGAAAAAGATGATTCTGGAGCAAATCGTAAATTCAACCAAAGTCTCGGTGGCAAAACGCAAGTCACAGACATCGCTGGCTGATTTGGAGAAATCCATAAACAGCCTGCCCTATCCAAAGGACTTCGCCGCTTCATTGCAGGGAGACAGCATCAGGCTGATTGCCGAGATAAAGCGTGCATCGCCATCTAAGGGCTTGCTCTGCCCCAATCTGGTTGCCTCTTCATTAGCGCGTACCTATAGTCGAAGCGGCGCCGCTGCTATATCGGTGTTGACGGAATCAGACCATTTCCAAGGGAGCTTCGCTGACCTTGAGGCAGCACGTATGGAGGTGGACCTGCCTTTGCTATGCAAGGACTTCGTAGTGGACCATTATCAAATATACGAGGCACGAGCTCATGGAGCCGATGCTATTTTGCTTATCGCTGCCATCTTGACGCAAGTTGAGCTAAAGGCTCTATTGGAGACTGCTCATTCTCTGGGAATGGCAGCGCTGGTCGAGGTGCATAATCGCTACGAGTTAACCAGGGTTCTTAAACTATCCCCTGGAATCATCGGCATAAATAACCGCAACCTCGCTGACTTCAGCGTCGACCTTGAAACAACGCTCAAGCTACGTCCTCTGATACCTGAAGACGTTCTAGTAATAAGCGAGAGCGGCATCCATACCAATGACGATGTACTCAGACTTCAAAAGGCAGGCGTTAACGCCATTCTGGTTGGCGAGGCTCTGGTTACAAGCACCGACCCAGCAGCCAAGATCAACGAACTTCTGGGCAAGCAAGTTCTAACAAGACAAAGTGGCAGGAAACGATAGCGATATGGTTAAGGTCAAAATTTGTGGCATAACCAACCTGGAAGATGCCCTGGCAGCGGTAGAATGCGGTGCCGATGCACTGGGGTTTGTCTTTGCCCCCAGCCCGCGCCAGGTGACCAATAACGCTGTCAGAAAAATAGTGAACAAGCTCCCACCGTTCGTCTCCAAGGTCGGCGTCTTCGTCAATAGAGACATAGGGATGGTAAAGGAGACTATGTCACTCTGTAATCTCGACCTAGCGCAACTCCACGGCGACGAAAGTCCTCATTATTGCGCCGCCCTCTTCCCTAGAGCAGTCAAGGTGTTTACTAGCGATAGCCTGCCATCACTAACAGGGCTGATTCCCTATAAGGTGGCAGCATACATGCTCGATATAAACAAAGGGACAGCTTTCAATCACAGCGAGCAGAAACAGCTTTGGCAGCTTGCCCGCAAGCTCAAAGACAGCGGCCCCGTGATAATGGCTGGAGGTCTAACACCTGAGAATGTAATTGAAGCTATAGAGACGGCACAACCCTACGCTGTGGATGTATCCAGTGGGGTCGAAACAGAGCCAGGCAAGAAAGACCATGACAAACTACGCGCTTTCCTGATGGCGGCAAAGGGTGTAGGAGCAGACCAGCGTGTCTGCCCATAGGAAATACAAAGAATGGACAACGGATTGAAACTACCAGATAAACAGGGGCACTTCGGCTCCTACGGCGGTAAATTCGTACCCGAGACGCTGATGCCCGCCTTAAGCGAGCTTGAATCGGCTTACGCTCAGGCCTGCGCAGACCCGACCTTCTGGCAGCAGCTCCATTCTCTTTGCTGCAAATACGCTGGCCGCCCCACACCGCTCTATCACGCTCAAAAATTATCCGAAAAGATGGGCGGGGCACAAATTTTGCTAAAAAGGGAGGATTTACTTCATACTGGGGCTCACAAAATCAACAATACGCTGGGTCAGGGCCTGCTGGCCCTTCGTATGAACAAGCGCAGGGTCATTGCGGAGACTGGAGCCGGGCAGCATGGCGTGGCTGCCGCCACCGTATGCGCCATGCTGGGGCTGGAATGCGTTGTCTACATGGGAGAGGAGGATATTCAGCGACAGTCTCTGAATGTTTTCAGGATGAAATTGCTCGGCGCTGAAGTACGCCCGGTTTCTACCGGGAGCCGTACCCTTAAGGATGCTATAAATGAAGCTATACGTGACTGGGTGACCAATGTGCGTACCACCCACTATCTTCTGGGCTCGGTCGTGGGACCCCATCCCTATCCTATGATTGTGAGAGATTTCCAATCAGTGATCGGTAAAGAGACAAGAGAGCAGATTATGGCATCCCATGGCAGACTTCCCGATTACATAATTGCCTGCGTGGGTGGAGGCAGCAACGCCATCGGCATCTTCCATCCCTTCGTCAACGACCTGAGCGTGAAGTTCATTGGAGTGGAGGCAGCAGGTCGTGGTATGGAAAATGGCAGTCATGCAGCTACTCTTGTAGCTGGCAGACCGGGCGTGCTCCACGGAGCTAAATCATATCTATTGCAGGACAAACATGGCCAGGTGAGCGACACGCGCAGCATCGCTCCGGGGCTGGACTACCCCGGGGTTGGCCCTGAGCACAGCTATTACAAAGATATAGGGCGAGCAACATACGTAGCAGTTACAGATAAAGAGGCGTTGGAGGGATTCCAGTTGCTTTCCACCACCGAAGGCATAATCCCTGCCCTCGAGCCAGCCCATGCTTTATATTATGCCGCCCAAATGGCACCCAAGCTGCCTAAAGATAAGCTCATAGTAGTTAACATCTCAGGAAGGGGCGACAAAGACATCTCTATTGTGGCTGAAGCACTGGGGGTGAAGCTGTGAGCAAAATCAGCGCCATATTCGCCAGGCCAAGTCATAAAGCGCTGATTACCTACCTCACCGTAGGCTATCCCACCGTGGAGACTACACTGGAGATGGTTCCTGCGATAGCATCGTCGGGGTGCGACCTTGTAGAACTGGGGATACCGTTCTCGGATCCACTAGCCGATGGCACCACAATACAGAGAGCGAGCTATCAGGCGTTGCAGCAGGGAATTACGCCAGAGGTTTGCCTTGAAGTGGCTAGCAAGCTGAAGGCGAAGGTTGATATACCGCTGGTGTTTATGACCTATTTCAATCCTGTATTTAGCTACGGGCTTGATGCCTTCTGCCGAGATTGCGCCCGAGCCGGAGTCAGCGGGCTTATCATTCCAGACCTGCCGCCTGAGGAAGGTGCAGAACTGGAGGCTATATCACTGAAGCATGGGCTTGACCTCATTTACCTGCTTGCACCCACGAGCACTGACGAACGCATAGCTATGGTAGCAGCTAGGTCGCGGGGCTTCATATATCTGGTCTCGATGACAGGGGTTACAGGGTCTCGGGATAAGTTGCCTGAAGAACTGGAAAGCTTTGTCTCAAGAGTACGGCAGAGAACACAACAACCACTCTGCGTCGGCTTCGGCATATCCAATGCAGAGCAGGCACAGACGGGTGGCTAAGATAGCAGATGGCGTTATCGTGGGCAGTCGCCTGATACAACTGCTCGAGGAAAAGGATGCTCCCTCTAAAGTGCGCTCTTTTATTCGGGGCTTGAGGGACGCTTTATCAAACAACGTCGAAAATCAACAGTTAATTGAGGTGCGAAAAGGAGGAATGCCATGTAGTGGTCAAGTTAGCTGGAAGCTTTAAATATAGTCCAAAAATTGAAAGGAGGAAAGATGGACACAAAGGTTATTTTGACTGAGAAAGAGATGCCAACTTCCTGGTACAACATCCAGGCTGACCTACCAGAGCCTCTGCCACCGCTGCGACATCCCGGCACCAAGGAGATAACGCGGCTGCCGCCTCCGCTATTCGCCGAGGCGCTCAACGAGCAGGAATTCAGCAAAGAGCGCTACATCGAGATACCCGAGGAGGTGCAGGAAATCTACAAGATGTGGAGACCCACACCTATGATTCGGGCATTGAGGTTGGAGAAGGCACTGGACACCCCGGCCCACATTTACTACAAGTACGAAGGGGTGAGCCCCGCAGGCAGCCATAAGCTCAACACCGCTGTGGCCCAGGCTTACTACAACAAAAAAGAGGGGATCAAACGCCTGGCCACCGAGACTGGCGCCGGCCAGTGGGGCAGCGCTCTTTCCATGGCCTGCCAGTTCTTCGGACTGGAGTGCAAGGTCTATATGGTGAAGGTTAGCTACCATCAGAAACCGTACCGTCGGATACTGATGGAGATATTCGGGGCCAAGGTAGTGCCCAGCCCCAGCCAGGATACCCAGATAGGGCGCAAGATTCTGGCAGAAGACCCGGACTCCTCAGGCAGCCTGGGCATAGCCATCAGCGAGGCGTGCGAGGATGCCTTCGGCCGCGACGACACCCATTACTCTCTGGGAAGCGTGGTAAACCACGTGCTGCTTCACCAGACCGTGATAGGGATCGAGTCCAAGAAGCAGCTTGAGAAGATCGGTGCCTACCCTGACATCATTGTGGGCTGCATCGGCGGCGGCTCGAACTTTGCCGGCATGTTCCTGCCCTTCATTAAGGACAAAATCTCAGGGAAAAAGAAGAACCTGCAAATCATCTGCGTCGAGCCCACAGCCTGCCCGACTGTCACCAAAGGCCCTTATGCCTGGGACTACGGCGATGTAGCCGGTATGGCGCCGATTGCCCTGATGTACACCCTAGGGCATTCCTTCGTGCCTCCTCCGGTACACGCCGGCGGCCTGCGCTACCATGGCATGGCACCCATAGTCAGCCACCTGCATAAGCTGGGGTTCGTTGAGGCCCGCGCGGTGAACCAGATCCCCACCTTCCAGGCGGCAGTGCAATTCGCCAAGTCAGAAGGAATCATACCAGCGCCGGAGCCAGCACACGCCATCAAGGTAGTGATAGACGAAGCCCTCAAGTGCAAGGAGTCAGGCCAGAAGAAGAATATACTGCTTGCCCTGAGCGGACACGGCCACTTCGACCTGGGCGCCTACGAGAAATACCTCGCAGGACAGCTTGAGGATTACGATTATCCCAAGGAAAAGGTTGAGGAAGCGCTCAAGCAATTGCCCAAGGTACCGGCGTAAGCGCTTCGCCAATTCGGCTTAAGATTAGCCCATTGCAGGGGGCGTCCGCCAGTGGCGGACGCCCCTATGTTTATGCCATTGCACCCAAGGGGCAAACGGTGATAATATAGACTCTGGTTTAGGGTACTTCAGATGGCACACAAAGAGGAGACTAGAATCATGGAATTAGTGGAAAGGATGCTTTGTGGTGCCGAACAGTCACTGTCCCGCCTCATTACCCTTGTAGAAATGGACGCCCCCGACGTACCTCAGATAATGAAAAGTATCCTTCCCCGAACGGGCAAAGCATATTGCATCGGCATCACCGGTCCCCCTGGCAGCGGTAAAAGCACCCTGGTCGACAAGCTAACCGCTATTGCCAGAGAGCAGGGGCTATCGGTAGGGATAATAGCCGTTGACCCCACCAGCCCATTCTCGGGAGGAGCGGTGCTCGGCGACCGGATAAGGATGCAGCAGCACTATCTGGACGATGGCGTGTTCATCCGCAGCATGGCGACCCGTGGCAGCCTCGGCGGGCTGCCCAAGGCAGCCAGGGCAGTGATAAAGCTCCTGGATGCCTTCGGCAAAGACCTCATCATAGTGGAGACCGTCGGTGTAGGACAGACCGAGCTGGACATCATGAAGATGGTGGATACCACCGTAGTAGTCCTGTTCCCCGGCGGCGGGGATGCTATCCAGACCATGAAGGCCGGGCTGATGGAGATAGCTAACATCTTCGTGGTCAATAAAGCAGACCGCCAGGGAGCAGACCAACTGGTCGGCGAACTCGAGGCGATGATAATACTAAACCCTAAGAACTCTTACTGGCAGGTGCCGGTTTTATGCACCCAGGCAATTAACAACGTGGGCATCGAGGAACTCTACCAAGCTATCGAAAAACATCGCAGCGTCCTCGAGTCCACAGGACGGCTCTCCCAGCAGCGTCAGAAGCAACGGAGAGAGGAACTGATACAGGCAATCGAGCAGGGGGTCAGCGAGCGGCTCTCCAGGCTTATGGAAAAGGACGAGAACCTGATAGCGCTCTCGGAAAAAGTGGAAAAAGGCGAACTCGACCCATATTCTGCAGCCAGAGACATCCTGAGCAACAGGGCTATGCTCAGGGGCTGGTTCGCCAAGCTGGAGAGCGAAGGCAACGGGAAGGGTAAGAAGTAAGAGCCTCGTTCCCGGGTTATTGCAATCCGGCGCATCGGGGTAACTACCACCCCAAACAGTTAAAGAGCGAAAATGTCACTAGAGAAATACGCCCTGCCAGCACAATATCCTTACTACCTGGAATATCCGGTAAAACTGGAGCCCAGATACGGATACGGCAAGGCGCCTCATACCAAACTCTACGAGATAATCAATAGAAACAGAACTGCATACAGGCATATCCTGGAAAGTTTCCTCAGTTTCAAGGGCGACTTCCTGGGCATCCCTCTGGAAACACCGCCGGAATCCCCTGAACCCTGCTGGTTTAATCACTGGCTAGGGGCATTGGACTCGGTAACCCTGTTCTCTCTGCTCTGTCTGCATAATCCCAAAAGGTATTTCGAGATAGGCTCAGGCTGGTCCACAAAATTCGCCAAGAAGGCCATAACCAACCACAAACTGCGGACAAAAATAGCGTCTCTCGACCCCTATCCCAGAGCGGAGATCGATCCGCTCTGCGACAACGTTATCCGTGAGCCTCTGGAAGATGCGGACCTAAGCGTTTTCGACAAACTGGAAGCGGGGGACATCCTATTTGTGGATGGCTCGCATCACTGCTGCATGAACTCCGATGTCGCCGTCTTCTTCCTGGATGTTTTACCCAGATTGAAAGCCGGCGTGTTCGTCCAATTTCACGACATCTTCCTGCCCTATGATTATCCCCCAGAATGGAAATGCTACTATTCTGAACAGTACCTGCTGGCGGTTTACATACTTGCGGAAAGCAAAAAATTCGACATCATTTTGCCTAACGCCTTTATCACCAATGACACGGAGTTGAGCGGCATATTGAACACCCTCTGGGATGCGACAAATACGCGCGAGCTCACCCAGGGGTTGTCTTTCTGGATTCAGACGAAATAGCTCAGCATGCCTGGCACAGCTTTGAGACTTCGAGAGCAGCGGTTTCACAAACCGTTTAAGATTGTGGTATCCAGTGCTAAGGAGGTCGAACACTATGTACAAGAAAATACTCGTTCCCTTGGATGGCTCGGAGTTGGCTGAGGTTGCTCTTCCTTATGCTGAGGAGCTTGCGGGAAGACTCGGCTCCGAGGTCATCCTGTTACATGTTTGTGAATCGGCGGAGGAGCGGTATCACAACATGCATCAGTTATACATGCAGAAAATGGTTGGGGCGACAAAGCGAGGCGTTAAAAAGTATCTGGAGAAACCCGGCGCTACGTCAATTAGTGTAAGGTCGGCAATCCTGTTTGGGCACCCTGCCGAACAGATCCTGGACTACGCTGATAAGAAGCGTATTGAACTTATTGTCATTGCCACACACGGCTTGTCTGGCATCAGACGCTGGGTTCTGGGAAGCGTGGCAGATAAGGTAGTGAATGCCACGAAACAGCCATTGGTACTCATCAGGGCCTCGGGCACCCATCACCATGTGCTTGAAAAAGGCAGAATGAACAAGATGATTCTCACCCTCGATGGCTCAAAAGAGAGTGAAGCGGTAATTCCGTATATTGAGGATCTTGCTTCCAGGCTGAATGGAGAGGTTGTCCTCTTCCAGGTGGTGCCACCACCTTCCCCCGTTTATGCTGTCCCGGGGTATACCGGCCAGATACCCTATACCCCGGCTCAAGTGGAGCTATGGAAGATCGAGGCTGAAGCTTACCTGAAGAATGTGGCTGATGCTTTCAAAGGTAAGCGTATCAAAGTGAGGTCCAAGGTAAGAGTGGGCGATACGGCTCATGAGATTATCAAGTTCGCCGATGAAGTACATGCCGATTTAGTTGCCATGTCAACACACGGGCGGTCTGGCATCAGCCGTTGGGCATTGGGGAGCACGGCGGATAAAGTTATGCGGGCAGGCAATACTTCGCTCTTTCTGGTCAGGGCAGCAGGTGCCAAAAACGGGTAATAAAAATCTGTTTATAAAAGACTTATAGTTATGGATGAAGGCTCGTCATACACTTTCACAACCATTGATGCGCAAAAATAGAGCTTAGAGGATAGACGTTATGGGCAAATGGGTAATGGTGATAGCAACAGTTGGGGGAATGGGGTTAGCCATGCTATTTGCGGGTAGAATAGGGTATTGGATTGAGAGAAAGGTCCAGGCACGGCAACTTCGCCGAAAAAAAGAGGGTAAAGATAATCTCTAGTGACCCCTATCACGGATTTGTGCTGCCTTAAGACTTTGCTAGAAACCGTTGCTCACTATTGCCACTTCGGGTATAATCCTTGTAGTTTCAGCGTGCCAGCGTAGCTCAGTGGCAGAGCAGCGGTTTCGTAAACCGCCGGTCGTCGGTTCAAGTCCGACCGCTGGCTTTTTAGCTTTTGGTTATCTCTGGTACCTTTAGATCAAATATGGGGAGTGTCATCAAAGGATCGTATTAACAGTACTAGCTAGTGCCCCTCCTGCTCCTTTTGGGGTGGCTGCCTGTTTCGCTTTCTCCTCCTCGACCAATACGCGACGTAAAACCTTGCCAATAAGAGATTTAGGTAGGCTCTCCCTGAACTCTATAATCTTTGGCACTTTGAAGCGAGCCAAGCGTTCTCGGCAGAAATCGGTGATCTCCTCTGGTGTCGCGCTCTCACCCTCCTTGAGCACAATGCACACTTTAACAGTCTCGCCCCTATAGGGATCGGAGACTCCATAGCAGACTGCCTCTCTGACCTTAGGGTGTTCATATAGTACCTCTTCCACCTCGCGAGGATAGATGTTATAACCTCCAGCGATAATCATGTCTTTCTTGCGGTCGACGATGTAGAAATATCCGTCCTCATCCATCCTGGCCAGGTCGCCCGTATGGAGCCAGCCATTGCGTAAGACCTGCTTAGTCTCCTCAGGACGGTTCCAGTAACCCTGCATAACATGGGGTGCCCTGATGACCAGCTCACCTACCTCCCCAACAGGCATCTCTTTCTCGCCTGTCTGCGCATCCATGATCTTAGCCTCCACATCGGGGAAGGGTACCCCTATGCTCCCAACTTTACGCTTTCCGGTTATAGGTTGCGCCGAAACAACAACTGGTGCCTCGCTGAGTCCGTATCCCTCAGATAGCTTACCTCCTGTGATCTCCTCGAACTTATTCTGGACCTCCAAAGGCAGGGGCGCAGCACCGCTGACGCATGATTTGATGGAACGCAAGTTATACTTCTTGGTATTTGGATCGTTACTAAGCGATACATACATAGTAGGCACACCGGGGAAAAAATCAGGCCGGTAACGATTGATCGCCTTGAGCACTTGTTTGGTGTCCCATCGTGGCAGCAACACCATCACTGCGCCTCCGAGTATGGATAGATGCATCACCGTAATCATGCCGTAGACATGAAATAGGGGCATTACCCCCATCACCACTCCCGTGCCTTCCGGTGGTTTCACGGGATTTGCCCATTCTTTCATTTGATAGACGTTTGCAACTACGTTGCGGTGCAGCGCCACTGCGCCTTTGCTGGTGCCTGTGGTTCCACCCGTGTACTGGAACATAGCGATATCATCTGGGGTGACTGTGACCGAAGGCGCTTTGGGCGTAGAGCGCTTCAGCAGGCTCTGGAACGAATACGTATCCTTTGCTCCTGAGATGTTAATCCGATGCCCATCCTTTTTCTCTCGCAGAATGGTGAAAAGCAACCTGCTGACAGGCGGCAGGTACTCCTTTATATTCGTCACAATTACATTCTTCAGCTTTGTCTTATCTTTAACACTTATAACAGTTTTGTAAAAGAGGCTGAGGACTATGATGGTCTCAGCACCGCAGTCATTTAACTGGTGCTCCGTCTCGCGTGGCGAATAAAGAGGGTTAGTAGCTACGACAACGCCCCCAGCCTTCATAACAGCGTAATAGCTGATGACAAACTGGGGACAATTAGGTAAAAGCAGGGCAACCCTGTCACCTTTCTTCACCCCCAGGGTTATTAAAGCGTTAGCCAGCCTGTTTACCTGTTGGTCTAGCACCCGATATGTGAGCCGATAGGAATCTCCCAGAGCCCCGGGGAAGATAATGGCGGTGTGGCTGGGGAATCGGCGCGCCGATTCCTCCAAGATCTGGTGCAAGGTGATCTTGGGATAGTCAATGGACGGGGCCACGCCCGGGTCATAATTCTTCACCCATATCCTCTCCATGGTGACCTCCTTTGACCCCAGTTATCCAATAGCGGGAAATGCTCAATAATAGGCATCTGGGAGATTTCTTGTCAACCCCTCTAGTTACTGGGGCGTTTGCTGACTATTTCATCTCTCCTGATATTCTCCAATCTTGCTGGAACTTTCAGACCGTGGGTGCCCTTGGTAGGAAGGACAGAAAACGCACAAAGACACTCCATCATGGCCACTACAGCCGATGACTCCACAGAGGTACAAAGGATGATCATGCCATAGCCGGATTGGGACTGCCGAGAGGTTAGCCTACTCGTGACACTGCCCTAGGTTATCCCGTCTGTGAACAAAAAAAGAAAGAGTATCAAGTGCTCCAAGAACACTTGGTTTTGGAGATCGCTTGCTTAAGTTTCATTTGCATTCACACACTCACGTCGTTGTGACGAAGCATAGAACAGATTTATTGACATACACCATTAGATTGTGATATCTTTAGATATATCAGTCTACGCACATCCCTGTAGAGCTTCTTGCACTTAATTACCTTCAAAGGCAAGACTAACCGGTGAGATTTGGTGACCTAGACAAGCAAACGGGCTTGCGCTAAATAATTTAGCGATTAGTATATTGAATAACAAATGGTGATGGCTCCGGCTACAATAGAACGGTGCAGATTACAAACACCAAATCTAAAGTAGGAGGAGCCATCACAAATGGAGAATACCGCAGCCAGGAAACTAAAGCAAGTGCCCGAGGGATACCTGATCATAGGAGTTGACCCTCACAAAAAGAGGCATGCAGCAGTGGCTATTACTCAAGATTTCACCACCCGGGACAAATTCAAGTTCGACAATACCAGAGAAGGTCTGGAAACCATGTTACGCCGAGCCAGGACGGAAATGGTGAAATTACGATTGCCGGGGTGTCATGTTCGCTATCGAGACGGGAGGTCACTACTGGCGAAATATAGCCTACTTCCTGGATGAGCAAGGCATCCCGTTTCGTTTCATCAACCAGTTTACCTTGAAGCGGAGGCGGGAAGGGAAGGATCTCAATCGTAGAAAGAATGACTATCGAGACAGCGAGGTGGCGGCGCAGCTCTTATGTACCGGGGAATTTACTGAGAGCACGATACCGCAGGGCGTTTATGCTGAGCTACGTACCGCCCACAATGCCTATCGCCGGCTGGTCAAGGAAAGGACCAGAATAACGAATCTAGTAAAAGGGCTTCTGGACGCGCTTTTCCCTGAGTTCACTCTGGTCTTTAAAGACCCATGTGGACTGACAGCTCTCAGCGTGCTCTCCACCTGCGCTATCCCCAGCGTGATTGCCGGGATGACGGAGGAGGAATTTGTGGCTACAATCGAAGCAAAACATCAGGGCCGCCTTATGCGAAAGAAACTGAGAGCGCTTCATCGCATGGCGAGAGCGTCAATCGGCATTGCGGCAGGTGCCCGATCGGTATCCTCTGAGATTTCATTCCTGGTAGAGAAACTCGATCTCATTAGACGGCACATTTGTATTATAGAGAGGACACTGGTCAGTCTGGTGGATGAAACAGAGGAAGGAAAATATCTGCTCTCGATAAGGGGACTCAATTATATTGCTGTGGCCGGATTACTGGCAGAACTTGGTTGCTTCAAGTCATACCGGACCGCAAAGCAAATGATAAAGATGGCTGGCAGTAATCCCACCGAATCAGAATCAGCAGGAAAGAGGGGTACACACACTCCGATGAGTAAGCAAGGGCGTCCGGTCTTGAGATACTGTGCGTGGACGTCGGTTATTCCGATGCTACGACTGAATTCGGATTTTCGTGCCTGGGCCAAGCAGATGAGAGAGCGACCGGCCCATGCCAATCCCCTCAATGGAAGGGAGATTGTGGGGGCAGCACTCAACAGGCTGTTGCGTTTGGCATTTGCCCTGGTTAAGAATCAGACATATTACCAGGTTTCAAAACCAGAACTAACACTGGTAGCAGTCTAGAATATTGGAGGTTACTATAATTGCATCAGGGTGGGCAGGGAGACGCCGTTTAGCGTTTTGGGAGCTCATTAGAGCAAACCCGTGTACACAACATGGTGCCCCTGCCTTCCTGGCCAAACCCGTATGAGGTATGATGGGACTCCGCCCAGGCGGATGAACCCGTATCTAACAGCTAAGTTGGGAGCCAGGTAAAGAGAGGCTGGGGTCTGCCCACCGATGTGAAGATAAAACAGAAGCAATACCTACCGGAGTCATTGACTAAAAAATATAGTATGTTGAGATACGAGTCAGCAATCACTAGGTCACAAATCTGATTAAAAGAGCTCCCCAGGCTTGGTACTTTTGGCGTGAAGCAGGCATTTGCCTAAGATTTCCCTTATGACCGATTTTGGACAACACTGAGTTAACGTCAGATAACAATGTGTGAATTCTGTATCAAACATGGCGAAGGCCAGAAGTGGTATCTGGCCATGCGAAACTACTCACGTGAACTATGGGCCCACCAGCAGCGGTCAGAATTCATGGAGAATTTCGGGGCCCATTTTGAGGATAGATTATGTAGATCGGTTTCACTACTCGACGCGGTAAAAGATGTTCCTGTGGTGTACAACTTCGTTCGCCGCATGGTTGTCAGAAAGGAAAAGACTATGCACTGGGGTCAGGTGGTGCCAATCGAGGACGTGGAGGAGATCGTGAACCTCCTAGACTCCGTAGTGCGTATGCCTTGCGCCTGCCGTAGCCTTACCACGGGCCTTAAGACCCGATATTGCTTTGGCATCGGCATTGATATGGTGGGCATATTAGGCAAATATCCTGACTACAATGACTTTGAGGTGCTGGACAGAGAAGAGGCCAAGAACGTTCTTCGCTCCTTCGACAAGCAGGGTATGGTGCACTCTGTATGGACCTTCAAAACGCCCTACATTGGCGCCATATGCAACTGCGACCAAGACTGCTTGGCCTATCGTCTGCAGGTGAAGACGAATCTGGTGCAGCTTATGTTCCGTTCCGAGTATGTGGCACTGGTGAACCTGGATTTGTGCAATGGCTGCAAGAGGTGTATGCCGCTATGCCAGTTTGGGGCCATTCGATATTCTAATGCTACGAAGAGGGTAACCATTGGTATGAATCAGTGTTATGGCTGCGGCATCTGTCGGGCTGTCTGTGAGAAGAGAGCTATCACCCTCAAGCCTAGAACCAACTTCGCCACTTTGCCCTGGTAGAAAGCAAGCAATGAAGATACAAATCAATGCCCAGGTTTGTGGCGACCCTCTAAAATGCCGATTGTGTCTGGATCGCTGCCCTGAGAAGGTGTTCGGAACTTATCCCCGTAGTCGAAGGGGGCCAGGGGTAGCAGCCAGTCATTGGGTCATATCTCCTATGTTCACTTCGCAATGCGCGGGCTGCCTGGAATGCGTGACCTCATGTCCTCGACAAGCTATCTCGGTACAGAGATCATCGCTCTGCCATAGAATCGAAGCGGTTATTGCACTGGGTCTGGCTGTAATGCGCAATCGAGGTACCTTCTGGCTACAAGAATAATGAACTCATCAGCGTACCAAACCACAGGCTACTGAAGTGTTTCCAGCAGGGCAAGCCATTAAAGCGTAGCGCCCAATACATCACTGTCATTTAGCTTCAAAACAGAGTCCTTGCGGAGCCAATGTTTTACAGGAGATGACGCAAGCTATGCTGCCCATCCCCTTTTTGAGCACTAACGCTGACTTGGGGAAATCGTTCCTTTTTCAAAGTTCGTCCCAGAAACATACTTAGCTTCTACTAAATAAAGGGCCGCTGGGGACCGTACGTAGGCCTCAGCTTCAATGTACCTTACACACACCTGTGTTGAGAGCCCGTTTTTTGGGCCATGTGCCTATCCCCTTGTCGTAATCCGCTAGTTGTTTTTAAAGTGTAACCTAGGGGTCATCAGTCTTTACAAATATCGCAGGTGCCTTTAAGAGTCCGCCGCTCTGCCTGAGCATCCAACAAGACTGGTGAAAAATGAACAAAATGTAATAAAAATCTCTTG
Organism: uncultured Chloroflexia bacterium; assembly: GCA_963827295.1. Taxonomy (GTDB): domain Bacteria; phylum Chloroflexota; class Dehalococcoidia; order SZUA-161; family SZUA-161; genus CAWHAI01. Next base: position 126,835 of record CAWHAI010000011.1, read on the forward strand.
ACCTGCCCCCCGCCGTCTGGTATCTTTAGTACGCAATTTTCCTTATTTTGTTTGCCCCTATGAAAACTCCACAGATGAAACAGCCGCCATAGTCCAGACGTACTCTAGACGTAGGAGTACCTCGCTCAAAAGCGACACCTTGGGGAAGGGCGCTCAAAGTTTTTATTTTTGTTCTTAACAGAGCGCGGTTGCGTTATGCTTTTTTTGTGCACTAAAACACCGCCTGCCGGTGTGGAGGTTGCTATGTATAGTCATGGTGGTGAGGTATGGTATGAAAACGAGACCTGCTGCAGATATCTGGCAAGCGGCACTCGAAGAGTTGCAGGTAAAAGTAAGTCCAGCGAACTACCAAACATGGTTGAAAAATACAGTAGGCTTGAACTATTTTGATAATTGTTTCACAGTTGGAGTGCCAAGCAGTTTCGTCACCGAGTCGCTGGAAAAGCGCTTACACCCTCTGATTGAGAAAACTTTAACCGGTATTACCGGGAAACCCCTGAAGGTCCAATTTCAAGTTCATCTGGGGAACGGGGATGAAGAGTTGGCCCCACCAGTCCCATCCTCACCCTCCTCCCCTAACTATAAACAGCGAACGGGCGGGCCCAAGCTGAATCGAAGGTACACTTTCTCCACATTTATTGTGGGAAGCAGCAATCGTCTGGCCCATGCTGCCGCTCTGGGAGTGGCTGAGAACCCTGGCAATAGCTATAACCCCTTGTTCGTTTATAGCGGTGTGGGCCTGGGGAAGACCCATCTTTTGCATGCTATAGGCTGGGTTGCCCTGAAATCCTGCCCTCGGGTCATGTACGTCACAGCCGAGCAGTTCACAAACGAGTTCATCAGCGCTATCAGAGAGAGAAGGAGCGAGGACTTCAGAAACAAATATCGTAGCGCGGATGTCTTGCTCCTGGATGATATACAATTTATAGCCGGCAAAGAGCAGACCCAGGAGGGCCTATTCCATACTTTCAATGACCTGCATACTAATAATAGTCAGATCGTCATCAGTTGTGACCGTCCCCCAAAGTCTCTAACCCTGCTCGAGGACAGATTGCGCTCCCGCTTCGAATGGGGGCTCATCGTTGACATGCAGCCACCAGACATAGAGACCAGAATAGCGATCCTGCAAACTAAGGCCGAAGACCAGAAAAGTTCAGTCCCCCCTGAGGTGCTGGAATTCATTGCGCGGCGCATCCAGAAGAATATCAGGGAACTGGAAGGAGCGCTTAACCGTGTCGTGGCCTACGCCAGGCTTACCAAAGCCCCGCTAACTGTCGAACTCGCCACCCAAGCGCTGGCGGAGATAACCAGCGATGCCCATAAACGCACCATTACCTCGGTAGCGATTATGAATACTGTAGCCCAATTTTTTGCCCTCCCAGCCGAAACCCTTCAAGGGAAGAGAAGAGACAAGCCATCATCACAGGCGCGCCAGATAGTAATGTACCTCCTCAGGGAAGAACTACAATGCTCCTGGACTCAGATTGGGAGGAGTTGGGGAACAGAGACCACAGCACTATCCTCCATGGCTATCATAAGATTTCGGATGAGATCAATAGCGACCATGGGCTACGCCGAGACGTGCTGGAGATCAGGGAAAGCCTTTATTCGAAATCCGCCTAAACGATTCCCCACCTAAAGCATTAACATAAAAATGTGGATAACTGCCCTCTTTTCGTGGAAATCTCATTCGAATCGTGGATAACTGCTTTGTCTTTATGTCTTCCTTTGATGGCCTTCAGAGGAAATTGGACACTTTGAAGACATAATGTAATAGGCACTTTGGGGCTTGCTCCTGCTCCTCGGGGGCAGGTCATGTTTAATATCAATTATTGTGTTTCTTGTTGGGGTGATTTCCGATAGTACATTTACAGTGGTGGGTTCTATCTCATCGGTTCTTTCGCTATGTTTTTCGATACTATTCATACTTAGATCTTTCGAATATGCATGAGGTGAAAAAGATAATGAATAACATAAACATACAAGTATTTGTAAAGAAAACATTGGGTTGCGAATGCTCTGAAGAAGTATTTAAACACATTGATTGCCAGAATGACATTAAAATAAACAATACGGTTTCATTAAAAAACAAAATAAACATAGGCAATCGATTATTGATTTATGTCTTGGATACTGATGACCCCAACGTTCTAAAAGGTAATCTATCCAAATTAATACTAATAGGCAAAAGAGAAAGAGATTTGGCAGGATTCAATAGGCTTCGTCTTGTTGTAGTCACGGATAAAGTAAACGAAATAAGAAATATTGCAGAAACGATATTCCAAACATTGGAGGAGAAAGACGAAAAAGTTCATTTACACATTGTTCAGAGAGAAGAATATCAGGGGTTATTGATATGAGGAAGAGTACCTGTAAAGATTGCTATTGGTGCTCTGAACTGACGACCTGGAAAGTGGGAGCCTTATCGGTTGCGGAGGTGGCCTACCCCCGATTTATGTACCAATTGGAATGACAGGATTGGCCTCTCTGACTTTCTGCAGATAAGGTGACGCTGAAGGCAGCGCCGTAGCTGCAGAATGTACCTCTGCAAACTCCTTTTGGGGTGAGATTACCTAAGCTACTGTGAGGACTGCGCTCATTGTATTCCTCTTTCCAAGCATCGGCAATCTCTTGAGCCTCGCGTACATTTCTAAACAGCTCCATGTTCAAGCACTCATCCCGGAACTTGCCTATGAAGCTCTCGACGTATGCGTTCTCCCATGGGCTTCCTGGTTCAATGTAAATGGTTTTGCATCCTTCTTTGGCCAGCCACTCCCTTACAGCCTTAGCCACAAATTCCGGACGGTTATCGCTGCGAATGTACTGGGGCACCCCGCGCACCAAGAACAACCACTCAAGGCATCGTATTACTTCCCTTGCTCCCATCGACCTCTGCACCTCTATCGCCAGGCATTCCCTGGTGTACTCATACGACCCCAGCACAGCAAAATGTGCAATCAAACGAATTAGAGTGCCACTTTAACCTTTGGATGCTAAACAGTATCAGTCCTCGACAACATGGCAAGCTCGACTGCTTCTTGGATATAGGCTTGATGCTGAGCCATGCCGAAGAATTGAGCCATATTAACATATTCATACCAGATCAACTACACAAATCACATATCCAGGACTTGGGACTAGTATTTAAGGAAAAGACCGAACTTGTCTCGGCAGTATTTAATGAAGACTACGGAGTCTTGCTTCGTACTAAGGAAAAGACCATCGAAGTGCAAAGAGCTGACGGGGCGCCTTTATTCGATATATATATACTGGATCTTGAGAATGATGTCTTTGTAGAGAGCCAGTTTGGCGGTTCCACCATTCGCATCAGAATTCCCGAGCACTTGAAGAAAAAGAAACATTACTATCGAATCAGATTAAAATGTGCCTTTGTTGATCAGACTGGCTATATTTACACCCCTCCTGCCAGTTCCATTCTCGAAGGTGCCTTCTTTCAGACTGAACTAATAGATTTTCATCTTAACGAAAAGCGTAACTTGCCCAGCTCACTGTTGGAAACGATCCGGCAGAATGGCGTAGTGCGTTTCACAAAAACTCATTTCTTTCTGATGCGAGAAGCTAGTGACGATTATGTTTTCTCACATAAACCACCCGGCGGCAGAAGATTGGAAGAGGATATATGGAAGTCGTATGCAGGCAAGGATCACTCGTTCAAACAGATAACGGCCTATCATTGGAAAGAATCCGAACCACATGATAGCTTCAGTGTATTTGTCAAGTTCCGGTCCTTTCATTCCAGTTTACGAACGATCTTGATTGCCGTAGGACTGATTATCCTCCTCGGAGTCATTGGCAGTTTCCTAGGAAATCTTTTGTACTCACTGATTAATAGATGATGCCTACCATAGAGGGCATGCCCAACACCACTCCCAAGCTCTAAAATTCAAAGCAATGCCCCTCAATTTCGCAACCCCTATAAACACATACCCTTGTATTGTAAATACAAATCTTTTATATTGCAGTGCTTTAGGGTGGCGGTGTAGTTAGGTATTTGAGTGTAGAGAGTTTGGGGTTAGCTTGTTCCAAAAGCCTTATAGCAGCATGAAGCACTACAGGGCGGTGGTGAGGTAGACATAAAAAGGGGAACGCTTTCGCTCAGTTACTATGACGCAAGAGTCTATTCAGTAGATAGCATGGCAAGGTAAGTGGCATCACTATTGCAGGAAGTGGCAATGCGAAGAGAGTCTGACTAAGTATGTGTATCCGGTATTTAAGAGAGTCCTCATATGTCTCTTGCAATATGTTTCTCCCCGGAGTGAGCTAGGTAGGTGAATGTACGACTGCGAAGTATGCATACATCAGAGGTTGGATTGCTCTGCCCATAACTTCTCCCATACTTTTCTAACCTGCCATACTCAATGCCTTTTTAGTGTGCTGAACAATCGGACCTACGAGTAAAGGCATAAATTCAGGAGGTAAACCATGCCCCATGCCCTCCATAATCAGTAGCTCTGATCCTGGTGCTGCTTCGGCTGTAGCCCTGCCGTGTTCTACCGGCAGAATAGGGTCTTCCGATCCATGGATTACAAGAGTCGGCACAGTGACTGTCTTGAGGTCTTGCGTACGGCTCCCAGCCATGGCTGCGGCAATTGAATGACGGGTTATGCCCTGTGGGTGGTAGCAACGGTCATAGTAACGCTCGATCTGCGGTCGTCTTGTCTGCTCGTTTTCTGGATACTTCGAGCCTGCAAACGCCCGGAAAAAGTTCATATTGTGATCGATAAATGCCTCTCGCTCGGCGGGTGCAGGAGCCAGTAGCATTGCCAGAACCTCGGGCCTCCCGACGGAAGTGATGGGTCCCCCGTACTGGACGAAATAGAGATAAGACTCGATACTCGCGATTGATGTCGGATCGCAAGGATCTGCGCGATCATTCCGCCCATAGATACACCGCATACGTGTGCCTTTTCTATACCCAGCGCATCAAGTAACCCAACTGCATCGTCAGCCATATCATCGAGTGTGTATGGAATATTTAGCTCCGCACCAGGCTGGGTGTTAGCGAGAATCTCCATAAGGTCTGGCTCACCGGCTTCATCAAACTTTGATGAAAGACCAACGTCCCTATTGTCGAACCGGATTACATGGAGGCCCTGACTTGCAAGCAGATTGCAGAATTCTTCAGGCCAGAGGATCATCTGGTAATCCTGACCCCATGATTAGTAGTAGTGACGGCGATGAAGGATCTCCAAAGGTGTCATATTCGATCTGAATACCATTGGCACTTACATTTGGCATGTGCTATACCCCCTCCAGCTTTAACTAACAAATCTTACGTGATTCTAGACGCTTACCATACACTTGCGGCCAGGGGTACAGCAGAGCGATCATTCAGTACTATCGCGTTTTTTGTGCAACTGGCGCGACAGATTCCGCACCCGTAACACCGTCTTGGGTCTATTACCACCTTTTCGTGGGCGATGCTATACCCCATAGCACCAAACTGGCAGACGCGCATACATTGCCGACATCCATTACACAAATCAGGATTGACTCCGGCCACATACTCCGCACGGAACATCACTGGAAAGCCCATGGTTACAGTTGCCCTCATGGCCATGCAATCTGACCGGTCGCAGTTGCAGATACCACCTATGAACGGGGTGATGAAAGTCCACACCGTATGACAAAGGCCTTTTTTCTCAAGCTCACGGAAGATTGGTAAGTGCCTCCTCTTTAGATAACGTTTCAAGACCAGCTGTGTTTGGTCCAGTAAGGTAGCCTGCATCAATCGCACCGTATTATCTGCCCAAATTGAGATTCTTCTTGCGGCACCATGCTGACTCCATAGCAGTACCGTTGCTCGGTACCTACTGTGGCTTGACGACAGATACAAGGCAAGCCTGACAACAGAGTTGACAAAACCAAAGATGCGCTCAACATCCTCAATCGGCACGACCTGTCCGTAGTGAACCTTCTTCTGTCTGTTTACCATGAATGGCGTCATGACCGCTCTAACAAAGGACGGAGTCCGTTTAAGCCCTTCAAGTTTTTCTACGTCTTCATTCAGCTTCTCCGGGTGCTAGGAAGAAGTCCTGAATGAATTTACGACGACGCAAGTCGCTGAGCAAATCCTCAGAGTAGTTTTGTGCCTGCAGGTACCACTTCTTGCCTTCTCCATGTTTATGACAAAATTCGCACATGCACACCTCCCACAAGTGAACTAACTAAACTCCGCAGACAAATTAAGTTATGCCCTTCTAGCGATAAATTGTATGGAGGAAGGTCTTTGGGGTGAATCGTGCAAGTCTTATACCACTTGTAGGAGCTTTTGTCAACTTTCCCCGGCCCATACCCTGTACAGACGGAGGGTAATGTGAAACAAATGGATCCCCGACAAACTGCTGTTTACCCCTTAGATTACCAGATATGCGTTGCAGAGTTCCATGAAGCACTACCGGGCGGTGGTGGAATGGCTTTCTTTTTGCATCCTACCGCAAGAACATTGTACTGAGGTTATCGACGTTTTAACCACATGGTGGCTATCCAAGCGAGCATAGCCAATAGAAATATCGCGGGTATGATTATTGATGCCCAATCAGAGGCTTGCATCGCAACTGCCTAACATTGATGAAATTCTACGCCAGACCTTCACTTATCTTCGTCTTATCCCGAGACGCTAATTACCTTGAAAACCACCTTCACCTTCGCTGGTATCCATTCCCTAAGATAGCTGACCTTCTCAGACATCGGCAAGTCCCATTTTGGGTTTATTTCAACCTTCACTACGATTCTTGTACCCTTTGCCTTCACACTGGTCACAGAGCCTCTAAAAGCCAGTACCCTGTTCGATTTCCAGCTTGGCTCGCTCAAGGTTTGCTTTAGCAGTTCCACTAACAGGTTCTAGGACGACTTGCATATTTAACTTCTCATTTTGAATCTTTGCATCAGTTTCTTGCTGCCGAGCCTTTGTCAGATTTGCCCCCTTACCCGGGATTATCTCCTTGATTTCCGTGAGAGGATACAATCTTTGACGCTGATTGGGCAGAAGAACACGAACGACCTGAAAATATCCAGATTTCTGCGGCCTCTTCTCTACATCAACAACCAGACACTCTTCACCGGCCCACACTCCCTTCTTGGGAATAACGACATCACCTATAGCAACAAGTCGCGATGGTTTGCGCCCCTTTCTCCTCTTCGGAGCAGCATCATCGGCGATAGGTTGCCTTGATTGGCGCACCCTATTCTCTTTCATGCTTTGTCCTGGCAGTTCTATAAATAGGCTCTAGTATAACCTTCATATGCAACTCCTCAAGCGTTGGCCTGTGCGGCGCCTTGCCAATCACAAGGTTACGATTCTGCCAGCCAAATACATCAACTGGAAACTGCTTCTGGGCTCCGCACTTCTTGCAGATACCAAAGTTCTTGTCATCAATAATCCAGTAATGGGCCTCTCCTTTGCATGCATCACTGTGGAATGTTTCGCCCTTTACTGCCATCTTCCACCTCCAGTAGCATCATACCACTTGCGACATTCTACCGCGAAATGTATACTGGCGCAAGAAATCTAAGTGCGACACGGTGTCGGTTGTACCGGGTGAGGAGGGTCACTATGAAGGAAATAACCATTCAGGAGCAACAGGCACGGCTATATGACTATCAGAGAGGTTTTCAGGCAGTCTATTTGATGAATGCGGGAATCGACCTTGGTTTGTTTCAGGCCATAGAAAACCTTGATGGTGGCGCTACCAGTATAGAATTGGCCAGTCGATTGGGTTTACATGAACCATATGTAAGGACTTGGTGCTACACCGCCTATCATCTTGGAATTCTTGATAGTGAAGAAGGCGGCAGATTCAAACTAGCACCTCACATAGGAACCTTACTTACTGACGCACAGAATCCTTTCTACTTTGGGCACTGGGTAAGATTCATGACTTCTTACATGGCAGATGTTCTTGGGAGATTCCCAGAATATTTCAAAAGTGGATATCGTCATTCTTATGACATATTTGATGATGTTCAAGGTCAGCAATTCTCGAGGGATATGAAAGCCCTGTCGAATCAGGTCGTGCCTGTGGTTTTAACGTATGTATGCATTCCCAGAATTCCAGGGTTGAAGGAGAAGCTTAGCAGTGGCGCTAAGGTTCTGGATGTGGGATGTGGGTCAGGACTTCTCCTGATACGCCTAGCACAAGCTTTCCCCAATAGTCAATTCATTGGCGTCGAAATTGACCGTTTCGCTGTAGCAGATGCTCAAAAAGATATCAAGGAAAATGGGGTGGAAGATAGGGTATCGGTTATATTAGCTAATTCAGCCTCTATTCATTATGAGAAAGAATTCGACCTAGTGACCATGGGTCTTGTGTTACATGAAATATCTCCTGAATTTAGAAGTGCCACGATAGCCAAATGTCATACAGCTTTGAAGGATTCAGGTTCAATAGTCATCCTTGACTTTGCATATCCAGAGAAGCTGGAAGATTTTAGGAATGCCAGGTATTCACTTGGTATTATGGACCAGTTCTTTGAAACGACGTGGGGAAGTAAACACATCTGCGCTTCAGCTAGAAGTGAGCTACTGCGTGAGCATGGTTTCAAGGACCCTGCCACCTTCCCAATAGCAGATGGCTCGGTAGAAGCAACTTATGCCAGGAAGTAGTTCACCCATAGTGCGAAATGTATAATACTACAACAAATCAATGGAATGACATCTATCGAGGGTGTATTGAGAGGAGGGGGAAATGCCTATAGCAAAGGTAAATGGAATCAACATGGCGTACGATGTAAGTGGACGTGGTGAGCCTTTGGTTATGATAATAGGTTTAGGAGGGACACGGCAGAGCTGGGTTTTCCAGAAACGAGCTTTCAGTAAGCACTTCAAGGTTATCACCTTTGACAGCAGAGGCATGGGCAAAAGCGACAAGCCCAGCGAGCCTTTCACCATGAAGACATTGGCAGATGATACCATCGGTCTCATGAACCGTCTGAACATTGATAAGGCTCACGTACTTGGAGTTTCTCACGGAGGCAGAGTGGCGCAGGAGGTGGCCATCAATTATCCCGACAGGGTAAACAAGCTAGTCCTCGCCAGCACTAACACCGGCGCGGAGGGAATAGACGACCTCCCTCCAGAGGTGCTAGGCGCCTTCGGGCGCAAGGAACGCTCCGGTCAATCCGATATCATATATGCCGGCATGAAACAGTGTTCTCTCTGCCAGGCAGAGCTTCGGGGAAAAGAGCTCTGGGAGCACATGTGGGCGGCACACCGCCAGCAAATGCTGGAATGGGCCAAACAAAGCATTGACTTTGATAAGATAATCTCTTTGGGCTTTAATAAGAGACTATATAGAATGCTCATCTTGCCCCTCGCCCGGTTGCAACTGAAACTGGGCGGTATCGACTCGCATATTAGGCTGATCGAGGCTACCGTAGGTAACACCACACTGGACAGGCTGCATCTGATCAAAGCTCCTACCCTGGTGATATTAGGGACTGAGGATAAATTCTGCCCGCCGCGCTCCATAGAGGCGATGGCGACCAGGATACCCCATGCCAAATTAGTCAAGCTTGAGGGTGGCTCGCATAACATTCTGGTAGAAATGAAGGGCAGATTTAATAAAGAGGTTCTGGATTTTCTAAAATCCGGGTAGAGGGTGAAATGAAATGTAACCCACCTCCCTACACTAACAATGAAAATTGCCACTATAGTGTATAATATCGCAGACAATCGGTAAAAAGGTTTTTTATATTGAAAAGTTCACTGAGAAGACGGCTATTCCATATGTCAGCCAGCCTGTCTATCGTAATGGCCTTGTGGTTTTTGCCTAAGATGCCCCTGCTTTTATCGTTGGGGTCAGTGACATTCCTCTTCTTAATATTTGAGTTAACCAGGCTTAGAGTCTCTGGCATAAACCGGTGGTTTATATCTCATTTCGGGTCACTGTTGAGGGAAGAAGAGAAATCGAGTTTGACCACTTCCAACTATGTGCTACTGGCAGCGCTTGTATCATATATAGCCTTCGGCAGAGATATCGCCTTACTTGCGGTATCATTTCTAGCAATAGGTGACGTTGCTGCTGCCATCGTTGGTCAACATATCGGCAGGACAAGACTCTTCGGCAAGGCATTAGAAGGAGATTTGGCATGCTTTTTCTCTTGCCTCGCAATCGGATTTGTCCTCTATTATGCGGGTTTGCATGTAGGTTCACGGACCATAATAGTAGGAGCTGTTGGTGCTACTATTGGACAAGCTATACAAATGCCTGTGGATGATAACTTGACTTTGCCTCTACTTGCGGGCGTGTTGATGGTAGCTGTGCCAGGCTAAATCGGTACTGCAGCAGCATCGCAGTTAAGCCCCTCCCGTAACCCTCCCTACACCTGCTGGGAATTCTAAAACAACATTCGTACTATTCTACACTTCACCGATAGTATTCTCATTTGACAGAATGATGCCTCTTGTGATATCACTGGGGCACAAAATATAATCATGTGTGCTGTTTTTAGAAGGAGGTTAACGTGGGATTCGTATGGTCAAAGAGGGAACTTAAGAGAAGCGCAAGGGGAAAGGGCGGCTTATATGAATTTTACGATGCAGAAATGTTAGTTGTAATGTGGGAAACGAAACCAGAAATTATTAAGCGACTTTTACCGCCACCACTTAAGCCCACAGAAAGACCGTTAGTGAAAGCCTATGTTGCACATTATCCCAAGACCAATTTCGGCCCATTCTATTATGAAGGGGCACTTCTCTTACGTGCACAATTTGATGGTATTGCAGGAAATTATTGCCTGGCAATGCCCGTTACAAGAGATACAGCTATGGCTGGCGGTCGTGAGGAGTTCGGTTACCCCAAGAAGATGGCTGATATTCAGTTTAAGCGTAGTGCGCATTCCGTCAGAGGTCGCATAGTGCGACACGGTATACGATTCTTTGAGGTACGGGCAAAACTAACAGGCAAGACAAACACAGAAGAATTTCAAAATATAATTCTTAGCGAAACAAGTGAGGAGGGAGTAGTAGCATACAACTTCAAGCACTTCCTCGCACCGGATAAAATTGGTTTTGACTATAAGCCTCGCCTTGTCAGAGAAAGGACTGTCTTTCGTCCGAGCGTTGCGGAATGGGCTGAGGCTGAGGTGTTCTTATCGCATTCTGAGCATGACCCGTGGGCGGAAGTGGAGATTGTTCGGGTACTTGGAGCCGTTTATACTGTGGGTAACCAGACCATGCTAAGGGGTGAAGTTGTAGCCGAAGTGGATCCAGTTTCATTTGAACCGTATGCAAATCTAAAGGGGGATTATTGGCCTTTATAATATATTCCGTGCAGATTGCAGTTATAAAATTGAAATTGAACGTGAAGTTGATGGGAAATCCTCAGAAATGGTCAGCGACACGTCAGCTCAGTTGCTTTCCGTGACAGCATGAAGCACCACATTACACTTAAATCTGCCACGCAGGATACAATTATAGTAATGTGAGACCCAATTAATTAGCTGCTATGGATAGCAACTTAACTAATTCTCCAATCTTGTCCTTTGACCGAAGGAGCAGATATCGTGTTGCAGATTGTATTATATAATCTGTTGCTGGCTTCTCTACTGTCTCCAACGTAGTTTGGGAGTATTGGTCTTCAACATTCTTCATCAGAAAGACAAGGTACTCTTTTCTAGCATAGACCACTGCAGCTAGTTTCCCGCTACTGTTGTAAAGGCTAATATGCCATTTCTGGATTCTCACCTCAATATTCAATTTGGACTCTTTTATCTTTTCAACCAAAGCAATGAACAAATCTCTACTTACCTTCTTCTTAACAGTGAATTGTCTACTCCAGTTACCTTTGCCGAACGATACCCATTCTGGGACTTCTCCTTCAACTTTTTCTTCCTCCTCTGTAGCTCCCTCCACTTGTAGCATGATGTCTGGTGGCAACTCCCAATCTAGAATTCTTGATTTAAGCGTGTCTAACTCAAGAGCTTTATTGCAGAGTTTAGAGATATCTGCATGCTTAACCAAAGTGAATCGTTCAGAGATCATATGATAGGGGTCGCTTTCTTTCAATTTGGTGAATTTATTGGTGTAGGCGTGAGTTTCTTCTATAACAACGAATAACTTACAGTCTAGATAATGTCTTAATTGATAGAGCCTTTGCATCCCCCATCAACACCTGTCGTATATTCGATTTCAAACGCATATTTCGGGAAGTTATACTCATTGAACCAAATGACATCGATTTGGTCTACGGAGGAAAGTACTGAAGAATCTATTGTTTTAGGGAGCGGAATTGTAGGCTCGTCTACATAATTGGCTGAGAACACTTTGAAGCCAAGTCTCTTACCTAGTTGAATCAGTTCCTTTTGAGTTGTTACATGGGCATCTTTTGCCATAAATGCCTCCCGATAAGGATTCTTAATTCCACAGACATCGTCTTGTGCTTGAGAGATTCTACTGCGATTTGTGCAATGGCGCAAGAAGATTGTGCAACTCTCTCTTGGGGACAGCATGAAGTACTACAGGGCGGGGGCTTAATAGCATCATGAATCCCTGCCCGTGCAGCTATTACGGATTTCCCGGAACAGGCTATAGAGTGTGCTCTAACTCAGGAAGGAGCGTTTGCCTTCCCAGTAGTCCTCTCGCTCAACAACAGTCGCTGCGCCAGCGCCCCAGGCTCCGCATATAGCTGCCAGGCCGTAGCGGGCCTTCCTGCGGTTCATCTCGTGCGCCAGCGTGCCTAGCACACGCATACCGCTCGCCCCCACGGGGTGGCCGATGCAGACAGCGCCGCCGTTAACGTTCATCTTCTCCGGGTCTATGCCCATATCCTTGATCTGCATTACGGGCAGCACGGCAAAGGCCTCGTTCACCTCCACCAGGTCAATCTGGTCTATAGTCAGACCAGCCCGTTTCAGAGCCTTCTTGGATGCCGCTATAGCGCCATAGCCCATAATAGCGGGGTCAACCCCTATCCAGGCCATGCTCCTGATGGTGACCATGGGCACCAGCCCCAACTTCTTCGCCTTTTCCTTCGACATAAAAATCCCCACTGCTGCCCCGTCGTTCTCGCCCGAGGTGCTCGCGGCACATACCGTGCCGCCGGGTTTGTAAATGGGGGGCAGGGTGCGTATCTTCTCCAGCCTTGAGTCGGCCCTGACGCCCTGGTCATAGTCAATGAGCTTGACCGTGCCGTCGGGCAGCGTGCCCTCAACCGGAATTATCTCGTGCTTGAACTTGCCTTCTCTTTGGGCAGCAGCGGCCCTCATGTTGCTCTGCCAGGCCCATTTGTCCAGGTCATCCCTGGGGATATTAAACATCTCGGCCAGCTTCTCAGCGATCAGCCCCATGCTTACCACAAGGTTGAAGTCTACTTTCTCGAATATCTTGGAGTTCGGTATGCCCCGGGTCTTGCCCAGTTCCTCCGCCAGCGCCATGATATCGGTATCCTCAGTGATCATCGGGGTGGGGAAATGGGAGTGGCTCTCCATGCCTCCGGCAATGCAGATGTCCTCCATGCCCAGTTGTATAGCCATGCAACCGATATGCGCGGCGGTCATGCTGGAGCAGCAGGCTCGCTCCACGCTCAGCCCCGCGACCTCAAAGGGGCAGGTCATCAGGCAGACACCCCTGCCGGGATTGCTCTGCTCGCCGCTCTGGTTCACCGTGCCCATGATGACCTCGTCCACCGATGCGGGGTCTATCCCCGTTCGCTTGAGCAATGCCTCAACCACGATGACTGCGAGGTCGTCAGCACGTTTGTCCGCAAAAAAGCCCGGTTTCTTCTGGCTGGCGATGCCGAACAGGAGTCCGGGCGATAGTCCACCATCACAGCGTCTCTTATTTTAGCCATCTTCATTACTCCATTTTGTTGGGATTTCCAGGCAGAGCTTCTATTATCATATCACACCGAGACGGTTAGAGCGCTGGGAATGACACAAGAGGATCTCGCTGAACGGCGCGTATCTGGACTTCGAAGCCAAAAAGGCTAGAATAAGGAGCGTAGGGGCAATTCATGAATTGCCCCTACAAGGTGTGTAACATCTGCTTCAAAAAATGGACGTCGTTGCTCAGCTCAAGCTCTTCTTCGAACCCAAATCCGTAGCGGTTGTGGGAGCCAACCCCAACTCCGGCGAGCTTGCTTTCAACCTGGTGGAAAACCTCGCTCAAAACGGCTACCGGGGCAAGGTCTACCCGGTGAACCCCAACTACACCGAAATCCTGGGCCAGAAATGCTATCGCAATCTCGAAGAGATACGAGGAGATGTTGACCTCGCCGTGATTTTGACCTCCCGTAATGTGGTCCCCGATATCGTGAAGCAATGCGGAGAGAAAGGGATTAAAGCGGCCATAGTGGTGGGACAGGGCTTCGCTGAAGCCGAGGACGAGGAAGGCAAGAGGCTGCAGCAGAGGGTAGTCGAGGCAGCACGCAAAGGCGGGGTGAGGGTTCTGGGGCCCAACACATTCGGCTCGGCAAACGCTTACATCAACTTCAGCACGGCATTCCTCAAGCAGACGGACATGAGAAAGTGGCCCGTGGGGGTTATCTCGCAGTCAGGCCTGTTCTTCGGCACCATCGGCAGGCTGAGGCTCATCGGAAAAGGCATCGATGTGGGCAACACCTGCGATGTGGATATCGCCGATGCCCTGGAATATTTCGAGCGTGACCCCGAAACTAAAATCATCGTACTGCACATCGAGGGCATAAACAACGGCAAGAGGTTCAAAGAGGTGGCACAGCGCGTGGCAAGAAAGAAGCCCGTGCTGGCTATGAAAACAGGCAGAAGCGAGCGGGCGGCGCATGCCGCGCAGTCCCATACAGCCTCTCTGATCGGCGATGACGCGGTGTGGGACGCCGTTTTCAAGCAGTGCGGCATCATTCGCGCCCGGAGCCTCGATGAGCTGGGCGATCTGGTCAGGGCTTTCCTCTACCTGCCGCTAATGAGGGGCAGGAGTATCGCCATTGCTACTGGCAGCGGAGGCATCGGCATTATGAGCCTGGACGCCTGCGCTGAGCACAACCTGGAGGTAGCGGGGCTGTCCCCCGGGACCCGGCGCAGGCTGAAAGCGATGTCACCGCCGTGGCACAGGATAGGCAACCCTCTGGACACCTGGCCTATTGTAATGCTGGCGCCGCGACCTCTCGCTGAGACGTTCAAAGCATTGGTGACGGAAGTATTGAGAGACCCTCATGTCAATGGCTTGCTTTTCTTCGGCGGCGCCTGGTTCGAGCACCTCACGCCGCCCATCACCCGGGTTATCACGGAGCTTGCAGACGCCTTCCCCGATAAACCTCTGGCCTTCTGTTTCTGCGAGGGCTGGCTGTACGACACACGAGCCAGAGACTTGTCGGAGAAGCTGGAGCAGATAGGCAAAGGGGCCATCTTCTCCAACCCCGACGATGCCATCAGGGCGCTGGCCGGGCTGGCTGACCGCTACGAGTTTCTGAATACAGACAAGTGAAGGCATCATCTTTCGCCAAGCTCAGGATAGACTCTCCCTTGATGGAAGGGGAAACGTCTTAAGATGTCATTGCGAGCGAAGCGAAGCAATCTCACCGCACCCGTGCACCTATGAGTTCGAGGAGATTGCTTCGTCGTCCGTCAGAGCGGACTCCTCGCAATGACACCAAAACGCCCGTTTGGGTAGGTTGGAGCAGGTGCTCCAACCCTTGTAGGGGCACGGCATGCCGTGCCCCTACTTTTATGACATCTACCTGATAGTTTCAAATTACTCAAACCATAATCTAATCTTTTTGCGCACGGGTTTTTGAGACACTGGCTCTATAACAAGTGTTGTCTCCATATTCTTAGGAAGTTCATCCACACCCCTTAGAGTTCCACAAACCTCTCCCCCTCCAGACCAAGTCCTTCGAGGACCTATCACGACTCCCTTTTGAAGTACGCAGGCGAGACGACCGTGCCTTTCTTGGCTACGTTTGGGATCAATATACTTAACATCAATGTAGATGTCCTTTATGCTTGTATCTACTGCCCCCTCATTAGAAAGTAGGAAGCTAACACTACAAAGTATTTCGACGCCGCTGGTTTCTTCATTGTCGCTGCCATTGCGAAGCCATTCAGGAACAGAGTCTGGCTGATACCTAGCTGGAGACGTATAGACCTTGTCACAGATTATTTTCGGTCTGTTTGTTACAATACGATAGAAACGACCAAGGAAATCGAAGAGCAACTTAATTACATCTAATAAGATAGACATAAGTTCTCTGAATACCTCAGACACACATAGTAAAGCATATGATCTTTTAAGGGAAGTCCTCTTACTCCCTTTTACAACTCCATCTCTTTCAGATCTTTCGCTATCTTGAGCTTGGGCTCGGTGAGGGATTGGATTTCCTTGGCGGTCCAGCCAGGGGCAACCTCTTTGAGCACCAGCCCCTTCTGAGTAACTTCTATCACTGCCAGGTCGGTAATAATCAGGTGGACGCACTCTTTGGCGGTCAAAGGATAGCTGCACTTCTTGACTATCTTGGGCTTGCCGTCCTTGGTGGTGTGCTCCATGGTGATGATCACCCGTTTCGCGCCCAGAGCCAGGTCCATTCCTCCGCCGATAGTGCCGCCCAGGGCATCGCCGCCGGTGTTCCAGTTCGCCAGGTCGCCCTTCTCCGAGACCTGCAGCCCGCCCAGTACAGTCACCAGACGCTTGCCCCTGATCATGAGGAAGGAACTCATCACATCGAAGAACGCCGTCCCGGGCACCAGCGTGAAGAACCTTCCTCCTGAGTCAACATAGTGGAACTCTGCCCTCTGTATCTCGTCCTCCACCACCAGCGGCCCGTAGGCTATAGCGCCGTTCTCAGACTGAAATATAACCCCCTCCGGCACATACAGCGCGCAGAGGTTCGGTATGCCTACACCGAGGTTGGCGTAGTCGCCTGCTTTCAGCTCCTTGGCTGCCCTCATAGCTATGGTATCCCTGTCGAGCCTCTGCTTGAATTTCCCGCCTTTCGATTCCACTACCCTGGGCTTCTCCTCAACGCATTTGCTTCGGAACAGCATCTTGCGGGCGATTTCGATCTCGCCCAGCCTGCTTATCAGAGCCTTTTGTTTCTTATGAGTTCCTATGCCATCCTCGGGAATCTTCACGATGCGGTCTACAAATATTCCCGGGGTCACTATGTGTTCAGCATCAAGTTCACCCACCTCTACTATCTCATCCACCTCAGCTATAGTGACCTTCGCCGCCATAGCCATCACCGGTTGGTCTCCTCTGAAGATGCCCCTGAAGACCAAATTGCCCAACTTATCAGCTTTGTACGCCCTGACGAACGCATAATCAAGCTTTATCGGCTTCTCAAATATGTACTCCTTGCCATCTATTATCTTCGTCTCTTTCCCTTCCCCAATCACAGTGCCCACACCCACGGGGTTGTAGAAGCCACCCAGCTTGGCCGCTCCGGCATAAAGCCTCGCAGCCATGGTGCCGTGAGTGGACAGTTCAACCTCCAGCCCCTTCTCCACGTACTCCTTGACAAAGGCTCCCGCGCCAAGCTGCTGGATACCTACCACAGGCGTTATCAATTTCTTAAGTTGGGGGAGCAGCGCCGATGTAAAGCAGGTCTCATCCTCCCCGAGGACGATAGGGATGAAGTTGTGGGTCACCAGGGTGAGGTCCTTTATGCCTTTTTTCTTGACGGCAGCTACGAGGTTCTGGGAGCAAGACGGGATACCCCACGACTCTATGGCGATGGTTGCGCCATCGGGTATGTCGGCTACTGCCGCATCGAAGCTTTTGAATATCTTGTTCAGCACCTGACCCCTCCTTATCAAAAGGCTAAGCAATCACCTGTGGGCGCATATTGCCATACCGCAAGCTGACTTGTCAACCTGACTGCGTTTGACTGGCGGAGAGCGCAGGGTGTATCATCTCTAGAGTGGAAGAGGGGAAGGATTCCTTTGTCATTGCGAGGATCATTCTTTGGGAAGGACGACGAAGCAATCTCAGGGCTTGATGAAAGCAATAGCGGTGAGATTGCTTCGCTTCGCTCGCAATGACACCAGGGTTAGGATTATGGAATTTACGGTTTGATTAAGTTGATGCAACAGGACGGTTATAATGAGTGAAATGGATAAATACCTGAAATGTACAGAGGTTATAGACTGCGATTCTCTAGCCATAAAAAGGAAGGCACGGGCCCTGACCAGGGGGCTGAAAACAGACAAAGAGAAGGCTATAGCCCTGTTCTATTTTGTAAGGGACAACATCAAATACAACCCTTATGACTCAGCCGATCGCTATGAATACTCCATAGCCAGCGCCACCCTGAAAAGAGGCTATGGGCTGTGCTTCCAGAAAGCAGCCGTCCTCGTAGCCATGTGCCGGGTCCTGGGAATCCCCGCCCGCTTCGGGTTCGCCGACATCAGGAACCATATCCTGTCGCAGCGGTTTCTGGAAATGATGTGCGGCAGCAACATACTGGTTTACCACGGTTTCGCGGAGATTTACCTTGACGGCAAGTGGGTTATCGCCACATCGGCCTACGACCTGGGGCTGTGCCAGCAAAACGGATTTGTACCTGTGGAGTTCGACGGCGAGCATGATGCTAAATTACCCAGCCGCAGCAAAGACGGCAGGCCGCATGTGGAATATATCAAATTTCACGGGAGCTACGATGACCTGCCCTGGCAGGAGATTTACAACGCCGGCGCCCAGCACATAGCCAGCCTGGGCGTAGATGTAGACAAGTTCCTGGCTAAATGGCGCACAGAGCCCAAATGAGAATCCTTTAGGGCCTTATCGTATCTTGTAGGGGCGGTTCGCGAACCGCCCCTGCATTTGGACAGGCTAGGGAGCCTGTCCCACCAATCCTCACCCTGATTGTCCCACAATTTATCCACACCACCCTGGTCACAGCCTATTGACAAATCTTTGCCGATATGTTAAGACATATCGTGATGTATAGAAACATATCTAAAGCGTGCGATTTTATTTTAGATTTGAGAGCACCAGACTGATTAACCCCTCTTGACAAACAACCAAGAAGAGGTATTATAGTACTATAGTATTATAGGTATAGAGTACATAATGACGAACGCTGAACTGGCTGTCCTGAGTCTGGTCGCCCAGCAGCCCCGACACGGCTACGAGATTGAGCAGGTGATCGAGGAACGCGGCATGAGGAGGTGGACGGAGGTCGGTTTCTCCTCCATCTACTTCCTGCTCAAGAAACTGGAAAAGGGTGGGTTTATCGAAGGGCGCCTGGAAAAGACCGAGCGCGGCCCGGCACGTAAGGTATACCATGCTACAAAAACTGGACAGGAGGCATTTCACGCCGCTATTATCGAGGTGCTCTCGGTGCCACAACCGAGCCCCCGTCCCCTGATGCTGGGTCTGGCCAACCTCCCTTCTCTATCAATCGAGGAGACTATCACCGCACTGAGCCAGTACCGCAAGCATCTGACAGAGAAGATGGGAATCCTGAGGGCAGTTCTCGAGAGCAATCTGCAGTCTCATCCCTATTTCGTAGACGCCATGTTCGAACTGGGCCTGCTAGTGATGCAGGCAGAACTGGAATGGGTCGAAAAGTTCACCAAGCAAATACAAGAGCGATCTCAAACAAAAGAGGAGTGAAAGATATGGCAATTATCGAAACTCACCAACTAGCCAAGATCTTCCCCGGCGACATCAGGGCTGTTGACGGCATCGATTTCGAGGTCAACACCGGCGAGATCTTCGCCTTCCTCGGCCCGAACGGCGCCGGCAAGACCACCACTATCAAGATGCTGAACACCCTCATCCTGCCCACCTCGGGCACCGCTATGGTGGCCGGATTAGATGTGGTGAAAAACCCGGCGGAGGTGCGCAAGCGCATCGGCTACACCGCGCAGGATGTCGGAGTGGACGAGCATGCCACCGGCAAGGAGAACCTGACACTTTACGGCCACTTCTACAGGCTGGACGGCAAGACCATCAAGCAGAGGGTGAAGGAGATATTCGATCTCGTGGGTCTGACCGGCTATGAGAACAGGATGGTCTCCACTTACTCCGGCGGTATGCGCAAGCGGCTCGATCTGGCCATGGGGCTAATCCATCAGCCCCAGGTAATCTTTCTGGATGAGCCGACAACAGGGCTTGATCCTCAGACCAGGGCCAGCATCTGGGACTATATCCGCGATCTGGCTAAATCCAAGGGGATGACAATATTCCTGACCACCCACTACATGGAGGAAGCCGACCGTCTGGCCGACCGCATAGCTATCATAGACCTGGGCAAGATAATGGCCATGGGCACCTCCGATGAACTCAAGAGGTCCATAGGCGGCGACGTGGTTACAGTCACTCCCTGCGAGGACAAGGATGAGGACTGTAAGGAGTTCATCAGGCGCAGCGAGGCCGTGCTCACGGGCAAGCCTTTCGTAACAGGAACGAAGCCGACCGACGGTGAGTTGGCGGTTTATGTAAATGACGGCGCATCTGCCATACCCAGCATAATGCAGCTCCTTTCGGGCCAGGGCATTGAGGTCAAGACGATATCCATGTCGAGGCCGTCGCTGGACGACGTGTTTCTAAAATACACCGGCAAAACAATACGCGCCCAGGAGGGCACGCGTACCAGTTTCGCTCAGCTACGACGGATGGGCAACAGGAGGCAACAGGATGAATCTCTTAAGGGATACCTGGTATATAATTCTGCGCGATTTAAGGTCAAGGATTCGTATGCCTGTATTTATATTCATGACCCTGTTCCAGCCTATACTGTGGCTGGTGCTGTTCACCCAGATATTCAAGTCGCTGGGCGGTATGCTAGGCCCGGGTGGCGGCAGCTATCTCCAGTTCTTTGCCCCCGGCGTGCTGGTGATGACGGTGCTGTTCGGCTCAGCCTTTTCGGGCTTTGGCATGCTGTGGGACATAGATACCGGCGTATTGTCCAAGATGCTGGCCACCCCTGTGACCCGCATCTCTATCATAGTAGGCCGTGTCATCGCTACTGTGGTGGTGCTGCTAATTCAGGCTTTGATAATCATTATCCTCGCCCTCATTATGGGGGTACACTTTAAAACCGGCGTGCCCGGGGTGCTGTTTACTTTTTTCCTCTTGTCGCTGCTCGGGCTGGGGTTCGCTGCCTTCTCCAACGGGCTGGCGCTTCTGCTCAAACGACAGGAGAACGTCATGGCGGTCACCAATCTCCTCACTATGCCGCTGATGTTCCTCTCGTCGCTGATGATGCCGGCAGCCCTGCTGCCTGGCTGGCTTAACACGGTGAGACACATCAACCCCATAGA
>CAWHAI010000012.1:0-46808 GCA_963827295.1 uncultured Chloroflexia bacterium
GGTTTGATTAAGTCTATGCAACAGGACGGTTCTAATGAATGAAATGGATAGATACTTAAGATGCACAGAGGTTATAGACTACGATTCCCCAGTCATAAAAAGGAAGGCCAGAGCCTTAACCAAGGGGCTGAAAACAGACAAAGAGAAGGCTATAGCCCTGTTCTATTTTGTAAGGGATAACATCAAATACAACCCGTATGATTCGGCCGACCGCTACGAATACAGTATAGCCAGCGCCACCTTGAAAAGAGGGTACGGGCTGTGCTTCCAGAAAGCAGCCGTCCTGGTCGCCATGTGCCGGGTACTGGGAATCCCCGCCCGCTTCGGGTTCGCCGACATCAGGAACCATATCCTGTCGCAGCGGTTCCTGGAAATGATGTGCGGCAGCAACATACTGGTTTACCACGGTTTCGCTGAGATTTACCTTGACGGCAAGTGGGTAATCGCCACACCGGCCTACGACCTGGGGCTGTGCCAGGAAAACGGTTTCATCCCAGTGGAGTTCGATGGCGAGCACGATGCCAAGTTGCCCAGCCGCAGCAAAGATGGCAGGCCTCATGTGGAGTATCTCAAATATCACGGGAGCTACGATGACCTGCCCTGGCAGGAGATTTATAATGCCGGCGCCCAGCACATAGCCAGCCTGGGCGTAGACGTAGATAAGTTCATGGCGAAATGGCGCACAGAGCCTAAATGAGAATCCTTTGGAGCCGTATCGTATCTTGCTTGTTGGGCGGGTTTGAAACCCGCCCCTACAGTTGGGACAGGCACTGGAGCCTGTCCCACCAATCCTCACCCTGATTGTCCCACAATTTTTCATAGATAATCTTGACAAATAGCCTAAATGAGCTATTATAGTACTATAGTATTATAGTTATAGAGTACATAATGACGAACGCTGAACTGGCTGTCCTGAGTCTTGTCGCCCAGCAGCCCCGACATGGCTACCAGATTGAGCAGGTCATCGAGGAACGCGGCATGAGGAGGTGGACGGAGGTCGGTTTCTCCTCCATCTACTTCCTGCTCAAGAAACTGGAAAAGGGCGGGTTTATCGAAGGGCGACTGGAGAAGACCGAGCGCGGCCCGGCACGCAAGGTATACCATGCTACAAAAACTGGGCAGGAGGCATTTCACGCCGCCATTATCGAGGTGCTCTCGGTGCCCCAACCGAGCCCCCGTCCCCTGATGCTGGGGCTGGCCAACCTCCCCTCCCTCTCAATCGAGGAGACGCTCACCGCACTGAGCCAGTACCGCAAGCATCTGACAGAGAAGATGGAAATCCTGAGGGCAGTTCTCGAGAGCAATCTGCATTCTCATCCCTATTTCGTAGACGCCATGTTCGAACTGGGCCTGATGGTGATGCAGGCAGAACTGGAATGGGTCGAAAAGTTCACCAGGCAAATACAGGAGCGATCTCAAACAAAAGAGGAGTGAAAGATATGGCAATGATCGAAACTCACCAACTGGCCAAGATCTTCCCCGGCGACATCAGGGCGGTTGACGGCATCGATTTCGAGGTCAACGCCGGCGAGATCTTCGCCTTCCTGGGCCCGAACGGCGCCGGCAAGACCACCACTATCAAGATGCTGAACACCCTTATCCTGCCCACCTCGGGGACCGCTATGGTGGCCGGATTCGATGTGGTGAAGAACGCGGCTGAGGTGCGCAAGCGCATCGGCTACGCGGCGCAGGACGTAGGGGTGGACGAGCATGCCACCGGCAAGGAGAACCTGACGCTTTACGGCCATTTCTACAGGCTGGATGGCAAGACCATCAAGGAGCGGGTGAAGGAGATATTCGATCTGGTCGGTTTGACCGGCTCCGAGAACAGGATGGTCTCCACCTACTCCGGCGGCATGCGCAAGCGGCTCGACCTGGCCATGGGGCTTATCCACCAGCCCCAGGTAATCTTTCATGGATGAGCCGACAACAGGGCTCGACCCTCAGACCAGGGCCAGCATCTGGGAGTATATCCGCGACCTGGTCAAATCCAAGGGGATGACAATTTTCCTGACCACCCACTACATGGAGGAAGCCGACCGCCTGGCAGACCGCATAGCCATCATAGACCTGGGCAAGATAATCGCCATGGGCACCTCCGATGAGCTGAAGAAGTCCATAGGCGGCGACGTGGTTACAGTCACTCCCTGCGCGGACAAGGATGAGGAATGCAAAGAGTTCATCAGGCGCAGCGAGGCGGTGCTCTCGGGCAAGCCTTTCGTAACCGGAACGAAGCCGACCGACGGTGAGCTGGCAGTTTATGTAAATGACGGCGCATCTGCCATACCCAACATAATGCAGCTCCTTTCGGGCCAGGGCATCGAGGTCAAGACGATAACCATGTCGAGGCCGTCGCTGGACGATGTGTTTCTAAAGTACACCGGCCGAACCATACGCGCCCAGGAGGGCACACGCACCACTTTCGCTCAGCTAATGACGGATGCGCGACAGGAGGCAACAGATGAATCTCTTAAGGGATACCTGGTATATAACTCTGCGCGATTTAAGGTCAAGGATTCGCATGCCCGTGTTTATATTCATGACCCTGTTCCAGCCCATACTGTGGCTGGTGCTGTTCACCCAGATATTCAAGTCGCTGGGCGGTATGCTGGGCCCGGGCGGCGGCAGCTATCTCCAATTCTTTGCCCCCGGCGTGCTGGTGATGACGGTGCTGTTCGGCTCAGCCTTTTCGGGCTTTGGCATGCTGTGGGACATAGATACCGGCGTATTGTCCAAGATGCTGGCCACGCCTGTGACCCGCATCTCCGTCATAGCAGGCCGTGTCATCGCCACTGTGGTGGTGCTGCTAATTCAGGCTTTGATAATCATTATCCTCGCCCTCATTATGGGGGTACACATAAAAACCGGCGTGCCCGGGGTGCTGTTTACTTTTTTCCTCTTGTCGCTGCTCGGGCTGGGGTTCGCTGCCTTCTCCAACGGGCTGGCGCTTCTGCTCAAACGACAGGAGAACGTCATGGCGGTCACCAACCTTCTCACTATGCCGTTGATGTTCCTCTCGTCGCTGATGATGCCGGCAGCCCTGCTGCCTGGCTGGCTTAACACGGTGAGACAAATCAACCCCATAGACTATGCTGTGGTTGGCGCCCGCGATTTGATTTCGAACGGATACATATGGCACGACCTCTGGCTCTGCCTGGTCGTGCTGGCTGCCCTGGCCGTGGTAGGAGTAACCTTCGGCACCCTGATGTTCCGCACCAGAGCGGAGTAGGTTAGCCTTCATTAGTCAGATTCGATAGGGGCGTCCTTCCAAGGAAGGACGCCCCTTTTCTTATGCCCGCCAACAAAGCATAATAATGGCGTAAGGCAGGACACGTCGAGGGGGTTGAAATGCGATTGAAAGGTAAGGTAGCAATAATAACCGGCGCAGGCTCGGGGCTGGGCAGGGCCAGCGCTCATACTCTTCGCCAGGGAGGGCGCTAAGGTTGTGGTGGCTGCCAACAGGGAAAAGGATGGGGAACAGACCGTAAAGTTGATAAAAGAGGCTGGCGGAGACGCCATCCTGGTGCGAGTTGACGTGACCAAGGCAAGTGATTTAGAAAAGGCAGTCAAAGCCGCCGTGGACAAATATGGCAAGCTCGATATTATGTTAAATAATGCCGGTACGCCGGGCCCGGGGAAGCTCATCGCGGACATAACCGAGGAGGAGTGGAATCGAGTCATCTCGGTCAACCTCACCGGCGTCTTTCTGGGCACGAAGTACGCCATCCCCGAGATGCTGAAGGGCGGGGGTGGCGTCATCATCAATGTCTCGTCTGTTGCCGGCGTTTCGCCGAGACGTTACACAGGGGCATATGCTGCGGCCAAGGCAGCGGTGATACAACTGACCAGGGTAACGGCATTGGAGTACGCCCGAAAGAACATCAGGGTCAACTGCATCCTTCCCGGCCCCATAGACACGCCGTTTTTCACCAAGGTGGCGGGAGGCGACCCCGAGAAGATAGCCATATTCAAGGAGATGGTACGGAACGAAGTGCCGCTGGGGCGGTTTGCCCAGCCTGAGGAGATAGCCCAGGTGGCTCTATTCCTGGCCTCGGACGAGGCCTCTTATATCACGGGGGCAGCTTTCGCCGCAGACGGCGGCCAGTTGCTGGTGTGATGTTTGGGCACAGCTTAGCCTAGCCGCGGGGATGCTTTTTCATTATCTCTCTGGCAAAATTGCGCGCCTTCTTCAGCCTTGCGGCATCGGGCTGGCCTATGGTAGTGGAACGTTTCTTGCCCCACTCAACCAGGGTCGGGTCACCGCTGTTCACCATGAAATCCGCTAGAGCCTGGCTCAGTTCCCCCCGACAGTCGAATACGCCGAGCAGGTTAGCACCGGCGGCTGCTGCCTTACAGCATTCCAGCCATTCCTTGAATTCCGGGTTGTCCTCAGGTGCAGCATGAGTTATGAAGAGGGCTACATTCTTGCCCTTTGCGTGCTGTTCCAGAAAGCTTTTCGCATCTCCGGCCGGCCCGGATGCCTGAATAGGAAAGCCGACGAAAGCGAGGTCATAGCCATCCAGGCTGCTGACCTCCTCCATCGGCTTAATCTCTTTTTTGCCCTTAATCTCCTGAAAAATAGCTTCCGCGACCTTCTTCGTGTTGCCCGTCTGGGACATGTAAGTTACGAGGACCTTCATGTTACACCTCCCTCCTTAGAATTCAGTTTTTTACGCTATTTCGTGCGAGTGACTCCGCCCGCTGCTTGATGCCCAGCAGCATCTTGCGAACATCAGGTACTGAACCGGATACATAATCGGAAGGGAACGAAGCAGCATCGGCTGTCATGGCCAGGGCCGAGACCTCACGCGCAACGACTGATGAGGCGGGTCGTGCTTATCATCGACTTTATCGAGAATCCACACCAGTTGGACACTGAAATCAGGCTCTCTAATAACGATAGAACAGAGCGCATGATTCGGCTCAATGATCTGTCACCGGCCAACTGGGCGCCTTAGGGCGCATGCTTGATGATATCGCCGACCTTCAAGGTGCTGGAACTCGGGGATGATGCGGTCTGCGTTATGGATATCGCAGCCCAGACCAGATTCTCCATGGGATCATAGCTGTAGAATCCACCCCGGCCCTGCCCCATCTGCACCAGCCAGGGCCAGATATCGGCGGCATTGGCTTTGATGGAAACAGCATGAGTAGAACGCCACTTATAGGTCGCATGCACTTAGCATCATCGCCGGGCAATTGACGCCTGCCTCGGCCTCTGTGGCGCCCCATCTGGCGAAGTTCCGAGGAAAGGCGTAAACCAGGGATACCATAAGGCCGCCCCTGCTCAATGCCTTCGGCTATATCCTTAGCTTCAATTGCCGTCCCCTTCACCATCACAAACCAGCGCAGCGATTATAGCACAGAGTTGCTCTTGCAGGTGGAATGGTGTTATTGTTGTGTTTCAAACAGAGGTTGTATAGTAACTGGGGATTAAGATGATTACCAAGGTCAGCTTCGTGGGCATCCTGGTCAGGGACATCGAGGAGGCGCAGGCTCATTTCATCAAGGTCTTCGGCCTCAAGCCCTGGGACATGGGCATTGTGGAGATGCCCGGGGTAAAAGCGGTGATGTTCCCCCTCGGCGATTGCTCCATCGAGCTGTTGCAGCCCACCGTGGGCCCCGATGCGCCTGTGGGCGGCGACCTGGCGCGTCGGCTGGAGAAGTACGGCGAGGGCGTGTGCCGCCTCGGCCTGTGGGTGGACAACCTGGACAAAGAAATCAAACGCCTTAAAGAGAAAGGCTTCCCCATTGTAGACACAGGCGAATACGGCAAAATCGGCGAGGAGATGGGAGCCCGGATGGCCTTCATCCACCCCAAGGCGACGCATGGGGTGCTGATAGAGCTGGACCAAGAGACATAAGAGAGCAGAGATTTAATATCTTGTGATAACCTAGGTCATAAAGTATGTCACCAGGATGTTAGCCATAGGATTTGTTTTGAAACACCAAAGAGCTCCGTTTGCCAAATTACCACGCTGGATAGTCGCAGACTTGGCTAATGCCATCCAAGGACTTATAATAGTTCCACTTATTAGGCATTGTTGCGCTCTACAGCCAGACTAGCTAAGGTGAATTAATCTAGGGCTGATTTAATCTTTACGATTGTTAGTTGAAATTGGAATGCTATCGAGGAGGTGCAGACATGGAAGAGAATCCTAGGCTGGGTGTGGAAAATTTCGGACCGATTAGGAAAGCCGAGATTGAACTCAAACCTCTGACAATTCTTGTCGGGCAGAACAACACCGGCAAGTCATACCTAGCACTCATGGTCTATGCATTATCAAAGGCTTTTTCTCAAATGTACGAATCTGAAGATTCATATATTCTAATGAAAGAGGGGCCACACCGCGTATATAGATCCTACAGTAATATCCGTATGCATCTTCCTGACTATGTTGACCGTGTTTCAAAATTAGACAAGTCAACACTGGATGTTTTTGAGCAACTAATCCAGTCTGAGCGGGGAAAAGCCGCCCACGACTATGCGGCAGCAGATTCCCTTTGAGTCTCTCCCCGAGATGATTAAGGGAGAGATCAACTCATATCTGAGTGAATATTTAAAATCATCTACGGTAACAATTGGCAAGGAAATAATGCGCTGTTACGGGGCAAGACTTGCTGATCTCGTCTACAAGCCTTCAAGCAGCAAAAGCTTCTCTTTATTTATTAAGTGCGCAAAGCCGGATTTGAGATTGCAGTATCATTTGGCTGGTACGAGTTTAAAAATGACCGAGGTATCATTCGCTTTGAATGGCCAGAAATTGGCAACTGGAATGCCGTATCGTCCTATTAGGGGACACGACAAATCATATAAAAAGAGGATGCTTGAAGATTTATTAGAAAGAATCATTGTGAATAGCTCTCGGCAATTTGCGAATATATTTGGCACAAATGCTCACTATTTGCCAGCGGCTCGTTCAGGTGTTCTCCAAGCACGAAAGATAGTATCAAGTCAATTGTTACGGTTATCGCCACTTTTAGGGATCGAGCCTATTCAAATACCTAAGTTGCCAGGAGGTGGGGTGGATTTTATTGCGAGCATAAACGACTTGGACAAAACAGATCGTGGTGATTTCTACAAACTTGCACCACTGCTGGAAAAGGCCTTGAGTCCTGGCAGAATAGAACTAGTTGTCGATAAATACGGGACCTCCGACATCTACTATAGATTACCCACAGTTGGTAAATTAAGCCTTCATAGAACCTCTTCGATGGTCTCGGAGCTAGCGCCTTTTATTCTCTTTCTAAGACATCTATATCGAAAAAAAGATATTCTCATAATAGAAGAGCCAGAGTCTCATCTGCATCCAGCTAACCAGCGTATACTCGCTAAGTATCTAGTTCGCCTTGCACGAGGCGGATTGAAAATCATCGTAACTACTCATAGTGATTATTTCCTTCAACAAATCAGCAATTTAGTAGCGCTGAGCACAAAATCAAGCAACCGAATAAATCGTCTGAGATACACCGCAGAAGACTTGATCTCACCTGAAAACGTTGGGGTTTACCTTTTCAAACATTTGAAGCGAGAATACGCGACTGAAGTAAGTGCAGTTGAAGTGGGAGAGAACGGAATTGCGCATGATGAGTTTGATCAAGTGGCAGAAGAACTCTACGATGAAAGTGCTGAGGCTAGGCTGTGAAAGCAAAAAGGTTGAGGCGCTTGCCTCTTTCAGATAACTTGCGCAAGGTCTACTGCGATTGCCTGTCCACGGTATGCCGAGATGAGGGTGTGTATGTAGAGCTAGACAGGATAGCAACCAATAGAGTTTTGATAAGTGGGAATAAGTATAAGGAGCTTCGCCACTATAGTGATGAGTTGTGTGACTTCATTCTGTTCGAGTTTGATTATAACCCCTGTACTAAGTTGGCTTTAATAGAAATGAAGGGGGGAAGTCTAGACCAAGACGATGCCAAGAAGGCCCATGGTCAACTCCAAAATGGTGCTTATATTGCCGGTAGAATGTCTGCTGCTGAGCCTAGAGTTATATTTCGACCGTTTTTGGTAAAGAGAAGAAATAAAAGGATCAATAAATTTGCTGGTCAGATTCTTAACATGCCGAAATATTGGGTGAATTTCGGCAGCATTTCCCGACAAATAAAGGTTGTAAATTCGGGAGAAAGCATAGAGCTGCCCGACGGGTAAATATGTCATTGTTATAGTCTCTACTCTTTTAAAGAATGATTTTCTTCCCAATCCCTTGTTAGCCTTTTAAAATACGTGCCTTTTAGACTTCCACACCCAAACCACCCTTAGCAATGGATTCGAAAAGGCGATGAGATTATTGATAGATTAGAGTCTGACCCCAACTCCTAAACCTCTCTTCACTCTTAAGTTAGCCAAATTGATTCACTCACGCTAAGCTGATACACTAACCTCCAGTATGAATTACACCTTCGCCCCACAGAGTTTAGAGAGCCTCGAATCATCGTGGAATGACCTGCGACACCGACTGAACTGGGACTCCGTTTTCGTGCTGCCGACGCTGGCTTAGGGTATGGTGGCAGGCGTTCGGAGAGGGCTCCAAACTGTATTTATTCGAGGTTAAAGAGGATAAAAATATCATCGGTATCGCGCCGCTGATGGTCAAAGAGGACAAGGCCTCCTTCATCGGCAGCGCCGATGTCTGCGATTATATGGACTTCGCGGTCGCGCCCGGGCAAGGAGCGAGCGTTCTTCACCGCATTGCTGGATAAACTGAAGCAGGATAGCATAACAGAGCTTTGTCTGGAATCGCTGAGGCACGATTCCACAGTAATGACCTATCTGGTCGACCTGGCGAAAGGCAGAGGATACAAGGTTACCGTTACCAAGGAGAATGTTTCGCTGGACCTGGATTTGCCCTCCACCTGGGATGAATACCTGAGGACGCTTTCCCCAAAGCAGCGGCGCGAGACAGGACGCCGCTTCAGGCGCTTAGAGGAGGAGGGAGACATAAACTACCGCACAGTCGAGAGTGCAGAGCCGGAGGCCCTGGACATCTTCTTCAAGCTGATGCGGGTGAGCCGGAAGGACAAGGCAGCCTTCATGACACCGCAGATGGAGTCCTTCTTCAGGGCGATAGCTGATACTATGGCGGAGGCAAAGATGCTGAGATTCGGCATCCTGGAGATTTCAGCGAAACCTGTTGCCGCCGTGATGTGCTTCGACTACAATGATAAGGTATACCTTTATAACAGCGGCTACGACCCGGAATACAGCTATTCTGAGCGTGGGGCTGCTCTCCAAGCTGCTCTCCATCAAGGACAGCATCGAGAGGGGCAGGAAGTGCTACGATTTTCTGAAAGGGGCCGGAGGAATATAAGTACCGTCTC
This sequence comes from uncultured Chloroflexia bacterium, assembly GCA_963827295.1. Lineage (GTDB taxonomy): Bacteria > Chloroflexota > Dehalococcoidia > SZUA-161 > SZUA-161 > CAWHAI01. Next base: position 9,319 of record CAWHAI010000012.1, read on the forward strand.
AGGGGTAGGGAGATACCGATATTACAGTTGCAGCATAATCCTAACATAGGGAAATCACAACGATGTCAGACCAACTTAGAATAGCCATGCTAAGTGTCCATAGCTGTCCAGTGGGCAAGCTGGGGAGCAAGGACACCGGCGGTATGAGCGTATATATCCGGGAGCTGGCCCGCGAGCTGGGGAGGCGAGGTCACTCGGTGGATGTCTATACGCGCGCCCACGACCCTGCGGAAGCCCAGATTGTTGAACTGGGCGAAAACGCCCGGGTTATCCACCTGCAGGCGGGAGAGGTGGAGCCCATAGATAAGCTGGAGGTCTACTCTCATCTCGACGACTTCGCCTGCGCGCTGGAGGACTTCAGGGCGACCAACGGGCTGCGATACGATTTGATACACAGCCACTACTGGCTTTCGGGCTGGGTGGGCAGACGCATACAGCGCTGGTGGGATGTGCCCCATATCATAATGTTCCACACGCTGGGCGCTATCAAGAACGCCATCGGCGTGGGCGAAAATGAGCCGGCACTTCGTATCATGGCGGAAAAGGAGCTGGTCAACGATTGCCAGCGCATCATTGCAGCGACGGAGAAGGGTAAAGAGGAACTGGTCAGCTTCTGCAGCGCTTCCCCCGATAGAATCAGCGTAATACCCTGCGGCGTGAACCTGGAGCTGTTCCGAAATATAGACAAGGATACTGCACGCAGAAACCTGGGGTTCAATGGACATAAAATCCTGCTGTTCGTAGGGCGAATAGACCCCCTGAAGGGCATAGATAAATTGTTGATGGCCTTATCCAAACTGAACGGGCAAAAGCCAAAGCTGCTGGTCATCGGAGGCGATGAGGATAGCAAACACGAAAGGAAGAGGCTGCAAAGGCTATCGCATAGTCTAAATATCCAGGGTTCGGTCACCTTCGCCGGCATCGTAGAGCAAAAAGAACTACCGCTTTATTACAGTGCCGCCGATGTCTGCGTTATCCCTTCATACTACGAGAGCTTCGGGCTGGTGGCGCTGGAGTCCCTGGCCTGTGGCACACCCATAGTGGCAACCAGGGTGGGCTGCATCGAAAGCGTCGTCCATCAGGGACAGAACGGCTATATGGTGGAGAATAACGTACCCGTCCGACTTGCAGATGGGATAGCAGCGCTCATTTCTGACAGCACGAAGTCCGCGGACGCGATTCGGGCGTCGGTGCATAGATTTAGCTGGTCGAACATCGCCGAGGCGCTGATACCGGAATACAGGACGCTGATAGCTCCCCTCTAACCCGTTCCCATCTTTCGATTTAGAATTGGAATTTCCCTGGTGCGTGTGACATTTTCCTCTTGACAAATGAGAACTAATGTTCTATTATTATCCCCAAATAATATTGTGGTGCGTCCTTCTACAGTAAGGGCGCCGGGGAATCGGGATATCCCCTCACTACTTCCATCTGTCAGTACCGGTGCGATGGGGCCAACACAGTCGCATCTATATCTAATATGATGTGCAGTTGCCCCCTCAGGTGAATGTACCTGATAACCCCTTTTTCAGGGTCATTTGTGTTGAAAAGCACAAGAAGTTCATTCCGCCGAAACTGACTAAAGGCCTCGGTACCCGGGGCAAAAAAGAAGAATGTGTAAATGAACCCGGGCCGGGGTTATGCCCGTTTTCAGGGCAAAAGTTACGTTCAGCCGAAGCTGGCCTTAGCCCCCCAAATCGGGGCATTTAGTCAACAAAAAATAGAAAAATGGAAATCCTGAAATCTCGGGCCATGCTATACCCAACAGAGAACATCCAAATTCCCCGATTGTACTTGTACAGTCAGTGTTGTACAATCAACAGGCGAATTAGCCGGGGAGATTCTTTCTGATGGTGAAACCAGCCTATGCGTTAGTGGTGACGCCCCATGCCGATGATGCGGAGTTCGGCATCGCCGGCACGGTGGCGCGCTGGGCCAAAGAGGGCAAGGACGTGATTTATGTGGTGTGCACCAACGGCGATAAGGGCACCAGCGATGTCAACATGAGGCCAGAGGTGCTGGCCAAAATCAGGGAGAAAGAACAACTGGACGCTGCCAAGGTGCTGGGGGTGAGGGAGGTCATCTTCCTGCGCCATCCCGACCAGGGACTGGAAGATACTTATGAGTTCAGGAAGCAGATTGTGCGCCTGATAAGGATGTACCGCCCTGATATTGTGGCAACCACTGACCCTTATATTCGCTATATTTGGCACCGTGATCACCGCATCACGGGACAGGTGGTGCTGGACGCGGTCTTTCCCTACGCCAGAGACATCTTCTCCTATCCCGACCTGGCGCTGGACGGGCTGCAGCCACATAAGGTCAAAGAGGTGCTGCTCTGGGGCATGCTATTATTATGGGAATCTCAAGAGATAAACTACCGCTCGGATATCAGCGATACCCTTGACCTCAAGATAGCAGCACTGCGCTGTCACAAGAGCCAAGCAGGGCACCTGGCATCGCCTGACCTGGAGAACCTGCTGAGGCAGCAACATGAGGCTATGGCTCAGGGGGAAAGCTTCAAATTGGCGGAGGCTTTCCACCGCGTGGAGTTATTCGGTTAACCTAGTGCGCTGCTGGGTTATAAACAGCGGAGGTTGGCTGCATCATACAACCAACCTCCATGTGTTTCATGTTCACTGCAAGGGTAGAGTTAGAATGACCTGCGTCTCCCGCCACCACCAAAGCCACCACCTCTACCACCACCACCGAACCCACCCCTGCCACCACCCCTACCGCCTTCGGTACGAGGGCGTGCCTCGCTGACATCAATCGTCCGGTCCCTTAACACCTTGCCCTTGAGCCCAGTGATTGCTGCCTGAGCCTCGGTCCTTGTTGGCATCTCAACAAACCCGAAACCCCTGGACTGTCCGCTATACTTGTCCTTGATGATGCTAACCGACTCCACCTTACCGAAAGCCTCGAATTCCTTCCGCAGCTCTTCATCGGTAACTTCGCGCGCTAGGTTGCCCACATAGATATTCATAAGGATGCTCCTTTCTCTGAGAAATACTGAGTCTGGCTGCAAGCCCTTTGTCAGAGGGCTAGAAGCGACGGAAGCAATGGAGGCCAGGTACCGCCCGGCCTCCATTATCTTATCTTGACCGGATTACCGTCTACCGCCTTGTCTGCTCTTATCATAGCAGCGGCTGCAATACACCGGCCTACCTTCTCGCGGCTCAAAGGGTACCTGCGTCTCAGTGCCACACTCAGCACATACCGCGGGGAACATCTGGCGGTTGGCCCTATCACCACCACCGCCACCGTACCCGCCACCAGAGCGCTGCCCCCTTCTTGTCTCACGGCAGGATGGGCATCGCTTAGGCTCGTTGGTGTACCCCTTTTTGGCGAAGAACTCTTGCTCTTCGGCGCTGAAGGTAAAACTTGTGCCGCAATCGGCACACTGCAGCGACTTGTCATTAAAGGCCATTAGATGACCTCCTCTATTATACTAGTTGGTTAGAGCTCGGTCATCCAAGGCCTGGGGTATCGCTACTAAGAGGATCCTTCAGAGGACTGGAAACCTATACTTTAACCACCGCACGGCACTATAACAGAAAATCGGGTAATTTGCAATGGGTACAGCAACTCCTGCCTGGTTTTGGGGGTGTTCCCGAATCTAAAAATCCCCCAAAAGTACGGGGTGAAAAGCGTCTCTTTACAATGGGCAGCGGTATGGACATTGCGGGTCCGGGCCCAAATAGTCCTCCTCTCCCTTAGCACGGGTGTAGGCCAGCGCTATGGCCCGACAGCCACGGCATACCGCCCAGTAACGACATGACTCGCAGCCGCCATGGTAGTCCTCGCGCCTGCGCAGAGACCACAGCACCGGCGACCCTGCCCAGAGCTCCCGGAAAGATACCTCTTTGATATTACCTATAGGCAGGTCCATGCGCCGACAGGGCATGATAGTGCCATCAGAGGTAATAGTCACGCCGAAGATGCCTGCGGCACAGCCGCCTATGGGCATCTCCACCTGGGGGTTAACTTCACCTGCCATATCCGCTACAGCAGCCAGCGGGTCACGGGAGGTAACTACAACCTTGCTACTGTCTCTATATCCCCGCAGCTCACCATAGAAATAAGCCACCTCCTCGCGGGTCAATGCCTCGCCGCTTAGGCTTTTACCCCTGCCAGTGGGAACCAAGCGCGAGAAGGCGATAGCGCTCACCCCCACCTCCTCAGCGAGGCGAACCAGTTCCCTGGTCTGACCCACATTGATCCGCGAGACAGTTAGATTGATATTGGCCTCAACCCCTTGAGCCACCAGGTTTCCGATGCCTTTCATGGAACGCTGGAAAGACCTTTTGCCCCTGAGGCTATTGTGGGTGGCCTCAAGCCCATCGAGGCTGATTTGCACATCTTTTATCTGCGCCTCCCTGATGCGCCGCGCCATATCCTCGTCTATTAGCGTCCCGTTGCTCATCAGGGATATGGAAAAGCCACGCCCGCGGACATAGTCCAGTATGGCGAACAAGTCTTTGCGCAGAAGCGGCTCGCCGCCGGTAAAATGAAAGCTGGGTGACATCTCCATCTCATATTCAGTCACCCAGCTTTGGAACGCGTCTTTTACGTTTTCAATCGCCCTGCAGATTTCCTCGTAGCTCATCTCCGACACTGCTTCCGACTGGTAGCAATGTCGACATTTCAAATTGCATCTCTCTGTCAGATGCCACTGGACGAAGAAATCATAGGGCGTGCCCTTCATTACAACTGCCTTATTGCCGAACTGGCAATTTACTTACCCTTTCAGGACTTTCAGGCGAGGCAGTTTCTGGCCAGGGTCTTGTTCTTCTCCAGAGCCTCCTTCAGGCTCTGAAAGAGTCTGGCCTCCTTCTCCTTCAATTCCTCTCGCATAGCCCTCACCCCCTTCCATACTAACATTACCGGGGCTTGTGCTGGCAGTGTATCATCCCACAAGAATTTGTCAATATGAAAGGCAGCCTCGGCAGAAAAATGTAAGAGATTTGTAACGCGTGCGGTCCCCTATTGCCGGAATCGATACAGGAATATATATGTATCTCATTGAAATATGTATCAATGCTGTGACTAATAGACCTTCTTTGAACAAACGGCTGTATGAAATCAGATGGCACGGGCGGGCAGGAGAACCCTACCCCTCCCTTACCGCTATGCCCATGCCGCCAGGGCCCGCATGGGTGCCCAGCGAGGAGCCAACTCTCATTAAAGATACAGGCACACCAGGGAAAGCCGCCGTCAGGCGGTCAGCAAACGCTTTGGCCTCATCATGAGCGGTGGTGTATGACACCGCTAACTCCTTCACCTTGGGGAAGCCTTTGGCAAATTCGAACAGCCGCTCCACAGCCTTGGCTTTGGTACGGGCCACACCGACCATAGAGAGGTCGCCCTCCTTTAAAGTAAGCAGAGGCTTCACCCTGAGTGCCGACCCTATGATCCCGTAAGCCTTGCTGAGACGCCCGCCCCTGACCACATATTTCAGGGTATCCAGGAGAAAAATGAGGTGAACCTTGGGGATAGCCTGGCGTACCGACTCGGTTACCTTATCCAGGCTAGCCCCAGCCTTAGCCTGCCGCCCAGCCTCGGCGACCAGAAGCCCTAAGGCCATCGACATAGATAGTGAGTCCACAACCTCGATGCGGCATTTGTTGCTTTCCACTAGCTCCCTGGCCAGCAGCGCTGCGTTATAGGTGCCGCTTTCCCTGGAGGTAATGTGTATCGAGATAATCTCATCCGTTTCCTTGGCTAGTTTGTTATATACATCGGCGAAATCTTTAGGGGTGGGGATCGAGGTGGAAGGATGAACGGGGCCATGAATCAGCTTCTCGTAGAATTCATCATCACCGATATCCAACTTATCGCGATAAGACTTGTCCCCGAACACCACGTATATCGGTACTGCGGTGATGCCCAAATCCTGCATCAACTGAGGAGGAATGTCGCAGGTGCTGTCGGTCACCACTTTAACCGTCATGTCTCTCCTTCTGGCTAGTTACTGAGATTGTATCATTTCCTGGCAATGCCAAGGTACTCGCTATATTCCACCAGCTGAGCCAAGGCTTTGGCTGCCCTGTCCGGTGTAGGATATGGAGTGAGATAATTCCTCTCCAGCTTCTTGTAGAGTTCACTGTCCTTAACCTCGCTGTTGACCCAGGCTGAGAGGATGACTGGCTTCTGATATCGCTTCATGAGCTCCATCGTCACGTCCAGATTTCTCAGCGACTCCTCTTCGATAGCCTGAATCAATTGCTCGAGGTCAGCCAGATTATTTCTTTCCCAGGGAGGCGTGCTCATGAAAGCAGAGAAGCCAGCGGCTGCCCAGACAGCACACGCAATCACTACTGCGTCTATGTTCTCATCTTCCATAAGCGGCCGAAGACAGGGATAACTGAGGTCACCACTGGCGTCGACCGGGTTTCCGCGAGACCATCTTCCCGAAAGAACTGGAGTTCAATCTTCTTCATCGTAGACGCCGATAGAGGCGGCACTTCCAAGCCCGTGCTTTTTCAGAGCATCAGCCGCAATAACCCCAGAGCCACCCCCCACCGTCAACACAGCCACCCTTTTCCCTCGGGCAAAGGCTGGCCGAGCAGAACCAGGGCGGTTTCAACCAGTTCGCCCACCTCCTCCACCCTTATCACTCCGGCCTGTTTAAACGCTGCATCGGATAACTCGTCCGAGCCCGACAAGGCAGCGGTATGCGACCTGGCAGCCCTGGCACCGCTATCAGTGCGCCCCACCTTCATGATGACCACAGGCTTCTTTTTCGTGACCTCTCTGGCCAGCTTCAAGAAACGCTTGCCCTCCCTAAAACCCTCTACATATCCCAATATGACCTTCGTTTCCTCATCCTGCCCCAGATACTCCAGATAGTCCTCAAAATGCAAATCAGCCTCGTTGCCGCTGCTGACATACTTGCTGAAGCCCAGCCCCATTTCGCATCCCATAGCTAAAACGGTGAGGCCCAGATTCCCGCTCTGAGTAACAAATGCTACAGGCCCCTGTTTTAAAGGCGGGCAATAGGTTGCGGTGAAGAGGTTGGAATGAGTATTGAAGTGTCCGGCGCAGTTCGGCCCGATGAAGCGTATCCCGCCTCGGCGAGCGATTTCGAGGACTTTCTGCTCAGCTTTTCGCCCCGACCTCGCCGGTCTCAGCGAAACCGCCGGAGATGATAAGGGCAGTCTTGACCCCCTTGCGGACGCAGTCCTCCATAGCATCTGGCAGAGCTTCAGAGGCGACAGTTATCACTGCAAATTCCACAGGCCCCGGCACTTCTGCCAGGCTGGGATAAGCCTTTACCCCGAGCACCTCCGCCCTGTTCCTGTTTATGGGGTAGACCTTCCGCTCGACCTTTAGTCAAAAGAAGATTAAGGATATCGCAGCCCCACTTGCCGGGAATATTGGATGCTCCGATGACTGCCACCGAACGGGGATTAAAGAGGTAATCCAGATGCTGGATAAGGTTCATGCCAAAAAATAATTCTCTCCAAGTTAAGAAGTCAGAGCCGTTAGAATGATACACGAAGGCGAGATGGATTGCAACGTTCTTCACTGAGGCGAGTTGATAGACGTGCGCGGATTTGATTTTCCGCCAGATAGGAGTAAGCTAAGGAGTAATTTCAACTTAATCAGAGAAACGGAGTGAAACTTAAATTGAAGATACTTCTGGTCTATCCCCAGTACCCGGATACATTCTGGAGTTTCAGGCATGCACTGAGAATTGTCTCCAAAGAGGGCGGCTTTCCCGCCCCTGGGCTTGCTGACTATAGCTGCCATGCTTCCCCAGGAATGGGACAAGAAGCTGGTGGACATGAATGCAGCCACCCTGACTGACAAGGACATTAAGTGGGCTGACTATGTGTTCATCAGCGCCATGGTGGTGCAAAGGACTTCAGTGAAAGAGGTCATCAAGAGATGCAAGAGGCTGGGGGCCAAAACAGTCGCCGGCGGCCCCCTCTTCACCTCCGAATATGAGGAGTTCCAGGATGTAGACCACCTGGTGCTCAATGAGGCCGAGAGCACCCTGCCGCTTTTCCTGGAAGATCTGAGCAAAGGCTGCGCCAAACATATCTACACATCTAAAGAACGACCCGACATCAGCAAAACCCCTGTCCCCATGTGGTCACTCATAAACATGAAGAAATACACCACGATGAGCATCCAGTACTCCCGGGGATGCCCCTTCGATTGTGAATTCTGCGATATTATCGTATTGAACGGCAACAGGCCACGAACCAAGACTAAAGACCAACTTCTGGCAGAGCTTGAGGCCCTATACAACCGAGGCTGGCGTGAGACTGTGTTTATTGTAGACGACAACTTCATCGGCAATAAGAGAAAACTGAAGGAAGAGATCCTGCCTGCAATGATCAAGTGGCAGAAGGATAAAAAATTCCCCTTCGGATTTCTCACGGAGGCATCCATAAATCTGGCCGACGATGAAGAGCTGATGCAATTGATGGTCGAGGCCGGGTTCGAAACCGTATTCATTGGGATTGAAACCCCGAATGAGGAAAGCCTGGTGGAATGCAATAAACAACAGAATAGAAACCGTGACCTCATCGCTTCAATCAAGAAGATTCAAAATTACGGCATGCAGGTGCACGGCGGGTTCATCCTGGGATTTGACAATGACCCGGACTCCATCTTCAAAAGCCAGCTCAACTTCATTCAGAAAAGCGGAATCGTTACCGCTATGGTGGGTTTGCTTAACGCGCCTCGCGGCACCAGGCTGTACCAGCGCCTGAAGAAGGAGAATCGCTTATTAGAAGACATCTCCCGGCGACAATACCGATTGCTCCATGAACTTCGTCCCCAAGATGGGCCGTGAAAAACTCATCAACGGCTACAGGCACGTCCTGACCACTATCTATTCATCCAAGCAATATTACAAAAGGGTCAAGATATTTCTGAAGGAGTACAAGCCGCGGAGAAGAAAAGGGCATAACCCAGTTGAGGTTCCGGCATATACGGGCACTTATCAGGTCCATGTGGGTTCTGGGTGTCCTGGAAAGGGATAGATGGCACTACTGGCGATTCTTTATTTCGACCTTGTTGAAGAATCCCCGTTCCTTTCCGATGTCTATGTCTTTCGCTGTATACGGATTCCATTTCCGGACGATTGTCCGCAAGTACGCTAAAACATTAACTAAGGATGCCCAGGCCTAATTGAGCTATCAGCAATCAGCCGACAAAGAGAACTGATAGCCGACGGCTGAAAGCTTGGTGATAGGGAGGCGGTATGGAAGACTTAAGAGACCTTAGAGCGCTATTGAACCGCGTGACGAAAAGGGTTGATACTGACGGCAGGAAGCTGGAAGCTAAAGTTGACAAGCTGATGAAGCTTCCGGACCTGATAGAGATCGAGAACCTGATGAAGAATATGGTCTGGGCTATAGATTTGGGCGACAAGGACCTCTGGCTTAGCATATGGAGCGACGATATCAATTATACGGTCCCCCAATCTAATATTGATATCAAAGGCAAGAAAGCACTCAAAGAGTTCAGCGAAAGCAGTCATATTCACTACCGAGAAAAAAAGGTTCAGCACGTTGATGAACATCATGATAGAGGTTACAGGGAATACAGCCACGGGCAAGGATTACTTTACACACTACGGATACCCCATCAACCCCAAGACGGGCGAGGTCCACGAGGAGCGTGCTATATCCGAAGGTATGCACCATTATAAATTCCGCAAAGGGGAAGATGGCGGCTGGAAGATCACCAAGTTCGAAGTTTACATACATCGCAGAGAGGAGCCCGAGTCAAAAAAGTAACAGATGAATAAGAACATTAGAGAACAGCTTGAGCCCCTTTTCTCCCCAAAAGCAATAGCACTAGTAGGCATCTCCGAGGTACTAACCAATGTGAGTTACCTGTTCCTCAACACCCTTCTGGAAGTGGGATTCTCCAAGATTTACCCTGTAAACCCTAAAGGTGGAGAGCTGCTGGGCGTAAAGGTATATCCCAGCATCAAAGATATACCAGGAGAGGTAGACCTGGCCTTGCTGACCGTTCCCCGCAAGGCGGTGCCCGGGATACTCAGGGATTGCGCTGAGAAAGGTGTAAAGGGAGCCATACTCTATAGCGGTGGATTCAGCGAAAGCGGCCCCGAGGGCAAAAAATTTGAGGAGAGGATTGTCAGAATCGCCCGAAAGGGTGGAACCAGAATTATCGGCCCCAATTGCGTGGGCACCTATAACCCGGCAGCCAAGCTCATCCAGCAGACTATCCTCCCCAAAGAGAGCGGCCCTGTAGCGGTTATCTCGCACAGCGGCTTCTTGTTCTATTATCTAATCATGTTAATCGCTGACCGAGGGCTGAAACCCAGCAAGGGAGTGAGTTGTGGCAGCGATTGCGACCTCACCTGCGTGGACTTCCTGGAGTATTTCGGGCAGGACACCGAGACAAAGATAATCGTTGCTTATCTCGAAGGGATTAGAGATGGCAAGAGGTTCTTCCGAGTTGCTCGCAAGATATCACCAACCAAACCCATCATCGTGCTCAAGGGTGCCAACACCGATGCCGGGAGAAAGGCATCTGAGTCACATACGGGCACTCTAGCGGTGCCCACAGCTATCTGGAAAAGCCTGTGCAGTCAGGCAGGGATAATCTCCGTAGATAGCTTCGAGCAGATGATGGACACTATGGTGGCACTGCATCACCTGCCCCGAGCGAAGGGGAGACGAGTAGGCATCATCACTACCCCGGGAGGGCTCGCCGTCACTGCCACCGATGTCTGTAACGAGCTGGGGCTGGAGATACCAACGCTCACAGCGAAAACAAGGAGGCAGCTTGCAGGAGTTGCAGAGAGCATAGGTACAAATGTAAACAACCCGGTGGATTTAGGTTTGCTGGCGGCTCTTGCCCCTGACCATTACATCAAGGAGGCGATTAGATTCGTGGCCAGAGACCCGAATGTAGACATGATGCTTGTTGCTTTCACAGGACCTCCCTTCGACGACGATGTCAGGGACAAAAAGGTCGCTGAAATACTACTCAAGGAAATAGCCGATGGAGGCAAGCCCACAGTGATTTGCGGGGCAATCCCCCAGGGTTGGGCCAGGGGCGAGTTCAGATTCATAGAAAAAAGCAGTGTCCCGGTGTATCCAGAACCCAAAAGAGCAGCCTACGCCCTGGCCAAGCTGGCACAGTACAGCGAGTTCTTAAGGTCGGTCAGGAAGTAGTGGCGCACGCCATGCGCCCCACACATGGTGCGGTTTACTTTGGCGACTTTACCTGTTAAAATAGCTCACTGGCCTTAAGCGTAAAATTAGATAGCAGCACCAAGCGAGATTACATAACTTCTAGGTATTCAAGGAGAGCTGCACATGGCAAACAAGATAATCACCGACGCACTTAAGAACGGGAGAACGGTCCTGACCGAGGTCGAGTCGAAACAGCTTGTGTCCGAAGCGGGGATACCGGTTATCAAGACCAAGCTGGCTAAATCCAAAGCCGAGGCTATAGAGATAAGCAAGAAGCTTGGCTTCCCGGTAGTGCTGAAGATAGTATCGCCCGACATTATCCACAAGAGCGACATCGGCGGTGTGAAGCTGAACCTGGCAAACGCAACCCAGGTGGGCAGAGCCTACGCTGAGATCATGGCAGCGGCAAAAAAGGCGAATAAGAAGGCCGATATCCAAGGCGTCTCTGTCCAGAAAATGGCCAAGCCCGGGGTAGAGGTAATCATGGGCATGTCTAAGGATGCCCAGTTCGGTCCGGTGCTGATGTTCGGCCTGGGCGGGGTTTTTGTCGAAGTACTCAAGGACGTGGCTTTCAGAATTGTCCCGCTGGTCAAGAGAGACGCCAGCCAGATGATAAGGGAGATAAAGGGCTATCCCCTGCTCGAGGGATATCGGGGACAGGAGCCTGCGAATATCGCTGCGCTCGAGGAGCTGCTGCTGAAGCTTTCCGCTTTCGTGGACAAGACCCCACAGATTAAGGAAATGGACCTCAACCCCATCTTCGCCTATAAGAACGGAGCAGTGGCTGTGGACGCCAGGGTGATACTCGAATCCAAAGCATGAACAAATCGGCAGAGAGCACAACAAAGAGGCTGGATAGAGTATTCAACCCCCGCTCTGTGGCAGTCGTTGGCGACAAGCAAGCATTAGGCTATATGTGGTTGAGGAGTCTAAGCTCTTTCAAGGGAAAGGTTTATTCGGTGCAGATAGACCCCCAGGAACTTCCTGGGATAGCAGAACTGGGTGTGCAGAACTATCTTAGCCTCATGGATATTCCTGGGCCTGTAGACTATGTTATCGCCGCCGTGCCCAGAGCGGTGGCCCCCAGGATCGTTAAAGACTGCATCCAGAAGGAAGTAGGTGGGGTGTGCTTTTTCACCTCAGGATTTGCCGAGACCAACACCGAGGAGGGTATAAGGCTCCAGAATGAGATCACAAACCTAGCACGTCAAGCCGACCTACTTATCATCGGGCCCAACTGCGTGGGCGTTTATAACCCCAAAATCGGGCTGCGACACAACCCGATTCAAGTCTATGGCGATGGTGGCTCGGTTGGCTTCATCGCCCAGAGCGGCACTCACGCTACATTGTTCACCCTAGCCGGCGCCCGACAAGGGATCAAGTTCAGCAAATCAGTGAGCTACGGCAATGCTGCGATTCTGGATAGCACAGACTACCTGGATTACCTGAGAACGGACGAGGACACCAAGATAATCGGTATGTACATTGAGGCTGTTAAGGATGGCAGGCGATTCTTCCGCTGTGTACGCGACGTGGCTGAGAGAAAGCCCGTGCTCATCTGGAAGGGCGGGGAGAGCGAGGAGGGGGCAAGGGCTACGGCCTCTCATACCGGGGCGCTGGCCCAGTCAAATACCGTCTGGCAAACGTTCATCAGGCAGTGCAGCGCTATAAAGATAGAAAATCTGGATGACATGATCGATACTGTAAAGGCTTTGCTTTATATCAAACCGGCCAGGGGAGACAGGGTAGGGCTAATCGCTATGAGCGGAGGGCAATCGGTGGCAATAACTGACGCCTTCGCTAAAGCAGGGCTAAAGATACCGCTCCTTTCCCAGAGTTCCTATGATAGGCTGGCCTCCTTCTTCGATATCATCGGGGGTAGCTACAGAAACCCATTTGACATATCCAGCTCATTCCTGATGTCCGAGAACGCCCTCTCTAACCTGGACAATATGTTCGATGTGATGGAGCAGGACCCCAACATAGACTGTATAGTGCTGGAACTATTCACCATAATAAGTCCATTCAGTCAAGATCTCGGAAAACCGGACCCGCTACTGGATACCATTTCAGGATTCAAGAACAGGAGCAAAAAACCCTTCATGACAATAGTGAGCGCAGCGCACAGAGAGACGCTGGCGCTGGAGGTGAGAGACCGGTTAATGGCTAAGGGGATCCCCAGCTTCCCCGGATTCGAGCGGGGTGCGAAGACCTTGAAAAGGCTTGTGGATTATTATAGATTTAGACAAGGACAATACCTAAACTAAAAGTGCCGAATGTAGGAGTTGAATAAATTGAAAACTGAGCGCTACCCGCAATCAGAATAACTCATCAAGGGAGAGCGAAAGATGGTTAAGATCAGACTGCAGAGGGTGGGGGCAAAAAAGAAACCCGCTTATCGGGTGGTGGTGGCCGACTCACGGGCGCCTCGCGATGGCGCGTTCATCGAGGTCATAGGTCACTATGACCCCCGAACCAAGCCGCCAACCATCGTTATCAAACAGGAGAAAGCCCTAGAGTGGTTGGGACGGGGGGCTCAGCCGACCCCGACCGTAGCCAGCTTGCTGAGCAAAGCAGGGGTCAGCAACAAACAAGTTAGCGCTTTTTTGCGCAAACCCACAGACCGCAAGACACTCAAGAAAGCGGAAAAGAAAGCGAAGAAGGAAGCCAAAGCAGCCCCGGCTGCAGAGGCTAAACCAGCCGCGGCGCCGGAGACTAAACCAGCCAAGGCACCGGAGGCCAAAGCAGCCGTAGCACCAGAGGCTAAACCAACTGAAGCATCGGAGGCTAAACCGGCCCCGGCTCCGGAGGCTAAACCAGCCAAGGCACCGGAGGCTAAAGCAGCCAAGGCACCGGAGGCTAAACCGGCCCAGGCTGCAGAGGCTAAACCAGCCAAGGCATCGGAGGCTAAACCAGCCAAGGCATCGAAGGCTAAACCAGCCAAGGCATCGGAGGCTAAGCCAGCCAAGGCACCGGAGATTAAACCGGCTGAAGCATCCGAAAACAAGTAAATTCGTGCAATCAAAGCACTAACCAAAGGACAGGTAAAATGAAAGAGCTTATCGAGTATATTGCAAAAGCCATAGTGGACAAACCAGAAGAGGTCAAGGTAACCGAGGTCCCCTCGGAAAACGGAATCATTCTAAGGCTTCAGGTAGCGCCTGAGGATACGGGCAAGGTAATCGGCAAAGAGGGAAGGATCGCCAAGGCGATGCGCACCCTGCTGCGTGTAGCAGCCATCAGGAAAGGGACTCGCGCCACATTGGAGATAATCTAGGCCAATTTGGGCAAAGGTGATGGGCAAGGAACCAGTTCCTCCTGAGTTCCTTATCGTGGGTCATATCCTGGCCCCCTGGGGCATCCATGGCGAGGTCAAGGTCAAGGTTGTGACCGATTTCCCAGAGAGGTTCGCCCCCAGGAAACTTGTCTACCTCAATGGCTATCCGCTCGAAATCGAGAAATGCCGACCACATAAGCAACACCTGCTGGTCAAGCTCGCCACCATAGACGGCATTGAAGACGCGGAAAAACTGAAGGGGCAAGACCTCACCATCCCCGGCTCCGAACTACATCCCCTACCCGAAGGGCAATACTACGCCTTCCAGGTCATAGGCCTCAATGTCGTGACCACAGAGGGTGAAACACTTGGCCATATCACCGACATCATGTCCACCGCCGGCAATGACGTTTACATCGTAGAGGGCAAGCGTGGCGAGATACTGATACCCGCCATAGATGATGTGGTCAAATCCATCGATCTCAAGAAAGGCAAGATGGTCATCGAAGCAATCGAGGGCTTGCTGGATTAAGGCCGGAGCAGGTGCTCCTGGCTATCCATTCGGTGGGAAATGAATGGGGGCGACCCGCCAAGGCGGGTCGCCCCCACACGTTTATTCACCGTCGGTCTTATTGTTTCGGAGGAGCAGGGTTAATCAGGCCGGCTGCCAGGGTGTTGGGCACAATCTCCATCAGGTCATCCAGCGTCCAGAAGCCCTTCTTGTAGATAGTCTTGATGGGTATGGGGTCCTGGTAAAGCGAAATCTGGTCTCCGCTGATGAGGAAGGTGCAGCCATTGATGTTGGCAGCGGCATCGGTTGCCAGGTAGGCCACCAAGGCAATCATCTCACTGGGCTCCGGCAGCTTTAGAATTACATCCGCGCCTGGAGGCATCGCAGTGCCTGTGCTCTTGGCCCTTTCGATAGCAGCCACCAGCTCAGGGGAGATAGTCAGTCTTGACTTGGCGCGGGGCCTGACGGCATTGCAGGTCACCCCGTATCTGCCCATGTCTCGAGCCACGGTTCTGGTGAATCCCACTATCCCCTCTTTGGCAGAGCTGTAGTTGGCCTGCCCCATGTTCCCCAGGCCTGACTCAGAGGCAGTGTTGATAATGCGGCCGCTTTTCTGCTGCCTGAATATCGCACAGGCGGGCTTGGTGCAGTTGAAAGTCCCGTAGAGGTGGACCTTAATCACGATGTCCCATTCCTCCGGGCTCATGTTGTAGATCATCCTATCCCTAAGTATGCCTGCGTTGTTCACCAGGATATCCAGCCTGCCAAAGGCGTCGATTGCGGTCTTGATAATTCTCTCGCCGCCCTCTGCGGTAGCCACGCTATCGTAGTTGGCAACCGCCTCCCCACCCATCTTCTTGATTTCCGCCACCACCTCATCGGCCGGCGACTTGGATGCTGCGCCATCGCCACCGCCACCCAGGTCGTTCACCACCACCTTGGCGCCCTCCTGAGCAAACAGGATGGACTCGGCAGCACCGATGCCTCGGCCGGCGCCGGTGATGACAGCCACTTTGCCCTTTAATCTACCACCTGTGTGATGAGTCATTTTCTATTCAGCCTCCTTAGTTATGTTTTTTAATATGTAGCAACTGTTCAATTGTATTGGATTTGGGGAAGTCTTCCAGCGGCACCTCCTTGAGACAAGGAAATTTTTTGCCCGTAGTATTATAGCATGATATTAAGGGAAATAGTCTAAATCAGCGCCCCTGAAGCTCCTGACGTGCACTGGGTTATGCCAGCCGAGCTCGTGCTTCAGTTCGCGCACCATCAGCTCGGATACTGCCTGGCGCACATCAAGCCCCTTGAAGAGCACGCGGAATACTTGCTCGGCAATGGGCATCTCTACATTTAGCTCATTAGCCAGCTTGAGGGCAGCCACAGTGGTGGTTATCCCCTCGGCTGTGCCCGTCATGGTCGAGAGTATCTCCTTGAGTGACAGACCCTTCGCCAGCTCGTGGCCTACGTGCCTGTTACGGCTCAAGGGGCTGGCGCAGGTAGCCACCAGGTCGCCCAGGCCAGCGAGCCCGGCAAAGGTCAGGGGGGTTGCCCCCGCAGCTACACCAAGGCGGGTTATTTCGGCAAGCCCGCGTGTTATCAGCCCCGCCTTGATATTATTCCCATAATTCAAGCCATCGACCATGCCCGCTGCCAGGGCGATGATGTTCTTGAGCACCCCACCCAACTCCACTCCGACCACGTCGGTGTTCGTGTAAACACGAAATAGCGGGGCGGCCATTATCTTTTGCACCTTTGCCGCCACTGCAGCATCGTAGGCAGCAACCACGGTCGTCGCCGGCAACCCGCGGGCGATCTCCTTAGAAAGGTTAGGCCCGGATAGGACACAGATATTGCGATGGAGACGAGGAGGGATCTCTTCGGAGATCACCTCAGACATGCGCTTGACGCTGTCGACCTCAAGCCCCTTGGCAACACTCAGGATAAAGAGCGAGCGGTTCAGATGCTCTTTTATCAGCCTCACATTATGTCGCATCTTTTGCGAAGGCACAGCTAGGATAACAAGCCCTACCCCGTAAAGCGCCTCATCGAGGGAGGCGGTGACGCGAAGTCCCTGGGGAAAAGAAAAGCCAGGGAGACGGGCGGTATTCTCCCTCTCCAGATTCAGTTTCTCAGCCTCCCCCTCGGTTCGCGCCCAAAGGCTGACGTCTAACCCATTGCGGCTGAGCATTATCCCAAGGGTTGTGCCCCAGTCCGTGGTGCCGATAACCGCTACCCTGCCCGTCCTGCCCTTCATTCAGTTTGCCTCCTCTCACCCTTCTGCCCCATCTTGCTCTCGGTACCTGCTCGCAGCCTTGATATGTTATCCCGATGCTGGTAAATTATCAAGGCGACCACGACCACGATGTAAACCAGGTATTGCCATGGGACGCGATCCAGGCCCATGAATATAGCCATAGCCACTACTGCGCTGATAGAACCCACTATGGAGGCCAGCGACACATAGCGAGAGGCAAAGATAACCAGGACAAAGACAGCCAGGCCAATGACACCGGTCAACGGGGCCGGCATAGCCATCGGCAGTAGCGCTCCCAGCGAAGTGGCGACACCTCGACCTCCTTTAAACTTGAGGAACACCGACCAGTCGTGTCCGGCGACGGCGGCAAAGCCAGCAGCCATCTCGCCGGTTGGAGTCTCAATAATATATCTGGCAAGCACGACGGCTATTACCCCCTTAAGCACGTCGGCGATGAGCACTATCGCTCCGTATTTGGCACCCAGCGTGCGCAATACGTTGGTGGTGCCGATATTGCCGCTGCCATACTCCCGGATGTCGATTCCCCGGAGCTTCCCGATGACCATCCCTGACGGTATGGAGCCGATCAGATAACTGCCGATTATTACGCCTATGTACTCAATCATGTTTGCCTTTCCGTCGAAATATGAACTTCAACGGTGTGCCTTTGAAGCCGAAAGCCTGGCGCAGGCTGTTCTCCAGATAGCGCTGGTAGGAAAAGTGGAGCAGCCTGGGGTCGTTGACGAAGAAAACGAAGGTGGGCGGATTGATTCCGGGCTGGGTGACATAGGAGACCTTAAGCTGTTTGCCTTTCACCGAGGGAGGTGGGTGGGCAGTTACAACCCGATTTATCGCATCGTTCAGCCCAGGGGTAGGAAGGCGCTTCTGCCTTTCCTGGTAAACCTCCCGTGCTGCTGATAACACCTGGTCAATGCCCCTGCCGAACTGAGCCGAGGCATACACTATGGGTAACCCCGGGAAGAATTTGAGCTTTTGCCTAATCTCTCGGGTACATTGAGCTTTGTCCTTGCCTAACTCACCAGCCAGGTCCCACTTATTCACCGCCACAACAATCCCTTTAAGCGCCTCTTGAACATAACCCGCGATGTGCATATCCTGCGCATTCATGATCTCGGCAGCCTCAGTGACCAGAATGACTACATCTGCTCTAGAGATAGCGTTGAGGGCACGCATCACGCTGTATCGTTCTATGCCTACTTCAACTTTACCGCGGCGTCGAATCCCGGCAGTGTCAATGAACAACATGGGCTCACCCTGGTAATTGGAAATGGTGTCTATAGCATCACGGGTTGTACCTGGGGTCTCGCTCACAATCGCCCTCTCTTGGCCCAGTATGGCGTTGAGCAGCATGGACTTGCCTACATTGGGTCGTCCCACTATGGCGATTTTCAACATCTCAGGCTCTTCCACAGCAGGAGCCGAGGGCGGCAATTTGGCACAGACTTCGTCCATCAGATCAGCGACTCCGCTGCCATGATACGCGCTGATGGCTATAGGCTCGCCCATGCCCAACTCATGGAACTGGAACACCCCTTCCCGACGCTGGGCGCTGTCCGCCTTATTTACCGCCAGAATTATCGGTTTTCGGGAGCGCCTGAGGGCCTCGGCTATCTCCTGGTCGGGTATGGTTACGCCATCAAGGACATCCACCATGAAAACGATGACGTCAGCCTCCTCAATGGCGACCTCAGCCTGATGCTTGACCTTTTGCCGCAGGTCGGAGTCAGGCCTGGGCTCGAAGCCGCCAGTGTCCACTATGGTCAGCTCGCGTTCTCCCCAAGTCATGTCGGCGTAGACCCTGTCCCGCGTCGTGCCCGGCAGGTCCTCCACAATGGCGATGCGCTCTCCTGCCAGCCGGTTGAACAGGGTGGACTTGCCCACATTGGGCCTGCCTACAATAGCGACGATGGGTTTGGCTCATTACTTACCCAGAATCTCCGCAAGTATCGCTTTTTGAGCGTGCAGGCGGTTCTCAGCCTGGTCGAAAACTACAGACTGCTTTGAGTCTATGATGCCAGGGGCTACCTCCTCACCGTGATGGGCCGGCAGAGGGTGCATGAAGATAGCATCCTTCTCTGCCAGCGTCATCAGCTTGGCGTCCACTTGATAGCCAGCGAAGGCCTTGCGCCGCTTCGCGGCCTCCGCCTCCTGGCCCATGCTGGTCCAGACATCGGTGTAGACCACGTCGGCGCCCTCGACTGCCTCCTCGGGCTGCTTGAGCAGGATAACTTTAGCGCCGCTCTTCTGCGAAGAGCGGCGCCCCAGGCGCACAATCTCATCCGGAAGCTCATAACCTTTGGGCGAGGCGATCCTGAAGTTCACCCCTACCAGGGTACAAGCAATAAAAAGGCTGCTGGCTACATTATTACCATCGCCGATATAGGCAAGGTTCAGGCCCTCCAGCTTGCCCTTTTTCTCCCGTATCGTCATGATGTCGGCGAGGGCCTGACAGGGGTGCTCCCCGTCCGAGAGCGCGTTTATCACAGGCACGCTGGCGAACTTTGCCAGAGACTCCACAGTGGCATGGGCGAAGGTTCGTGCAGCAATTATGTCAACATAGCGGCTGAGCGTCCTGGCCACATCTGCGATAGATTCCCTGCTCCCCAGCCCAATCTCATTCTGGGAAAGATATACGCTGTGTCCTCCGAGCTGATACATAGCGACATCGAAGCTGACTTTGGTGCGCAAAGAAGGCTTCTCGAAGATCAATGCCAGGGTATTCCCAGCGAGAATAGAGCTCATCGCATCCCTCTTCTTCATCTTGATAGCCCTGTCAATAATGCGCTGTAAATCAGCAGGTGTGAGGTCGCCGATAGATAGCAGGTCTTTCCCTTTCATCCTCGTCTCCTTCAGAATCGCTAAAACATACCTAAGTATAATACAACAGGACACCCTCCGCCACTTGTGACAGATTTGCCCCAATGATATAATAGCCCATCATAAAAAACCGCCTTTCTATTCGATGAACTACCGATGAACTACGCCACTGCCCTCGACTTTCTCCTGAGCCGCACCGATTACGAAAGGTGGCCAGGCTTTAACTACGCCATCAGATTCGACCTGAGACGCACCGAAGACCTGCTGCAGCGGCTGGGCAATCCCCATCTCTGTGCCAAGTCTGTTCACATCGCAGGCTCTAAGGGCAAGGGCAGCACCTCGGCTATGATCGCAGCAGGGCTCCAAGCTGCCGGTCACAGAACTGGCCTATATACTTCGCCCCACCTAGTTACCCTCCGCGAGCGGATACAGACGGAGGGAAAGCCCATCCTCAAGCGAGAGTTGGAGTCAGTGGTCACAGAGATAAAGCCGCATGTTGAAGCAGTAGACCTTGACAAAACCTATGGGGAACTCTCCACCTTCGAGATTCTGACCGCCGCCGCCTTCGTCTATTTTAAGCAGGAGAAGGTTGACTACCAGGTGCTGGAGACCGGGCTGGGCGGCAGGTTGGATGCCACGAATGTGGTGATACCGGAGATTTGTGTCATCACCTCGATAAGTTATGATCACACTGAGGTATTAGGCGATACCCTCGCCAAGATCGCCGCTGAAAAGGCTGGCATCATCAAGCCGGGGCGCATCGTGGTGAGCTCCTCACAAGCTGAGGAGGCAGCAGCAGTTATCAGGGAGACCTGTCTGAAGAAGGGAGCTAGGCTGATCTCAGTAGGCAGTGACATCATCTGGCGAAAGCTAGGCTTCAACCTCTCAGGGCAATCTCTGGAGGTGAAGGGACTGAAGTGCTCTTACCAGATAACAATACCCCTGCTCGGAGCGCACCAGTTGCAGAACGCTGCGTGCGCAGTTGCGGCACTGGAGGCGTCTGGGTATACCTAAGGAGAGTATAGAAAAAGGCCTGGCTAAGACCAACTGGGCGGGCAGGTTGAAGATCCTGAGGCGCAGGCCGTTGCTGGTCGTAGACGGTGCCCACAACCGCGATTCGGCAAGTAAACTCAAAGAGGCGCTTAAGGAGTATTTCCACTTTGACCATTTAATCCTTATAATAGGCGCATCTGCCGACAAGGATGTGCCGGGGATAATCGAAGAACTCGCGCCACTGGGAAATACCATTATCGTCACCCGTTCCCGCCATCCCCGGGCCACTAAGCCCGAGGCGCTGGTTGATGAGTTCGCCAAACTGGGAGTGAAGGCCAAGGTGGCGGAGGATGTTAACAAAGCGGTAGTAGAGGCACAGCTAAAAGCAGGCAAGAAAGACCTTATCTGCGCCACTGGCTCACTATTCCTTGTCGCAGAGGTGATAGAATGTATAAAAGGCTTACGGCCTGAACTCTACGTATAAAAGCGTGAGAGGGAAAACAGGTGACTTGGTAAGGAGGGCTTGATGAGGGAAGCAGGGCCGGATATCCAGCAAACAGAAGCAGTCACCACAGTCGTCGAGAAGCAAATCGACGAACTGCTTAAAGGCATAGTGAAAAAAGAAAAGGCGGATGTACTCCCCAAAACACGCACTAAGCGAGAGCGTAAAGAGAAAAAAGGGAAGCGCCGAGTTGTCATTACCGGCATGGGTGCGGTGACACCCCTAGGGCCTTACTGTCGATGAATACTGGAAGGGGCTGCTCGAAGGCAGGTCAGGCATCGCTAAGGCGACGCTGTGCGACCTCAGCAGCTTAAGCTGCCAAATAGTCGGCGAGGTAAAGAGCTTCGACCCCAAGAACTACATGGAGTACAAAGATACCACGGAGGATGGCACGGTTCAGTCAGTTCGCTGTAGCCTCCGCGAGAATGGCCATTGAGGATGCCAAGCTCGATATCAGAAAGGAGAATCAGGACCAGTTGGGCGTGATTTTAGGCAACGGAATCGGAGGCTTCCCAGAAGCTGAGGACGGCTATCATACGCTAGTGGAAAAGGGGGGGATGAGACTCAATCCCTTCTTCATGCCTATAATCCTGCCCAATATGGCAGCAGGACAGGTCAGCCTCATCTTCGGTCTCACGGGTTTTTCCTCCACTATAACCACTGCCTGCGCTGCTGCAACCCAGGCTATCGGTGATGCAGTAGAGGTGATAAGAATGGGCAAAGCTGAGGTCATGGTGTCCGGAGGCAGCGAGGCTGGCATAACCCCAACTGGGGTAGCCGGATTCTGCGTGATGAAAGCGCTGACCACTAGGAACGACGAGCCGACCAAGGCCAGCCGTCCCTTCGATGCCAAGCGGGACGGCTTTGTTCCCGCCGAGGGGGCTGCCATACTGATTCTCGAGAGCCTGGACCACGCCCTGCGCCGGGATGCTCGCATCTATGCCGAAATCGTAGGCGTCGGCGCATCCTCGGATGCCTACCATATTGTGGCTCCTCACGAGAACGGGGCAGGGGCCATTCGCGCTATGCGCTGGGCGCTTGAGGATGCCAGGTTAGCTCCAAACGAGGTTGAGTATATTAACGCCCATGGCACCTCAACCCCACTCAATGATACCGTAGAGACCCTGGCGATTAAATCACTGTTCGGAGATTATGCCTACCATATACCCATAAGCTCCACAAAATCCATGGTCGGGCATCTTTTAGGCGCGTCAGGCGCTGTAGAGGCTGTTGCCTGCATCAAGACGATTGTTGAGGGTATAATCCACCCCACCGTAAACTACGAATATCCAGACCCCGATTGCGACCTGGACTATGTACCCAATGTAGCCAGGAAAAAGGATGTCAGGGTTGCCCTCTCCAATAGCTTTGGATTCGGGGGCCAGAACGCCTGCCTGGTCTTCAAGAAATTTGAAGGCTAGAAGAACTTCTAATCCTCTGATCGAAGCTTTATTGACAAGTGTCAGTGTCAGTAGTAACTTAAGTACCAGAAACTACAAAGTATTTTCAAATAAAGTATAGCCTCTAGGGGGAGAAGCTCATGGCTAGTAGGGTTGCGGAACAGAAGTTAACGGTCTTTGATTACGTAATAGTCGGGTCTGGCTTCGGCGGAAGCGTCTCTGCCATGCGTTTGACGGAGAAGGGCTACAGCGTTCTGGTTCTGGAGCGTGGCAAACGCTATCGCGACCAGGACTTTCCAGTCCGTGTCAGTAGTATAAAACCACTGCGAAGTGCTATTACGCCTCGCTTCTAAGTGTAATCACTTGCTCCTTCTCCACTTTAAGGAGCAAGCCCGTGAGTCATAAGGACTCTGTTCCGGAGCGGCACTGCTGAAAGCGCAGGGAAAAGCAGAGAAGGGGCGTCACGCTAACTTGGTTTGGCGGCGAAGCTCAGCCCCAACTCTGTAAGGGTTTGCTGCATGGGCTTGCCGGTGTCAGGGTCCCATCCGTACTCGGTATATGCGCCGGAGAGTAGAACCTTGACGTCGGGTACGGTTCCTGCGGCACCGCCGTTATCCAGAGGCTTGAGCAGCACCTCAGGCAGCCGGTCGTCGGCAGCCGTAAGGCCGCGACGCAGGTTGAGCACTCGCTTAAGCGTGACGATGCGTTTGCCCATCGCCATCAGGTCATCCAGCTTGAGATCCCAACCTGTAGCACTGTTCAGCGCCGCAAGCAAATGCTCGACGCCGGGATTCATGAACTGGCAGAGATTAATCGAGTTGTATAGGTTGCGCCAGGCCTGCTGACGGGCGGCAATGCGTCCCTTCTCTTCGGATGACTCCAGACGCTCGCCTGGGATCATGCCCAGTTCGATAGGAGGGCGCTGGCCCATGTCCACACCGTACATATCGCCTTGCATGTGGCTGGCACCGCACGGGGATAGAGCATAGGTCACAGCCATGCCGGCGAACGCTCGCGGGTCGTGCATGGGAAGCTCCAGTCTATTTACACACGCTGACAACTCAGGCACACCGAACCGCCTAGCCAGAGCGGCACTTCCTTCGGCTAGAACGTCGCCGAAACCCTCGCGACGAGCGATCATGGGGATCAGGAGGTAGTGGGTTTTAACATCGCCGTAGCGAATCTCAATGCCGCCGGTCTGCGCTTTGCTGATGATGCCCCGTTCGAACATCTCGCAGGCTAAAGCCAAGGTGACGCCAGTGCTGATGGTATCGAGTCCATGCAGGTTGCAGAGGTGGCCAGCGTAGATCACGCCTTGCAGGTCATCCACCATTGCCAGCGAACCGAGAGCGGCGATCGTCTCGTATTCGGGGCCGTCTGCCTTGTCCAGACCGTAAGCGGGGGCGCGTGTCTCGCGGCCACAGCCTATGGGGCAGCGGTAGCAAGCATATCTCTTGATCTGGTATTTGTCGACCATCACAATGCCGGAGAGGTCGTTAGCGTTCTCCCACTCGCCTTGCTGAAAATAACGGATGGGCATGTCGCCGTACATAAGCAGGGTGTCTACGCTTCCGGCCGTGCCAGCCTCCCGGAACGCCATGGCTACCATATCCTCACCCAGGTTAGCAATAATGTCGCGGGCTATGGCCTGGAGACGCTCGGGGTCGGCCAGAGGGACCTTGGCGGAGCCGCGTACCCCTATGGCCTTTAGCTTCTTTGCGCCCATCACGGCGCCCATGCCGGTGCGGGCAGCAGCGCGGCCGCTGTCGTTCATCACAGCAGCCATCTTGACCTGGTTCTCGCCTGCTGAGCCGATGCAGGCCACGCGAGCCTTTGGCTGACCCAGCGCCTGTCGAACCTTCTCCTGCGTGGCGTAGGAATCAGCGCCCCACAGACCGGTGGCATCGTGAAGCTCGGCTTTGCCCTCGACTATACTGAGCCACAGCGGCTTGTTTGCCATGCCAGTGAGGACGATACCGTCGTAGCCGGCGAAGCGCAATTCAGGGCCGAAATATCCACCAGAGTTGGACTCTCCCCAGATGAGTGTAGCTGGTGAGAGAGCACACACGCTGTAGCGGCCGGACGAAGGCATGGTGGTGCCGACCAGCGGGCCGGTCATGAAGACCAGCGGGTTATCCGGGCCCAACGGGTCAGTGTGCCCATCGACCATATCATAGACCAAGCGTGCCGCCAGACCGCTGCCGCCAGCGAAGGCGCGAGCATATTCTTCATTTAATGGTATGTCCCGCAGCTCAGTTTTGCTCAGGTCAACGCGCAGAATTTTCCCCATATACCCGTTCATCCTTCGCCTCCTTCAAACGCCCTGAGCCCACAACGTGAGAGCGCCTCTGAGATCAGTATTCAGAGGGCCCTTCAATACGTCCTCCATGGGTAGTTGAAGCAGATGCCCAACATACTCGGAGTCTTTAGACGGCCTCCAGCTTCCGTCCAAAGAGCGTCTAGAAATCAACAGTTCGGCCGCTGTAGGCATAAAGAAAAAGCTGACGCAATTCGTCATACGAGGGCGTGCGGACGGCAGGGACTATCTGCGTGTCGTTGAAAGCATCGTCTACCATTTTGTCCAGCTGCCCCTCGTAGGCATCTCGCTTAATGCCGGTTTCCGCGACGCTGACGGGGCTGCCAAGCTTATGGCACAGGTCCCGAACAGCATCGGCCAGCTTACGCGCTGCCCGCTCCCCCCCTTTGTCGGAGCAGGCAGTAAAGGCGGCCATCTGCGCGAAGCGCTCGGGCGTTTCGCGTGCCGCAAACTCGATGGTGTAGGGAAGGAATATGCCAACCGCACGACCGTGAGGTATGTGAAATACAGCGCCCAGAACATGCCCCATGGCATGAGCCATTGAGGCCATGGCATTGCCAAAGCCCAGGCCGGCACAGGTAGCGGCATTGTGCATCTTCTCTCGCGCCTGCATATCGGAGCCATCAGCGTAGGCACGCGGAAGGTATTCCAATATGGTGCGAGCTGCTTCTATGCATAGGCCGTCCGTGATGTCGGTGCGCCAGGTGCAGGTGTATCCTTCAACGGCATGGGTCAGTGCGTCCAGGCCGGTGTCGGCGGTCAGGCGAGGCGGCATACCAGCGGCCATCTGGGGGTCAACAATGGCAATGTCGGCGGCGTTCTCACGATTGCCCAGGCCCATCTTCCGTTGCGTCTCGGTATCGGTGAGGACTATACCCCAGGTGACCTCAGCGCCGGTGCCGCTGGTCGTGGGGATAGTTATCAAGCGGGCTTTTTGACGCAGGCCAAGGTTGATGAATGGGTTGATCGCCGCCGGCTCCATGTCTGGCCGCTCGTACAGAATCCAGACGGCTTTGGCCGCATCCATTGGCGAGCCACCACCCAGCCCGATGATCCACTCAGGTGCGAGCTTCTGCGCAAGCTCAGCCCCTTTGAGCACTGTCTGGACGCTGGGGTCAGGCTCAACCTGGTCAAATACGTGCGCCTCGATTCCAGCCTTGTCCAGATGGTCCTTTACCTTGTTTAGCAAGCCAGCCTTCACCAGGTTCACATCGGTGACAACTAGAGCATGTTTGCCTTCGAGTTCGTCGAGGGCATCGAGCGCTCCCTCACCGAAGACGATCCGCGGTGAGACAAAATACCACATCTCGCCAACCTCCTTCCGACAATTTCAGTCTCCGAAGTCTGTGGGCACCTTGGCGCAACAGGAGACTATCTCCTTAGCAGCTTTGGGGTAGCGCATGATTTTCATCATGTTGCCCTCCAGCTTCAGTTTGCGAGTCATCATACCTTGGATGGGGTCGAGTTTACCTTCGATGACCCTGCGCCATACAGCCGCTGGGGCGCGGATAATGAATTGAGCTTTGCGCTCATCCTTAGTGGCCATCATCGCTGCCCCGGTGGACTTGCCATGTAAGAGGCCGAGGAACATGTATGCCTCGTTGGGAAGTGTTGCGTCAGGTTCAGCGATGAAGATGAAGTCGCCCTCCCAATCCTTGGCCGACTTCTCGTAGGAGGCGCTGGCGTTGAGCTGGCGCCCGAGTTCCTTGATCCATTCGTCAGACGGGAATTTGAATGCCATAAGTCCATCTCCTTTCCTCAAGATTCCTATTTAGGTGAAAACCCTCAGTGGGAGCGGAGCAGAAAGGGCACTAAGCAAAGATGAGCGAGAAATTCGCAGTGAATTATTTATATCACTAGCTGAAGGGCGTGTCAATATAGCCGACGGGCCGGAAAGAAGTCTTTGCGGAGCTGCGTCGGTGGGAATACCCGATCCTGAACGCCAAGGAAGTACGAGAATAAAAGCTTTCATAAAACCTAAAGAGGAATATAAGGGCAAGCTGAATGCAGATGATATTATTGCCTATTGCAAGGAAAAACTACCCGCCAATGCTATCCCCAAATGGTCCCGAAGCTTTTGAGGGGATGGCACCAAAGAGCGGTGCTTTGATTGAAGTGTTTAACAAATTGGATACTGGATGGCCCGATGAGATGTCGCCGCAGAGATTAGAAGAATACAAGGCTCAGGTTAAGACATTCAGGGAGAAGTTGAAGGTATAGAACTTAAACAAAGTCCTCTAAGTGAAAGGGCGAGCCCGTTTGTAAACGCTTTCCCGACTATTGACAACCGCCACAAGATGGGCTAGTATGCTTCCGCTATGCTCGCAAATGACCTCCATGCCTTTTCCTTAGCCCTCTCTGCTCAGATTTTCATCCACAATCAACAGTTCCTCACAAAGATTCAGGGGATTTTCTATATTCGTAGCGATTGAAAATCCTCGCTGACGCTCT
The DNA here is from genome assembly GCA_963827295.1 of uncultured Chloroflexia bacterium. Lineage (GTDB taxonomy): Bacteria > Chloroflexota > Dehalococcoidia > SZUA-161 > SZUA-161 > CAWHAI01. Next base: position 37,051 of record CAWHAI010000012.1, read on the forward strand.
TCACTACAATCACTAATTAAAATTCATTCAAAAATATTCTCAAACAAGGAGGAGTAGATGGCCAAATCCCAATATCAAAACTTGTTTTCCCCCGGTCGCATCGGAACACTAGAGCTCAAGAACCGCATTGTTTATCCGCCCATGGGGACCAATGTATGCGTTGGGGGCGAGGCCACGGACCGGTTCCTGGCCTACCATGAGGCCCGGGCCAAGGGCGGTGTGGGACTGGACATCGTCGAGAACGCTAATGTCGACACTGTCGGAGGAGCAGGGCTACCCTTCGGACTGAATATCGACGACGACAAGTACATCCCGGGGTTGCGCAAGCTCGCCGAGACCATCAGGAAGAATGGTGCCAAGGCCTGCCTGCAAATCTACCACGGCTCCATCTGGATCAAGGGAGAGCAAAGGCCGGTGATGGGAGCTGAGCTGCCCCGAGAGCTATCAGTAGAGGATATCCAATACATTATCCAGAAGTTCGTCGAGGGGGCGAGGAGGGCCAAAGAGGCAGGGTTCGACGCCATCGAGATCCACGGTGCCAATATCAATGGGCAAACCCAGTTCCGCTCCCGCGTCTGGAACACGCTCAAGAACAAATACGGCGGCAGCGTGGAGAACAGGGCGCGGTTCATGTGCGATACCCTGAAGGCTGTGAGAAAGGAAGTGGGCAAGAAGTTCCCGCTGTGGTGCCGCACCAGCATCTATGAAATATACTATGTCAAAGGCCTCAAAGTAGCCGAGTACGGCGTCACCCTTCAGGACACTTTGATACACGCGCCCATGTTCGTGGCTGCTGGCGCCGATGCCATCCACCTCTCACAGGGCGGTTTCTACGATTATGCCTGGCAATACTTAACGATGTGCCCTGTAGAAGCCGACGGCCCAGCCCCTAACCTCGACCTGGTCGAGCAGGTCAAGAAGGTAGTCAAGGTGCCCGTTATCGCCGCGGCATCCATAACCCCTGAGATCGGGGAACAGGCTATCAAGCAGGGCAAGCTGGACTTCGTCGCCATGGGTAGAGCGCTACAGGCCGACCCAGACCTCCCCAACAAGATAGCTAGAGGCAGAGAGAAGGATATTCGCCCCTGCATCCTCTGCAATCACTGCATAGAGACCCTGCCATGGGCTGAAGGCATAGTTTGCGTGGTCAACCCCGCACTGGGCATGGAGAAGGAATTCGAGATTAAGAAAGCAGCCAAGCCCAAGAAGGTGATTATCGTGGGCGGCGGGCCTGCTGGCATGGAGGCAGCCCGCGTGGCAACGCTGAGAGGGCACCAGGTAACCCTTTACGAGAAAGAGAGAAAGCTGGGAGGGCAATTGATTCTGGCTGCAAGACCTCCTCACAAACAGGTCATAAATAAACTTACCGCCTATATGGTGCACCAGTTGAGGAAGCTTAAGGTCAAGGTAGTGCTGGGCAAGGCAATTACTCCGCAAGAGATCAAGAAGGCCAAGCCAGACGTGGTTATCCTCGCCGCCGGCGTTAAACCTCTTATCCCAAGCCCCGAGGATATATTCGGTCTGGATACGCTGAAGAACGTAGTGACCGCTGAGGATGTCCTCCTGGGCAAGGCAAAGGTGGGGAACAAGGTGTTCATCATCGGCGGCGACCTGGTAGGCTGCGAGACCGCCGAGTTCCTGGCAGACCAGGGCAAGCAGGTGACCATTGCCAGGAGAAGCCAGTTCATGGCGAATAAGATGAACCCCGACATGAGGATGCTTCTCGTCGACAGGATGAGAAATAAGGGCATCCGCATGCTCACCGGAGTCCAATACCAGCAGGCAACCGACACCGGCATGCGTGTCCACATGCGTGGAGGCATAACCTCCATGGCGGAGATCGCGGCCGATGCCATGAAGAACTTCCCCGCCGACACCTTCGTGCTCGCTGCGGGCTCCAGTGCCAAACAATGAACTCAAGGAAGCGATAGAAAAAACGGGCGTCGAGGTCAAGTGCGTCGGTGACTGCGTCGAGCCCAGGACGATACTGGAAGCCATAAAAGAGGGCTGGCTCGCTGCCAGCGAGATATAAGGAGGGAACTGAGGGATGGCGACGTTAAAACTAGGGAGTGCCAAATTGAAGTTAGACCACCTGGCAATCGTGGTCAAGGATATGGACAAGGCTTTGGCTTTCTACAGCAAGGCTTTCGGTATCAAATTCGAGGAGGTCGCGCAGCACGATCTGCCGCCCGATGTGATATACAAGGGCAAGCCCTGCCCCTACACCATGAAGGTTACCTTCGCCCATATGGGGCCGGTAAGGCTGGAGATGGTGCAGGTGGTTAAGGGTAAGTGCATCTACACCGACTTCCTCGCAAAGAAAGGCGAGGGCATCCACCACCTGGGCTTCGAGGTGGACGACCTGGAGAAGGAAGTGGCCAATGCCAAGTCGCAGGGGCTTAAGATGATCTGCTACCTCAAGATGGTGGGCATCATGGCTTTCGCCCACTTCGACCCCACAGGAGACCAACGGCGTGGCAATCGAGCTTGTGCAGAAAGATGTGCGCGATAGGATTATGAAGAAGCTGGCCGAGGGGGGCTAGACAGCCAGCTACTGTCAGTAGAATCAAGAAGGGGAGCCCATGCACAAGTTTGGCAGGGGCTCCCCTTTCTGCACCCAGAAGATAGGATTATAATACGGCTAGGTCGGAGCATCCGCTCCAGGCTACCAATTGCACAGAGGTTGTTGTATGCCAAAACCCAAGAATGTCTTCGTCTGCCAGAACTGCGGCAATGAGAGCCCCAAATGGCTGGGACGCTGCCCCGACTGCAACGAGTGGAACACCTATGTCGAGACCCTGGTCAGCCGCGCACCGAAAGCGTCAGCACTGACCTCCGCCACTCAAGTTCAGGAGCTATCTCAGCTACCCACCAACTCCGTGCCGCGCCTCAGTCTGCCACTGACCGAGTTTAACCGTGTGCTGGGCGGCGGCATAGTACCCGGCTCGATGGTGCTCATCGGCGGCGACCCCGGCATCGGCAAGTCAACGCTGCTGCTCGAGGTTGCTGGCATGATTGCCGAGCGCGTGGGCAAGGTGCTGTATGTCTCCGGTGAGGAGTCGGCACATCAGATAAAGCTGAGGGCGGACCGACTGGGGCTGCGTGGTGAGGGGTTGTTCCTTTTGCCCGAGACCGACCTGCAGAACATCATCGAGCGGGGTCAGGAAATCTCGCCGCGACTGGTGATTATAGATTCCATTCAGACGGTCCATTCCAGCGACCTTTCTTCGGCAGCAGGCAGCGTGGGACAGGTGCGCGAGTGCACTCAGAGGCTGATGCGCTGGGCTAAATCCAGCAACACCCCTATCTTCATAGTGGGGCATGTCACAAAGGATGGCTCCATCGCGGGCCCAAATACACTGGAACACATCGTGGATGTAGTCCTCTACCTCGAGGGGGAACGCTATAGCTCGTACCGGCTGCTGCGCGGCGCCAAGAACCGCTTCGGCTCCACCGATGAGTTGGGCGTGTTCGAGATGAGAGACCGGGGAATGGTCGAGGTGAGCAATCCCTCCCTGGTTTTCCTCTCGCAGCGCTCCGAGGGAGCGGTGGGCTCGGTTATCGTGCCCACCGTCGAGGGCACGCGCCCTTTGCTGGTGGAGATTCAGGCGCTGACCAGCCCCACTGCTTTCGGCTTGCCCCGCCGCAACGCGAACGGCGTGGACTACAACCGCTTGCTCATGATAACCGCAGTCCTTACCAAGAGAGCGAGGCTATCTCTGGGGACTCAAGACATCATCACGAACGTGGTAGGGGGACTCAAGGTGAATGAGCCAGCGGCGGACCTGGGCATCGCCCTGGCTATTGCATCGAGCTTCAAAAACGCCAGGGTTAATCCCAGTCTAGTGGCCATCGGCGAGATAGGGCTCAGCGGTGAGCTGAGGTCTGTATCACAACTGGAGAAGCGGCTGGCTGAGGCGGACAAGCTCGGCTTCACCTCCTGCCTCATCCCGCCACTACAGAGCGGACAGAAACTGCCACATGAGATGAAACCCATTGCTGTAAGCTCGCTGTCCCAGGCGATAAAGGCGGGGTTATCTCAAGATACACTTACTCAAGATAATGAGTAGAGGCACAAAATTTTGCGCCCCTACATTTGTATGTCACTCCTGCGGAAGCAGGAGTCCAAGCGTAGGGTGGGTTTCTATAGCTACACCTTAATGGAAAGCTGGCATCATCGGCTCAGGGTATTGAACAATCCTGACTAGCGTTTGGCATATAGTTGCGGGCTTTCTAATCCGCCGAAACGAAGCAGAACTCTGGCTAATTGCTCTATGTGGCTTCGAAATATATCGGTAATACTACTAACGGCATAAAATTACTGATGTGCTAAAATGTTGAGGACTGTACTTCCGCGGGGGTGAAATATGCCAAATGTATTCGACTTATCCAAAATTTCTCATATAGTTGAGAGCCGGCACCCAGCGCGGATACTAGTGATGGATACCAATATACTGATGAACGAGCCAGATCCCCACAATTGGAGCGTAACAGCCGCCGGGCCAAATCTCTTTGTGCTTTCAGACACGATAACTCAGGAACTGGAATTCATTCGCCAAAAAGATGGGTCTAAGGAGAAGACGGACTCTCGCATTAAGGCCGAGAAGGCTATTAAGAGTCTGGCAAGTCTATTCAAGCAATGCAGTATTACAGAGGGAATCCCTGTGAACAATGGGTGGGTTATAGGGGTTCCTTCCCCAAGGAAAAATGAACTCGATCCAGAACTCGAGCAACTTGAGGACATAGTGAGAGCGTTTAAGCGCTCGGATACCAAGTTACTGCTGCTTACTAGTGAATGCCACCAGGTATTTAAATCCACCCCGGTAACCCTAGTAACTGGGGAATTGAACTTCTCCAATGCCGTTCAAATGCAGGGGGTTCCCTGTCATCTGTGTACTGGGTTCCCGATAGAAGGACTAAAGGAAGCTGCTGCAATAACCAAGCCGATAGACTGGGAACAGGTCCTTGAGGAAATACAGAGCGACACGAAACAGAAGGCGATCATAGTGGAAGCGACTCTAACTGCTCAAAGGTCCGCTGCTCCATGGCTCATGTTAGTGACAGGTGGCAAGCGGTTTGTGATTGCCGAAGGGCGCGGGGTCATGCGCCTTGGTAGCGAGGTTCGGCCTTTCCTTTGGACCATCCCCTTTTATCCCCAGACCCTTGGTCCTCGGTCATCAGATGATAAAGGCCTCTCTGACCTTCCATCTATATATCTGGACCTTTTCGGCGAACAAATTGGACAGGACTTATTTAATGCTATTGCTGACAGGCTCTCGGATTGCACCAATTTTAGTTTTGAAGAGGGCACGCCTACTCTTCAGAATCCAGAATCTATAATGGAGATGCTTCTATATTTTGAATATCTCTACAGAAAGGGCATGTCTGAAAAAGCTCTTGAAAGGTTAAGACAAGAGATAGAGGAATCTGAAGGTTTGATACATTACTGGACAGATTGGATTGTTGACTTAGAAGATGAAGATGAACAAACCGCTTGTCTTGAAGGATTGATTGTAGCATTAAATAATTGCTGGAAGATAGGTCAGACTTACACTTTCAGTATCATAGAGGAACAACAGGAACATCTTGAGTAGTAGAGTTTTCAAATCGAAGTGAAATAACTAGCTATCATATAGACATTATTTCTGAAAAATACCTACCATCTTACTTAAAAATCATTGACCGTGAAATGCTAGCAGTAAAGAAGATATTGGAGCAGGAGAACAACACTGTTCTTTTTTCAATAGATAAGATGGGCGAAGAGTGCAAGGGCCTGAAAGAAGCCCGAATCATAGAGGAGGTATTTGGAATTTGAATTTTGAACTTTACAGTTGATCGAAATTGACCTGCTGGCTCTAAGAGAAAAGGCGTTCCAAAATGCTATAGGGGCGCAAGGCCTTGCGCCCCTATAGTTTTATCGCTCGCTGTCGATAATAATAGCCACAGCCCACTAGAATTCGATTTTAGGTGGCTCCTCCTCTTCTATATTCGCGGCAATCCTCCAAAGCCCTTATCTCTGTTCCGCCGATTTTTTAAACCCTTTGTTATTGTTTGCTTATCGATTTCAACAGATAGTTTTGTTGGATCTGTCGACTGCGAAACTTCACTCAAGGTAGGCATTCGAGCCCCTTTTTGTCGATTCTTCCTAGGGCTTATGTTTCGATAGTTCCAGCCCTCATTCGGTCCACCTTCAGCTTTAGGCCATATATGATCTTGCTCTTTACCCATCTTAAAACCCCCTCCTAATAACCATAACATTTTAACACACATTTTCCTTGTGCAGCTTCACTGCATTTTAAGGTCTGCTATCTTCCCTTAAACTCTGGCTTCCGCTTCTCCAAAAACGAGGTCATGCCTTCCTTGAAGTCCTCGGTCTGGAAGCAAATGCGCTGTGCCAGGGTCTCGAAGTCCAACTGAGACTCCAAATCGCCCACTGCGCCCTTGTAGACACCCTTCTTGATAAGCTCGATAGCAACTGACGGGCCCTTGGCTATCTTCATCGCCAGCTCTCTGGTTACCTTCATCAGGTCGTTATGGGGCACAACCCTGGTCACCAGCCCCAGGCGTTCCGCCTCCTTAGCATCGAATGTCTCTCCCATCCACATGAGCTCGAGCGCCTTGGAGGTTCCCACCATGCGCGGCAAGTAGTAGGTTGCCCCTCCGTCGGGACATAGCCCTCTCTTCACAAAAACCATGCTGAAGCGGGCTTTCTCCGAGGCTATCCTGATATCGCAGGCCAGAGCCAGGGAGAAGGTCACCCCTGCGATAACGCCCGGTATGGCAGCGATGGTCGGCTTGGGGAAATAGCGCACCGGCAGTATCCACCAGCCCAGAGGCCTTTTGAGAATATAAGGCTCGATAGGCCCGCTGTAGTCTGCGGTCAGCTCGCTGGCGTCCGCCCCGGTGCTGAAGGCCTCGCCGGCACCGGTGAACACCAGCACCTTCACCGCATCATCTGTGCGAAGCTGCGTGGCAAGTCGGTGCACCTCCGTCCTCATCGCCTCGGTGACCGCATTAAGCTTCTCGGGACGGTTAAAGGTTATGGTGGCGATTCCATCCTCTACTTTGAAGAGCAGCCCATCAACAGCCATCTTACCTCCTACTTGCCTTTAAACTTTGCCGGCCTTCCCTCCATGAACGACTTGATGCCCTCCTGGAAATCCTCAGTGTTGAACAGCACGCTCTCAACGTATGCTTCGTAGTCCATCTGCGCCGCGATGTCGGTCTCGTTAACACCCCTGTAGATTGCCGCCTTAGCGAAACCCATCGCTATGGGAGAGTTCTGCGACATTTTCGCCGCCATCTCCTTCGCTGCCGTCATCAACTGGTCGGCGGGGACTGCCTTGTTCACCATGCCTATTCGTTCTGCTTCTTTGCCATCGATTGCTTCAGCAGTGAACACCAGCTCCAGAGCGCGGGCAGTGCCTATTAAACGGGGCAGAGTCATGGTTGAGCCCGACTCGGGAATGACTCCCCTCTTGGTGAAAATCATGTTGAAGCGGGCTGCTTCAGAAGCTATCCTGATATCACAGGCCAGGGCGAGGGCCAAGCCGCCGCCGGCCGCTGTACCGTTCACCGCAGCGATAACCGGCTTGGGCAAATTCCTTATCTTGAGCACGGTAGTCAGTATGTTGCCATCCCCTCGTATCATCTCCTCCATGGTCGTTTGATGGAGCTTATGCGTCTCGCCCAATGACATCAGATAGGCAACATCGGCACCGGTGCAGAACGCCTTGCCAGCGCCGGTGATAATGAGCACCCTCGCGTCTAAGTCCTTTGCCACCTCAGTGAGCACGGCATCCATCTCCGCCTGCATAGTGGCATCGAAGGCGTTCTTGACCTCGGGACGGTTCAGGGTCATCACCACCACCCCATCCTTCTTCTCGTAAATCACTGTTTTGTAAGCCACTTGAATCCCCTTTCCTAAAGGGCGTCCGAGGCAGACGCCCTACCAGTTCTCATGTTGCAATTTGCTTTTTGAACTTTACATTTGCCCTTGAGGGCGTTACTCTCCTTTGAACACAGGCTCGCGCTTCTCCATGAAGGAGTCAATGCCTTCCTTGAAGTCCTTGGTGCCCATGAGCGCGTTCTGGGTATAGTTCTCGTAGTCCATATGGGCGCCTAGATCGGGATCAAGCATTCCTCTGTAGAGCGCCGCCTTAGCCAGCCCCACCGCCAGAGGCGGGTTCTTGGCTATCTCTGACGCCAACTCCAGGGTCGCCTTCATCAGCTCCTCGTGGGGAACCACCTTGTTCACCAGGCCTATGCGCTCGGCCTCCTGAGCGTTGATAATCTTCCCTGTAAGCACCATCTCGCACGCCCTGGCCATGCCGATAAGGCGAGGCAGGTTATAGCTGGCAGCGCAGTCCGGGATGACGCCCCTCTTGATAAATATGGTACTGAAGCGTGCCTTCTCCGAGACAATCCTCATATCGCATGCCAGAGCCAGCCCCATGCCGCCGCCGGCAGCTATACCGTTGACTGCAGCGATAACAGGCTTAGTCATGTTGCGGATCTTGAGCACCACCGTAGGCATATGCCCAATTCTCTTGACCACATCGCCGATGACCGTTCTGGCAAATTCCGACCTCCCCTCGACCAAGCTGCCCAGGTAGCTTATATCGCCGCCTGAGCAGAAACCCTTGCCAGCTCCGGTGATAATGACAACCCTGACACCTTTGTCCCCAGCAACATCATTGATAGCATTGTCAATTGCTTCCATCATAGGGAAATCGAAGGCGTTGTTCGCTTCAGGGCGGTTCAGGGTTATGGTGGCTATCATATCCTTCTTTGTAAGAAGCACAGTCTTATCGGGCACTTTGTTCCTCCTTTAATTCTGATGACGATTCAGTCATTCAAAAATACCCGAGGGCATAATACTCTGAAAGCAGATTCTTTGTCAATTTGAGAAGAGATAGGGACACGGTGCGCCGTGCCCCTACTGTACATAAGCAAACCGGAGTCTTTTTATTCACTCTTGCGGGGGAGGGGTATTTTCCGTTTTGGGGATGCCGCCTCGGGGCAAAATCCCACCCAGCCTTCTGCCCCTGCGTTTGTAGGGTCGAGGCTTGCGTGCCCACAAATCCCTGAAGAAATTCCGATCCAGGAGATGCTTATTATCAGCTACAGCCAGAAGGTCTTTAGACACATTGCTTTCGAAGTATGCCACCTCGACATGCTTGCCCATGTTCTTAATCGCCTGCAGGGCGTAGGCGAAGTCCGAATCTCCGCTCACCAGCACCGCTATGTCATACAGGTCGTTCCAGGCGAAATGCAGCAGGTCTGTGACCAGCATGACGTCCACGCCCCTCTCCACTGTGACCCCACCCGAAGCCAGCTTGGTGCTTCCCAGCCGCACCTCCAAGTACGGCGTCTCACGAAGAGTATTGAGGAATTCCTGTTGCTCACGATGTCCCTCGGCGCGCTGCGTTGGGTCTTGCAGGATGTTGTAGTAGTAAGTACGGAACAGCCTCCTCAACCCGCAGAGCCTTTTGGTGAACTCCGCGAAATTCAGGTCGTAACGCCCAAAATTGGAGCGCAGGGCGTGATAAAGATTGCTTCCGTCAATGAATATCGCCACTCTATCTTCCATAAATACCTCTTCCCCAACATTCTTCTGAAAGATAGTAAACTATTTCCAGGCTAACCGCAACTTTCTTGAACCGCCCTAGCGGTTTTTGATAAATAGCAACAGCCCCAGCATGGCTACACCTGCCATCCCCGCTCCGAAGTAGAACGTAGCAGACGGCCCAATCAGA
>CAWHAI010000013.1:0-51910 GCA_963827295.1 uncultured Chloroflexia bacterium
GCTGCTTGATGGTCTTGTTATCTAGCCGGTAGAAATGCCCGTAAAGGGTCAGGTTCTCCTTGCCGGTGGCGTGCTCGTCCACTCCTACGTCCTGTGCCACATATCCGATGCGCTTGCGCACCTCGGTCGCGTTTTTTACCACATCGAGCCCGGTCACCATGGCAGTCCCCGAGGTGGGCAGGATAAGGGTATTCAGCATCTTGATGGTGGTGGTCTTGCCGGCACCGTTCGGGCCCAGAAAGGCGAAAATCTCTCCTTCTTTTACCTCAAAGTCGATGCCGTCCACCGCGCGGATGTCGCCGGGGAAGATCTTGGCCAGTTGGTGAGTTTCGATAATTGCCATACCTTTCACTCCTCTTTTGTTTGAGATTGCTCCTGTATTTGCTTCGTGAACTTTTCGACCCACTCTAGCTCTGCCTGCATCACTGCAAGGCTTAGTTCAAACATAGCGTCTACAAAATAGGGATGCGCATGCTGACTGCTATCATGGAAGTTCCTCAGGATTTCCATCTTCTCTGTAAGCTGCCGGCTGTACTGATTCAGTGCAACGGACGCCTCGTTGATTGAGACGGCGGCGAAATTAGCCAGCCCTAACATCAGGGGACGAGGGGTGGGTTGGGGCATAGAGAGCGCCTCAACGATGGCGGCGTGAAACGCCTCAAGTCCAGCATCGGTAGGTCGATACACCTTTGCCCGTCGCTCCTTGCCGTGCTCGGTCTTCTGCCACTCTCCCTTGATCAATCTCTGTCGCTCCAGCTTCTTGAGCAGAAAGTAGATGGAGGAGAAGCCTATCTCGGTCCATCTCCTCATGCCGCGTTGCTCGATTACCTGCTCTATCTGATAACCATGGCGCGGCTTCTCGATTACAAGCCCCAGCACAGCCATTTCTGCGTTCGTCATAACATACTATATAACTATAATATTATAGCACTATAATACCGAAGTTTGGACTTTCCGTCAAGGGATTCGGTGAGGCATTCGACAAAATGTGGGGGCGGTTCGCGAACCGCCCTGCGACGGCAGACAGCTCTAGAAGCTTGGTAGGTTGGAGCACCTGCTCCAACCGTGTTTTATGTAGGGGCACAGCGTGCTGTGCCCAAAAAACGTAGGAGCGGGTTTCAAACCCGCCCCACAAGAAAGATGCGATAAGGCTCTAAAGGATTCTTATTTGGGCTCCGTGCGCCATTTTGCCAAGAATTTGGCGACATCAACGCCCAGGCTGGCTATGTGTTCAGCGCCAGCGTTATATATCTCCTGCCAGGGGAGGTCATCGTAGCTTCCATGATATTTGAGGTACTCCACATGTGGCCTGCCATCTTTGCTAACGCTGGGTAATTTGGCATCGTGCTCGCCGTCGAACTCCACTGACATGAAACCGTTTTCCTGGCACAGCCCCAGGTCGTAGGCCGGTGTGGCGATGACCCATTTGCCTTCAATATAGATTTCGGCGAAACCGTGATATACCAGTATATTGCTTCCGCACATCATATCGAGGAACCTCTGCGACAGTAAGATGGTTCCTGATATCGGCGAATCCGAAGCGGGCGGGGATTCCCAGCGCCCGGCACATTGCGACCAGCACGGCTGCTTTCTGGAAGCACAGCCCGTAACCTCGTTTCAGGGTGGCGCTGGCTATGCTGTATTCATAACGGTCGGCCGAATCGTAGGGGTTGTACTTGATATTATCCCTTACAAAATAGAACAGGGCTATAGCCTTCTCTTTGTCCGTTTTCAGCCCCTTGGTTAAAGCTATGGCCTTCTTTTTTATGACTTGGGAATCGCAGTCGACGACCTCTGTGCACTTCAGATACTTTTCCATTGCATCCATTCAAAACCACCTGATCAAAAGTATATCCTGAAAGCCGTAAGCCGAGGGTTCGAAACCCACTGAGCGATAAAGTTTGTGCGCCTCTTCTCGTCTCCTATCGCTGCATAGCTCGATCCTGTGGCATCCTGATTCCCTGGCGCGGGCTATGCAGTATTCCAGGAGCTGTCTGGCAATTCCCTGGCGTCGGTACTTCTGAGTAACTATTAAATTTTCTGCAATAGCGTAGGGTGTAGCGTTGTGGGAGAGGTTGGGCACGATGAGTAGGGCAATGGTGCCCACCACCTGCCCCTGCTGTTCGGCGACGAGGAGCTCATGCTTGGGGTCAGCGCAAATTTCAGCGAAAACCTTGCGGTACTTCTCTGAGGAAGGGCTCAGTGCCTGCTCGACCTGGGAGGTCGTTATGGATAGCTCGCGGTAAAGCTCGAGTATACGAGGGATATCCGCCTGGATAGCCAGTCTAATCTTTACCAACTTATTCGAAGGCCTCCTTGCGCAGACAAAGAGTAGCATAAATTAGGCTTTGTTGTGTGTCAATCCAGGACAATGACCTAATGATGTATAAGAGGGAACTAAAGGAACTAAAAAATGCACTTCAAGTGCTATTGACAGATTAATAAAAGTGTGTTAGAATTTAACTTTGCTAGTAGAGTCTGCCTTATATATGCAATTTACTTTTTCTCCCATGTTTTTAACTCCAGAACCCACCGCTTCACTCTCTTATTTTGTTCTCTCCTTTGTGAGTTTGAGTCAGTTTTTGAGAGGTGTTAGATCATGACTTTAGCCATACCCCGAGCTTTGGGCACGAGGAAGTCCTACGCCAAGATACCCCTCCTCCTTGAGACACCCGACCTTATCCAGATTCAAAAACAGTCCTATCGCTGGGTCTGCGACCCTTCAATGGACGGTGGACTCAAGGAACTCTTCGCTGAGATATCTCCGATTAAGGACTTCGCTGGCACTCGGTATGAGCTCCATTTCCCGAGCTATGGCTTCGGGAACAAGGCTGAGATGCCAGACTTCAAGGAGGATAGTGCTTTCTGGGAGCATATCTGGGCCGCTGCCAAGTACACAGAGCAGGAGTGCTATGAACGCGACGCTACCTATGCGGTGCCGCTAAAGGTCAAAGTGCGGCTTGTGGTTAAGGAGACGGGGGAGATTAAGGAACAAGACGTCTTCATGGGCGATTTCCCCCTGATGACCGGCAAGGGCACATTTATTGTCAACGGTGCCGAGCGCGTGGTGGTGAGCCAGCTTGTCCGTTCCCCTGGCGTTTATTTCACTGCCGATGAGGACCCGGCCACTGGGCAAAGATTGTGCTCTGGCAAACTGATTCCCAATCGTGGGGCCTGGTTGGAGTTCGATACTAGCAGCCATGGCCTGATATCAGTAAAGGTTGACCGAAAACGCAAGATACCGATTACCACTCTGATTCGTGCCATCAGCGACTCCGAGCATCCATACGGCAGGAACGAGGATTTGCTCAAGCTCTTCGCTGATGTGGACAATAATCCTGACCGTCGATATATTCAGGCCACTCTTGAGCGTGAGCCGGCGATTAAGACTGAAGAGGAAGCGCTAATCGACTTCTACAAGCGGCTGAGGCCGGGCGATCCTCCTACAATCGACAACGCTCGCGGGCTGGTGAATTCCCTTTTCTTCAACCCCCGGCGCTATGACCTGGGCAAGGTGGGCCGCTATAAGCTCAATAAACGTCTCGGGCTTGAGATGTCGTCAGACCAAAGGGTTTTGACCAAAGAGGACCTGGTGGCGATTGTGCGCCATATAGTGATGGTTAATAACGGGGCGGATACCCCAGACGACATTGACCATTTAGGCAACCGCCGAGTGCGGGCCGTTGGAGAGCTTTTGCAGAATCAGATCCGCATAGGGCTGCTGCGTATGGAGCGGGTGGTTCGGGAGCGGATGAGTTTGCTACCTCCAGAATCAGCGACTCCTAGCACTTTGGTCAACAGCCGCCCGGTGGTTGCTGCTATTAGGGAATTTTTCGGTAGCTCGCAGCTCTCTCAATTCATGGATCAAACCAACCCTCTGGCTGAGCTGACGCATAAGCGCCGACTTTCAGCATTAGGCCCCGGAGGGCTTTCTCGAGAAAGGGCTGGTTTTGATGTGCGCGACGTGCATCACTCCCATTATGGCAGGATATGTCCTATTGAAACCCCTGAGGGGCCCAATATCGGCCTTATTGGGTCTTTGGCCACCTATGCTCGGGTAAATGAGTATGGTTTCATAGAGACCCCCTACCGAAAGGTAGTTAGAGAGCTAAGCAACTCAGCACCCGAACTCCTCGGCAGAACTGTCGCTGAGGATGTAACCAAAGCTAGGGGGGAGGTTGTGGTGGCTGCGGGGACTGTGATCACCCCTGAGATATCCCGCAAGCTCTCCAAACTATCGTCCCGCAACATTAAGATCAAACCGTTTGTCTCGGAGGAAATCAAATACCTCTCGGCTGATGAGGAAGAGAATTACCTAATAGCTCAGGCCAATATCCCTCTCGACGAGAATAATCAGTTTGCTGTAGAGAAGGTCGAGGTCAGGCATGGCGAGAAGTTCTTGCTGGAGACACCTGATAAGGTCGACTTCATGGATGTATCGCCTAGGCAAATCGTCAGTGTAACCACCTCATTGATACCATTTTTGGAGCACGATGACGCTAACCGAGCTCTTATGGGATCCAATATGCAACGTCAGGCCGTCCCCTTGATCAAGCCTAAGGCTCCACTTATTGCCACTGGGATGGAAAGAGAAGCGGCTCGAGACAGCGGACAGGTGCTTTTCGCTCCCTGCGATGGAGAGGTGGTATCGGTCTCGGCTGATAACATTGTGATCAGGAATGAACAGGGGAAAGAGCGTTCTTTCTCGTTGCTCAAGTTCGCCCGCTCAAATCAGGGTACTTGCATAAACCAGAGACCTGTGGTGAACAAGGGGGATAAGGTTGAGCAGGGCCAGGTTCTAGCGGATGGCTCATCCACAGAAGGTGGTGAGCTTGCTCTGGGACAGAACGTCCTATGTGCCTTCCTGAGCTGGGAGGGATACAACTTTGAGGATGCTATTGTCATATCTGAGACCCTGATTAAAGAGGATAGGTTTACTTCAGTTCACATCGAAAGGTACGAGGTCGAGGCCAGGGATACCAAACTGGGCCCCGAAGAGATAACCAGGGATATCCCTAATATCGGGGAGGAAAGCCTGCGTAATCTCGACGAACAGGGGATTATCCGCATCGGCGCCGAAGTCGGGTCTGGCGACATCCTGGTTGGTAAGATAACCCCTAAAGGTGAAAGAGGGCTAACCGCCGAGGAGAAGCTCCTGCGGGCTATATTCGGAGAGAAAGCCCGAGAAGTTAAGGATACCTCGCTTAGGGTGCCCCATGGTGAATACGGTAAGGTTATCGATGTCCGCGTTCTCACCCGTGATGACAACCATGATCTCCCTCCCGGGGTCAACCAGATGGTGCGGGTATTTGTGGCCCAAATGAGAAAGATCTCCGAAGGGGACAAAATGGCTGGGCGCCATGGCAACAAGGGTGTGGTCGCCCGCGTCCTGCCTTTGGAGGATATGCCCTTCTTGCCCGACGGCCGACCGGTTGAGATCATCCTCAGCCCGTTGGGTGTTCCCTCACGTATGAATATCGGCCAGCTAATGGAGACCCACCTGGGCTGGGCAGCGAGCGCTCTGGGCTTCAAGGCGCTGTCACCCGTTTTCGATGGCGCCGACGGTGCCTCTCTCGAGGATGCCCTGGCGCGGGCATGGATAGCACACAGGGCAGGGGTGGTCGAAGGAGACCACAACGGAGATACCATCCATGTAGAGAAAGCCAAATCCTGGCTCTCTGAACATGGCTATGATGGAGAGAAGATATTCGACGAGGGGGCCAGAGGTGAGGCTAGGCAGGCATGCCTTCGGCTCTGGCTGGGGGATGTCGGGGTGGAATCCTCCAAACTGAGCGCTGAAGAATTGGATAAAATGGTGGAGAAGCTCTCTCAGGAGAAGGGTTTGTCGCCACCTATTTTTGGGAAGACCATTCTCTACGATGGGCGCAGCGGCGAGCCCTTGGACCAACCGGTAACTGTAGGGAATATATACATGATGAAGCTAATACACCTGGTTGAGGATAAGATACACGCCAGGTCTACCGGGCCATATTCCTTGATAACCCAGCAGCCTCTTGGCGGAAAGGCCCAATTCGGAGGGCAACGCTTCGGCGAGATGGAGGTATGGGCACTGGAAGCCTATGGCGCTGCCCATAACCTTCAGGAGATGCTCACCGTAAAGTCGGACGATGTGGTGGGGAGGGTTAAAACCTACGAGGCGATCGTCAACGGTGAGGATATTTTGGAGGCAGGGGTGCCGGAATCATTCAAGGTGCTGGTCAAGGAATTGCAAAGCCTGGGCTTGGCTATCGAGGTGCTTAATGAGGATGAGGAGAGAGTAACATACCTGATGGAATCTTCTACAACGGAAGCACCAAGGCTGGGGATAAATCTGGCTGGATTTGAGGAGAGTGAGTAATGCTCGAAGTCAATGACTTTACGACTGTTAGGATTTCCCTGGCGTCACCTGAGCAGATCAGAGGATGGTCTTACGGTGAGGTCACCAAGCCTGAGACCCTTAATTATCGTACCTTGAAGCCGGAAAAGGATGGCCTTTTCTGCGAGAAGATCTTTGGCCCAACCAAGGACTTCGAGTGCTACTGCGGAAAGTACAAGAAGATACGTTATAAGGGGATTGTCTGCGATAAGTGCGGCGTCGAGGTGGCTCGCTCCAAGGTGAGAAGAGAGCGCATGGGGCATATTATGCTGGCTGCTCCGGTTAGCCATATCTGGTTTGTAAAAGGCACCCCCAGCCACATGGGCTTGCTTCTCGATATCTCACCACGTAATCTGGAGCAGGTTATCTACTTCGCTAAATTCATCGTCACCAAGGTCGATGAGGAGAAGAAGAGTCAGGCATTGAAGCAACTTCGAGACGATGCCGCCCGGCAGTTCGCAGAGCTTGAGAAGTCGCAAGCAGATAAGATTGATGTTTTGAAGTCGCAGGAAGTGTCAAAGAAAGATGAGGAGAAGCTGCAGCAGGAGATAAGACAACTGCAGCAACAGCATGCCGAGGAAAAAAGGAAACTTGATAGCGAACT
Source organism: uncultured Chloroflexia bacterium (assembly GCA_963827295.1). Lineage (GTDB taxonomy): Bacteria > Chloroflexota > Dehalococcoidia > SZUA-161 > SZUA-161 > CAWHAI01. The sequence goes on from CAWHAI010000013.1 coordinate 6,981, forward strand.
GAAGGAGAGCATTGACGAACTTGAGGAACTTGTGCCGCTAACCTTGCTGAGCGCAAGTAAATGTCGCGAGTTAAGGCAGAGATGGGGTGATGTTTTCAATGCTGGTATGGGGGCTGAGGCCATACTTGAGATACTTAGCAATATAAACCCGGAACAGATGCGACAGGAGCTTTATCAAGAGGCCGCCACCAGCTCCGGGCAGCGAAGCAAGAAGGCAATAAAAAGGCTAAGGGTTGTAGAGGCCTTCCGCAAGAGCGGGAACAAGCCGGAGTGGATGGTCCTGACTGTGCTCCCTGTGCTGCCCCCAGAGTTGCGCCCAATGGTTCAACTCGATGGCGGCAGATTTGCTACCAGCGACCTGAATGACCTTTACCGCAGGGTTATCAACCGCAATAACCGTCTGCGCCGCCTGCTGGAGATAGGTGCTCCTGAGATTATCACCCGTAACGAGAAGCGCATGCTTCAGGAGGCTGTCGATTCCTTGATTGACAATGGTCGCCGGGGCAGGGCGGTGGTCACTGGAAATAACCATAAGTTGAAGTCGCTATCAGACATGCTCCGCGGTAAGCAGGGAAGATTCCGCCAAAACCTTCTGGGTAAGCGTGTAGACTATAGCGGGAGGTCGGTGATTGTCGCTGGGCCTGAGCTCAAGCTTCATCAATGCGGTCTGCCCAGAAGAATGGCCCTGGAGTTGTTCAAGCCGTTCATTATGCGTCGTCTGGTGGCTCGCGGATTGGCTCTTAACATCAGGAGCGCTAAGCGGATCGTGGAGCGTGGTAAACCGGAGGTTTGGGATATCCTCGAGGAGGTGATCAAGGAACGTCCGGTTCTCCTCAATCGTGCACCAACGCTTCACAGGTTGGGTATTCAAGCGTTCCAGCCTGTACTCATCGGGGGCAGCGCCATCCAGGTTCATCCGTTGGTTTGCGTGGCTTTCAACGCTGACTTCGATGGCGACCAGATGGCAGTCCATGTGCCTCTTTCCAAGGCAGCAATGGAAGAGGCAAATAAGGTTATGCTCAGCACCTACAACATGCTTTTGCCTAGCTCCGGCGAACCTGTGGTGGCACCGACCCTGGACATCGTTCTCGGCTGCTACTATCTAACCATGGTCAGGCCGGGAAGGAAAGGCGAGGGCATGGTGTTCAGTAGCTTCGATGAGGCGAAGCTAGCCTATGAAATGGACATCGTTGACAGCAGTGCTGAGATCGAGGCCAGGCAGCCAGGCGACGGGCCTAAGAGGATTAAGACCAGCGTCGGTCGCATTATATTCAACGATATATTGCCTAAGGAGCTTGGCTTTCGCAATCAGCTCATGGATAAGAAGGCGCTGAAAAGCATTGTTGCTGAATGCCATCGGCTCTTGGGTAACGAGAGCACCGCTACCATGGTAGATAACATCAAGAGTCTTGGCTTCCACTATGCTACTAAGTCGGGTATAACAATTGCCATGAATGATGTCAAAGTGCCCAAGGACAAAGCCAAGATACTGGAACATGGCTGAGGCCAGGATCACCGAAACAGATAAGCAATTTCAGCGAGGCTTGATCACTGAAGATGAGCGCTACAATAGCGCAGTATCTATATGGACTCAGGCGACCGAGGAGATTCAAGCTGCCCTTGAACGGTCTATGGATAGATACGGGGCTATCTTCATGATGGCCTCTTCGGGCGCTAAAGGCAATATTTCCCAGATTAGACAGATGGCTGGGATGAGAGGTTTGATGACCGACCCCTCGGGGAGAATTATTGACCTCCCCATTAAGTCAAGTTTCCGAGAGGGGCTTGCGGTCTTGGAATACTTCATATCCACCCACGGCGCTCGTAAAGGTTTGGCCGATACAGCGCTGAGGACATCGGATAGCGGCTACCTTACCAGAAGGCTCATCGATGTGTCCCAGGAGGTGTTTGTCACTGAGGAGGACTGCGGAGCGATAACCGGCATCTGGCTCTTTGATCCTGATGACAAGAGCCTTCTGACGCCGCTTGCTGAGCGCATCGTGGGCCGCATAGCTGCCAGCCCTGTAGCTGATCCGAAGAGCGGTGAATCATCGTCGACCGAAACCAGGAGATCGATGAGGAGAAAGCCAAAGCCATTGCCAGGTCTGGTATTAACAGGGTTCAGGTTAGGTCTCCGCTGAGTTGCCAGTCACGTCGGGGTATGTGCCAGCTATGCTATGGCAGAAGCCTTGCCCGTGGGCGGCTCGTTTCTATGGGGGAGGCGGTGGGGATTATCGCTGCACAGAGCATCGGCGAGCCGGGAACCCAGCTCACCATGCGTACCTTCCACACTGGTGGTGTGGCAGGGTTGGACATAACGAGCGGCTTGCCGCGTGTAGAGGAGTTGTTCGAGGCCCGGTCTCCCAAGACTCAGGCTATCATCTCAGAGATCGAAGGTGTTGCTGAAATAAGCCGCACCGAAGAGGGCAGGAGGATCAAGGTAACCAGTTCCGAGGTCTACCGTGATGATTATAATATACCTCGGGGATATGAGGTGATGGTAGAGAACGAGCAGTGGGTTGAGGCTGCTACTGTGTTAGCTGCGCCAATCTCTGGGGACGAAAAGAAAACCAGTGTTGCACCTCCGCTTGTCGCCAGAGTAGGTGGCAAGGTTGAGGTTGGGAAAAAACAAATATCCCTTCTTTACGAGGAGAAGGAGGCAAGAGAGTATCTTGTGTCCCCGATGACCCCCATTCTGGTGGAGAACAGGGCCAGGGTGAAAGCAGGTGACAAGCTTACAGAAGGTCTGATTCACCCGCAAGACATGTTGCGTATAAGGGGACGTGAGTCTGTGCAACAATACTTGGTAGACGAGGTGCAGAAGGTCTATCGGTCCCAGGGCGTGAATATTAACGACAAGCATATCGAGATCATCGTGCGCCAGATGTTGCGCAAGGTAAGGGTCGATTCCCCAGGGGACACAGGGTTCTTGCCCGGTGACTTGGTGGATAGCCTGGTGTACGAGGATGTCAATGCCAAGGTATTGGCCGAGGGCGGTGAACCAGCCACCGCCAAGCCCGTGCTGCTGGGTATCACCAGGGCAGCGCTGAACACCGACAGCTTCCTGGCGAAGGCTTCCTTCCAGGAGACAACCAGGGTGCTCACCGAGGCTGCGATCACGGGAAGCACCGATAGGCTGAGAGGACTGAAGGAGAATGTAATCATCGGCAAGCTTATTCCAGCACGCAGCGAATTTTCCCTGGCTTTCAAAAAGCTTGCTGAGTTGCCTCCAGCGGAAGCTGAAGTAGAGGCTGGGGCAGAAGCTAAAACAGAAACTGAGGGCAAATCTGACGAGAAGGAATCGGGGGAAACGACCTAGAAGAAGAATCTGACAGGTGACGGCACAGAATTAGTCAAAGTCCGATTGTAGGGGCGGTTCGCGAACCGCCCCTACTTTTTGTAGCTCTTTACGGCACACCCCGGGTTCAATATGCCATTGGGGTCGAAGACTTCCTTGATGCCCCTCATTAACTCCATTGTCTTCTTGTCCAGAAAGATATCGACATCAGGGATTCTGATTTTGCCTACCCCATGCTCCGCTGTCATCGTCCCGCCCAATTTAAGGGCTTCTTTGTATATCTCCCTTTTCGCTTTTTTGAGTTTCTGCAAGCCCCCGTCTGCCAGGCTTTTAATCAATGTGGGATGCAGGTTCCCGTCTCCTACGTGTCCCACCATTGGAATGACTGTGCCGAACTCATTTGCCACCCTATCTATGGCATCCATGAGTTTCCCCATGCTGGCCGGGGGCACAGCCACATCTAAGGCATCCGCCACCAGGCCGCGCTTCGACGCCGAGTATACATTGCTTCTTATTTTCAGAACCTTCTCCTGCTCTTTCTTGGTTTCCCCTATTACAGGCTCAAGACAGTGGTAGCTCTGGCATATCTCAGAAATCCTCTCCAATTGTAAGTGCACCTCTTCGTCGCTGCGTCCCTCCACTATAAACATCAAATACCCTGTCCCGGTCTTACAGGGCCACTCCATGCCAAGGCTCGCTGCCGAAATCTCGACTACCAAGCGGTCCATGTACTCTGCAGCTAAGGGTATAATCCCGCTTTGCAATATTTTGGGCACGGAGTTTATGGCATCGTGGCGGTTATCATAGGGGACAATCATGGTAGCGCTGGCGGCAACCTGTGGGTACAGGCGCAGAATCAGCCCTGGTTATGACAGCCAGCGTGCCCTCGCTGCCTATTATCAGGTGCATTAAATCATATCCTGTGTTATCTTTGAGTAACTCTCCCCCTAACCTCAATATCTCGCCTGTGGGCAGCACAGCGTCTATGCCTTTCACATAGCTTCTCATGACGCCGTATTTCACGGCTCTCGCCCCCCCGGCGTTGCAGGCTACCAGGCCGCCCACCTGTGCGCTCTCGTCACCGGGGTGCGGTGGGAAGAACAAGCCCGCCTCTTCCACCTTTTCAATCAGTTCCTTGAGCGTCACCCCGGCCTCTGCGATTGCCATCAGATTATCCTTGTCTATTTCAATACCCTTCAGCCTCTCCAGCGACAGGATTATGCCGTTCTCTGTGGGGATGGCGCCGCCGCAAAGACCTGTCCCCCCGCCTCTGGGGAAAACCGGGATTTTCTCTCGGTTGGCAAGCTTCAGAATTTTGCTCACCTCCTGCGCGCTGGCGGGTTTCACCAGGATGAGATCGCTTGCGGGCTCGGGCTTTACTGTGGGTGCGGTCTCATCCGTCAGGTAGTCTATCATCTGTTCCCTGTCTGTTATCACCCAGCGGAGCCCCACAATGGTTTTCAACTTTTGTGCAAGTTTCATGAGATGACTTCCTTAAGGTCTGATTTTAACATCTATTTTACCATTGCGGTCAAAAGTTTTCTGGGCATAGCGTGGCCCGAGATTTTAGGGTTACGCATTTTTAAATTTTTCCTGTTTTTGGACCTGTTACTCAGGGTTTTCGGCAGCTTCAGCGGAACGTGTTTTTTGCGCTTCAGACAAAAACGACCCCATCCTGGGTCTTGTTAACATTCTCTTTTTGGGGCAATTACCGCAGCATAAAGGCTGCGTTCGTAATAACCCCATTTATCCGCTGGTACAGACAAAAGTAGTAAGGGGACACCCCAGTGACCCTGCCAGTCCGCTCGAGGCGAACCGCGCCACAATATTAAATTTGAGAACATAATAGAACATTAGTTCTTATACTGTCAAGAGGAAAATGTCGCGGGAAGCGGTTCACCACAGAGAGCGCGGAGAGTTTATAAATTCAAAATACAAAATGAAAAGGGAACTTTGACGGCGAAGCGAAGCTAAGGTAAAATGTAGGGCAGTATTTGTAAATCGAGAGGTTTTCTATAAGATGGCGCGAGAAAAAAAAGAAATCCCTAAGAGCTATGACCCTAAACAGATCGAGGGCAAGTGGTATCAGTTCTGGATGGAACGGGGCTATTTCACCCCCAAGATAGACCACAAAAAGAAGCCCTTTGTTATCATCATGCCGCCGCCCAATGTCACCGGCGAGCTGCACCTGGGCACAGCGCTGACCGCTATCATCGAGGACATCATGACTCGCTGGCACCGTATGAAGGGCGACCCCACGCTGTGGCTGCCGGGAAGCGACCACGCCGGCATCGGCGGGCAAAACGTGGTGGAACAGCTCCTGGCTAAAGAGGGGCTCACCCGCCACGACATCGGGCGCGAGAAGTTCCTGGAGCGGATGTGGCAGTGGATGAAAAAGTACAAGGGCATTATCGCCGAGCAGCACAAGAAGCTGGGCGCCTCCTGCGACTGGACGCGTGAGCGCTTCACCATGGACCCCGGCCCAATCAGGGCGGTGCGCACCACCTTCGTCAACCTCTATAACAAGGGCCTGATATATCGCGGCGAGCGCATCATCAACTGGTGTCCCCGCTGCTCTACCGCCCTCTCCGACCTCGAGGTGGACCACAGGGAGATGCAGAGCCATCTCTACTATGTACGTTATCGCCTGGAAGAGGGAAAGACCAGTATATCACCGTAGCTACCACCCGTCCCGAGACCATCCTCGGCGATACCGCAGTGGCGGTCAATCCCAAAGATAAGCGATATACAAGCCTGCTGGGCAAGAAGGCTATCCTGCCCGCTATAGGCAGGAAGATTCCCATCATCGCCGATGAAGCTGTTGATCCCTCTTTCGGCACAGGCGCGGTGAAAATCACGCCTGCCCATGACCCGGTGGACTTCGAGATCGCCCAGACGGCAAAACTTGCCTTCGGTTAACATATTGAACCTCGATGCCACCATGAACGAGAACGCTGGCCCTTATGCGGGACAGGACCGCTTCGCCTGCCGCAAGGCGCTGCTTGCTGACTTGGAGAAGGAAGGGCTGCTGGTCAAAGATAGACCCTATGTGCACGCCGTGGGACACTGCCAGCGCTGCCGCACCATCGTCGAGCCTATGGTATCCAAGCAGTGGTTCGTCAAAAGCGCCCCTCTGGCTAAACCGGCGATCGATGCCGTGGTCGATGGCAGGATAAAGATAATCCCTGAGCGCTTCACCAAGGTCTATCTGAACTGGATGGAGAACATCCGCGACTGGTGCATCAGCCGCCAGCTCTGGTGGGGGCACCGGATACCCGGTGTGGTACTGCGGCGACTGCGGCGAACTCACCGTAGCTATTGAAGACCCCAAAGCCTGCGCCAAGTGCGGCTCGAATAATGTCACCCAGGACCCCGATGTGCTGGATACCTGGTTCAGCTCCGGGCTCTGGCCTCATTCCACCCTGGGCTGGCCTGATAAGACCGAGGACCTGCAGTATTTCTATCCCACCTCGGTGATGGAGACCGCCTATGACATCCTCTTCTTCTGGGTGGCCCGCATGATTATGATGGGGCTGGAGAACACCGGCGATATACCCTTTCACACTGTCTACCTGCACGGTTTGATACGGGACGAGAAGGGCGAAAAAATGAGCAAGTCACGCGGCAACGTGGTTGACCCGGTGGGTATTATCGAGAAGTACGGCACCGATGCCCTGCGCTTCGCTCTATCTACCGGTAACTCGCCCGGCAACGATATGAAGCTCAACCCGCAGAAGGTAGAGGGCAGCCGCAATTTTGCCAACAAGCTCTGGAATGCTGCCAGGTTCGTGGTCGGCAACATGGATAATGTAGAGATGAAAATCCAACCTGGCGTTCCTACCACGGAGGACCGCTGGATACTGAGCCGGCTCAACCATCTGGTGGCCGAGGTCACCGAATTGAACGAGGACTTCCAGTTCGGCGAGGCGCTGCGGCGGATTTACGACTTCCTGTGGACAGAGTACTGCGACTGGTATATCGAGATTGCAAAGATAAGGCTTCGCCATAATCAAGGACCTAACTCTCCGCTTCCGTTACTGGTCCAGGTTCTGGAGACATCCCTGCGCCTTCTTCATCCCTTCATGCCCTTCATCACCGAGGAGTTGTGGCAGAGCCTCAGAGAGCGCCAGCATGAGGGCAAGCCAGACTCAATTATGATAGCGCCATATCCAGTTGCCGATGCTAAAGCGTTTGATGATAAGGCGGAGCAGGAGATGGAATCGGTGTTCGAGATAGTGCGCTCCATCCGCAACGCCCGTGTGGAGAGCGGCGTTGATCCCGCAAAATTTATTAGAGCTTTCATTATCGCAGGTGAATCCAAACCTGGACTTGAAGCCCATATAGAGGCGATTCATACTTTGGCCAGAGTGCACCCCCTGGATATCGTGAGTGCTATGGAAAAGACGAAGCTAAAACAGGAGCAGGCGAAGATACTGGTGCTCAAGGGCGTTGAGGTTATCCTGCCCCTCGAGGGTATGGTTGACTCCCATGCTGAGAAGAGCCGTTTGCTCAAAGAAGTCGAGGCGAATCAGGCAGAGATAGCGCGCATCGAAAAATTGTTGTCGGAGGGGTCCTTTACTGCCAAGGCTCCGCCTGCGGTAGTGGAGAAAGAGCGGCAGAAGCTGGGCGACCGCAAGGATAGACTGGCCAAGTTGAACGAACGCCTGGCCCAGCTTGGCTAAAGCGAAATAGGTCGAACGACAGACGAAACGAGCAGCGCAACCGTATAACAGATAACTGTAGCTTCTTACTCCTGTCACGACGGGGGTTCGTGCTTATTAGCTTGGAGCAGATGCTCCAAGCTACCCGTGGTGGGGGGATTAAGGGGGTTACAAAGGGTTGCTGAACGTTCGCTGACTAAAGCCCTTGCGCTTTGTATTGCCTGGCCATGTCCACCAGACTTGGCTGCCTTTCCGCCGTTGGCTGATAGTACTTGTCAACCATTTCTTGGTACAGGCTCTTGATTTCCTCCGCTGAGTACTCTGCCTTGACTTTTGCCGGAACGCCCACAACAAACGACCTGTCCGGAATCTTCTGGCCTGCTCTGACCATTGAGTTGGCGCCAATGATGCAGAAATTGCCGACCTCGGTATCATCCAGGACGGTGGCATTGTTGCCCACAAGCACGTTATCTCCGATTCTCAGGCAGTGGACAACAGCGCTATGCCCGACTGTAACATTATCGCCAATTGTCAGAGACTTCCAGGCGTGCAATACGGCATTGTCCTCGATATGGGAGCCTTTGCCGATCCGAATGGAGCCGAAGTCTCCTCTAACCACAGCGCCCGGCCATACACCCGAGCCCTCACCGATCTCAACATCGCCAACTACATAAGCAAATTCGCTGACAAAGGCGGTATCTGCTATCTTAGGCATCTTCCCGTTGAAAGCTCTGATCATCTGATGTCCTCCGCTCTTTTTGGCCCATGATATTCTTTTCACTGGTATTTCTCAATAATGAAAGAGCGGTTGTCCTCCGAAATGCAGGGGCGTATGGTTATATGCCCTTAGCCCCTAAGGTTGGGGGATACGTGGGGGTTGAAAAGAAGGAAGGCGCTGAATATTCTCAAAAACCCCCCTGTTGCATTCTTTAAAATAATATTGTATAGTCACGTCGGAGCATGACCTCGTGACACGGTGTTTTCAAGTCGGCGCCCTAGGAACCGAGAGTCCTCATTACGCATCAGGGAGAACTCCTCTTGCTTTGTCCCTCCTTGGAACTCCAGAGTCTCACATAGTTCTTGGGCCGCAAACACGTCGAAGACGAGGCCTGGCTTATCAATCAGGAAAGGAGGTCTAGCGATGGCGTTTGCTGACAAGACCCTGACTTGCCGTGACTGCGGAGCCGAGTTCGTGTTCAGCGCCGGGGAGCAGGAATTCTACAAGTCGCGCGGGCTTGAGAACGAGCCTGGCCGCTGCCCCGATTGTCGATCAGCGCGGCGACAGGGACGCTACGGAGCTGCCAAAGGGCCACGCGAGAAGACCAAAGTAACCTGCGCGTCCTGTGGCACCGAGTGCGAAGTTCCCTTCCAGCCCCGGAGTGGACGCCCGGTATACTGCGATGAGTGCTTCGCCAAGATGAGGAGCCAACGTCCCGAGCAACAGGCTCCAGGCTAGGCGAATAAGAAAGTAACGAACTGAGGTGTCCTTCCCCAATCGGGGAAGGACACCTCGCTTTTATGATTTGGTCGGCGCAACATATTTTGTCAGGAAGAAAATGTCACATATTCGTGAATAACTTTTGAGGGGGAGGGAAAAAGTGGTATTCTATGACGTCTTGACAGAATGACAGAAATATGGCATATATACATCTGTTTAAATATACACCTTAGGGCAAGATGGTATGAAGTCTGCTAAAAAAACCACAAAGACTACCCTATATTTGCCTGAAGACATGCACGAGCAATTGAAGATTCAAGCCGCTAGACTACATACATCTATGACAGGGCTGATAGAAAAAGCAATCAAGCAGGAGTTAAAAAGAGTAGGGAAGCAGATGAAGCAGTAGTAGAGCGAGTTCTTTTAAGGTTAATACCTTGATTAGAAGAGCATTAGGTTGAATAACATATCAGCGAAGCTTCTAGAATCACTTCAGTCCTCTCATCGAGTCGAGGGACTAACCCATAACTTCTATCGATACCCCGCTAGATTTTCCCCCGAGTTTGCGAAGGCTTTTATTCTAGAATTTTCAAGAGAAGGTGATTGTGTGCTTGATGCCTTTATGGGTGGAGGAACCGCCGTTGTAGAATCGGTTGGCAATGGACGATATGCTTTGGGTATTGATGTCAATCCCCTCTCGCATTTCATCACGACCGTTAAGACGACGCCCCTGAGTGACCGTGACCAAGAGGCTGTCATAAAGTGGGCTGATAAGTTGGACTTTGAGAACTCGTGGCAGGGTCAATCAACATCAATCGACGCTCGGCTTAAGAATATGCCAAATGAAGCGAGAGGGAGATTGGGCTATGCAGTCTTAACAGCTAGTCAGCTTGAATTTCCTCGACAACGTCGCTTTGCACGTTGCGCACTACTAAAACTTGGGCAGTGGGCTATTGATTGTCGCCAAGATACTCCATCTGCTAACCATATGAAGGATGAATTTCGAAAACAAGTAATGGATATGGTGAATGGGCTGAATGAATTGGTGAAAAACGCTAAAAGTAATGGTACCCCAAAGAACAAGATTACTGGCAGGCGAATGCTGTATCTTGGCACTATAAATAAAGCTATCGAGAAGAAGAAATTTGTCAGAGCGTTTCCCAGACCAAAATTAGTATTGACCTCTCCACCTTATCCAGGGGTACACGTCTTGTATCATCGGTGGCAAGTAGATGGCAGACGGGAAACGCCAGCGCCCTACTGGTTGGCTGGTCTTGAGGATGGTCATGGGGAATCATATTATACACTTGGGGGGCGTTCAATAACTGGTTTGAAGAATTACTTCATAAAACTAACTGACACATTCAGCGCTATTCGGCAGTGTATTGATCCAGGTGGCCTCGTCGTTCAGTTGGTTGCCTTTCGGACCCTAGTGAGCAATTCTCATCGTTTGTGAATGCTATGTCGCAAGCCGGATTCGAAGAATTGAACCTCTTGGGGGAATCATGCTCGGGGCACCATTCGAGGGAAGTACCGAATAGGAAGTGGTATGCTTACGGAGAGAAGAAACAATTCGCCAGCAATGAGATTCTTTTATTCCATAGGCCCCGTAGATGATTCGGTCATTGAGTCACCTGGAAGAAGTACGCATTCTAATTACCGCAGTCCTTACTTCTCATTCGTCATCGCCAACTTGGCTGCCTACAGCGAACTGCTCTTCATTAAGTGCACCGAGAGATTCTATCATAGGTAGAATGATAGGAGCTACAGCTGCTGAAATTTGGAATACACGTTCGTCTAAATTCGGTGTTCCGTCATTAGAATTCAGACCTCCTGATTCATCCTCAGCTTTTAATTTATCCGACATCGTGTCTCCTTTTATCAACGCCATTCCTAGCAATGCCATGCCAAACTTAAACCGTGCCTTTAAAAGTTCTGGGGCAATCTTGCTGGATTTCATCTCGGTCTTGAGGTATATATTGTCCATATTTATCCAGAAGCTATAGACAGCAGGACTTCCATTGCCTTCAACTTCAGCAGCTTCTTCCTGTATTATCTCGAGGGCTGAAAATTGGTTAAATTTGTGTTTACGTTTTTCCCAATCCTTCTCATATACATCATTTATTTCAGGCATCGCTATTCCCGCGGCGGCTTCCTGTTCGTCTCCGTTCTTATCTGTTGGTGTCTTGCCCTTTTTACCGCCGCCGGCTGTTACCTGCTGGGGTGGTCCCACCGTAAGTACAAATACATTGACAAATGGCTCGGGCAACGTATCATCCGTAACTTCCGCCTGATATGCTATGACATCGCCGACGGAACAATTTTCGGGTAATTTCAAGTTGAGCGAAGTTCCCGTTTTGCAGATTAAGGCTATAGCTATCGACTTTTTTTGTTTCAGCTTCATTAAGAATGCGCAAGCTAAATATACCCTTATTCTCTAAGCGGTCAAAATAATCGTTCACCACGTCGGTTACAAAGGGGATTCTACATTTCATGTTAATTGCAGCTGCACGTTCGAGTTTTTCCTTATATTGAAGCTTCTGGAACTTGAAGTAACTGGGATGAAGCTTACCTTTGTATGGTGTGTCATCAGAAGACACCTCCTTTGTCTTGAAGGGGTTAGACAGTTTTGTCCCAGTCAGAAATATTGACGCCAGGGAAGGGGACGACCTTAGTATTGACTTTAGTGCTTCTTCTAAAGGCTTAGAATCAGCTGTCTTTGAAGCAACTTCCTCGTGTTTGCGCTTCTCACGTAATTCTTTAAGTCCCTGATGGTCTCTTATCATAAGTTCGAGCTGATGTTCAATAGCATCACGCAGATCTCCGTTCCTCAATCTGTCGCGGCTGTTCATGAAGAAGATCTTCACGTGCTCTCCCGGTGAGTTTGCTGCAATCGATAATCACTAGAATTGAGTCATCAAGGCGACCCATACCAACATTTTTCCTACTAAAAAAGGTTCGGGGGATATAAGCATGGGTCTGACCATTAACAGTAAAGATTATTCCCTCATTCTTCCGGTAGGTTTCTGCCTTACTCTTCATAAATGCATAAATTTTGGCAGTCATTTGTTCACCAGCTACCACAAGGAGAGAAGTTGTTGGGAAGTTTTCTTCAATGTTCCCTGCTTTGTCGTCATCAAGTCTAACACTTAACCCACTTAGGGTAGTTTCCCAACTTCCTGCATGGCCTTTGTAATCTCGACATTCGTGAAGACGCATTGGCAAAGCAATTTCAGGCAGCATAATATCTAATCGAGAAAGGAGACCATCTCTAAACATCATTGTTCGAAACCCAGTAGAAGTATATTCATAGAGCTTGATTGCCGTACCCCACTCTGCTTCACGACCATAGGCATTTTTGCCAGATGGCAAAATAGGAAGGCTAGTTGAGTTGAAACGCAAGATTTCCCCGTTGCGCGGTTTCTGATTGGCGCCCGAGGGAGCCAAGTATGTATAAATTGAACTCTTTCCTCCAGGGGCAGGGTCTTCGCGACGGATGACTGTGAAACCCCACATATCCGCCGAATCATCAGAAGTCGCCGAATTTACAATTTGGGGGTTTCTACGGCTTACTATAAACTGAAGCTTGTGATGACCACAGAATTGAAGTACACCAGTCCCTCCCATATTGAATTTACCTTGCACAAACTGTATTTTGAATTTGTTTTTCTTATCCAGGGACAGTAGCGTTGAGGGCATGGAGTTAGGTGTCTGTCCTTCTCCACAATCACTAATGATAAAGCATGGATTAGTGGAGTCTTTCGAACCTGCGGTTGCTCCTGTAGCCGCAAGCGTTATGAGACGAGAAACTTCAGTTCTTTTTTGAGGACTCCAGTATGCAATATGCCCTGGGTTTCAGATTTTTTGGCATCTCCGGCAAAATAGAGTGCAACTGCTTCATGGATACTTTTGGGAGCATTGGCATCCTCTGGTGGAGTGCCACTGAGCCAACACTTGTTCATTAGCACAGCATCTACAGAGTTGACCACCTTTTCAACAAGTGCCGCTTCGGGTCGACTTTGCTGATTTCCTATAGCAGAATAGTTGTCTTCTCTGTCGCCATAGTATCTCCATGATTCTGGGGAGTCCCAAAAACCCTTGTTTTTAAGTATTTTGATCACTTGTTCTTCTGTGTCAACGTGCAAGAGAGACAGACACATTTGCTTAAGCTCTTCGTTATTCATACCCCCACCTCCTCAAGGTTGATATTAGAGGATTTATCCACCACTTTGTGTTAGCATTTATGGCTTATCAATTCGGACTTCATCCCAAACACTTCGCGTCCCAGCTATATAAGCTCCTTCCATCGCGCCCTTATCATTGCATGGCGTAGCATGGACTCGAGGTCATCCTTATGTACAACTATCCCCAAACCTTTACTTGCATATGGCCCTTTCACGATAGAGTCGTACCTCTCGATATGGAACCCTGCATAGTCGGCAGGAATCTTGCGATAGTTAGAAACTTGTTTCCCATCAGGCAATTTTATGATACTCGCTAAGAGGCCATTGGATTTATAGTTATTGCCACCTGCAAACTCCACTAGTGCTCTATTGTCGAGCCAAACGACCACTCGAGGTCGTAGAAGCCCTGCTGCTTTGCGTTCGCCAAAGCCAATTTTGAATGTTAATTGCTCACCATTAAACTCTCGGGTAGTCTCATAAGCTTTGTTGAAGCGTTCAATATACTGTCCGCCACCTGTCTTAGGCCACGCGTATTCGAAAGGCTCTACTTCACTGAAATGTCCAGTGGTTATATCTTCTGCCTTGCTAGTATTGTTAATAGCATAATTTTGTGGCCTTGATCTAGCCCTGCTCATATAGGCTAGTAAATCGGTGTCCGAACATCTCCAGTCGTCTCTAACTTTGAATCCCTCGAGATTACCACTCTGAAGTTCCTGTAGCACGGTATCCTTGCTTACTTTCAGATAATCAGCAATTTCTTCGGGGGTCCAAATCTTTGGCATTTCTGCGTCACTCATCTTTCACCTCCAAGATAACCCTTTATACCACAGTTTACGTGATTTGTCAACTGATTACCTTATGTGTACGTTAAGTATGTATGTATATGTATCTTATACTATTTAAAGTTGAAAAGGCAAAAGCTTTAGTGGATGGAATACCTTGACGCGAAGATATCTAGCCATATTCCTAGTAGCCTCAATTCATACATACTGTAGATATCCTGCGTTATTATACATGTCGCTGTAGACTATCGCAAGTGTTTACTTAGTTTCAAAACCCAAGTCATTTGCTAGCGCTTGGAGTGAAACCCTGTACCTGATGGCCCCTACATCCCGTTTGACATCTGCCCCGTTGTGCGGTTAACTGTAATTCGGGTGGTTAGCTTACGGGGTTTCTACGATTCTTAACATGAACATAGGTGCCTTGAGGGTCAGGCTGCGCATCCAGGGAAACCATTCCCTTAAGGGAAAAAGAAGGGCGTTCATGGTGAGCTTGTCGAACCATGAACGCCACAGTTGGCTATGGATGTCCCTTCCGCAGGGAGGCAAAAGCTTTCAGCCCTCAGCTATCAGATTTCAGCGGGGGAGTAGGCAAGGCAGACTTTTCTGGCAGCTCTGTGAATTTGCTGGTGCTCGCTGAATAATGTAAGCCGTAAAGAGTTACGTACTACTCTACCCGACCAGATACGGGCTAGCCTTATCTTGGTAAAATGTGTTATATTCATAGCGGAAAAAGCAGGAGAAAGACCAAAGGTCATTGTAAGACACTTGAATGTGAAGGGGGGTGAAAGGAAGAATTGAGGTTGGCAAGTCCAGCAGACTAAATTAATTGTGGAGGTTTCTAAATGAGAAAGCACAGGAATTATGGGTTAGTAATCGGTATTTTACTCGTGCTGGTATTAGCTCTGTCATTATCGCTCCTGAGTGCTTGTGGCAAGAAGATGGAGTATAACATTGGCCTAACTCAGTTCGCCACTCATCCCGCTGCTGACGCTGGCAGGCAGGGTTTTATCGATGCCCTGGCTGATGCAGGATACGTGGAAGACAAGAACGTGGCATATGACTATCGGAACCCCGAGGGTGATGCAACCCTGGAGCAGACCATCGCCCAGAAATTTGTCAGTGATAAGGTAGACTTAATCTTCAGCTTTGGTACCCGTATCAGTCAGCAATGCGTCCACGCAGCCGAGGGAACAAATATACCTGTACTCTTTTGTGCCGTAACCGACCCGGTGGCTGCCCAACTAGTCAGCAGCTGGGCCCACCCCGGGGAGAATGTGACCGGAACCAGTGATATGATTGAAATGGGAAGCACTGTCGACTTGATCCTGGATATTGTAGGTAATATTACGAAGCTGGGAACAATCTACAATGCCAGCGAAGTCAACTCGGTGGTGCTGAACGACCAGCTCAAGGCAGTGTGCGCCCCACTGGGCATTGCTGTACTGGAGAGAACAGTATCTACTAGTGCTGACGTTCACACGGCAGCTCAGTCGTTGGTAGGGCAGGTGGATGCTATCTGGATCGGCACCGATAACACCGTGGTATCCGGGCTCGAGGCACTGATTAAGGTCTGCGAGGATAATAAAATACCGTTCTTTCCCTCTGATGACCCATCGATTAAGAAGGGTGGAATAGCCTGCCTGGGATTTAATTACTATGATGTAGGTTATCAGACTGGCGAGATGGCGGTTAAGATACTGAAAGGGACTCCCGCCTCTGAAATCCCCGTGGAGCTTGGCAAGAAGTTTAGCTATACGGTGAACACCAAGGCAGCGGAGACGTATGGAGTAACCATCCCCCAGGGAATCCTCGATAGCGCCCTAACAATATATAATGAATAAGCGCTGGCAAGAATAACCAGCCTGGATTTAAATAGTTACGAGATACTCATCCGGCTTTTATTGAGGAGGAAGCACAAAGCTTGGATGTAGGTAATTTATTCTCTACCGCGTTATATGAAGGGCTGGTATATGGCTTTGTGGCGATAGGTGTATTTCTCACCTTTCGCGTGCTTGCCTTCCCTGACCTCACCGTAGATGGCAGTTTCCCACTTGGTGGTGCTATTGCCGGCATCATGATCGTAAATGGTTTCAACCCCTGGCTGGCAACGATAGCTGCTTTTGGTTCCGGGATATGTGCTGGGCTCGGGACTTCACTGCTCAATACCAAGCTCAGGATAAATGCTCTACTGGCTGGCATACTTATGATGGTCGGTCTCTATTCCATAAATCTGATGATTATGGGACGACCCAATATCCCTCTCCTCCGCGAGGTAACAGTATTTGACCAAGCATCCGAATTATTGAACAAAATCGGTGTTACGCTGTCAAGTGTTCATCTGTCAATCATAGTTATGGTGGTACTCGTCTTTATCATTCTTGCCATTTTGAACTGGTTTCTCCGCACTGAGATTGGCCTAGCGCTAAGGGCAACAGGTGAAAATGAGCAGATGGTTCGTGGTCTTGGAACCAGTACTAATATGACCACGATTCTGGGCGTTTCTGTCTCTAATGGACTCGTTGCTCTCTCGGGTGCCTTGGTGGCTCAAAACCAGGGAATCACTGATGTAGGTATGGGAATAGGGATGATTATTATGGGCTTGGCATCGGTAATAATTGGTGAGGGATTATTTCGACCCCGGGGTGTCACTGCCACTCTTCTAGCGGTGTTGGCTGGCACCTTCGCATATCGCCTATTCTTGGGCACTGCCCTCAGATTAGGCGTAAACCCGAACAATTTGAAGCTGCTTACTGCAGTGCTCGTCATCGTAGCACTGTCAATCCCATACATAAGGAAGAAGATACGCCATGAGTGGATACCACCACCGACAAGGATGTAGGTATGGGAATAGGGGTGATTATAATGGGCTTGGCATCGGTAATAATTGCAGTGCTCGTCATCGTAGCACTGTCAATCCCATACATACGGAAAAAGATGTGCCATGAGTGGATACCACCAGCGGCAAGATGATGAAACAGCATCCGCAATGAATACAACTAGCAATCGCAGCATACTTCAACTCAAAGACATAAGGAAGATATTTGCTCGGAACAGTGTAGATGAGGTCAGAGCGCTAGATGGCATCAACCTCGATGTCTATGACCAGGATTTCGTTACTATTATTGGCAGCAATGGCGCTGGAAAAACTACACTACTTAATGTTATTGCCGGCGTCTATCCGCCCGAAAGAGGGGGCAAGATTCTTATTCATGGTAAGGATATTACCAATCTGAGTGAACATAAGCACGCTCAGTACGTTGCCAGAGTATATCAAGACCCCCATATAGGCACCGCTGCTAAAATGACTATCGAGGAAAACCTTTCATTGGCACTGCTGCGTGGGCAATCTAGGGGACTGAGAGGAGCCATTAACAAAAAGCGAAAGCATCTGTTCCACGAAACCCTGGCCATGCTCGGACTCGGCCTGGAGGATAGACTGAGTACTCCGGTGGGCACCCTTTCCGGAGGACAAAGGCAGGCCCTGGCCCTGGTCATGGCTACTATAAGCAAGCCAAGCATACTTCTGCTCGACGAGCATATAGCCACTCTGGACCCCAAAACAGCTCAAACGGTGCTTCAACTAAGCGAGATGCTCGTGCGCCGTGAAAAGATGAGCACCATAATGGTTACCCATAATATGGAGATCGCCCTGCACTACGGAAACAGGCTGATCATGATGCATAAGGGCAGAATTGTCGTGAATATGCATCAGGCAGACAAGATGTCTCTTACTATCTCTGACCTGGTGACTGCCTTTGAGCGAGCCGCCGGAGAGGAGTTCAAGGACGATTCCGTTCTGCTCCATCAGCGCTGATGCACATGAAATCTATTGATACAGCTATGGGCAAACTCACATACAAATTGATGGCAAGCGACGCAGACTTAAGAAAGGCCTTCGATGTAAGGAGACAGGTGTTCGTTCGTGAGCAGGGTATCTCAGAAGGCCTGGTGTTCGATAACCACGACCGAGATGCACTGCATGTTGTGGTCGAGGATGGAGAGAAAATCATCGGCACTGCCAGAGTTCGTTTCTTAGGGAACAAGCAAGCTAAACTGGAAAGAATGGCTGTTACCAAAGCTTTTCGGCACAAGGGGATAGGAAGAGGAATCATTGCCTTCCTGGATGCAGAACTAAGGGCCAAACAAGTGCAGCAAGTAGTCATCCATGCGCAAGAGGGAGCTGTCGAGTTCTATAAGTCATGCGGCTTTAAGGAATCAGGCTCGCCGTTCCGGGAAGCTAACATCAAGCATATCAAGATGCTTAGAATGCTTAGACGCCTTTGACTGTGTCCACTGAAAGGCAAACGCAGATAAGTAGTCTTCGGATACGGGCACTTCCATTGCTTCTAAATATGCCCCTATGTTTTCTGTTCAGACTTCCGGATATCGGGCGCTAATGTTGTGATTTGTCGAGAGGAAAATGTCATACTGCTTTAAGCCCTCAACTATCAGCTTTCAGTAGGGGCGCTGTCTGAGAATGGTTAATTCTGGTTTCTCTATTTCTTGGCTCGACACTCTTTCTCCAGAATAACCTTGTCTCCATTTCGGAAACCTTGGAATTTGAGGAAGCTCTTCAACTGCTCGTCACCATCTCTCAAAAGCACTTGTGCATTGACTTTGTTTCGCTCACACACCTCACAAAAGGCTTCAATCAGCCTTCGACCTATACCCAGATGCCTATAATTAGGGTGTACCACAACCATGTATATCCACCCTCTCGAATCGTTCATATGCCAAACTGAACGTATGTCTCCCAAAAGAAAGCCCACTACCACTCCATCGAGCTCTGCTACAAAATTCGCAGTCGGACGATATTCCCCATTCCTAACCCCAGCTTCCATTTGCCAGGACATAGCTCGGGGGAGGCCAATCAAAGACCTGCCTATTACCTCTAATTTAGGCGTATCGTCGTCGACCATGCTACGAATCACAATGATTTTCTCTTCGATTTGCATTACTTACCCTTTATCCCTTCCAGAAAATAGAAGTTTCCTCCCTCCCTAACAGTTAAAGGAAGAAGAGGACCCCACTTGCCTCTTCAGCCAGACTATCCTGGCGGCTACGGCTTTACCCGCTTTGCTTCGAGTACTGCTGTCTTTTAGCCCTGCTGAAAGCTCGTTGTCTCGGATTACATCCTCAACCCATTTGCTGAAATCATTCCTGCCATCATTGACATGGTATCGAAAGGTATCCCCCGACATTTCCTGCAGAGCGACGCCGAGTTCCTCCAGGTTCTTCATCACGCGACCATCGTGGCACCTGAATACCTTGTCTGCTGGAACATCTGCTAGCCACGATTTACCTACTGCCCTGGTCACCACACGGATCACTCTATCTCCGCTCTTGCCTATTCTATACATCTTAGCCCCGCACACCGGACACACACCCTGAGTCGCTGCCTTTCCATTCTTCGTGGTTACGCTCTTGGCATTTTTCATTTCCCTTTTTGTATGGCACTTTACACAGTATCCTTGCATCAGACCACCTCCTATCTTTTTTCTAGAATAGCCCATTTACGGGGTTGAAATCAGGGAGTGAATCGTATCGTCATTCGAGCCCGAGCCCCAGTCTCTTCTCTGCCTTAGCAATTATCTCGCGGGTAGTGTCAATCATATCCTGACTTACGGAGACCGAGGTGATACCCCATTCCACGAGCTTCTCGGTAAGCTCAGGGTAGACTGATGGCGCCTGCCCGCAGATGGAGCAGGTAACACCCATGCTCCTGGCTACCTTAACGGCTCTTTCCAAGAATATCATGACAGCTTCATCCCGTTCGTCGAAGAGTTTGGCCAGTTTGGCGTTGTCCCTGTCAACACCCAGGACAAGCTGGGTCAGGTCATTGGAACCGATGGAGATGCCGTCGATACCCACAGCCAGGAACTTATCCAGCAGGATGACGTTGGACGGCACTTCAACCATCATCCAGAGCTTGAAGTCGTCAGAGCGCTTCAGCCCCTCGGCTTCCATAATCTCTTTGGTTCTGGCTAGCTCTTGGACGGTTCTGACGAAGGGAATCATCACCCAGAGGTTATTATATTTCTCCCGCACCTTCTTTATTGCGGCTAACTCTAACTTGAATGTATCAATATCGAAAATGTACCGCGAGGCTCCTCTGTAGCCAAGCATGGGGTTTTCTTCAGTTTCTTCGTACTTTTCGCCACCCTTCAAAGCTCTGTATTCGTTAGTCTTGAAATCAGTAGTTCTGTAGACTACCTGGCGGGGGTAGAACGCCCTGGTAAAGGCAGTTAACCCTACCGCAAGCTTATCAACAAATTCCTGACCTCGATTCTGCTCAATCATGTAACTGGGGTGCTCACCAATCTGAGCTACTATAAACTCAGCCCTCAGCAGACCTATGCCATCTACGTCACGAGAAGCAACCCTATCAACCAGCTCCGGTTGTGCCAAGTTTACCAGGAGCTTGGTCCTGGTCTTTACTTTAGCTCTGGCTTTAGCCTCTTCCTTTTTGGCCATTTCTATTTTACCCGCGAAGACCTTGCCATTTCTGCCATCCACGGTAATCACCTGTCCGTCTTTCAGCGTCTTAGTTGCCTTTCCGGTACCAACAACACAGGGGATACCCATCTCACGGCTGACAATGGCAGCGTGGGCGGTTCTACCGCCACGGTCGGTAACAATGGCGACTGCTCGCTTCATAGCGGGAACGTAGTCGGGCGTGGTCATTTCAGCAACCAGCACATCACCTTCAAGCACCCTGTCTATTTGAGAGGGGTCGGTGACTATTTTCACAGGCCCCCAGGCAATACCAGGACTGGCGGGTGCTCCTGATAGAAGCACTTCCGCTGGAATCTCAAGCCCGGCCTCAGCCGTTTCCTTGATGGTGGTTACCGGTCGGGTTTGCACTATATAGATTTTGCCAGTCTCCTTTGCCCATTCAATGTCCTGGGGGAATTGATAATGTTCCTCTAAAAGCTTCCCTATTTTGGCCAGAGCAATAATGTCTTCGTCACTTATCTTTTGCTGCGCTTGCTCTTCAGGGGTGAGGACAATTTTCATATTAGCGTCTTCACCTCTGCCGTTTTTGTTTCTGATAAGTTTCCATTCCTGCTTTTTGACTTCTTTTTCGATAATATTCAGCTCATCTTTGCTAACAACAAAGTAATCAGGAGTTACATCACCCGAGACGATCATTTCGCCAAGTCCATGGATGGCTTCTATGGTTATCTTATTACGGTCACTTGTTATTGGTTCCACGGTGAACATCACTCCGGCAGCTTCAGACTGAACCATCCTCTGTACCGGAACGGCGATGCCTACTGCAGAGTGGTCAAAACCGTGATGCACACGATAGAAGATGGCGCGTGCCTCGAAGAGAGAGGCCCAGCATTTAATAACGGCGCACAGGACCTCATCCTCACCTTCAACATTGAGATATGTCTGCTGCTGGCCGGCGAATGAAGCTTCGGGCAAGTCTTCCGCAGTGGCTGAAGAGCGAACGGCAACCAGGCCCTTGCCCATCTGTCTATAGGCATTGCGAATCTCAGCGGCTATTTCTGGCAGCATCGGTGCTTCTGAGAATATCCTTTTTATCTCGGCAGAGGCTTCCTGGAGCTGTTTGATATTATCGACATCCAGTGGCCCCAGCAGATCGTAGATTTTCCTCTCGATTCCAGTTCTTTGCAGGAAGGTAAAATAGGCATCGGTGGTTATAATAAAGCCCGGGGGCACGGGGATATTGGCTTTGGTCATTTCACCCAGATTTGCCCCCTTACCACCGACGAGGCGCAAATCATTTTTGGTGACTTCATCGAACCAGACGACAGCCCTGTGCTTTCGGCTCATATCCTTCCTGCCTTTTATTTCTTTGACTCTAGTTATGCTTACCATCAATTTTACCTCCAGGAGAGCAAGAGAACAAGTTCGCCCTCACCCACCCCATATAAAATGCCTGATTTGCTCCACTCTGGGTAACCTAAGTCCGTAAAGTGTATTTGACACTGTTTTGCCAATGCCTAGCGGTCCTCCGACGCTGGAGAACCTGCCCGGTTAGATGATCTCAACGAGCTCGATATCAAAGGTGAGGTCTTTCCCCGCTAGGGGATGATTTGCGTCCAGTGTCACGCTGCATTCCGTTATATCGATCACCTTTGCCGGGAATATCTTGCCATTCTGTTTATGAACATCAAGTTCCAGGCCGACATACGGCTTGACGTTCTCAGGGAACTTATCCCGGTCAACTGCCACCACCATTTCGTTGCGGCGCAGGCCGTATGCTTCGCCGGCTGCGATCTTGACGGTTCTCGATTTGCCTGGTTTCATTCCGACCACCGTTTCCTGAAAGGCGGGTATCAGCATGGACTTCCCGATCCTGAATTTCAGAGGTTTGTACCCGCAAGAGGTCTTAAATACCGTACCATCATCCAATCTGCCAGTGTAGTGAATCCTTACAGTATCACCACTTTTTGCTTGTGCCATTCTCTTCTCCTTCCGGTCAGCCAGTTGGGAAGTAAAATGTTCTATTCCCAAGTTACACAACGGAGTCGTTCAGCTCTTGGTGCTCGGAACATTATGGTGCACATTGCCGGGTCTGCCATACCAGGATTTTTGGATGGCGCCCCACGAACTACAAAACTGCTTGCTCGTTCCGCACTTCTTGCAGACACCAAAATTACTTGCATCGATTAACCAGTGATGAATACATTCCTTGCCATCGCCATTGAACTGTACCCGCTCATTCTCCATCTCAAACCTCCCTCAGGCAGAATGGGAAAAATCCTGCCAACAACCTCGACCTATTATCTGCCTTTACCGCGACCTTCTCCGAAGGCACCATGCCTCGATTGGCTCTTCAAGCTTATCAGCCACGATGTTGTGGCTATGCGATGTCCTGGTCAAATCAGCTTAGGAGCACTTCAAGGGGAAGCGCTTATGAGTGGTAAAAGCGAAGGGCATGGTGTGATGCCAAAAACGTGATGCATCACAAAGAGGAACCGGGCACCATTCCCAACTGCCCGCTATCCCCAGCCTAAACCACCAAACCGATTTGATAGAGTGGAAGCTAACTGCTTCCAGTGTCTCTACCGCCTCGTTTTTGAGTAGCAGTCGGAGCAGTACACCGGTCGCCCCTCTCGGGGCTCGAAGGGAACCTGGGTGTTCTTGCCGCAAGTGGCGCATACAGCAGGATGCATCTCCCGCTGCTGTCTATAGCCTCCGCCTCCGTTGCCATACCCATTACCGCCGCGCTGTACTTTTCTGGCTGCCCGGCAGTCAGGACAACGCCCTGGATCATGGGTGAAGCTCTTGGAAGCGAAGAACTCCTGCTCGGAAGCGCTAAAGGTGAAGCCTGTGTTGCAATCTGAGCAAGTTAGAGTCTTGTCCGCATAGCTCATGGATGACCTCCTTTTTATACTTATGACCTGAAGAGAGTCTGATCATCCATGGCCTGGGGAATGCCTGTGTAATAGAACAGGTCGGGGAATAGCAAACTATAAACAGGTTGTTATGTAAATTATAACAGCAAAGTATGATTTGTCAAGCTCACGAGCGTTTCAGATCTGAGACAAAGGTTAATGGACACTTTGGGGCTTGCTAGCGGTGGATTCAAGGGGTTGATGAATGATTTCTAGGTGTTCTTAATGGCTAGCACCAAGCAGACATGTGATTGCGCTTTGGACATCTGCACGGGCCCTCATTAAACAGGCGACTCGAGAAGAGGCGAACGTGTCAGGGCTTACAGAGACTATCTCTCCCCTTATCTCATCCCGGATTATCCTGTCCACCTCCTCGAGCTTCGCCACCAGTTCATCGCGATGACCTGGGCAGTCTGATGCCACGTTCAACTTTTTCTTTGGCACTTTTGTCTAATACTCCTTGCTATTCATCTCGACAAATCCCTGGACTTAATAAGTTCAAGCTGTTGCGCGGGCCTAGTGGTGAACCTATGTCAGCTCCTGTAAAGGTAGCGTTGCTCCACGCCCTTTTCGTCCCTGTTGTATTAGCCCGCCCTCACTACCTGGTCGCTGCCACACTTAGGGCACCTTCCTTGCTCTCCAGCCATTGCTCCACCTAGATTTAAGCTATGACGCAAACTATAATTGGTTAGACTAAGCTTGGTTCGCGTTGCACAAACCAAGCAAGTTTTCACCGTGAGAATTCTGGGTGCTCCTGATAATCAGTTTCCCCACATTTCTTTTCTAATCCGACTTTCCAACCACTATTTTACCTGTACCTTTACAATGGAGACACTTCTCTTTCAATATCGGATGGTCATCACAGTAAGGGCAGGTGATTCTCAATCTGCTCGTATCTTCCATACCCAACTCTTTAACTTTCCAGGATAGCTCACTATTTGACCGAATTTTGCCTCCTCCAACGTTCGTGACCAATTTACAGCCGATTTTGCGACAAGTCTCTGCTTCGGGAATATTTTCCGGCCCAGTCCATTCACCGCCTTTCGCAAATATGTCGGGCTTGACCAGTTCCAGCGTCTTACATACAGTCTGGTCTTCGTCCACAGAAGCAATAACCTCATCAACTCCTTTGACGTTTTCCAGAATTTCTTTTCTCTCCTCAAATGGCATGAACACAAACCCCTTTTTTCTAAGCAGGAAATCGTCGCCATTCAAAATTACCACTAGCCTATCACCTAGTTTAGCCGCTTCACGAATGTATCGAATATGACCAACATGGATAGGATCAAAAGCTCCACTTATTGCAACTGTGACAAGTCTCTGTTTCATTCCAATTGCTCCTCTGATTTTAGATAATCACTCAAGATACATTGTAATGATGTGCTCCACGAAAGTACTTCCCAAGCGATGCAACGTGGTCGGTCAGCTCTTGCTGCCTCGAACACCATGCTGCACCTTGCCAGACCTGGAATGGAAACCTCTTTGGACGCTCGCGCTGCTCCACGAACTACAAAACTGCTTGCTCGCTGCGCACTTCTTGCAGACACCGAAATTACTCGCATCGATTAACCAGTGATGGATGCACTCGCCGCCATCGCCTTTGAACTGTTCTCGCTTATTCTTCATCTCAAACCTCCCCCAGGCAGAATCGGATAACTCCTGCCAATAACCTCGACCTATTATCTGCCTTTAACGCCACCTTCACCAAAGGCACCATGCCTCGATTAGCTCTTCAAGATTGGTAGCCACGATGTTGTAGCTATGCCATGTCCCGCTCAAATCAGCTTAGGAGCACTTCAAGGGGAACCGCCTATGAGCGGTAAAAGCGAAGGACATGGTGTGATGCAAAAAACATGATGCATCACAAAGAGGAATCGGGCACCATTTCCAACTGCCCGTTATCCCCAGCCCAACCTACCAAACCGATTTGATAGAGCGGAAGCTAACTACTTCCCTTGTCTCTACCGCCTCGATTTTGAGTAGCAGTCAGAGCAGTACACCGGGCGCCCGTTTCGGGGCTCGAAGGGGACCTGGGTGTTCTTGCCGCAAGAGGCGCATACTGCAGGGTACATTTCCCTCTGCTGTCTATAGCCTCCGCCTCCACCGCCACCATACCCGCCACCGCGCTCTTGTTTTTTGACTGCCCGGCAGTCAGGACAACGCCTGGGCTCGTTGGTGAAGCCTTTGGAAGCGAAGAACTCCTGCTCGGAAGCGCTAAAGGTGAAGCTTGTGCCGCAATCCGAGCAAGTGAGGGTTTTGTCTGTATATCCCATGGATGGCCTCCCTTTTTATGACCTGATTGGAGTTTGGTCATCCATGGCCTGGGCAATGCCCGTGTAAAGAACAGGTCGGGGAATAGCAAACTATAAACAGGTTATTATGTAAATTATAACAGCGAATTACTATTTGTCAATCTCACGAGCGTTTCAGGATGAAATCTTATTGGAGCAGTTTGCAGCCAGTATCTTATCAGGGGCGGCCTAATTTTGCTTACCGCCACTGGCGGAATAGGGCAGGGGCTCGGTGCATCGAGCCCCATTTGTAATTTCCTTCCCCTCGATGAAGAGGAATTAGGCAGGACGTAATCCCCCTCGCTCTCTTTAGAAAGGGGGGACATGTAATCGAGTTTGACATCCGGCAAGTTGTGTGGTTAACTGGAATTCGGGTGGTTAGCTCACGGGGTTTCTGCAATTCTTAACATGAACATAGGCGCGTTGAGGGTCAGGCTGCGCATCCCGGAAAACCATTCTCTCAAGGGCAAGAGAATGGTGCTCAGGTCTGTCACCTCTCGGGTCAAGAATAAGTTCAACGTCTCTATCGCCGAGATCGATGACCAGGACATGTGGCAGGTGGCTACCCTGGGCATAACCTGCGTCAGCAACGATAGCCGCCATGTCAACGAGACCCTGTCCCATGTGATGAACTTCATCGAGGCCAACAGGGGCGATGCCGAGGTCCTGGACTACGAAATCGAGCTCCTGAACGCCCTCTAACAGCCTGGGGAAGCGATGAAAATCTCAACTTTTCTTCCCCGTCTTAAGAAGCTCCCCGCTTACAGAGACCAGATCGTCCATATCGAGCGTATCGCACCCAGAGAGGCTTCTTACGGCGAGCTGGACAAGCCCTTGCACTCCGCGCTCCAGGTATCTCTCGAGGCAAACAATCTGTTCCCGCTCTACAGCCACCAGGCCAAGGCGGTCAACCTCGTCCGCTCAGGGAAGAACGTGGTGGTGGTCACCCCCACGGCCAGCGGCAAGACCCTCTGCTATAACATACCCGTGCTCGACACCATCCTGGCCCAGAAGGGGTGCCGAGCTTTGTATCTCTTCCCCACCAAGGCGCTGGCCCAGGACCAACTGCGCAGCCTCAGGGAATTGACCATTGGGCAGAAGATTAAGCTGAACTATTCCACCTTCGACGGCGATACCCCTCAAAACGAACGCGGCGCTATCAAGAGGTCGGCGGAGATTGTGCTCTCCAACCCCGATATGGTGCACGTGGGCATCCTGCCCAACCACAGCTCGTGGAAGGAATTGCTCTCGCGTCTGAGGTATGTCGTTGTAGATGAGGCGCATGTCTACCGCGGCGTCTTCGGCTCCCATGTGGCCGATGTGCTGCGCCGTCTCAAGCGCATCTGCGCCTACTATGGCGCCAGCCCGCAGTTCATCTGCTGCACCGCTACCATCGCCAACCCCCAGGAGCATGTGGAGAGGCTGACCGGCCTGCCCTTCGAGGTGGTTGCCGAGGACGGCTCGCCCCACGGGGGCAAGGAGTTCGTGTTCTGGAACCCGCCGCTTATCGACGAGGCGAAGTCGGCGCGGCGCAGCCCCAACAGCGAGGCTACCCTGTTTTTGACCGAGCTGATGCGAAAGGGCATCCGCAGCCTCGCCTTCACCCGCAGCCGCCGCCTCACCGAGCTTATCTATATGTATGTGCGCGACCAGCTTAAAAAGGAGGCGCCGGCGCTGGCGGACAAGGTCAAGCCCTACCGCGCCGGCTACCTGGCTGAGGACAGGCGGCAGATTGAGCGCGAGCTGTTTCGACGGGGAGCTTCTGGCTGCGGTGGCGACCACCGCGCTGGAGCTGGGGGTGGACATCGGCGACCTGGACGCTACCGTGCTCACCGGCTACCCGGGCAGCATCGCCAGCACCTGGCAGCAGGCGGGGAGGAGCGGGCGGGGCAGGGAGGACTCGCTGAGCATCCTCATCGGGCGTGGACAACCCTCTCGACCAGTATCTCATGCGCCATCCCGAGTTCTTCTTCGGCAAGAGCCATGAGAACGCCCTGATCAATCCCGATAACCTCCATATCCTCAAGCCGCATATGCTCTGCGCTGCCTGGGAAATGCCTCTGACTGACGGCGAGGCCAGGCTGTTCGGGGACAACTTCAGCCTGGCTGTGGCCGAGCTGGAAAGGGAAGGCTTGCTGCGCAAGCGCAGGGGGCGCTGGTATCCCTCGCCGAGGGTGACCTATCCCGCCGAGGAGATAAACATCCGCTCCACTTCTTCGCATAACTATAACCTGGTGGATGCCGCCAGCGGCGTCCTGCTGGAGACGATCGAGGAGGCCAACGCCTTCTTCCAGATACATCCCGGCGCTATCTATCTCCATCAGGGCGAATCTTATCTCGTTACCAAGCTGGATTTGCTGGCGCGCACCGCCTATGCTGTGCCCACCGATGCAGCCATACTATACCCAGACCAAGGACATCACCGAGATAAGCATAGTCAAGACGAGCCTCCGGAAAACCGTAGGGGGCATAGGGGTGTATCTGGGGGATGTGGAGGTCACCACCACGGTGGTTGGCTTCAAGAAGAAGCGCATGTTCACCGAGGAGGTGCTGGGCGAGGAGCCCCTGGACCTGCCGCCGCATACCTTCCCCACGGTAGCGCTGTGGTTCGACATGCCGCCTCAGGTCGAGGGTAAGCTGGCGAAGGAGGGGCTGGACTTCGCCGGAGGGCTGCACGCCACGGAGCACGCCGCCATAGCGTTGCTGCCCCTGTTTGCGCTCTGCGACCGCAACGACATCGGCGGCGTCTCCACGCCGCTGCACCAGGACACCGGCCAAGCCCCAGATATTCATCTATGATGCCTATCCCGGAGGCATCGGCATCGCTGAGAAGGGGTTCGACATAATAACTGGACCTCTGGGAGGCGACCCTGAAGACGATAAACGAGTGTCCCTGCCAGGACGGATGCCCCGGCTGCATCCAGTCGCCCAAGTGCGGCAACAACAACGAGCCCCTGGACAAGAAAGCGGCGAAGATTATACTGGAAGAGCTGTTGGGGGAATTTCCGTAGGGGCGTTCCTCGTCCAGAGAGCGGACGTTCAGGGCGAGGGCACCTCGCCCCTACAGAATGGATCAAGATGTCACCCAAATACTACGTAGGCACCAGCGGCTGGCACTATGAACACTGGCGGGGGAGGTTCTACCCTGTGGACCTCCCCAAGTCGAAGTGGCTGGAGTTCTATGCCCGCTCCTTCAGCACGGTGGAGCTCAACAACAGCTTCTATCATCTGCCCTCGGAGAAGGCGTTTGCCAACTGGCGCGACTCCTCGCCGCAGGGCTTCTGTTTATGCCGTGAAGGTGAGCCGCTTCATCACCCATATCAAGAAGCTGAGGAATGTCGAGGAGGCGCTGGAGAAGTTTCTGGAGAGGGCGAGGCTGCTTGGATGGGAAGCTGGGGCCTTTGCTCTATCAGCTTCCGCCCGGCCTGCACCGCAACGACTCGGTGCTGGAGGCATTTCTCTCCATACTGCCCCGCGACCTGAGCCATGTTTTCGAGTTCCGCCACGAGTCCTGGCTGGACAAAGGGGTATTCGACCTGCTGCGCCGCT
Organism: uncultured Chloroflexia bacterium; assembly: GCA_963827295.1. Lineage (GTDB taxonomy): Bacteria > Chloroflexota > Dehalococcoidia > SZUA-161 > SZUA-161 > CAWHAI01. The sequence goes on from CAWHAI010000013.1 coordinate 36,555, forward strand.
ATAATGCAGGCTTCTGCATCTACGACATGCCCGACCTCACCACGCCCCTCGAGGCCACCGCCGATTTCGTCTATGTCCGCTTCCACGGCAGCACCTGGCTGTACGGCGGCTGCTACTCCGATGAGGAACTGAGCGGCTGGGCGAAGAACATCGCAAAGCTGGCGCGGGGTAGAAAAGCAGTCTACATCTATTTCAACAACGACGCCGAAGCCTTCGCAGTGCAGAACGCCCTGACGCTGGCGCAGAAGCTGAAGGGAAAATAAAAATGGTAGGGGCAGGTTGGGAAACCGCCCTACAGGCGGATTCTACGATAAACAGGCTTATCCTTAAAAGACGTTGAGCAGCCACTCTCCCAGGGCTTTCTTGCCCACGATCTCCTGTTTGCGATACCAGCTTCGTACAATCCCAACAACTTCTTTTGGGGTGTCACAAACTCGGAGCAGATCGAGGTCCTCCGGGGAGATGTATTCCTTAGCCATAGTGTAGCTTTGCAGCCAGTCCAGCAACCCCTTCCAGTAAGCGCTGCTGAACAGTATCACGGGGAAGGGCTTTATTTTGTGGGTTTGCATCAGGGTCAGCACCTCGCTCAATTCGTCCAGCGTCCCCAGCCCGCCTGGCATTATCACAAAAGCTAAAGCGTATTTGACCAGCATCACCTTGCGTACGAAGAAGTGATGGAAGGTTATGGACATATTAGTATATTCATTGCAGACCTGTTCCTCGGGCAATTCGATATTCAGGCCGATAGATTTGGCCCTGGCTGCGAGGGCTCCCTTGTTAGCCGCTTCCATGATGCCTGGCCCGCCGCCGGTTATGACGGTGAACCCCAGCTTGCCCAGGCGGCGGGCGATTTCCTCTGTCTTGACATAAAGTTCGTCGCCCGGCCTCACCCTGGCCGAGCCGTATATGGTAACGGCTGGCTCCACACCTGATAGCTTGTCGAAGCCTTCCACCAACTCACCTATTATGCGGAACATGCGCCAGGATTCTTCCTTGGCCAGGTCGTTTATCTCGTATCCCTGTAGCATATCGTTTGCCCTCCCCTTAAGCACAGATATTATCACAGAGGGATGCGGGAGGGCAAAGCCCCTTTGCTGGTGGCCTATTCGGGGTCCCTGGCCTCTGAAGGATCTTTAAACAATGGTGAATGGTGCATAGATTCGGAGGTGGAATGAACTAATAGGAAGATATGTTATCTTGACTAATACGGGAAGGATATCTACGATTGCTAGTATAGTACTTTTGTCCAAGTACCATGGTTTTGCCGAGCCAGTACTATAGGGTTATTTTATACTTACAAACGAAGCTAAAGACCTTAGATTTACCGAGGGCATATAATGAAAGCAACACTCAGTCAAGCAAATAAAACTGGTAGCACCATGTGGGAGGGTGAGGTGCTTAGCGCCGATTGGGATAACAACAGAGGCGAGTTTGTAATCCGGGGAAAGAAGAACAATACAGCGCTAAGCGGGGTTGTCTCGAGCCTGGTTGAGAAGCGCGAAATCACTCTTGAAATCGAGGGCACTGGCCCAGGCCTGCTGGTATGGCGTGGTTATGTGGGTAGCGCGAAGTTCGAGACTTTTGAGTCAGAGCAAGTGCAATGTTGTTTGACCATGTTGCTGGGTGACTGGTTCGGCGTTTTCCCCAAATCGGCAATCCCCAGTCCTATTGACATGATAACGCGCACTAGGTTGTATCCACCCTTGCTGCCACTCTAGCCAGTTCCCAGGTGTATTCATACAGATGCAGTCCCTTGCTCAGCGCTACGAGTTCCCCATCCTCTACACCGATCTCACTGGCCACGTATTCCTTCAATAGCTGTATTCCTGCCAGATTCGAGGGGAAGCCCGCCCATAAATCCCACGACCTGAAGTACGCTATGAAGTGCAGTTTTCCGTTCGCAACTCTGGTATCGATGCCCCTCAGGCAAGGGGGATCCGGGAGCTTGATGGATTCCTTGCTTCCCACTGCCATGAACCCCTGGTTCGTGTTGTACCCGTCCTCTTTGTACATCCGAATCAACTCAGGTATCTGCTCCGACAAATCCTCGCCGTAGGTGTACTGTTCCTTGTCGGCCTTCAAGGAGGTCATCAGGTACTGGAGGTAGTTTTCTACGTATTCCATAGATGAAGGAGGGGGCACTCCCTGAGGCACGTCGGGGACCAGAGGTCGCCTTTCAGGGTGTCTCACCTGCAAGACAATGAAATCCAGCTCTTTCCTGCGATGTCCCACATTGCTGCCCCGCTCGATGGTGTACTCGCGCCCTTGGGCAAGTGTCTTGCGCAGGCAGAGGAACCAGGCCTCCGGCAGGTCTCTGGCTTCTACGAACGTGATCTGCATCAAACCACCTTGCTTATTAAGGCTAACTACGGGAACAGTATCTTTTCGACCTCTTTCAACCTATCCCAACCTTTAAGCTCATAGGGAAACATGGGCACCTCGATCATTGGTATTTCGGCGTATCTAGTATGTATGTGGTCGAGATATTTTTTCTGCTGGTTGGCCTTCGCCTTGAGAAACTCCGAGTTGTCCGCCTTTATTACGTTATTTATTATCAACTGTTGCACCTCGAGGCCTTTCCTGTGTAACTGCAGGAAAACGCTCTCGAGCTGCTCCACTGCAAGGGCCTCCGGTATGGTAACTATCACAAATTTCACATCGTCTCTCAGGAAATTCATTTCATCCGAGGATAGCTTTTGCCATCGCCTTATGATATCAAGTATCGGCTCCCTATTGATATTACTGAGCTTCAGCCTGGTATAGATACGCGGAGCCATTTTCAAATGCTCCACCAGCATAGCCGGAGTATGGAGTAAGGCGAGCGTCTGCCCCAGAGGCGCTGTGTCCCAGACGACATTGTCGAAATCGTTTTTCAAGCTCAGCTCCCGGATGTGGTCAACCATAAACTCGTCGCTCAGCCCCGGCAGGACGGATGTGGTGAAATCCACGAATTGGCCATATCCTATATCTACAAAGGTGGAGAAGACGTCGTACACCTCTCTGCCGAATTTTTCATCCCACATCTCCTCGACCTCGTCCACGCCGAGTTCATTGATGTATAAGGAGTCTTTAACCCTCTGCGGTTTCTCAAATAATGGCATCGCAAAGATGTGGGAAAGGGATGGAGTGGCATCGGTTGAGATGGTCAGGGTTTTCTGTCCCAAGGAGGCATGGTGGAGGGCGGTTGCCGCAGCGCAGGTTGTCTTGCCCACGCCGCCCTTGCCCGAGAACATGGTGACACTTGCCTTTTTGGGAGCTTGCGCTTTTTTAGTATCTGCCATTCCAATATCTCGTTAGCAGAGGTTGCCTATATTCTACACCATAATATCGCTGTGATAAATGTGCAGTTACTTCGATTACGCTTGACAGCATGTGTTTTGCCGACTATTATTTTCGCAATTGTATAATACTAGGAGACGTCGGCATTACATAAGAAATCAGGAGGTGTTACCGTGAGCGCAGGTAGGATTGTGCTTCTGGTTTTCGGAGCTATCTTTCTACTGGTCGCAATTGTCATGTTGGTCGGTGGAGGAGTTTTGGTCTGGGCAGACCAGACTCTCAAGGATAGCGAGGGGTTTCTCACCTCGGATACCATTACGCTTGAAAGCGATTCTTATGCCATAACCACCCATCCTGCCGATATAAATTTTTCGGGGTGGTGGCCCTGGGGGTGGAATGACTTCGTCACTATCAAAGTGGAAGGTTCTAATAACAACTCCGCAAAACAGATATTCATAGGTATAGCCGATGAGGCGGATGTGAGTGATTACCTAAGGAATGTCAACTATGACGAAATCAGGGAATTTAGAATCCATTCTGACGAAATAAGTTACAGAAATCACCCTGGCAGTGCCGTGCCCGAAGCGCCCACCGCCCAAACATTTTGGGAAGCATCAGCTTATGGTTCTGGCACTCGAACTCTGGAGTGGGAACTGAAGAAGGGAACCTGGGTGCTGGTGCTAATGAACGCTGACGGGTCTACCGGCGTTGACTTGAGCGGCGTCATTGGGATTAAGATTCCCTGGATATTCGGTGTCGGCCTGGGACTTCTCATCGGCGGCATAGTGCTGCTCATAATATCTATCATCATGATTGTCCTTGCAACGCGCAGGGCTCCAAGGTCAGGGGGGAGGTGGCGAAAGCAACGCCGGGCACGCCAACTCCACCCGAAGCAAAGCCTCCGCATCCACTAACCTTCAAGGGTGAACTCACGGAGCCGCTATCGCAGTGGTTGTGGCTGGTTAAGTGGTTCCTGCTCATTCCCCACTTCATCGTCATGATATTCCTGTGGATAGCCGCCGTGGTGCTGTGGGTGCTCTCCTTCTTTGCCATCCTGTTTACATCTAGGTATCCTCGCAGTTTCTTTGATTTCAACTTGGGCGTGCTGCGCTGGACGTGGCGTGTGGGATTCTATAGCTACATGGCGCTGGGCACTGACAAATATCCGCCCTTCACACTCAAAGCGGGTGGCTATCCAGCCGATCTGGATGTGCCGTATCCGGAAAGGCTTAATAGTGGCCTGGTGCTGGTTAAGTGGTGGCTGCTGGCTGCACCTCATTATATCGTTCTAGCATTCTTCTGGGGGTTCACGCATAACTGGTTCCGTTGGTTCGGATTGGGCTTCGTGCTGGTTCTGTTTGCGGCGGTAGTGTTGCTGTTTACGGGCAAATATCCTAAGGACATTTACAATCTGATTTTGGGCATCAACCGCTGGAGTTTCCGGGTAGCTGCGTACTCAGGCCTTATGACCGACCATTATCCACCCTTCCGTCTCACCGAGTAGCAGATAACTTAGTAGGGGCGGGTTTGAAACCCGCCCCTACTTAAGTTCTAAACTGCCTCTTGTGGCGGTTCCCCACGTGGCGCGGTGGGCTGCGTTCTTGGTAGTATCACTCGCCAGATGAAGAGCCCCAGCAGGATTACGCCGGAGCCTATGGAAAAGTATAGCGTGTAGTCCTTCATCCCTGAGGCGAAGGCGCCGATGATGTTGTGAATTACCTCGTTGCCCTTCTCCGCCATCACAGCACCTACTCCGTGGTACTGAGTTAAATCTAGCAATCCCTTTTCTAACCTGGGCTCCCCCACATGTGAGTAGACCACTGACGTGCAGATGTAAATGGCGAGGGAGGTAAGAAACAGCACCGTGAGACCCCAGGCCAACTTGCTCACCCAACGCCGGCCGCCCAGCAGGCCGATGAAGACGAGGACGGCAAAGGGTATCAGCCACAGGGTCCACAGCCACGCTCTGGTGTTGTCTATGCGGTGGCGTACCCTATCGAAAAAGTTGAGGTCTTTATCTGTATCGCTAATCTTATCCCTGATGTCTTTCTCAGTCAGGGTGTAGCCGTTCCTTATCCAACCGCGTGCATCGTCGAGTGTTTGCCTATCGTCGCTGCTCAGTTTCTTTACTAGGTCGGCGTCGGTATAACTCCACTGGTCTGGTATCTTCTCGCTGACCATCTGCCTGATAGAGCTGGTTACTCTTGTGTCGATGTTGAGCGCATCTTTGAATCCTTGATAGGATAGGCTGTCCGGGCGACAACGGGGCAAGCTACCCGGCGGCAGGCCCCGCACAGCCTGGTTGAACTCAGCCATGCTGCAGGTGGGCAGGCTGTTGAACTTAGCCTCGATCTTCTGGTCAGCTAACCCAGCTAGGATGCTCACCGCTTCATCAACTCGGTCTTTCAAAGGGATGATGATGGCGAAGTGGTCTGAGTCGCCGGTCATGTAAGGTGTTACGGAATCCACCGCTGCTCTGGCCTGCGAAGCTGCCCAGTCCTGTGGGATTGCTTCCTTAAGGGAATTTTCTATCTCCGTTCTGCTGAATGTCAAAGAATAGGGCAGCATGTCCAGGTTCTCTACTACCCTGTCGGTGGCGTACGATATTCCGTCGTCATAAAGGCTGGGAAAGGCAGCCCCCCCGATTATATCGCTCTTTATTACCTCAGAAGCCTTCACCACTTTATCCTTGAGCGCTACGGTGTAGGTGAAGCTGTCGGTGCTGCCCACCATGTAAGGAATTATGGTGTTGGTTGCCGACTCGACCTGGGCCTGAAGCCACTCGGGGGGCACTATCTTCCTGGCAGCAGCGGCGACATCACCTTTGATGGCCTGCATATCGATATGGAAATCCGATGATTCCGTATTTATCTCGTCCAGCGCCGCTGGCACAACCTTGTCGTAGACAAAGTTGTAAACATCCGCCTTTTGGAGCTGTTCATTGTAGAACTCTGGGTTGGCAAAAGTGCTATTTATTTGTGTGATGAAGAGCACAACGATGAACAGGATAACGAAGAGGATAATCAGCGGGATGGTCAGTAACCGCCTGAACCACATCATAACAATAGGGAACCTTTGCTATTCCTCTGGTTATAAATTACTGGGGCAATCCTAGTACACTACTTCTGGTCTGTCAAGAGCTTTATTGAATGAAGTGGCAGGGGTTGCCCTCTAGATGGCCTTGGTGTTATCATTTGGGCACTTTGAAGGTATGGCAAATCTGTCCTGAGGAGCGATGAGGCAATGGATGAGACTTTGTTCCCTAAAATGACTGTTGGAATAATGGGCTCGGCCGGGGGTGTGCTGGAAGAGGAGGCGCGGGTGCCGGTGCGTCGCTTGGGCGCTGCCATAGCCAGGCGGGGGTATGTCCTGATAACAGGAGCCTGCCCCGGCATGCCACATGAGGCTGTAAAAGGGGCGAAAGAGGAGGGTGGAGTTGTGGTTGGAGTATCCCCTGCATTGAACCTCGAGGAGCATGTGACCAAGTACCACTCTCCCACGCGGGGCTACGACGCTATCATTTATACGGGAAGCGGCTTGATGGGGCGTGAGATCGAAAACATCAGGAGCTGCGATGTGGTTATCTTCGCCGGAGGCCGCTCAGGGACACTGGGGGAATTCGCCATTGCCTACGACGAGGCTAAGGTGATAGGGGTTCTGGAAGGCACCGGGGGCATCACCCAGCACTTGAAGAAGATCATCGGCTTTGTGAATAAAGAGACAGGTGCTATAGTTTGCTACGATGCTGACCCTGAGCACTTGCTTGAGAAGCTGGAGCAGGTCTACAAGGAGCGCATCCTGCCCCGACACTTGAAGACCTTGGAGGGCCACGACGCGGATGGGGTGCTTGAGCCTGATGTTAAAGGGATTGAGCACCCTCACTGAGCCGGACTAGGTGGTTGCTCCAGTTCACGGTTAATCCAGTATAACCTCATCCTTATATTTTGGCACTGATATCTCCCAGCCCGTTTTCTCCCTCAGAAAGTGGGCGAAATATGAGGCAACATCAGGCTCGCCATGAGTGACGAAGAGATGCAATGGGGGCCTTCTTAGCCCGGAGAGCCATCTAAGCAGCTCGTCCCTATCGGCGTGCGCAGAGAAGCCGTTCATCTGAACGATCCTTGCCGAGACGGGATATGTCTGTCCCAGGATCCTCACTTCTCTCGCGCCATCGACAATCTGCCTCCCCAGTGTTCCTACTGCCTGGTATCCCGGGAAGAGTATGGTACTCTCGCGTCTGGAGATATTATTGACGAGGTGGTGCTTTATCCTGCCGCCGGTGCACATGCCTGAGCCGGCTATGATGACTACTGTGCCGCTTATGTGATTTATCACCTTTGACTCATCGGTTGTCCTGGTGATCTTCAGCCCTGGGAATTCGAAAGGTGACCTGCGCTGGCGAAGGAGCTCGTTCATCTCCTCATCGAGCAGGTCGGGATAGCGCTCAAAGATCTCTGTGACGCTGGTCGCCATGGGGCTATCCAGAAAAACCATCAGATGCGGTATGCGGTCTCCGAGACAGCAATTTGTTGAGGTAATACAGTATCTCTTGAGCACGCTCTAAAGCGAAGCTGGGGATAACTATGTTACCGCCGCGTTTTCGGGTGGAGTTTATTATCTCAGTTAGTATCTTCTCTGTATTTTTCGCTTCCTCGTGTAGTCTATCTCCGTATGTGGACTCCACAAGGACGTAATCTGCCTCTTCAAAGACCGTGGGGTCTCGCAGTATTGGCATGTCCCACCTGCCCACATCTCCTGAGAAAAGCAGCGTCCTTTTGTCTCCGTTTACGCTTATCTTGACCTTTATCATGGATGAGCCGAGCACATGCCCTGCATCATGGAAGGTCGCTTCAATCCCATCGCCTAACGGGGTTGGCTGCTCGTATCCCACGGGCGAGAATCGGGGGAAAGATGCCTTGGCATCATCTGTTGTGTAGAGTGGGACCTCAGGGTATGGTCCCTTCCTGTCCTCACGCTCGTGTCTTTTCCGTTTGAACTCCGCATCCTGTTCCTGCAGATGAGCAGCATCCATAAGGATAATCTGTGAGATGTCATACGTAGCAGCCGTGCAGTAGATTTTACCCGCGAACCCTTCTCGAACCAGCTTGGGCAGCAAGCCACAGTGGTCGAGATGGGCGTGGGATAGGAGGACAGCGTCAATAGTATGAGGCGGGATGGGAAAGGGGTCCCAATTTCTTGCTATCAACTCCCTTTCCTGGTAAAGCCCGCAATCCACCAGAAGCCTGAGGCCGTTGAATTCCAGCAAATATGCGGAGCCGGTCACGTTCTGAGCTGCGCCCAGGAAACTTATCTTAATCTGAATGCTTGTGCCTCTTGTTATTGTGAATCAGGATAGCCTTAGGTTGCAAGGTGAAGTACGCCAAGTATTTCCAGACCCTTGATAACCATGCTTACTGCAATGGCTGCGAGCAATAGGCTGAATACCCTGGAGACTGCCTTGATTCCGCCCTGCCCCAAAAAGCCCGCAATCCGGTTGCCTGCCATGCAGATGATCCAGGCAATGAATAGATTTAGAGCAAAAGAGATCAAAACCATATACAGCGGGAATGCTGCTGCTGGGAGAAGCCTGCTGCTTTACCAGCAGCAGCAGGGTGGTTATCGTGGCTGGCCCTACGGTCAGAGGCGTACCGATGGGGACAACACCCACCAATTCCTCGCTTTTCCTGTTCGGCCGTTTCTACCATATGCCCCGTTATCATGTATCTGATGGAGAGTGCCAACAGGATAAGCCCTCCTGCGATGGCGAAAGAGCCGAAGGAGATACCCATTGCATTTAGAATGAGTTGGCCCAGGAACAAAAAGGCGAGGCCGACTATAGCGGCTGTTAGGATAGCGATATTGATCATCCTGAAGCGCTCGCGGCTCGTCATCCCTTCGCTCGCGGAGATGACAAAAGGCAGATTGCCTATAGCATCGATGACGATGAACAGGGGCACAAACGTCAATACAAAGTTATGAAGCACTGAGTTCTCACCTTATTTCGAGATGGCCTGAACTAGCCTTCGATGGTAAAGCAATAGAGAGGGATTGTCAACGACTGTGTTAGGTATTTAGTGTTGGTAGGGGTGGTGGGGATGGGTTTCAAACATGCTCTATATTTTCGATTCCGGCTTTCTCCAGGATTTCCTCTATACGGTCAACGTGCTCGAAAAAGATGCTGCTCCGCACATAGTCAAAGCGGGGTCGGGGGATGTCGATTTTTACTTCAGCGATCATTCTTCCCGGTCGGGGAGCCATGACCAGCACCCTGTCAGCCAGGAGCACCGCTTCTTCAACCAGATGCGTGACTATGACAAAGGTATCGGGATGCTCGGTGCGGTTATGCCAGATGCGCAGCACCTCCTTTCGCAGTTCCCTGGCGGTTACCTCGTCCAGTGAGGAGAACGGCTCATCCAGAAGCAGGACGTCAGGAGCTACCGCCAGCGCTCGGGCGATGCCCACCCGCTGCTTCATCCCCCCGGAAAGCTCGCTGGGATAGTTATTTTCGAAACCCTCCAACCCCAGCTTCTTCAGCAATGCCTTCGCAGCCTCTTGCTTTCTCCTGTCGGCTCATCGCCTTGGTGTCCAGAGCAATGAGAACATTCTCCTTGGCCGTCTCCCAGGGCAGCAGGGCGAAGTTCTGAAAAACCATGCTGATCCCCGGGACAGGCCCCCTGATAGGCTTGTCCTGAAAATAGATTCGACCCTTGGTAGGGAAGTCGAGCCCCGCTATCATCCGCAGGATAGTGCTCTTGCCGCAGCCGCTGGGACCGATAATGGCCAGGAATTCGGTATCCTCTATGCCGAAAGAGACATTATCCAGGCTCAGCAGGTCTCCCTTTGCTCCGTAGAACGTCTTGCTGACCTGCTCAATCCTTATCAGAGGCAAAGTCTTACTCCTCCTCGAGCACATGGGTGCTGGCACGGCTGAGAAGCCGCCTCCAGATCAGGCTGTTCATGGCGATGACTATGGTGCTCATCACCACCAGAATCACTACCAATTGATGGGTATTGCCGGCCTGGGAGGACTCGTCCAGGGCGGAGCCCAGCCCGGGTATGGTATGAACCTTGTTCCCGATATTCACGTATTCCGAAACAATAGTAGCGTTCCACCCTCCTCCCCACGCCAGTATACTGCCGGTGACCAGGGCAGGCAATAAGGCTGGGATCAGCATATGGCGAAGGTATCTGGCCCCTTTTACACTGAATAGCCCTGACAGGTCTTTTATCTCCTTGGGCCAGTGCTCCACCGCCTCGATGACATTGAATATCAGGTACCAGAGCATACCGGTGAGCATCAGCAGCACTGCAGCGATCTCCAGCCCTGTCTGTACCGGGAAGATTCGGGTGAAGATAAGCCAGAGCAAAGGAAAGTATGCCAGTGCCGGGATAGATTGCGCCACATCGGTGAAGATAACAATAGCGTTCTTGGTGGCGGGTCGCTGCAGAATGAGATAACCCACGGCTATCGCCAGAGTAAGGCTTATGAAATAAGCTATGGCCAGTCTGCTCATAGAGTAGCCTGCATCTCTGGCAAGGTGTTCCAGGTCCAGCGATGTGATAGGCAGCCTTATCCAACCATAGAAGACTGCGACGACAACTATCAGCAATCCCAGGGCGACCAGAAAGTAGTTCAGCCTTCTGATGCGGAAACGGAGCAGGAACCAGGATGGCAGATGTACTCCCTGGATGGCATCCAATCTTGAGTCGATGTAGTTGACCTGTCTTGCCCAGAAACTCTGCCCCGTAGATTCCCTGGGGGTGAAACCGTGAAACAACAGAAACCGGTGTTCCTTGGCCCTCTCATTCAAGCGGTGCCAGATGAGCCTGTTCATCAGAAAGACGATGATGCCTATGGTTGCCAATCCGGCCAGGGACATCCAGACGCTGCCGTATCGGAAGGAGGCCGTCTGCAGATAATATCCCAGACCCGGCAGCGAGTAGGTCTTGTTCCCGTAGTTGATGAACTCAGTCACGATGACAAAGTACCAGCCGCTGCCCCAGGCCAGGATGCTTCCTGCGATCACGAAGGGATAGATAGAGGGGAACAGTATATGCTTTAGATAGTCCCATCCCTCGATATGGAAGACCTGGCTCATGTCCTTTAAATACGACGGCATGGATTTGATTCCGGCGATTACGCCGAACACAATGCTCCACTCCATGCTGGTGAAGAGCAGGAACATGGAGGCCAACTCCAGGCCGAAGCCGCTGCCGTGAAAAGTATTTATGATAACCGCCAGGGCCAGGGGGAAGAAACCCAGCACGGGGACCGATTGCAGGATATCCAGAAGAGGTATTAGCAGGTTGCCTACCCTCTCTTTGGTGGCAGCCAGGATGCCTACCCCCAGGCCAAAAGCCAGGCATATGATATAAGTGATGCCCAGTCTGAGGAGGGTACGCAGGGCGTAATAGGGCAGGAGGCGTGTCTCAGAGTAAGCTGACGCCTTCTGGTATATTATCACCAGCAAGGCGGCGAAGGCCAAAATGGCCAGGCCCAACAAGAGTTTTTGGAGATTCTTTCGAGATAACGTGGCTACATCCCATAGCTTTGAAATTCATTTTCGCCATATCCTACTCCCTGATTGACTCGATAGTCAATACTCTCTTGTGGCAAAATGGGCGTCAGAGTAGAATTACAGCGGCGATTAAGATTAGAGGTATCAGAGATGAAGAGAGTTAATTTAGAGAAGACTTCCCAAGAAGACATTGATAGAGCTGGCGAAAATGTATTCCCGAAACTGGCAATCACTGGATGGGAACTGGTTCGGTCTTGTGGAAGCCGAGTTCGGCCTGGAAGCTGCGGTCAGGCTGGATTTAAGAGCTGGGAGAAACAGGCTGTCCTGGAGGCGCAGAGGATAAAGAAGGTGCTCAAGCTCGATAAAGGCGGGCTGCCATCGGTTCTGACGGTGCTGAGCTTTATGAGCTGGCAGCTTGCCTCGCCCCTTTTCGAAATCGAGGAGGAGAGCCCGCAGAGGGTCGTTTTCTATTATCCTCGTTGCGCAATTCACGAAAGCAGGAACAGGCAGAATAAACCGGTGTTCCCCTGCAAAACTATGAAGCTGGGGCTGCTCTCCAGCATCGCCAAGGTAGTTGAGTCGAGGGCGGCGGTGAGATGTCTTCATTGCCCTCCTGACCCGCATCAGCAGGGGTACTGGTGCAAGTGGGAACTCAGCCTCAGACAATAGCTGTCTGCCGTCAGTAATAAGTCCGTAACGGCATTCTGCATTTCTAACTGTTTTATCCTTCATAATGTAATAAATACTTGACATCAAGTGAAAAATATTATACAATATGTCATGTAAATATTACATGTTATCTAAATTGATTGGAGCAGAAGGAGGACAATTATGACGCCGTTACAGAAACGTGCCTGGTTTGGTCTTGCAATAGGAGTTGTAATGGTTGCCGCCATCTTGGCTGTTTTTATAGTCAAGGGGGTTGCGGCCTATGATGAGGACAAGGGCATGAGGTTGATTGTGATGGGTTTGTTTGTAGGGGGGCTGGCATTGTACGCACTCACATTTTCTTTTACTCGCCGCAAATCAGGGCAAGAAGGGGTATGGCGGGATGAGAGGGACGAAGTGATAATGAGAAAGGCGGTGAATGTCCAACTTTGGGCGGTCATCATATCGCTTGTTGTCTGGATGATAGTTCTAAGCGAAATCTACTGGGACCAGGGACAAATGCCTGTGATTTTCCTTTTTCTGATTGCTATGTCTAGCTTGATTGTGAATATGTTGGCTCAGGCTATCGGTATCCTGGTAGGCTACCGGAGGATGAGATAGCATGCCAAGGCTGAGATAAGTAATCGCATCAGGAGACTACGTTTCGACCACGGCGAGATGACGCAAGAGGAGCTGGCGAGTAGGGTCGGTTGTACCCGACAGACCATCATCGCCGTTGAGGCTGGGAAATATGTACCTTCTCTCTCCCTCGCCTTCCGCATCGCCAAGGTTTTTGGGGTACCTGTGGAGAACGTCTTTCAGTGCGAGGAATAGGGTTATTTACAGCTCAGGAAATCAGTTAAGTCCTTTTCGTCCCTGGGGACGAAGGCTTTGTATTTGAGAGCGAATCTCTGTTTAAGCTCATCTGTAGCCAGAAAAGCTACCACAGGATAACCTACGATTTCGAAGCAGCCCTCTTCGTCTTCGTTATCGCCTAAGTATGCCACTTTGCTTGGGTCTATATTCCTATCCTTGAGCAACTTCGGTAGAAAGATAGGCTTCTGTTTGTATATGTTCAGCCCGAATCCGACACCTTTACCATCGTTTTCCTTGAGTTTATCGGCCTCAATAAAGTCGAAATCCTGAGAATACCCGGCAACTGACAGAATCCTTTCGATGCCATGGCCCTAGCCAGCGGAGAAGATGCCTGTGGTCTTACCGGCCTTGTGACACTCCCTGATCGGCCGCAGAACCCTGTGTTCTAGTTGGGCCTGGGTTTGTGGCCTGTGGGCATATTTCTCAATCGAGCGGAGTATTACCGATACCGGCACGCCTTCGATTATCTGTTCGTTGTAGATTCGAAACAGTTCCCTGATGAAGTTGGATTCATCATCACGGCGTGCCCCCTCGTATAATTCCTCCAACTCTCTTCTCGCTTTCAGGACACGTGCCATCCTGAAGGGGTGAAAGGGGATAGATGCCTTAAACACATCCCTTGCCGTGTTCTCCAGCACAGGCCTCTCATTTCGATACTCTATTAGAGTGCCATTCCAGTCGGATATTATTACATCAGGGGGCATAACAATTTCTCCAATGCTTTATAATGCGTACAGAGGCTCATATTATAGCATTTTCACTGTACAAATTACTCCGCTGGCAGTACCATTTTCGCATGGACTATAGACTAAATATCTATTTATACCCTGTGGCTGGCAGGTTAACCTTTACTTGGGGCCATATGGCACGAGTCGTTTAATATGGCTTGCCGCTGATTTACTGAAGATGTGCATTAGTTATAGGCTGGAGAGGATGAGATGGAAGAGACTTTAGGCACGATACTGATAGTGGATGACGAGGAATCCAACAGGAGTACCCTTTCCCGCAAGTTGCAGGCAGTTGGCTACCATTGTGTACCTGTAGCTGATGGCGATGGGGCTGTGTGCAGAGTAGGCGGTGAGGAATTCGACCTGGTGCTTCTGGATATAGACATGCCCTACTTATCGGGGATGGAAGTATTGCCTCAGATAGTTCTTCCCCACCCTTATACTTGTGTGCTCATGATGACCACTGTGGATGACATACCGACCGCTATCGAAGCAATAAGGCAGGGGGCTTATGACTATGTGACCAAGCCATTCAATATGGATGACCTGGTTTTGCGGATAGAGAAGGCCCTTGAGAGAAGAAAGCTGGTATTGGAGAACAGGAACTATCAGCTCCGCATGGAGCAGAAGGTTGAGCTTCAGGTTGGCCAGATACGGAGGTATCTATATGAGGCTGCCGAGGCACTAGGCCTTCAACAACAGCTGGCAATGCAGAAGCCGGATGACATGCTTCAGGCGCAGCGCTATGCCAGAAGGATGTTCCGGATGGGTGGCGCTAAGCAGACGCATGATTTGGAGGAATCGTATTTGCAGATGGCCCGAACACTGGCGATTACCGCTGAGTCGCGCGAACCTTATGCCGATGGACATTCAGAGAGGGTGGGTTTGCTGGCCAATGAAATCGCCATCCAGCTTGGCTGCTCCGCAGAGATGATAAGGCAGATAAAGTTCGCTGCCATACTCCAGGATATTGGCAAAATCGTTATCCCGGACAGTATTCTCTCCAAGCAAGGCAATTTGACACCGGCCGAATATAGAGAGATAAACAGGCACCCCACAGCGTCGGTGGAGATAATCCAGCATATTGAGTATTTCAAAGACATCCTCCCTTTGGTAGAAAGCCACCACGAGTGGTACGACGGCAGCGGCGGCTATCCCAAGAAGCTGAGGGGTGAAGATATCCCTCTGGGCGCGCGCATACTCGCGGTGGCTGATGCTTATGATGCCATGACCTGTCAGCGCCCCCATCGTCCCTCCTTGACCACCGAACAAGCCGCCGAAGTCATCAAGAGAGGGGCAGGAAAAC
>CAWHAI010000014.1:0-25614 GCA_963827295.1 uncultured Chloroflexia bacterium
GCCATGGTGAATGATCACTACACGCCTGCAAAGAGCTTACGTCAGCCATGTCGTGGCTGGTCAGCAGGACGGTTGCTCCAAAGCGGCGGTTGTATTCCGTGATAAAGGCGCGTATGCGCCGTTGCATCGTCACGTCAAGGCCGATGGTTGGCTCATCCAGAAAGACCACACTGGGGCGGTGCAGGAGGGCTGCCGCGATCTCGCACTTCATCCGTTCGCCGAGGGAGAGGTTGCGGACCGGTTTGTGGAGAAGCGGCCCCAGTTCCAGAAGTTCGGTCAACTCGCCAAGCATGCGATGGTAATCCTCAGCCGGAATGCGATAAATGACCCGGTTCAACTCGAATGAATGCAGGGCGGGGATATCCCAGACCAGTTGGTTACGCTGCCCCATCACCAGCGTAATTTGCCGCAGGAATGATTTCTCACGTTTCCACGGAACATAGCCGAGCACGGTCACCTCACCCGCCGTAGGATGCAACAGACCCGAAAGCATCTTAAGCGTGGTCGTCTTGCCGGCGCCGTTGGGACCCAGAAAACCCACTATCTCGCCGGGAGCCAGGTCGAACGAGATGCCATCCACAGCGGGGACTTCCACCTTGCGGCGGTGCATGAGGCCCTGTAGCGCGGCTATGGCGCCGGCTTCCTGCTGGCTGACAACGTATGCACCAGAACCGAAAGGTCGCCGTCGAAAAGTAGCTTGCCGTGGTGGATGACCAGGACGCGCTTGCACAGCGCCTCCACGTCAGCCATGTAGTGACTGGTAAGCAGGACGGTCGCCCCAAAGCGGCGGTTGTACTCCGTGATAAAGGCGCGTATGCGGCGCTGCATCGTCACGTCGAGGCCGATGGTCGGCTCATCCAGAAACACCACACTGGGGCGGTGCAGCAGGGCCGCGGCGATCTCGCACTTCATCCGTTCGCCCAGGGAGAGGTTGCGCACCGGCTTGTGCAGAAGCGGCCCCAGTTCCAGAAGCTCGGTCAGCTCGTCCAGCATGCGGCGGTAGTCCTCGTGGGGGATGCGATATATGGCGCGGTTCAACTCGAACGAGTGCAGGGCGGGGATATCCCAGACAAGCTGGTTGCGCTGCCCCATCACCAGAGTAATCTGCCGCAGGAACGATTTCTCACGCTTCCAGGGAACGTAGCCGAGCACAGTCGCCTCGCCCGAGGTGGGATGCAGCACACCTGAAAGCATCTTGAGCGTGGTCGTCTTGCCGGCGCCGTTGGGTCCCAGGAAAGCCAACTATCTCGCCGGCAGACAAGTCGAACGAGATGCCATCTACAGCAGCGACTTCTACCCTGCGGCGGCGCACCAGGCTTCCCAGCGCAGCCATCGTGCCGGCTTCCTGCTCGCTGACTGTGTAGACCTTGCGCAGGTTCTGAACGTGAATTGTGGGCGATTTCATGGTTGACCTTGCCTGTCAGGAAAACAAAGATGAAGCTATACTAGAAGATAGAGATACTTTAACCTCCGCCGATGGCAAACAATATGAGGACTTCATCCCCATCTTTCAGGGTATTATTCAATTCATCGGCGTGAATCCTCTGGTCATTGACGCAGAACAAGACCTGAGGTCTTAATTTGCCCTGCTTATCATATACCACTCCCTTGAAATCAGGAAATAGAGCCTCTAAGGCATGAAGACACTCAATGGGGCTATTCCCTTTTACCTTCAGGGACGCTTTCCCATCGGTAAATTTGCGCAATCCCGGGCCTACTTTTACGGTCACACTCATCCTTCACCCCTCACAGCAGACCAGCAATTACTTACAATCACAGCAATTGGGGTCTTTCTTCAGTTTGACTTCGCTGAATCTCATAGTGAGTCCATCATATATTAAGAGCCTGTCTGTCAGCAACTCACCTACGCCCAAGATATACTTTATCACCTCAGTAGCCTGGATGCATCCGATAACCGCTGGAGTGACTCCGACCACGGGGATTTTTCCTGGTATTACGCCTTGATACAAACACCTCAGACATGATGTCTTGCCCGGGATTATGGTGGTAGCTCTTCCTTCAAAGCCGTAGACTGCTCCATGGAAGAGAGGAAGGTTCTTCCTGAGCGCAGCCCTGTTTAGCAGATACCTTGTGGGCAGATTATCCATGGCATCAACGATGGCATAGTCCGCCACCAATTCAAAGACATTGTCTTCTGTTATCGTTTCATTTATGGCTTCCACCTCTATATCCGGATTCAGCGATTCAAGCTTCTCTTTTGCTGAATCAACCTTGGCTCTGCCTATGTCCTTATCCCAGTGCAGTATCTGACGGTTCAGGTTGCTGAGCTCGACCTTATCGCCATCTATGACCCTGATCTTGCCGACACCTGCAACAGCCAAATAGGGTAATACAGCAGAGCCAAGCCCGCCGACGCCTGCAACCACGACCTTTGCCTTCTTGAGCTTTTGCTGCCCTGCTTTTGTCCATTCAGGGATCAATATCTGCCTTTCATACCTGGCTAGCTCTCGTTTGCTAATCATCTGTTACGCTCCAATAGCAACTGCTGGTTGAGAACAACATGATATTATCGCATTTAGTCTATCATTACCAGCCAGGGCCTAGGCTGATGGCATTACCTTTCTTCAAAGGGGGGACCATCCATCGCTGTTCTAGCGCTACTACCTCGCAAGCATTCCTCAACATTAAGAGGGGCGTCCGCCTGAGGCGGACGCCCCTACAACGCATTATCTAGACTAGTTTTCAGTCTGTGACCACGATACCCTGGCTCAGCGTCTCGGCTTTGATATCGGGGTTGTAGTAGGAATAGGCCTGCGAGCTAACACCCTTGGCTGTGACCGGGTACAGCGCTTTCACATCGAAGCTGAAGGATACTTTGTCGCCCGGCATCATGTCCTCGATGTAGAAGATGACCTTCCTGCCTGCAATCTCGTAGCGCTTGATGTTGTCGTTACCCGCAATTACTTTGTCTATGGATTCCGTAACCGGAGAGAAGCCGGTGGGAACCGAGACATCGAGCACCACCATCTCGGCCTTCATGGGCTCAGGCGGGTTATAGGCCAGGTCTACCGAGACTTTGACCAGGTCATTCACCTCGACCTGGGTGGTATCGTAGTCAACGTTTATCTTAAGTATCTGGTCACCTTGCTGCTCGGCCTGGGGCAGGTTGTATCTCTCGACCACCTGGGCTATGGCGTCACCCCTGCCCTCCGTACTTATGGTAATATCCTGATTCAGAGGCACTTCCACCGTCTGCAGGACATCGAAGTTGTCCTGCTTTATCCTGAGCTGCTTCTCTTCCCCTCCGGCATTTATCCTTACCGTCAAATCAACGTCAGCCCTGGCGTTGGTGCAATACTCAATAAGAGCCTGCAAAGCGACCACCGTATCCTGGGTCGAGCCATAGCCGCCGTAAGCATTCCTCTGGGAGACCAGCCACTTAGCAGCGCGGGAGGCATCGAAGGCATCGCCATTCTTTATCAGGGCAAGGGTAGCGTAGCCGGTAGCCTCGATGGCGTTGCTTCTGTTGAGCTCCATGGGCCGGAACGGCATGATGTCACCGCCCATCTGATTCATGGGCTCCACTTCTTCCACATTGCCCCAGTGCAGGCCATTCTCGTCCTCCTGCGCCATACCCATGAGCTTATCGTGGGCCTGGCCGCTCAGGGCGCTTCCGCCGAGCTCCAGGGCATAGGCTGTAATCGCCATGGTGTAGGCATCGTCTATATTGTCAAGCTGGCCTTCCAGGTAATCAATCGCTCTGGCGGCGTCCGCTTTGTCACCAGCCTCAAGCAGGGCGATAGCGACATAGGCGGTGAGAGCGGTTTTCCCTTTGAGTCCGCCCATCATATCCTGATGGCAGACGAAGCCGAACGGGTCGAAGGAGCCGTCGGCATTCTGATGGTCGGTTATCCACTTCTCGGCTTGAGACAGGACGCTGTCATCGATGTAGATCAGGCCTTTGGCCTGAGAGAAGCACTTCAAGACAAAGGCGGTGAGGAACAGGCTGCCCTGTTCATCATTGTCCCCGAAGGCAGAGAAGCTGCCATCGCTACGCTGATAGGTAAGCTCCCTCTGGTAGCCGGTTATCATCAGCTTTTCCGCTTTGGCCATTATCTCGGGCTTGAGCTGGCCGGATTCCTTGAGATATTTGGTGATGTAGACGTCGGGAGCGAACAGAATCATGTTCTGCTCGCCGCAGCCAAAGGGCATCTGGATAAGCGCATCCAGCCCGTCAATGGTCTGGGTCAGGTAGCTGGAGGTCACCGCGATGTAAGCCCTGCCCGAGCCATCGACCACGAAGGCAGGGATATCGGTATTTACCACCGTGTTATTTCCAGCGGAGAGCACCAGATTCTGCACATCTTCTCTGGCGACGCCCTCCGGCTCGACAATCAGCGTCTTGACCACGGCATCGGCAGCCTGGTTGCTCCGGGCGGTAATTTTCAACTCGCCGACTCCGAGCTTGGTCGGCTTTATCTGGAACTCGACGCCGCCGACATCGTTGGGCGCTATGTCCACCGTTTTCTGGGATTCATCCAGCAGGTCGAACCAGTCGGCATTATCGATTTGCACCACCACGCTCTGCGGCTGGTCTAGATAGTTGTATATAGCTACTTTGACCGGGAACTCCTCGCCCCTTATCGCCGAGTAGGGCAGGTCGGCGCTGAGGAAGAAGGGCTGGAACGCCGTAAGCTGGCTTTCAGCGACGCCCAGCCCATTTTCTTTGGACAGGGCGACGGCACGGAGCATCCAGGTGGTGATAGTGTCAGGGACTTGTACCATGCATGGAGGCTTTTCCATTAGCGTCGGTGATGACATTCTGCCAGAGCCAGGTCTCGGGGAAGTACTGCCTCACTCTCTGGACTTCGGCCAGGTCAGCTGTGCTTGCGCTGAACCCTGGACCTTGCGTAGGCGCGGGGGCTGGCATACCGTGCCCTTCAGCCGGAGCTAACACAAGTCCACCAACTAGTCCTTCGGCACCAACAGGTCCTTCGCCCATAAACTTCCAGGCATCGTTCCAGACGCGAGGCCCCCACTGGGGTTGATACTTCTCGCCTTGCGGGACATTGTTATTGCTGAGCACCACCACTCCGGCGTCATCGAAGATGTCCTTGGCACCCTGGACATTGATTCCCTCGTAGAACGAGACCTCGTGCAACTCAGCCTGCGGCTGCATATAAAGCTTCTCCAACTCATCGAAGACCTGCTGCAGGTTGAGCCGGTTTTCGGCGAGGATAAAGACCGACTTGTCCACCGCTGTGAGGCCGACCTCAGACTGGCCCTGGGAATCGATATTTATCTGGACTCCGTCCCCGGGCTTGGCCTCGCTCTGGTTGAACTCTACATTCACATCATTGGGATACACTGCCTCAACATCGAAGGGCAAGTAGTCTGCCGCCACCTCGCTGTTGGGCAAGATTTGATAGACCAGGAGCTTGGCGGAGGGCGTCATGAGAGGGGTTGTATCGAAGGCTATTATGTTGCTCTGGGTGAAATCGGTGAAGACCACCCTGTCGCGGGCAACAACCTCATAGTAGAAATTGGCAGCCTCTTTGGTGGAGTAGACCTTGAATCTGATTTCCTCTCCTATCTTGGGGGTGCCCTGGCTTATCTGCTCCACATGGATGAAGTTCCCCGAAGGGGAGTAGCCAGCCTCCACGACCTTGGAGGCCTGGGCTGGCTGCCGGGACGAAATCGGCGTAAGCTCGAAGGCTTCGATGACCATGGCAACACTGTCCGCAGGGGGATTTACCTCAATAAGCGCTTTACCGCCGCTGGTATCGACATCTTTCTGGTCCTTGCCTATCTCCTCAAGGTTCTTGTTGAGATAGGTTACAGTCACATCTACATTTGCATCCACAGCCTGGTTGTCGGGAGTCTCGGTGATAATGAGGATGCTGAAGGGCAAGGCGGGCTTGAATACCGAGCCCTCGGGGATTATCTGAATGTTGAGAGGAGTGCTGGAGACTGTGAGCAGTTCGCTGGTGTTCCCCTCATAGCCAGTGGAGGTCTCTTTGACAGTGATATCGAGCATGACATTGCCCATGCCCCCTGCTGCGGGCACACCGGCGACATAGCCCACCGCGGGCAGTTCGAAGTCTGTTTGCCCGTCAATCGACTTGGACAGGGTAGCGTATTGCTCCCACTGGCCGACATATCTTTTGGCCGTGATGACAAGCTCGCCCTTCACAGGCTTGCCGAAGCTATATTCCGCTGAGACGCTGCCCTTGATGGGCTCGCTGGCCAGGAACCAATCCTTGGGCAGCTCAGCCTTGACCTCGTACTTGGGCAGCACATACTCCTCGACCCTCACATCTATCTCGGTATCGTCATTCGCAGATTTGGCGGTTATCTTCCAAGTGCCCAGGTTGGGCTCTGAGGAGATGGGCAGCTCCAGAGTTGCCATTCCGTATTCGTCGGTGGTGGTCTCGCTGCGGAAGATTTTGATGCCCTTGGCATCCAGGACCTCCACGGTAACGGCTTCGCTCACCGGCTTGAGGTCGGGATCCAGAGTCATCACCCTCATCTCGATGGTCTGTCCGGGTTTGTAGATAGGCTTATCGGTCTCCAGAAAGATGAGTGAGCTTTTCTCTACTCTTACATTCGCTTTATCATCAATACCTGCCCCGGTGACCCTGAGTTCATATTCGCCTTCGGCGACAGCAGGGACCTTGAACTCTATGGTCCCTTTTCCCTTGATCTCCTTGCTTACCTGGAGAACTTTGTCTCCATCCTTATACAAGGCTACCTCGACCTTGCCCGATGTCAGCTTATTCCCATCAAAAAGGGCCAGGGAGATAGCTTCCTGGCCGCCTGCATGCAACACCTTGGGCACTACTGCCACGTAATTCTCAGCCGCCTGCGCGACCTCCCCGCACCCGGGCAGGACGGGAACGAAAAGGGCTAAGATGAGGACAAATACCATTGCTATAAATTCTTTGGACTTCATGGCGCCTCCTTCGAGAACCTTTTTAAATCCTAACAGGCATAGAGGGATTAATCTATAAACTAAGACGCAGTTTGAGGTGGGAAAGTTCCCGTAAGACTGATAAAAAAGGCAGGGGTTTATGGTTTCTATTCCTATTTCCCCATCCTATTGACAACTAATTCCTCAGTCACCGTTCCATTGACTCTTATTGATTTATCATATAGGATTCATTGCGGCCGGAAAGAGACTCTGTAAAGACAGATAACATTAAAGGCCATAATCTGACGAATCGTCATAATCAACGGAGGAGTTAATGATTATTGAATATATCAAGTGTGCTCTTCAGAAGCTAGACAAAAGACACTGTTTTCTCTCAGTTTTGGACTACTCAGAATTAATAGAGCTAAAGAAAGCTGCAGAGGCCAAATTGTTAGAACGCCCTTTTGCATATGAATTCTACCACCAGTTTCGCACGCAGTTGGACGAGGGGTATTTCGACATAGGCGATTGTGTGCTACAAGGAGAAGTCGCTAAAAATTATCAGCACATCCCTGGTCTTGACCAAGGCAAAATTCCCGATTTCATTATCCACGTTCCAGATAGAACCGACAACAATTTGGCAGTGATCGAGTTCAAACTCGCCGCGAATCCGGCGCGACTCTTTTGGGAAGACTTCGATAAGCTTGTCAAGTTCAAAGAGATTGGTCTGTTCCCCAAAAACAGGGTCAAAAATGAGGAGATTTTTTCGGGATGCTAAAATACTTGGGAAGGGAGTATTGGCTTCATGAAAAGATCTCATTTTACCTCGGAGCAGATTGTCTTTGCATTGCGGCAGGCTGAATCGGGGACACCTGTTGTAGAGCTCTGCCGGAAGATGGGCATCGTCGAACAGACATTTTACCGTTGGAAGAAGAAGTATATCGGCATGGGCGTTGCTGAAGTTAGGAGATTGAAAATTCTGGAGGAGGAGAACCGGAACCTGAAGCAACTGGTAGCTGATCTTAGTCTCGACAAGCAGATGTTGCAGGAGGTGTTACGAAAAAAAAGTTGAGGCCTGCTCAGTCCCGGGAATACGGTACGTGGCTGCAGGCCTGTTTTGGGGTAAGCGAGCGGAGAGTGTGTCGGGTACTGCAGTGTCACCTTTCAGTCTACAAGTACAAAAGCAGAAAAGATGAGCAGGCAGCCTTGAGAATGAGGATTCGCGACATATCCCAGGCCCGGGTCAGCTATGGATCCCGGAGGATACACATACTGTTACGAAGAGAGGGCTGGAAAGTGAACCACAAACGGGTTTACCGCCTTTACAGACTTGAAGGTTTAACCATGCGGCCGAAGAGACCCAGGCGGCATGTATCTGCCTGCCGGCGCATGGTAAGGGCTACTGCCAGCCATCCTAACGAGAGCTGGTCGATGGATTTCATGAGTGATGAACTCTATAATGGGCAAAGGATTAAGCTCTTAACGTTAGTCGATAACTTTACCCGGGAGAGTCTGGCGATAAAAGTAGCCGATCGCCTTGGTGGACAACGTTTGGTAGAAGTGCTGATGCAGGTAGTGACAGAGAAGGGATTACCGGAACTAATAAGGGTAGACAACGGCCCCGAATTCACGTCTAAGGTGCTGGATCAATGGGCGTATCTGAATGGGGTGGAATTAGATTTCATACGTCCCGGAAAACCGACAGATAATGCTTTGATTGAGGCTTTCAACGGGCGTTTCAGGCAGGAGTGCTTGAATGAGAGTTGGTTTCTATCTCTGGAAGATGCCAGGGAGAAGGTCGAGGAATGGCGGCAGCACTACAACCGGGAGAGACCTCATGGGGCCCTGGGTAATGTGCCGCCGGTGGAATTTGCAGGAGTCCATGTGGCAAAATAGTAAGAAAAATCACCTTATGATTGACCCTAAAACGGGGTACACCTCCAGATATTAAGTTATGAAAATCTTATTGAGGTTATTATTGGGGATAAGGCATCTTTAGAAAAGGCAAAAAACGTAGTGGCAGGACTACGAGAAGACTCAGGTGAGGAAATCGTAATCATATGGTTCGATGCAACTCAATTGCATGCTGATCACGAAAAGATAAGATATCATTCAAATACGCAAGGCAGACGGAATCACTATAGCCAACGCTCCAAGCGTAAGCCAACAGAGCATTGAGTGTTAGCATTTCTCGATGAAATAAAACCTAAATAAATCATGGAAGGAGGCCCTTTATGTCTGCAATTTCTGATTACGCTGAAAGGGTGCTAAGCGAATTCTCTAGGTCGCTAACAGACCAAGTGTTTCTTCTAATACAAAATGACAGAACACTGATGCACGATTATCTTCGCCTGATCGAAAGCGATGGCCTTGATGTTGTAAACCAACAGATCGGCAAAGAAATCAAGAGACGTTTTAGGCTATCTAATGCACCGGAAAGACAAAGGACTCCTCTGAGTACGCTAATTCAGTCGCATCAGAGATTTCAATGAATTTGCCTAGAATTGAGTTGCAGCCGGCATAGCCTGCGGGCCGAGTTTGATTGACCATAAGATCGAAGATGTGAGATTCATAAATTGAGGAATGTCCCTAGATCCCAGAAGAGAAGTACGATGTCGCTCTAACTCCCTGCTTATTTATTCTGTTGGGCCAACTCCTTTTGATACGCCTTCCAGCCGGGGCACCAGCCCGTGTGCCATTTCCATATTTTAGATATTATGGAGTTGGGGTTTCTCTCCGCGCGCTTGCGCATGCTGCAGTTCGCACAACGAGATTTCATGGTTCACCTCTTTTCTTAAGTCGGTCGAATCTTAGCAGGAGGAACATTGGTTGTCAATTATCATCACCAAGAGCGTTTCCAAACGCTCTTCAACCCCCTGTATCCCTTAATCTTGGGGGATTTTAAAATTTGGGGGACAGCCGCAAGACCCCCAGCAGGAGATGTCCCACACCTCTAAGGGCAACTAGACTTCGAGAGCAAAAAAAGCTAAAATAGAAGCGATTTGGCCAAGCCGATGGATGTAATTTCCCAACTCAAACCCTTCCTCGAACCCGAATCTGTAGCGGTTGTGGGAGCTAACCCGAACTCCGGCGAGCTTGCCTTCAACCTGGTAGAAAACCTCGCCAAAAACGGTTATCGCGGCAAGGTCTACCCTGTGAACCCCAACTATTCTGAAGTCCTGAGCCAGAAATGCTACTCCAATCTCAAGGAGATACCTGAGAAAGTCGACCTCGCTGTGATTTTGACCTCTCGCAATGTGGTCCCCGATATCGTGAAGCAGTGTGGAGATAAGAAGATAAGGGCAGCTATAGTGGTGGGACAGGGCTTCGCCGAAGCTGAGGACGAGGAGGGCAAGAGGCTGCAGCAAAGGGTAGTCGAGGCTGCGCGCAAGGGAGGCGTCAGGGTTCTGGGCCCCAACACCTTCGGCTCGGCAAACGCTTACATCAACTTCAGCACCGCCTTCCAAAAGCAGACCGACATGAGAAAGGTGCCCGTCGGGGTCATCTCTCAATCAGGTTTGTTCTTCGGCACCATGGGCAGGATGAGGCTCATCGGAAAAGGCATCGATGTGGGCAACACCTGCGATGTGGATATCGCCGATGCCCTGGAATACTTCGAGCGCGACCCTCAGGTGAAGGTCATCGTATTGCACATCGAGGGCATAAAAGAAGGTAAGAGATTTCGAGAGGTAGCGCAGCGCGTAGCTAAAAAGAAGCCCGTGCTGGCTATGAAAACGGGCAAAAGCGAGCGTGCCGCGCATGCTGCGCAGTCCCATACAGCCTCTCTGATCGGTGATGACGCGGTATGGGACGCCGTTTTCAAGCAGTGCGGGATAATTCGCGCCAGGAGCCTCGATGAGCTGGGGGATTTGGTCAAGGCTTTCCTCTATCTGCCGTTGATGAGAGGCAGGGGCATCGCAATAACCACAGGCAGCGGGGGCATAGGCATTATGAGCATGGATGCCTGCTCAGAGTACAACCTGGAGGTGGTGGAGCTATCCACCCAGACCAAGCGCAGGTTGAAGGCAATGTCACCATCGTGGCACAGGATAGGCAATCCTCTGGACACCTGGCCCATTGTAATGCTGGCGCCTCGGCCCTTGGCCGAGAGCTTCAAAGCACTGGTAACCGAGGTGCTGCGGGAACCCCGCGTCAACGGCTTGCTTTTCTTCGGCGGCGCGTGGTTCGAGCACCTCACTCCGCCCATCACACAGGTTATCAAGGAGCTGGCAGACGCCTTCCCCGACAAGCCGCTGGCCTTTACTTTCTGCGAAGGCTGGCTGTACGATATACGAGCCGAAGATTTGTCAGAGAAGCTGGAGAAGACAGGCAAAGGGGCCATTTTCTCCAACCCCGATGACGCCATAAGGGCACTGTCCCGGCTCGCCGATTATTACGAGTTTCGAAATACAGGCAAGTGAGGGCATCCAAGCCTCACACAGGCTCGTGCTGCGACCTGACGACCCTGGTAACCACACTTCTGGGAGCGACCCGGGCAAAGACTGGCGCAAATTTGTATATCAGGCCAGGGATCTCAATGAGCTTCCCTTTTTTCAGAGCCTTATAGCCAGCCTCGGCAACGGTGGCGGCATCCATCATTTTCCGCTTTGTGGCCCTGCAGTTCTCCATACGTGCTCTCTTTTGAAACTCAGTTCTGTGCTAAGCCAACGCAAAGGCAGGTAACTTTGACCCCGGTTCCTTGCAGTTCGTTTGCCAGCGCTTCCGAGAAATGCAGGACAAAGGATTTGGTGGAGCAGTAGACCGCCTCCATCGGCGTGGGTAGAAAAGCGCACAAAGAGGCCGCATTCAATATGTAGCCCGATTTGTCCCTCACCATTCCTTTGACGAACAGCTTGGTCAAATGAACCAGGGAAACAGCATTCACCTGAATCATGTCAAGCTCCTCACTGCAAGTCCGTTTCGAGGAACATGCCATAGACGCCATAGCCGGCATTGTTGACCAGTACATCTACGGCAATTTTCTCCTTTTCAAGTTCGGAGAATATCTCCGGCGGTGCTTTAGGGTCGGACAAGTCTTTGGCCAGGACCTTCACCTTCGTGCCGTGTTTGTTCTCAATTTCCTTCTTCAAGTCCTCAAGCCTGTCTCGACTCCTCGCTATCACCACAATGTCCTTGCCGTCCTTCGCCAGTATCTTGGCAAGCTCATAACCGATTCCACACGAAGCACCTGTTACGATGGCGTATTTCTCTTTGCTGCCTATCATGCTTCCTCCTCACAACAGCTTTTACTATATTACAGTGGGACTCATATCATAACATCAGGAGTCAATTAGAAGCAGGACGGGCTGCGAGGGAGAACAGTCTGACGCCCCCACACCAAGCGCTAAGCCACGTACAGTTCCTCGTTATTTCCTCTTGGTGGACGTAGTCCTAGGCTTAAGGTAAACCCTGTACTGGCAGGAGGGCAACCCTGAGTGAATACTGCCGATCAATTCTGCTTTGGCTGCCGGTTTCTGGGTATAGGCCTCTATGAAAGATGCCCCTACGTTCGCCGAGCAGATGCAAAGCTCAGGGAACGGCTCTATCATCCCCAGCATAACCATAGGGCACTGACAGACCGGACGACCGCGTTTGTCTTTAGGCGGCTTGTAATCTACTTGAACGATGTCTTTTATCCATTTGATCGAACGCGGGCCCAGTGGAGGCGGCAGATTGGTCATGTGTTTTATGTATTCACTGCGGCTCATTTTGGGGTCGATTCCACACACCATCACTGCCATAGGCCCGCAGGCCATGGACATTTCCTTGAGGACATTATTACGGTGTTGCGGTGGAAGCGCTTTGACCCCTTTTATGAGCGCTGCGACGATGCGCGGCAGCCACTCCTTATAAATCATCTCCTTAATATCAGCCGGCATGTCTTCAGCCAGTGCTATAGCTGAACTCCCCGGTTTCCTGTAGCGTCTCAGGTAGTGCAGCCTTCTTGCGAGTCTTTCTTGGCCATGTTCCCCCTCCCCTTGCGTAATCTATTCTTGGATGGGTATTCTAACCTTTATTGGGTGAGGAGGCAAATCTTTATGAGTGGAGGTGGTTGGAGTAACCACCGCAACCATGAATCGTAAGGGCACGGTGCACCGTGCCCACGTCAAACCACAGACTGCCCCTCGACAGCCCCATTGCGAAAATGAATTAACTAAGGCCTAATATCTATTTTACTATTGCAAAGGTATGGTTGGTCGTTAGGGAGGGGAATATACTTCGCTTCCATGCCCTCCCTTTTTATTCGCCGAATCAAGATTCCACCCTGAACGTGTAGGCAAAGCCAATCTGGTTGTACCGCAGGGCTTATGGTAGCATCAAAGAGTAACTCCCCCTGTATTTTTAGTTTGTCTGAGTCATGTCCAAGCCAATCCTTTAAATACCCATATTCAACCACCCATACGTAGCGAGGCAACATCAACGACCTATAGACATTTGCAAGTTGCATTTGCGATTGTATTAAAGGGGCTGAACTAGATGCAGTGTGGCAGTGTCTTAGACGTCCTTGCTTAAACTTATTCGAACGTATCAAGTAAGTTCTGAGAACTAACCTAGTCTTCTTCACCAAACCCCTTGAGACTAGCCATTGTAACCAATAAGTGGCAAATCTTGTAGCGTAAGTCCCGGGTAGCAATACCCTCGGTGGAAAGGGAACCAAGAGAGCGTAGCAATATCCATAAATATTTCCTAGCGGTGTGGCAATGTGGAGTTCAGAGCGGTAAGGGGTCTTGGAGATTACCTTGCGAGGTGGTTCGCAAACCTCGGCACGTAAATAGATTCCGTTCTGGTCGTCATTTACCAGGAAAGCTGGAACGAACTCGTAAGCGCTGTAAATATCCTTAAAGATACGGTGGTCATAATGAAGCCTCGAGGTATCCATCAAGTGACCAACGAGAGTCATTGCATGAAGTCCGTCAATGTAAGAATCACCAACCTTCTGTCGAGGGAAATTTACGTTCAGCACTGGTGGAATCCCACCTTCGATGTGAGCATAACAAGCTTCAACAAGGTGGTGTCTACTTGGGTACTGCCATGTCTGCATATCGTACCCCATGCTCAGAAAAGCCTTCTCCTCCTCATCGACTCTTAGCCCTCTACTGCCAGTAGCAGGACCAAGAGTTCGTTGGAGAGATAGTGCCGATGCTGTTATCTCCGCAGTTGTCATTGGGGGTAAACCAACTTTTGTACCAAGCGAAACGCTCGATTCCCAAATGCTTGCCGTAGCACATGCCATCACCATTTGGTCTTGGGAAATGTAGGGGCAGGCGGGAAATTCAAGAGGTATACCGCATAGGTCGGCCTGAATCATCGTCTTGGTCGGAAAAAACGCCTTGACTCCATCTACCACCTCGGGTGGCTTAATAAACGTTCGCCCAATCGTTGGTGGCCTTACTGGCCTCTCCACAATATAGCCAAGATATGACTGCCTGAGACTGTTGGCAATTTTCTCTGAGCCTTCTTCGAAATCATTTTTATTAAATTTGCTGGAAAACATGTGGATGCGCTTTGTGCGCCGACTCAGTGGCGTAAAAGACCGACCTTGCTGAAGAAAGAACGAAGAGGAGTAATCTACATCTAGGTAGCCGTATTCGCATACCGCTGTAACTGCTTTATCAGTTCGGTCAAATAGTGCTTTCCTCAATGCGTCTCTAACATTTGGTTCTATGTTAGCCAAGTGAGTATCGAAAACTCTTGTAGCCTTCAGAACTTCGAATCCCGAAAACAGATTCATTCCATGCCTAACCTTTTTATATACACTCTAAAAAGACGAGTGAGATAGGATTAATATCTCACTCGTCTCTATTTGACCTCACTACGACTAACTTCTACCAGCTAACTCGAGCGCTCAGTACCTCGCCAGATGTAGCCGTAGGTAGCCCTTCCCTCAGTTCATCCAGCATGGTTATGAGCGGTTTGAGCGATTCTTGTGAAGACACAAGCTGATCTATCAAATGAGTCACCTGCTGGAGTTCTGTGGCAACCTTGGCATCCCTTTGCGCTCTCAAGCTGGGAGCCTTCTGAGCCATCTTAGCTCTCCTCCTCGTGCGTTGCCCACTTTTACCATAATTCTCAGAGTTTGTCAAGAATTAACAAAAGTTAACAAAACCTAACAAAACTTAACAAAAGCTAACTCACATATTCAAGGCCCATATCAGTTTACAATAACAGGGGATGGACGTCAACCTCACCTTACCTCCCAATCGTGGTAGTAATATAGTACTAACATTATTTAAGGTTATGCCCTATCTTACAACTCCATCTCTTTCAAATCGGGGGCGATTTTCAGTTTGGGCTCGGTGAGGGCTTGTATCTCTTTGGCGGTCCAGCCCGGGGCAACCTCTTTCAGCACCAGCCCCTTCTGAGTGACTTCTATCACAGCTAGGTCGGTAACAATCAAATCAACGCACTCTTTGGCGGTCAGTGGATAGCTGCACTTCTTCACTATCTTGGGCTTGCCGTCCTTGGTGGTGTGCTCCATGGTGACGATGACCCGTTTCGCTCCCACCGCCAGGTCCATGCCGCCGCCGATGGTGCCGCCGAGGGCATCGCCGCCGGTGTTCCAGTTCGCCAGGTCGCCCTTCGCCGATACCTCCAGCGCCCCCAGAATGCTCACCAGACGACCGCCCCTTATCATGAGGAAGGAAATCATCACATCGAAGAACGCCGTGCCCGGCACCAGGGTGAAGAACCTGCCCCCCGAATCGACATAATGGAACTCTGCCCTCTGTATCTCGTCCTCCATAACCAGGGGGCCATAAGCCACAGCGCCGTTCTCCGACTGGAAGATGACGCCCTCCGGCACATACAGCGCGCAGAGGTTGGGTATACCCACGCCGAGGTTGGCGTAGTCGCCTGCTTTCAACTCCTTGGCCGCCCTCATGGATATGGTATCCCTATCCAGCCTCTGCTTGACTTTCCCGCCCTTCGACTCCTCAACCCTGGGTTTTTCCTCAACGCATTTGCTCCGGAACAGCATCTTGCGCGCGATATCAATCTCTCCCAGTCTGCCTATCAACGCCTTCTGCTTCTTGTGGGTGCCTATGCCGTCCTCGGGAATCTGCACGATGCGGTCTACGAATATCCCCGGTACCACTATCTGTTCAGCGTCAAGTCCGCCTACCTCCACTATCTCATCCACCTCAGCGATGGTTATCTTCGCCGCCATAGCCATTAAAGGCTGGTCTCCCCTGAAGATGCCTTTGAATACCAGATTGCCCAGCCTGTCCGCTTTGTGCGCCCTGACAAAGGCATAATCTAGATTTATCGGCTTTTCGAAGATATATTCCTTGCCGTCTATAACCCTGGTTTCCTTCCCCTCTCCAATCACAGTGCCCACGCCAACCGGGTTATAGAATCCGCCCAGCCTGGCTGCACCGGCATAGAGCCTCGCAGCCATAGTGCCGTGAGTGGACAGCTCCACCTCCAGTCCCTTTTCGATATACTCCTTGACAAAAGCCCCGGCGCCAAGCTGCTGGATACCTACAACAGGCGTTATCAATTTCTTAAGTTGAGGGAGCAGCACCGATGTAAAGCAGGTCTCATCCTCCCCAAGAACGATAGGTATAAAGTTGTGAGTAACAAGAGTGATGTCCTTTATGCCTTTCCTCTTGACCGCAGCTACCAGGTTTTGGGCGCAAGCAGGGATGCCCCACGACTCTATGGCGATGGTAGCGCCATCGGGGATGTCCGCGACCGCCTCATCGAAGCTGGCGAATATCTTGTTCTTCATATCAACCCCCTAAGTCCCCCAGTCTTGGGGGAATTTAAGATTTGGGGGACACCACCAAGCCCCCCCGCTGGAGGTATCCTGCACCTCTTGGGTGCAGAAACTGCGCCCCTACATTTTGCATTTTGAAATTGTTTAGGATTTGGCTGCCCTCAAGCTGGGATATGCTCCGGAGGTCTCACCAGGTGCATTCTTAAGGCCTCAGGGGCACAGACCAGGGTGCACACCCCACAGCCCCAGCACTTATCGGGGTTTACTACAGCCTTCTGCTTCTTGGAGCGTCCAATTTCCTTCATCTCAATGGCATCGAACTGGCAGCGCTCCACGCAGTCCTCACAGCCATTGCACAGGTCGGGGTCAACCCGCGCCTCGTAGCGGCTCTTGGCAAATACCTCGTCGTTCGGGACATGACGAATGTCGGCGGCATGCCAGATGGTGCAGCAGCACCTGCAGCAGCTACATAGCGCATAGGGCTGAGCCGCTTCGATTTTAGAGTGGTTCATCCAGTGGATGCACCAGCCCACTTTCTTCATTCTTATCTACGATAGCCAGCGCTTCATCCACTGATATTTTGCGTCCGTGTCCTCTGCTCAGTGAGTACTCCGCTGACTTGGCGAACTGGAGGCAATTGATATGGGTAGCTGATTTTTTGCAGGGCTTGCCCACCATCCCTTTGTGCTTGCGGCAGGAGCAGGAGACCACAGTGATCAGAGGCTGCACCCTCACAATCTCCCTGGGGTCTTCATGGGGTAAAATCTGAGGACTATTCAGTATAGCTTTATATGCGGGGACTATCCGGAGACCATTAATTCCCATTGCCTTAAGGTTATGCCACCGTGCGGCGGTCATATCGGCGTAGTCCGTCTCCTTCCAATCGTCCCACAGTTGGAAAAGCTGCCTGGTCTCAGCCTCGGTATAGAGGTCCAGCCCCATCAAGGACTCACTTACCTCCCACATGCGCTCGGCATATTTGCAGAACATATAATTGTCAGGGACCTTGTAATCCTTGAGCATGATTACGCCTTTTCGATACAATTCCTCCAGGTTCTTCCTCACCACAGCCAGCTCCAGGCCGCTTTTCTGGGCCACCTCTTCAGGAGAGCCTGGCAATCTTGCTACCAGCTCAGCCTGCTGCGGAGTCATCAGAAACTTGAGCACTTTAAGGTACGACTGAGAACTACCGAAGCCGTGTTTCTCAGCCAAGAATATATAGACGTCTTTATGCTCTGCCATTCCCCTACACCAGCCCTTTCTTCCTGTAGTAGACATCGTACCCGCCTACGGTCAAGGCCAGGTCCATCTCGGTCAAATCCGTGCCGAAGCGGCGATTTGCTCTTTCCTTTACCCGGCGGTTGATTTCCTCGTTGCTGCCACCTTCCTTTAGAGCCTTGATGATTATTTCGCCGAGAATGCGGGTAAACTCCTCTGCCTGCGTAATCAGCCTGTCAACATCGTAACCAACCACCCCGCCATGAGAATAGAAAAGAGCCTTGGCGCCCAATTTACGTAACTTCTCCATAGTCTTAATATAAAGCTCCTGGTCGAAGCTGGGCGGGGCTACGGCGGGCATCGGGGGATGTTTGCCACCCTCCCCTGGCAGGCCCAGCGCCTCGCCGCAGAAGATACCATTGACACTGCGGTCGATTATCGCAATATGATGAGGCGCATGCCCCGGCGCATAGATAATTTGCAGCTCCCTGCTACCGACTTTGATTACCTCGCCATCCTGGGGCACCTTTATCTGAGATTCGGGCACAGGGAGGATAGGCCCGAACCCGCTTCGAAGTCAGGCCCGAAAACAGACTTGGTGCTCTCGATGAGACGGGAGGGGTCAACAGCGTGTTTCAGTCCCGCGGGGTGAACCATCACCTTCGCCCTGGGGAAAAGCTGAGCCAGCTTCCCGGCACCACCAGCGTGGTCTACGTGGATATGGGTGGGAATGATGTAGGCCAGTTCCTTCATCCCCAGTTGTTTCATCGCCTCCTGAATGAGGGGTACCAACGAAGCAGGGCCTGGTTCTATCAAAACGCCCTGTGTCTCCTTAATAAGGTACACTGTGAAGGGACTAGTCATTACGGGCAGGCTGGCCTCAAAATGATAAATCCCGTCAGCCACTTCTTTTAGTTCTACCATGCTACTCCCTGCTGGATTTAGTTCTTGAATACCTGGCGGCAAAGCCCAGCGCTTTGATGGCTGTTTCGAGGTAGAAGTAGGTCGGCAATCCCCGCGTTTCCAACTGGCGAGACATCTCATCCATCGCAGACAATTTCATCCCATAAATCCAGATAGCCACCGGCTTGGTGATGCGCTCTTTCAAATGGTCGAACATCTCCACAATGGGAGCCACGATATCATCGAATCCGGCGTAGACAGAGATGGCGGCACAATCCACATTGACGTCATTCAGCGCCAGGGCTATTACCTCTTCCTCAACAGCAAAAGGGTTGTCAGACACGGATAATATCGGGCCCAGGTCGATGGGATTGCTGGACAGCCTGGGGTATATTCTCTGCAGCTTGTCGGCTGTAGCAGGTGAGAAGCGGGCTAAGGCCAAGCCAGAGCTCACAGCTACGTCAACCCCCAGCACGGCCACCCCTCCGGTGAGAGTGATAATAGCGAGGCGATTGCCTGAAGGCAACTGCTGGTAGGCGAATATCTTGGGCACTTCCCAGTACTCCAGCCAGTTATCGAGCCGAATTGCCCCGACCTGTTTGATGGCGCTGTCATATACTTGCTCATTCCCCGCCAGCGATGCCGTATGGGAGGCTACAGCTCTGGCTGCTTCTTCGCTACGCCCTGGTCTGAGAATCAGCAGCGGTTTGCGTTTAACCACCCTGCGGGCTGCATCCATAAACCTGCGGCCATCCTTAGCATTTTCTAGGTGCATAGCGACAACTTTCGTTTCAGGGTCGGCTGCCAGGTAATTAAGAAGGTCGGCTTCATCGACATCGCATTTGTTGCCGATATCGCACATCTTGCTGACAGGGATAGCCCGATCCTCCAGAGGTTGTGCTGCAGTGCCCACATACCCACTCTGGCTGCAATAGGCTATGCCGCCCTTACGAATCTTCTTTTGCACAATGAGGTAGGGATTGGTTATGAACCCGTTTGCAGCATTGAACAGGCCAACGGTATTAGGGCCAATGATGCGGATACCGGTGCGGCGTACTATATCCACCAGGTGCTGCTGGAATCTCGCTCCGTCTCCACCAGCCTCAGCGAAATTCTCGGAGACTATGGTGACTGCTTTTACGCCTTTCTGTGCGCATTGCTCGACTATGCCGGGCACCGTGGGCGGCGGCGTAATGACGATAGCAGCCTCGATGGGGTCGGCTACATCATTCACAGCGGAATAGGCTTTGAATCCCAGGACTTCGCCACTATAAGAGGGGCTGACAGGATAAATCTTGCCGGAGTAGCCGAATTGGAGCATGTTCCTGATCACACCGTAGCCCAACCCCATCCCCTCTTTTAATGAGCCGAACACGGCTACAGAGGCTGGTTCGAAAAAAGCCTTCAGGTCGCTTCTATCTCTTTGCAAGTTCATCGCAACCCCTTTATAGCAGGTCTTTAACCAACCCTGCGACATACCGTGCTATAGCAGGAGAGGAGGTCAGCCCAGGCGACTCGATACCAATGAGGTTGATGAAGCCAGGCAGACCTTTATCGCTTTCGTCTTTGATCACGAAGTCCTTGACATCCTCCCCGGTCCCTGAAGCTTGGGCCTGATGCCAGCCATCTCCGGGTCGAGGTCTTCGTACTCAATAAAGGGCAACATCCTTCTTGCCGATTCATAGAATGAATCTTTATGTCTACTATCCACGCTGTAATCTATGCTGTCGACATACTCTGCGTTGGGGCCCAGCCGCATCCTCCCCTCCAGGTCAAGAGTAGCGTGGACGCCGAGGCCGGTGCCCTTGGTCTCCGGCACAGGATATATCAACCGTTTCACCAGCTTGTTCTTGCCGCCGCCTACGCTGAAATACTCACCTTTGCAATAGTGTAACCGGTATCCTGCCTTGTCTACATCTACTCCAGCGAGCTCGGCTATTTTATCACAGTAGAGGCCAGCGCAGTTTATCAGAATGTGCGTGACGAAGGAAAACTTGTCCTTTTCGTCTTCTTCTACTGTAACTTTATAGCCGTCGGATAGCTTCTCTATGCCTACCACTTTCTTTCGACAAGCTATCTCAGCGCCGCCTTCCTTCGCTCTGGCGGCGAAATGTTCCATTAAGGCGTGCGAATCGATAATGCCAGTCGATGGAGATAGAAGGGCAGCAACCCCTTCCACATTTGGCTCCAGCTTCTTCAACTCATTCCTCGAGATTATCTTCAATCCAGCTGCGCCATTCCTTCGCCCCTTTTCCTTCAATTCCTGCAATTGCTCGGTTTCTTCATCGCTGATTGCCACTATGAGCTTACCCAGTTTTTTGTAGCTTATGCTATGCTTCTGGCATAGCTCATATATGAGGTGATTCCCCTCAACACACAGCTTCGCCTTTAGCGAACCCTGGGGATAGTATATGCCGGAGTGGATAACGCCGCTGTGTCGGCTGCTTATCTCCTGGCCAAACCTTTCATTCTTCTCCAGCACATAGACTGACCTATTGCGGCCAGCCACCTTCGCAGCTATAGCCAGGCCGACCACGCCGGCCCCGATGATGGTGATATCAGACTTGAATAACATAGGGAAAATGCTTTTCAAATGCCTGAGTGAGCGTTCAGCCCTCGACTTTCAGTCTATTTGCTGGATGACCGCTGAATGCTGATAGCCGCGTGTCCGCGTTGTGAATATAAGTATAGCACACTGGTTATGAGTGGTAACGGTGTGGATGCAACTACCTTATTGCCCCTGACACTGGTAAGGTCCTTGCCCAAGAGGCAATAGACACTCATGAGCCCATAGACAACCCCCAGTCCTTCTTGCACAGCACGCCATGAAGGCCAATCCAGTGAAAATTAACAAAACTGAGGAACGTGTATGGTCTGGATTTCTTCAGTATTAACCGAGCGATGCCCATTGCTTAAGTGTTTCCGATGACGGAAGTTCAACCTTCCGTGTCTCGGTAACCCAGATATACTCATTGGCAAGTGCCAGCACTGTTGAATTTGGTCGCCCCAGTTTTTGAGGAAGGTCGTCAATCTGGAAGCCTTTGTTGCTGCATAGAGTCCCCGATATGTGAAGTAAGGTTTCTGATTGCTATTAGATACTTTAAATATGATTCAGGACTACCATCACATTCGAAGCTAATTCGCATTGCCTCATCCCAAGGCATCAATGCTTTCGGCCTGATGGCGAAGAGGACCTTAGAGGCTGCGGTTGGGCCAATACGAACCTCTGAGTCATTGCCATAGCGAGAACGTCGCGCCCCTATCCTGTCCTTAAGGGAACCATAAGCATTAGCGGCAGTCTCAATTTCTTGACCTTCAAGTTGCCAAAGAGGCGTCTTCTCGTTAAACAAAGTGGCGCAGTTCGTTTGGTACCAATCCAAAATACTTTGGGATGCAACCTGATGTTGGTCCTCCGAAAGGTGTCTGCACCCCCAGTCGTTTAACCATTTCATCAGGGCATCGCGATGTTCTTGAATGGTGAGGTCTATCCTATCGCCGGTAGCTGACCTGAAATTCACGAGCGAATTATTATAAGGCGTGAGTGAGTTATACAATAAACCCGCTACCGCTAGCTTTCCGAGTGTAACGTCTTTAATATTCATTGGTGAGAGCCTCCAGAATTAAAATGTCTCACTTTATGCCTAATTATATTCAAGAATACACCGGAAGTTCTTTTCGGTCAAAATTAGTCTTGGCTTGACGATTGCACAATCGTCAGGATTGTTCAAGCTATGTAGCAGTTTGCCCCTTACGCAACAAGGAACTTTGAAATGAGGTCTATATGGGGTTGTTCAGCAAGTTAAATTAGATATATATAAGGGGACTTCGCTAAATCTCAGCCAGCACCTCAGGCAACATCCTAGGCTGCAACTCCTAGTTTCTTGAGGAAGGACTCCACTACCGCTGGGTCCCACTGCTTACCTGCCCCCCTCTTGATGACTTGGGCTGCTTGTTCGGTGGTCAAGGAGGGACGATGGGGGCGCTGACAGGTCATGGCATCATAAGCATCAGCCACGGCGAGTATGCGTGCGCCCAGAGGGATCAGTTCACCCCTCAGCTTCTTGGGATAGCCGCCGCTGCCGTCGTACCACTCGTGGTGGCTTTCTACCAAGGGGAGGATGTCTTTGAAATACTCAACGTGCTGGATTATCTCCACTGACGCTGTGGGGTGCCTGTTTATCTCTCTATATTCGGCCGGTGTCAAATTGCCTTGTTTGGAGAGAATACTGTCCGGGATAACGATTTTGCCAATATCTTGGAGTATGGCAGCGAACTTTATCTGCCGTATCATCTCTGCGGAGCAGCCGAGCTGGATAGCGATTTCATTGGCCAGCAAACCCACCCTCTCTGAATGGCCATTGGCATACGGTTCGCGCGACTCAGCGATAATCGCCAGTGTTCGGGCCATCTGCAAATACGATTCCTCCAAATCATGCGTCTGCTTAGCGCCACCCATCTGGAACATCCTTCTGGCATAGCGCTGCGCCTGAAGCATGTCATCCGGCTTCTGCATTGCCAGCTGTTGTTGAAGGCCTAGCGCCTCGGCAGCCTCAAATAGATACCTCCGTATCTGGCCAACCTGAAGCTCAACCTTCTGCTCCATGCGGAGCTGATAGTTCCTGTTCTCCAATACCAGCTTTCTTCTCTCAAGGGCCTTCTCTATCCGCAAAACCAGGTCATCCATATTGAATGGCTTGGTCACATAGTCATAAGCCCCCTGCCTTATTGCTTCGATAGCGGTCGGTATGTCGTCCACAGTGGTCATCATGAGCACACAAGTATAAGGGTGGGCAAGAACTATCTGAGGCAATACTTCCATCCCCGATAAGTAGGGCATGTCTATGTCCAGAAGCACCAGGTCGAATTCCTCACCGCCTACCCTGCACACAGCCCCATCGCCATCAGCTACAGGTACACAATGGTAGCCAACTGCCTGCAACTTGCGGGAAAGGGTAATCCTGTCGGACTCCTCGTCATCCACTATCAGTATCGTGCCTAAAGTCTCTTCCATCT
Source organism: uncultured Chloroflexia bacterium (assembly GCA_963827295.1). Classification (GTDB taxonomy): domain Bacteria; phylum Chloroflexota; class Dehalococcoidia; order SZUA-161; family SZUA-161; genus CAWHAI01. The sequence goes on from CAWHAI010000014.1 coordinate 23,724, forward strand.
CATCCTCTCCAGCCTATAACTAATGCACATCTTCAGTAAATCAGCGGCAAGCCATATTAAACGACTCGTGCCATATGGCCCCAAGTAAAGGTTAACCTGCCAGCCACAGGGTATAAATAGATATTTAGTCTATAGTCCATGCGAAAATGGTACTGCCAGCGGAGTAATTTGTACAGTGAAAATGCTATAATATGAGCCTCTGTACGCATTATAAAGCATTGGAGAAATTGTTATGCCCCCTGATGTGATAATATCCGACTGGAATGGCACTCTAATAGAGTATCGAAATGAGAGGCCTGTGCTGGAGAACACGGCAAGGGATGTGTTTAAGGCATCTATCCCCTTTCACCCCTTCAGGATGGCACGTGTCCTGAAAGCGAGAAGAGGGCTGGAGGAATTATATGAGGGAGCACGCCGCGATGATGAATCCAACTTCATCAGGGAACTGTTTCGAATCTACAACGAACAGATAATCGAAGGCGTGCCGGTATCGGTAATACTCCGCTCGATTGAGAAATATGCCCACAGGCCACAAACCCAGGCCCAACTAGAACACAGGGTTCTGCGGCCAATCAGGGAGTGTCACAAGGCCGGTAAGACCACAGGCATCTTCTCCGCTGGCTACGGCCATGGCATCGAAAGGATTCTGTCAGTTGCCGGATATTCTCAGGATTTCGACTTTATTGAGGCCGATAAACTCAAGGAAAACGATGGTAAAGGTGTCGGATTCGGGCTGAACATATACAAACAGAAGCCTATCTTTCTACCGAAGTTGCTCAAAGATAGGAATATAGACCCTAGCAAAGTGGCATACTTAGGCGATAACGAAGACGAAGAGGGCTGCTTCGAAATCGTAGGTTATCCTGTGGTAGCTTTTCTGGCTACAGATGAGCTTAAACAGAGATTCGCTCTCAAATACAAAGCCTTCGTCCCCAGGGACGAAAAGGACTTAACTGATTTCCTGAACTGTAAATAACCCTATTCCTCGCATTGAAGACGTCCTCTACAGGTACCCCAAAAGTCCTGAGCAATGCGGAAGGCGAGGGAGAGAGAAGGTACATATTTCCCAGCCTGAACAGCGATCGATGGTCTGTCAGGTACAACCAACCCTATTGCCCTCCTCTTGCGTCGTCTCGCCGTGGTCGAAACGCAGCCTCCTGATGCGGTTGCTTATCTCAGCCTCGGGCATGTTAGTTCATCCTCCGGTAGCCTACCAGGATACCGTGGCCTGAGCCAACATGTTCGCAATCAAGCTAGACATAGCCATCAGGAAGAGGAAAATCACAGGCATTTGTCCCTGGTCCCAGTCGATTCACTTAGAACGTCGTCCAGACGACAAGCGATATGATCGCTCGCCCAAGGCTTGCACATTCACCGCCTCTTCTCATTATCACTTCGTCCCCCTCATCCCGCCTTATTCCTTCTTGCCCTGATTTGCGGCGGGTAAAAGAAAATGTCAGTGCGTACAATGCCTCCCCCCCTACACACAATCCCATCACAATCAACCTCATGCCCTTGTCCTCATCATAGGCCTTAACCCCCTTGACTATAGAGACAGCCAAGGTGGCGGCAGCCATTACAACTCCTATTGCAAGACCAAACCAAGCGTTCTGTAACAGCGTCATAATTATCCTCCTTTTGCTTAATCAATTTAGATAACATGTAAAGTTACATGATATATTGTCTACTATTTTTCACTTGATGTCAAGTATTTATTACATTATGAAGGATGAAACAGTAAATGCAAAATGCCGTTCTTGACTTGCTGCTGACGGCAGACAGCTATGGTCTGAGGCTGAGTTCCCACTTGCACCGGTATTCCTGCTGATGGGGGTCAGGAGGGCAATGAGAACATATCACCGCCACCCTCGACTCAACTACCTTGGCAATA
>CAWHAI010000015.1:0-93427 GCA_963827295.1 uncultured Chloroflexia bacterium
TACCAATAATAGTGTGATACCAGAAATAGCCCCTAGCGGTGTAGAGCCAGAACGCTGATTGCCAGTGTTCATATAGCCCTCATTATCGTAACAAATATAGATAAAATCGGATTGTCTTTCAATTGCGCCGCTTAATGACTGGATTCCTATGTCGTAGGTGCCTCCATCACCAGCTATAGCCAATACGGTGGGGCCCTTCTTCCGAGTGCTTTCATGCCTGCAACAAGTCCAGCGGCAGAGGCGCCGGTCGTGGCGAATGGAGTATTCACACAAGGTTCGGTCACCGATGTAACAGGATACATGCCATGCAATACTGTGAGGCAACTGGCAGGTACAGTGACTATAACCTGCCCTTCGAACGCTTTCAAAATATGCCGATAGGCAAGAGATACCGCACAGCCGGGGCAAAGCCTGTTGCCTGGGAGCAGGTATTCTTTCTCCGAGAGGGTAATTGCATTAATTGCCACTGCAGCCATCCGTTAAATATGACATATCCATTCTGGATATTCGTCGTTCAGTGCAATTCCTGTAGGTAACTGCAACGATCGCTTCACAGCATCCGCCATCTCCCTGGCGGGCACATCGCGGCCACCTAATCCTACGATGAAGTTTCGTATTACTGCTTTCGCTCCACTGCCGTAAAGGGCTGATTTTATTTCAGAACAGGTGGCTCCTTCTTGGCCATAGCTAATATTCTTATCAAAGACCACAATGACTCGAGATTCCCGCAACGCATTCACAACATCCTTCTTAGGGAAGGGCCTGAACAGCCTCAAGCCCATCACCCCAATCTTGTACCCTTCCCCTCTGAGCATCTCTGCGGCTACGATAGCCTCCAAAGCCAAGCTGCCCATAGCTACAATTACTATTTCGGCACCGTCCATTCCATTTTTCCAAATCAAATCGTAGTGTCTCCCGAACAGCTCACCGAATTCTTGACCTACCTTTATTATTTCAGCTATTGATTTCTGTAGGGCCTCCTGTAGCAGATACCTAATTTCCATATAACCGTGGCAGAGCACACCTGCAGCGTTAAGCCTGGGATTCGCCAGGGTTACAAGGTTGTAATTCTTTGGATTATTCGAGTCTAGTGTTGTGTGGGGCTTGTAAGGTGGTAAAAACCTGTCCACATCCTCTTGGCTTGGAATATCAACCGGCATTTCGGTGTGGGATAGAATATAGCCGTCGTAACAAACCATCACAGGTACATAGACTTTCTCAGCAATCTTGTAAGCTTGAATTACTGAATCCAATATCTCCTGGTTATTTCGAGCATATATTTGTATCCAACCTGTATCCCTTTGAGAAATGGAGTCCTGCTGATCATTCAGCACGTTCCAAGGCGCTCCAATGGCACGGTTGACGCACGCCAGAACTAGGGGTAGACGTGTCCCTGCGGCCCAATGCAACATCTCGTGCATATAGGCCAAACCGTGAGAGCTTGTTGCGGTAAATACTCTAGCTCCCGCTATAGAGGCCGAAGTGCATACTGCGAGTGCGCTATGCTCACTCTCAACCGCAACATACTGAGCATCGAGCTCACCTCGAACTACGAATTCCGATAGTGCTTCTGTGACAGGTGTCTGAGGTGTAATGGGGTACGCAGCTATAACCTGCACACGGCTGAGCTTAGCACCCAGAGCCCCAGCTCGATTGCCATCGATTATTTGTGTCGTTTCTAGCTTGTCTGACCGCTTCTCTGTCAAGGTTATTACTTCTATCCTACGAAGAACTAGGCGTCTCTTTAGCGACCATAGTTATCGCGTGCACAGGACAAACTTGCGCACATATGCCGCAGCCCTTGCAATACTCTAAGTTCACTTGCACCGGAATGGTCTTGCTTATAACAGCATCCGGACAATAAAGCCAGCATTGAAAACAGCTTGCTTTATTGTGCTTCGCGGGCGTGCATCGACTGTGGTCTATCACAGGACGATAATCGCCCCAATCACCGGTCTTCCCTCCCTCACCGATACCGGGCGATGATTCGCCACAGATATGTCCGCAGGGTCTTGTTTCCAAAGTTGCCTACCCCTTCATTACCTCAACTTTAGTTATCTCATAGGTTTTCGATATTGCCGCGAGGTTAATCTCTACATCCTCTTTCGGGAATCTTTCTCGTATTACCTTTTCAAAGCTTTCTAGCTTGAGCAGCCCCGTTGCCCGGATAAGTGCTCCCAATATTGCTGTATTCACAATTGTGTGACCAGCAACAATCAACCCTAGTTCCTGACAGACGTTGGTGGCATCAGCTGTAGCTATTTTGAACTCGCCTTTAACGCCGATCTCATGAGGTTCCTGCTTAGAATTGACGATGAGACATCCTCCTCTGACAAGTCCGTTGACTATACCGTCATCTTTCAGTAGAGTAGGATCGAGTACAACTACTATGTCTGGATTCGCCACCTGGGACATGACCATGATTGGCTCCCGAGAAATTCTAGTCGATGCACTTACCGGAGCGCCTCTTCTTTCCGCTCCGAATGAGGGCGCCGCAGTTGCCCCTCGGCAACCTTCGATAAATGCCGCTTCTGCTGCTATCTTGGCAGCTGTTATAGCACCCTGACCACCACGGCCATGCCATCTGATTTCATACAGCCTGTTATTCATGAGTGGAATGTCTAACATCTAGCAAGCTCCCGTATTACGGTCTGCTATTTGATGTTGCAGCGTATTTATGGTAACTCAGGTCACATGTACGTGTCAAATAATAGTCTCGAAAACTGAAGCATTTTCTTCCCTCACAGGATGAAAGATAATCCTTCGACTGAAATTCAGATTGCGCATCCTAAGTTCGGCGAAAGACTCCTAAGCTCTGCAGAAGGCAAGGAGGTGTTAACTCCATGGTTCTTTGATCCGACCTTGCACCGATTCGAAGGATGAAGCTAAGAAGAGGGCAGCGTAATCGAGCCATAAGTTTCGAACAAACCTGAACGATCGAGTCATGTGAGTTTGAGCAGGTCTGCTTACGTTACTCGCCTTTGAAAATTGGTTCGCGTTTCTGCAAGAACGCCGTCGCAGCTTCCAAGAAATCTGCGGTCTTCATGAGTTGCTCCATGGTCTCTACTTCGCGCTGCATATGCTTAATCATATCGGGCTCTATCATAGCCTGGTACATCTGTGACTTGGCAAATTTTACGGCAAGCGGCGGGTTTTTCGCTATTTGGTCGCCTAGTTCCTCTCGCAACCTTCATTAGGTTACCGTGCGGAACAACTCGGCTGACCAAGCCTATACGTTCAGCCTCAGTAGCATCAATGGTATTCCCCGTAAAAGCCAGTTCACATGCGCGTTGTATTCCAACAAGACGGGGTAAGTTAAATGAAGCGCCGGTATCAGGGTTAACACCACGCTTCACAAACGCCATGGCGAATCTGGCCCTGTCAGAGGCAACAATAATATCACAAGCCAGCGCTACCGCAAGACCTTGCCCAACTGCTGAACCATTTACAGCAGCGATAACTGGTTTAGACATGTTCCTGATCCTGATGGCAGCACCCACAGCAGTTCCCTTACCAAAAGTATCATCATCTTTAGCAGGTAATACGCTCTCAAGACTAGTCACTTTGTCAGCATGTCGCTGTGGAGCTGTGAACATGCTTAGATCTATACCGGTACTGAAATAGTTGCCAGCGCCTGTAATTATCACTACTCTGATGTCGCCATCTTCACCCAGCAGTCTGGTTACGTAGTCGAATTCTGCCCCTAGGGTCATATCGAAAGCGTTACCAACCTTTGGACGATTTAGTGTCACAATCGCTTGATGTTTCGCCTTTTCCACGATGATTGTTTCGTAATTCATACATTACCTCCTCGTCATAGAAGTCCACTTGAAGTGCGAGTCTTTCGTGATCAATGGATTCGAGACCAGTCACATTAGAAGTACAATCACCAGTAACTCGATTAATTTCATATTTCGCATCTCAAGAAATGGTATCAATGGCCATACGCAGTACTCACCGAAAGTCTAACTCCTCAGTCGCCATTCCATTCTGCTAACAATCTATGCTACGCTAGCATCATTGCTATGAGATGAGGGCCTGCCTCCGACAGGGCTTTGCGGAACTTGTGTGCCAGCGCTTCCGCTGTGTCAACTGCCACCGCCGGGACACCCATCCCCTGCGCCAGTTTGACCCAGTCAATATCTGGACGGTCAAGTTCGATCAAGGACAAGGTCTGGGGCCCAATTGTCCTAATCCCTGCTCGCTCAAGTTCCACTTTCAAAATGTTATAACTTCTATTTGAACAAATCAGCGTAGTTATGTTCAATCCCTCCCGGGCCTCCGTCCAAAGCGCCTGCACTGTGTACATACCACTTCCATCTGCCTGCAGGTTTATCACAGGCCGCTCGGGACAAGCAATCGCTGCGCCGATAGCGCATGGCATGCCATATCCAATGGAACCACCAGCGATGGTAATGAAGCTATGAGCGGTCAAATCTGCCGTCATTGGATAGTATGAAAAGGATGCTGTAAGTCCTTCGTCTATAATGACGGCGCCCTCAGGCTGAAGGGAGGCTAACGTAAGACACGCTTTCTCCGGTGTGAGCTTTCCTGTAGGAAGACCAGAGGAATTGCGCCTCCTTCCCGGGCGATTCGATGTAGTCTTCAAAGAATTGGGCGCATTCAACTCTTCAGCCAGCCCATCGAGGGCTTCTACAACATCCTGCCGACCAGTCGCTATTTCAACCCTCGACTGACTCTCCATCAGCAGCCTACCACGTATCCCCTCGTATCCGAAGAAAGTCACCGGTTCTTCAGTGCCAGCAAGAACCACAGCATCATAACCTGAGAGCATTTCAATACCTGCCTCAGGGAAATATGGGATGCGTAACACGTTGAGGAGATTAATACCTCGCTCTATATAGGCAGGAAATGTGTTCGTAAGGACATCACAGCCAGCCACTGCTTTGATCCGTGCAGCAGTATCGAGACCCCTTTTGCGTAAGGTTCTGTTCCCCAGAATTAGAGCTGTCCTACGATGAGATCGCAGGAGTTGAGCAGCTGCTTTGATATTACCCATATCAACAGGATCAAACCTGAATTGCGGACCAAAAACCTTCGCATCATCCAATGCTTGTGACTGATGGTTGTTAGGTACGATAAGAGTCGATATTTGTCCATACATTGAAGCAGCAATCGCTTCAGCAACATCTTTGGACAATGCTCCGGGTGATTTGTTAGTTCTTTGCCATCCCGATACGGTACCTGCAAGTGCTTCGATATCCATCGCCAGAGGAGGATCTGCCGACCTATGCCATGTTGCATGTTCCCCAATCAAATTCATCAAAGGGGTCTGTGCTCTTCTTGCGTTGTGAAGGTTAGCAATCCCATTTGCTAAGCCGGGCCCCAGATGGAGTAGAGCGATAGCAGGTTTTTCAAGCATTCGTCCGTAGCCATCTGCAGCTCCTGTACAGACCCCTTCAAACAGGCCTAGAACGGCTTTGATGCCTGGCCTCTCATCCAGTGCCAGCACTATAGGCATTTCTGTGGTCCCAGCGTTGGCAAAACATACCTGAATACCAGCTTTGACAGCGGTCTCCACTATGAGCTCGGCACCATTCACCCTAAGCACTCCCTTTCAAGATTCTCATGTCTCTCGCGGCGCTATATGTTAAATTCTGTCCGCACTGCAGCTCAATATTTGTTTCACTTGATGACGAAAGGCTGTAAATTCGGAGAACCCTATGATAACACAAGAGTTGCACTCCGCCAAGCTAGTCTGACATTAACACGAGACTGGTCTTTGGAGCAGACCAACGGCGCGCTGCAAGAAAGAATGTACTATAATAAGAACGTCAGGTGCAGGGCTTCGGTCTTCAAGACGCTGATTAGTCTTGAAGGGCTGAAGCGTGGCGCACCTGGAGACTAATGACACGGCCTCATAAGGTTCATCCTCATTATGATCGAAGGAGGAGAATTGTGAACGACGATGTAGATCTTCCAAGACCACTCAAAGGAGTGAAGGTTGTAGATTTCAGTCATGCTTGGGCAGGACCAGTATGTACGGCGCTTCTAGGTGACGCTGGGGCGGATATTGTTAAGGTTGAACCTATCACTGGGGACTTTTACCGCACAGTGATGGATGGAGCGGTGTTTGTTAATGTTGGACGGAATAAACGAAGTATCGCCCTGGATCTCAAGACCGATGAAGGTCATGGAATAGCTTTGAAACTGCTTGAAAGTGCCGACGTTCTCGTTGAGAACTATGTACCTGGCGTGATGGATAAACTTGGTCTTGACTACGAAACGACCTCCAGGGTGAACCCTGGGATAATCTATTGCTCGATATCCGGTTTCGGGCAGGCAGGACCTTACCGCGAACGCCCGAGCTTCGACCCCGTAGCTCAGGCGGTGTCAGGCATCATGTTGGCTACCGGTGAGGCTGATAGGCCACCTGTAAGAATACTACCCCCTATGATTGACTACAGTGCCGGGATACACGCAGCTTATGGGATTCTCATCGCATTATTGAACCGGCAAAGGACAGGCAAGGGTGAGCGAATAGACATCTCGCTAATGGATATTGGCATTGCTCATATGGGGGCCTTTATAACTCAGTACACTATGACAGGTGAGCTGCCGGAAAGAATGGGTTCCGCTCACAAGGCGTGGGCTCCCTATCAGGCTTTCGAGACCTGCGACGGATGGGTGTTAATTGCAGTCGCTACAGATGAGATGTGGCAGAATCTATGCAAGGTACTGAAGCTGGAAGATTTGGGCAACGATTCTCGGTACGCAACGGGGGCTCGAGGCGCAAGCATAGAAAGGAACTTGCGGAGTCATTAACAAAGGTAACGCGACAATACAGAGGAAGAGACTTGGAGTCCATACTGTCAGAAGCAGGTGTGCCAAGTGGGCAACTGAGGAGTATACGTGAAGTGATAGATGATCCACACGTAAAAGCACGACACTTACTTGAAAATATTGAGTATCCAGGTCTGGGAAAGATCAAGACAGTCAAGACCCCGATATTTTTTTCCGGATCCGCATTTAGGACACAACTGCAGGCTCCACAGTTTGGTGAACACACCACTGAAGTACTGGCAGAACTAGGATACTGCGAAGCCGATATACAGAGACTCGAAAATAACGGCGTGGTGAAGGGAAGAATGCCAACAATTCATCCCGAGCCAGAGAGCGAGCCATAAGAATCGCTCCCTCTTTGATAAAATTGTGTTCCATGAATCAGAAACTTCCAGCGGGAATTCAAATATATTTCACCCATACGAGGGATAACAAATGAACGAAATTCTGCCTAACTTATACAATATCAAAGTGCCTCTTCCCCGGAATCCCCTGCATTTCATCAATTCTTACGTCATAAAAGCCAAAGACCGATCTTTGATTATAGATACTGGCATGAACCTAAAGGAGTGTGAGGATGCAATTAGAGCTGGTTTAAGTGAGCTGGGCATAGATTTAAGGAGAGCCCTCGTTTTTGTAACTCATTTCCACCGGGATCATATAGGTTTGGTTCCCCATTTAGCAAGTGACACACTAACCGTATATTTCAACAAGATTGAAGCTGATATCGTTCAAGAATATATTTCAGAAGGAGATGGCCGTTACTGGTGGGGCAGGCACGTGGATTTCCTCCGGACGCGTGGTTTCCCAGAAGAGGAACTTCAAAATGTCGTTGAAACTGATCGTGACCGGGGCTATCAATTAAAAGGCCGGCTAGATCTCCGTATTGTAAAAGAAGGTGACTATTTAGAGTCCGGTGATTACTCTTTCCGTTGCGTCGAGACCCCTGGTCATTCCCCGGGTCATATGTGTCTATATGAGCCTAGGGAGAAAATCTTAATTTCCGGGGATCATATCCTAGGCGACATAACCCCCATTATCGCACTCTGGTCTGATGAGATGAATCCTTTGAAGGACTATTTAGCGAGTCTGAATAAAATCAGAAACCTCGATGTTGAATATGTGTTACCGGGGCATGGAAATACGTTTACGAATTTCAAGGCCAGAATCGAGGAACTCAAGCAACACCATAAGACAAGAACCAGTGAGGTTCTCCAAATTCTAAGACGAGGCGCTCAAAATGCCTATCAGATTGCGTCACAAATGACATGGGATGTCACGGAACCCTGGAATAGGCTCCCATCCTCACAGAGATGGTTTGCCTGCGGAGAAGCCCTCGCCCACCTGAAGTATCTCGAAGAGAAGGGGAGAAGTGCTGAGGCACATCCAGAATCAAATGATTCTGTTTTCCTTAAAATAGAAGAATGTCCGAACTGGCCAGACATCTCATTTTTCTGTTGCCTATTATGACCCCTAATGGCATCTTTTAGCAGGGGGCCTTCTGTCGGTGAATCAAACAAAGAGATCGAGTCAAAGAATCAGTTCCCTTGATTGAGGATTCGTCCCAACCGCTTATCGACATCTCTTACCCCTTTGAAGATGCGGTCAACTATCTCCTTCATCGTTGGGATGTCGTAAATTAGACCCACGATCTGACCACATGGCAAGAGAGAATTGACCACCTCTCCCGCCGATATCGCCTGTCTACTCTTCTCTCCCGAAATCAATGGCACCAGCTCCTCCAGAGTGGCTCCTTTTTCCTCCAATTGCTGAATTTTGGTAACCAGCTCCGTGCGCAGCACTCTCATTGGATCACCAATACTGCCCAATACAAGAGTGGATTCTGTGGAGGCTGCGTCAACGAGTCTGCCTTTCAAGTCAGGATGAAGTTGGCACTCACGACAGGCCAAGAATCTCGTCCCCATGAGCACCCCCTCAGCCCCTAGTGCCAGGGCTGCGACGAAGCCCCGCGCGTCGGCAATCCCACCTCCTGCAACTACAGGTATCTTCACAGCATCTACTACTTGGGGGATCAACACCAGTCCTCCAATGCCCTCCCTGCTGGGATGGCCACCACACTCAAATCCCACAATCTCCACCAGATCAGCACCAATGCTTTCCGCCTTCCTGGCGTCTCTTAGCCGAGCGCATTTGTGCATTAACTTGGCTTTCCCGTTCTTGATGCGATCTACAAGTTCCTCAGGACTACGGCCCGCGGTCTCGATTACTCCAATTCCTTCTCCAAGCGCAGCGTCGACATATTCGCCAACGTTTTGCGGTTTCAAGGCCGGGAACAGATTGATATTCACCCCAAAAGGTTTTTTAGTCAGACCTCTGGTCTTCCTTATTTCCTCTCGAAGTGCCTGAGCAGTGCTGTACATGGACGATGCTATGGATGCAAATGCCCCGGCATTGGCAGCAGCTGCTACAAACTCCGCATTGGACCATCCCAACATGGTTCCAACGACCAATGGGTATTCTGATCCCAGGATCCGATTTACTCTTGTGCTAATTTCCTTAGCCATAGGATTCTCCTTTCATCATTCAACATCGCCAGATGACCCGAACCGAACTGCTCAAAAGCGACTGGGCGCACTCGAAGGAAATTGTTCCATTTTTCAGCTTTTTGCTCCTTGAAATCCTTACCTTCCTGTCCGTTGAAAATCACTTGTTGCTCTAAGTTCAAAGATTCTCTCCCTGAAACTTGTCGTTTGCGCCCTTTTCAAAACGTGCTGTAATCCAGCGTTGCGGTGTTCATCCCCACCGTTAAGAGCCGGTCGTTGGCTCCTTTATCGACCACCTCGATGCGGGTCACCGCCGTATCATTGGTCTTGCGAAGCACCCTGGCCCTGGTTCGGAATGGGCCAAGTTTCCCCTGAGCTAAGTAGTGTATTGTCATATCCCTCGTTATCAAGGGTTTGCCAGTACCCGCACGAGCTGCGCACTGTCCCGCTAAGTCAGCAAGAAGAGCAACAATCCCACCCTGGATTGCTCCGAAACTGTTGCGCACGTAATCGCTCATTTTGATTTCGACAATGCCTGCCATATCATCCAGAATCTGGATCCCAACTTCATCCAGATAGCACCTGGAAAGCCCTGACCCCTCGACGGCGAAGTTCATACCACTGACTGAGTCCACCTCGATCTCGATGGTATCCTTTTTTCGAGGGAGCCTTGAGAAAGTCATCACTGCGGATCCTATCGACGTACCAGGCTGGGTGGAGCTACCTAATTCTTCGCTGATATCCACGTCGATGACATTCATGCTTTGTCCTGCTCTGATGACTGTGCCAGATGCAACGACAGTACCTGACATAGCTGGTCTGGTTGTGTATATCGAGAGACCAGCTGTGGCGATCCAGTCGGGATAAATCGCCCTAATTGCGAGAGAGGCGCCAAGAATATCCACGAGTGTAGCTACAATCCCAACGTGCACACCCCCTCGCTCAGTGCAGATCTCTGGGCACGACTGGTGCTCGTACCATACATCGGGTCTTCTCTTGAAACTCAACTGAGATGAGAAGATCTCGCAGCATATGATGCAGCGGCGGATAGTCATCAGTGATGGCTGCACTATGTTCGTTGTTTTCCAATTCCGGCATAATCCATGTCTTTGTATATAGAAGTCAGCTATCGTTGTGCAGTGAAGAGTACACTCTCCTGCATATGCGACCAGCTTCAAGAGCATTGGAGCGGTTGTCTCTATGTTACCCGAGCTATCGACGCTAATCAAGTCGAACTCATCGCTTGAAACTAGGTAGTGTCGGGAGGAGATGTTGCAGGAAAATGAGTACTCTGAAAGGCAATGTTGAACGGTATCTTGACAGTATCTTTGGGGTCAATCTGGCTGAGGGATCAGATTTCACCGAACCGATAGCCGACTTGACACTAAGACTATATGGGGATATCATAAAATCCCCTAAGATGAGTCTAAGTAGCTGTTGTCAGTAAAATGAGAAATCCCGGGTGATGTAAATAACCCAAACAATCAGGTGCGTTCGCAAGCAGAGTGTGGATTTCTTCGATTATTGGACTATAAGGAGGAAACAATGAGGAGAAGAGTGGCAATAGTCGGATATGCCCAATCTCATCATCAGCACAATATGCAGAAAACCAGAGAGGACATGGTCTTTGAAGTCTGCAAAGAGGCTTTGCACAATGCTGGCATCCTGAGAGAGGATCTGGATACTGTGATCACCGCCTCTACGGATTTTCTGGATGGCAGGACGATTTCAAGCGTCTTTCTCAGCATGGCCGTTGGAGCTTTCATGAAGGATGAATCTAAAGTAGAGGAAGACGGGACTTTTGCGCTCTACTATGCTTTGATGAGAATACTTGCCGGCACCCATGATGTAGCTCTGGTAGAAGCACATACACAGGGCTCGACTTTGAATCCCCATCAGGTAACCTGTTACACCCTTGATCCATTATTTGATCGGCAGATAGGCGTGCTCAATGACATTGCTGCTGCTGCTCTTCAGGCGAGGGTGTACATGAACAGGCACAGTGTGTCAGAAAAGCATCTGGCAATGGTAGCCGTTAAGAACATCACCAATGCCGCCAAGAATCCTAACGCACACAGGAAGATGCCAGCCTTAAGCGTGAAAGAGGTAATGAGTTCAAAAGTATTTTGCGATCCTATCAGAGAGCTAACGATGTCCCCCATTAGCGATGGTGCATGTGCTGTAATACTTGCCTCTGAGGAGAAAGCCAAGAAGTTTACCGACAAACCCGTATGGATAGAAGGAGTCGGTACTTGCCAGGCCCCCTATCTACGGGACAGAAATCTCCAGAAGCTCGATTCCCTCCAGACGGCTGCCAGAACAGCCTACAAGATGGCTGGTATAAGAAATCCCTTGTCTGACCTGGATGTTGCTGAGGTTTCTGAGAAATTCGCTCATGAGGAATTGATGATTTACGAAGCCTTGGGTCTATGTAAAGAAGGTCAGGGGAAAAATTTGATTGAAACGGGCACAACTCGCAGAGATGGTAGTATGCCAGTGAATCCGAGCGGGGGAGCACTGGGTGCTGACCCTATTTGCGCTACCGGGTTGATAAGGGTGATAGAAGCGGCAAAACAGATAAAGGGCGAAGCAGGTAGGTATCAGGTGCCTGGCGTCCGTAGGGCTCTTGCCCACGGACAATTTGGGATGTGTGCCCAGAAGAATACAGTCTATATACTGGGAGGCAAAGGATCATGAAGAGAAATGTGGCAATAATCGGTTGCGGGCAAACAAAACATTCGAGCAGGCGCAGAGATGTTAACGTGGCTGAACTGGTATCGGAGGCGGTCTTTAATGCGCTGGAAGACGCCAAGGTAAGTTTGCGCGAGGTGGACGCCTTTGTAGTTGGCAATATGCCGGGATTCGGTGGTATTGCCCAGCCGGAACAATGGTTAGGCGAATGGATTGGTGCCGCGGGAAAACCCGTCATCAGGATCGCCACCGGTGGGACGACCGGGGGATCGGTCGGACAGGGTGGTTACTATACCGTTGCCTCGGGACTTCACGATGTAGTTGTAGCCGTTGCCTGGGAAAAACATTCGGATAGCAAAGAGAAGGGGGCCACGACCGGGCTCATACATGTCGGACTGGGCAATCTCTTCCACGCCAGCGCTTACGGCTTGAATCTTAAGAACCTGGTTGCCACCTCTGTGGTAGGAGCCGCTGCTGGCGTTGCCGTCTATCAGGCAACATTCTACATGCATAGGTCGGGGTGCAGCATCAAACACTTCGATATGGTAGCAGCAAAGGCAAGGCGAAATGCTGCCAAGAACAAATATGCTCATCTTCAGTGGCCAGGGTGTACTCCAGAGGATATTGCCAAAACCGAGATGATCACATATCCCTTCAGATACGGCCATGTCTGCCCGGCAAGCGACGGTGCCTCAGCAATTGTCGTGGCTGAGGAGACCGTGGCCAAGAAGAAAGCCAAGCAACCAGCCTGGTTCAAGGGACTCGCCTCCTATTCGGACGAGGAGAACCAGTTACAGAGTGAGAATTTCGGTGGCGTTGGGGTAACCGATCCCTCTGAACAAAGGGGAGCCTGGCTATCAGCAATGAAGTCATACAGGATGGCGGGAATAAGGGATCCCCAAAAAGAGATTGACATGGCGGAGATATACCAGCCATTCCCAAGTCAGGAGTTGATATTTGCTGAAAGACTGGGCTTGTTTGATGAAGGCACGGCCTGGAAAGCTCTCGAAAAAGGCGAGACCGATATTAATGGAAGAATGCCCCTGGATCCGTCAGGCGGCGTCAACGCCACCAACGCCATCGGATCCTCTGCAATGCAGCGGATTCTTGAGTGCGCTTTGCAGATAATGGGCAAGGCGGAAGAGCATCAGGTCCCGAAGAAAGTGCGCAACGCCGTTGCCCATGGCTGGGGGGGCGTAACCAATTACACCACAGTCACAGTTTTAGGGGATTCCCCCGGGAGGTAGAAAAGATGGCATATATAAAGGAAGAACGACCACAGACAATCGGGGTCAAAGGTACATGGATTCTGAGTGCTTATCACTATAAGGGTCCCAGACTCATAGAAGAATACGTTAAGGGTCTCAAACGGAAGAAACTGATCGGCTCATTCTGCCCGGGTTGTGCCAAGGTGATTGTGCCGCCCAGGAACTTGTGCGGAAGATGTCATCAGATAATGGATGGACGAAAGACCGTTAGTGACAAGGGAACCATTACCTGCTTCGTAGTCAGTCCCCCCATATTTAAAGGGCAATTGAAGGTCATCGGAATGGATCCGGTGGAAACAGGCTTGATAAAGGATGGTGAAGTGGTCATACCAGTGTTCGTTAAGTTCGATGGGTCAGACTCAAACACGGATACAATATTGCTGAACGCGGATCCGAAGGCCGTTCACATAGGGATGAGGGTCAAAGTTATCTGGGCGAAGAAGCCGCAAGGTGCGCTAAGCGATTTTGAAGGTGTTGAGCCTCTTTGAGGGACATCGGATGGCATCGTCAACTACTTGGGGAGGGATAGAAACGATGAAAAGCAAATCGGAGATCGTTGAGGTACAGGCCCTGCCGTTTGTTGCTAACTTCAGTTGGGCAACAGGCTTCCTGATGCAGAGGTTTATCAAAGAACTTGCCAATAAGAAAATCCTGGCAGCAAAATGTCCCAGATGCGGATATACTTATATGCCCCCAAGATCCAGATGCGGAAAATGTTATACCAAAATAGAAGAAAAGAACCTGATAACTCTCTCTGGGAAAGGTACTCTGCTGAGCTATACGACTGCGTACGTGAAATTGGATGGCGAGGGAAACTTCCTGGATTTGGAGAAACCAGTGATAATCGGGGCAATAAAGTTAGATAATGCTGATTCAACGATATTCATGCCTATTGAAGGAATTAAGCCCCGGGACCTGGTCGAGGGTCTTAAAGTCAAGGTCCAGTGGCAGCAGGAGACAAAAGGGGAACTGTCAGACATAAGGTGTTTCAAACCTGCTTAGGTGGGAGATCTAACAGGGCGGGCTTTGACAATAAAAAGAAGCGGTGCATAGCAATTCGATGGGATACGAAGGAGGTTAGCTAAGATGGCCAGAATGCCCAAACTGATAATCACCTGCGCGTTGACTGGATCTGCGGTAGGTCCATCGCAAACGCCATACCTACCTATAACCCCACAACAGATAGCTGACGAAGCGTATAGAGCGTACAAAGCAGGAGCGGCAGTAGTGCACGTACACGTAAGGAATCCAGAGGATGGTAGTCGCGACTGCTGATTTGAAGATCTGGAGAGAAACACTCACAAAAATCAAGGAAAAATGCAACGTAGTGATTTGCCCCACCACCGGTGGCGGCTTTGGCATGACTGCGGAACAGAGAATAGCAGTTGTTCCCGAGTTTGAGCCCGAGATGTGCTCCCTGGACGTTGAAAGCATGAACTTTAGCGTGTTTCCAATCGCAGAAAAGATTAAGGAATGGAAGTATCCCTGGGAGAAAATGGTGGTGGAATTGTCCAAGGATTTCGTTTTCAAAAACACTTTCGCAGACCTGGAAGTATTTACTAAAACCATGAAGAAGCACAATGTCAAGCCAGAGATCGAAATCTACGGCACAAATGGACTCTACAACACCGGCTTCCTTGTTAGAGCAGGCCAACTGGACTTCCCGGTGCATATACAGTATGTCCTTGGAGTCCTGGGTGGTACATTCTCCACACCATACGAACTTATGCACCTTCAGACAGAAACGCATAGATGGTTAGGTGCGGATAACTTCACATGGTCTGTCATCGGCATCGGCTATCCCGCAGAGTTCCACCTTGGAGCCGTAGCTATGGCCATGGGTGGCCATGTGAGAGTGGGGATAGAAGACAACATATTCGTCAAATACAAGGTGCTGGCCAAGAGCAATGCGGAGTTAGTAGAGAAAATCCGCAAAATCGCCGAACTTTTCGAAAGGGAAATCGCCACACCCGATGATGCAAGACAACTGCTTGGCCTTAAGGGCATGAACAAGGTGAAGTTTTAGCACGGCCAGGGTGTTCAAGCAGGTCTGAAGACGCAGCATTTACAACGGACGACCGTTACAAAGGTAATCGTAGCTGGCCCGTTCGGCTTCGTAGACTGAGGGTTAGTTCAATCCTCCAGTATGGCTACTACGCGGCTCCAGGCAGCGCTACCGCCCGCAAGTTTCACCGGGAAGCAAACGACTTTAAAACCGAAGGGCCATGGAAGATGGTCTAGATTAGCAAGCTTCTCTATATGACAATACTCTTTCTCTATGCCCGCGTAGTGTGCTCCCCACAGCAAACTTTTATCGCCTGTCCGAGCGAATTCTTCCTTCAAAGCCCAGAACGGCCGATCCCACCCCCAGGCATCAATCCCCATAACCCTGACGCCCTGATCAATTAACCAGATAGTAGAATCCCTGGTCATACCACATCCAGCTTCGAAATATTCCGGTTTCCCCCACAATTTGTCTGCGCCAGTTTGTATCAGGACAATGTCCCAGGGCTTAATCTTATAGTTGATTTTAGCCAGGGCTTTCTGAAGGTCATCAACGCTTACGCCCGAGCCACGCGCCTTATGTCTCATGTCCAGTACTACGCCGTCACTATAGAACCATTCCAGTGGCATTTCATCGATGGTTCTGGCCCTTCTCCCCTCAGAGACAGGGGAATAATGCCAGGGTGCATCAACATGAGTCCCAGCATGGGAAATCATGTTTACTGTGTCATTGGCCCAGCCTAATCCCTCAGGCAGGTCCCCCTCGGTGCAACCGAAGAACATCTTCATCACCTCGATGCTCAGTCTGTGTTCCTCATGACTCACCTTCACCGGAATGGGTTCGCTGGGGCTAGCTTCGGTGGGTACGCTCAAATCAATTAATCTTTTCATCTCGCATCCTTAAAGAAGAAGCCCTGTGGTCAAGAGCTGCAGGCTGTGGTAGCTACAGATTGACCTTACCCTATTCGGGCCTACCTAGAGCGCAAAGAACAAAGTAACCTTGAAGCGAATATTCCTTACCCCATGGAAGCTTATGATGCCCTTGGCCAAGAAAAACACCATCGTCAATCCTTTTCAGTTCGTCACGCAGGCCAAAAAGGCTTGAGGGAAAATGGGGATAGGTTACTGCGAGGCAAGGGTTCTGGTCAAATAGTGACTTCTCAACAAAGGTATTTATTCCGAATCGCTGAGGGAAAATGCGATTGCGAAATAGGTTGGTTCCTCTACCCTTTTCTACTCCGTCAAACGGAGTGATGAATCTCTTCCCCGTCCAGCGGGCTAGAGGGTTATCAAAGGCAATAGCTAAGGCTGTTTTTCTCCACCACCCAGCCCTGGGATTCAAAGCTAGAAAACTCCCCGTGGTATCGCCTTCGATCTCATCGAAAGAAGGCGCCTTGCCTTCCTTGAATAACTTGTGGAAATCATCGAAGGAATATTTTTTGAATTTGGCGATGATTGCTTGGGCATCTTCAAGAGAATGACGTTTTGCCAACTTCAACTTCGTGGTGTTCATAGTATCCCCTTTCCTCTCTCCATGCTTAGGCTAGCCACCAATCATCGTGGCATTTGATGCATTCTACTGCGAAATGTATAATGGCGCAAGAAGTCCGCGGAATCCTATAGTAATAGTGCCCTAGAAATGTCGCCTCAGTCTGAAAAGCGACGTCTCTAGATGTCCTAAAAGTTTCATAGTACCCTGACCTGCCCCCGGAAATGGTACCACTTACAGAGTTAGAGGTACGAGCATTTTAGCTTCAGGAGCTGGTGGCTTGTAACGCAACGAGCTATGCGGCCGGAACTGATTATATTCTTTCCTCCAGTCGGCAATCAATACCTTAGCCTCGGTCAGTGTGGTGAAGATTTCCCGGTTGAGCAGTTCATCCCTCAATTTGCCGTTGAATGATTCGATATACCCGTTCTCCCAGGGGCTGCCTGGCTCGATGAAGAGGGTCTTTACACCCAGGCGATTTAACCATCTCCTGACCTCCCTCGCGGTAAACTCCGGGCCATTATCGGAGCGGATGTGCTCCGGAATGCCCCTCAGGACAAACAGGTTAAACAGCTGGTCGATGACATCCTGCGCCGTGATGCGCCGCTCGACCAGTATTGCCAGACATTCCCGGGTGTACTCATCAAGTATAGTCAGTAGCTTGAAGGCTCTGCCGTCAGCCGTTCTCGACACCACGAAATCATAGCTCCAGACATGGTCCTTATGTTCCGGCCGGAGCCGGATACACGAGCCATCATTAAGCCATAGCCTTCCCCGCTTGGGTTGTTTCTGGGGCACCTTCAGGCCTTCTTGTCTCCAGATTCTTTCCACTCTCTTGTGATTCACCTGCCAGCCTCTGTCCTGGAGTAAAGCCGTTATGCGGCGGTAACCGTATCGGCCGTACCTGGTTGCCAGGGTAGTGATATCGGCCACCAGCCTTAATTCTTTCGGGCTTGTCTCATGACTGTGGCGCTGGGTGTTTCTGGCTTGTCCCAGCACCAGGCAAGCCCGCCTCTCGGAGACTTTAAGCTGTTCACGCACTCTGGTGATTACCCGACGTCTCCGGGACGGGCTTAGAAGTTTCCCCGGGCAGCCTCTTTAAGGATGGCATTGTCCAGTGAGATATCAGCCACCAGCTTCTTCAGCCGGGTGTTCTCCTTCTCCAGTTCCTTGAGGCGCTTGGCCTGCTCCACCCGCATGCCACCGTATTCCCTACGCCAGCGATAATAAGTCTGCTCGGTGACACCCAGCTTCCTGCTAGCTTCACCTACTGTGGCGCCCTGGCTAAGCAGTACCTCAGCCTCACGCAGCTTGTTGATGATCTGTTCGGGTTTGAATGCCTTTTTAACCATTGGCTGCCCCCCTTCTTATTGTATTTCCAGTCTAACATTAAAACTGGTGCCGTTTTGGGGGGGCAGGTCACTCAAAGCTAACGGTGTATCAACCTATTGCTCAGTAGAGCCTATAATGCCATGCAAGGAAAGCGACCCTATCGAAATCATTAAGAGATTAAGGAATTGTGTTGACTTGTTTGAATTTGGTAAGTGGTCGCCATACATCATGAAGGGTATTCCCGTAACCTACAATGAGGACTACTATGTGGGTCTTTTCGGGAAGTTAATCCCATATTGTGAGCAAGGGGGAATCAAATACTGCATTGCTTCACATTCTGAACCTTTTTTGAAGTCTAACGGTTTCAAGTTCATCCCATACCAGTTAGTATCAGATAGACCTTATCCCAATCCAAATGACCAATCGGCAAAAATCTAGTCAATCACCCTTGACATTTGGCATTACTGGTATTACAATAATGACATGAAAAAGAGAGTATCAAGAAGAATTCCAAATATGTCCATAAGGATAAGTCGGGAAGCAGTTAAGCAAGCTAAAATAGAAGCTGTTAAAGCTGATATGACAATTGGGGAATGGTTAGAAGCTGCTATTAGGGAGAAGATTGAGAGGGATTTGAAGAAAGCGTGACCGTTTCGATGAAGCAGCTTTTAAGGGAAGGTAGGGAAGTGCGCGAATCAAGCTAGTTAAGCAGAAGTTAAGCAAAACTTAAGTAGAAGCGAAGCTAAAAATGCAATAAAATCCAGAAAAGTTAAGCAAAAATTGGAAGAGGAAAAATAAAGTGGCCAAAAATCATCGTAAAAATGGTGCCCCCAAGGGAATTCGAATCCCTGTTTTTGCCTTGAAAGGGCAGTGTCCTAGGCCACTAGACGATGGGGGCGCAGATTCAGTGTGGTATTGCTGTCAATCTATCCTGCGGATTTAATTCACAAGAAGTATAGCAGAAAGAACGCTGTCTGGCTACAGCTTAGAGCCAGTCTCAAGCCTATTCTTATGTCAAGCGCTAAGCCTCTCTCACATACCTGACGAACTCCCTGAAGGCAGGCCTCTTGCCATACATGAGGAGGAACACCCGGAATATCTTGGCGGTAACCCACATGGTCAGAACAATCGAGCCTATCAAGATAATGAGGCTCAGCGCGATCTCCCAGGCAGAGATAGCATGTGAAGCAAGTCTCATCATAGAAGCTACGGGGCTGGTGAGCGGGAAAAAGGTGAGAGCCCTCGATACGGCGCCCTCGGGGCTGCCAATTATAAAGTAGTTGAACCAGAGAGGGCATATCGCAGGAAGCGTAAATATAGTCGTCCAGCCTTGCCCTTCCCTGGCAGTAGCACCAATAGAGCCGATGCCGGCAGCTAAGGCAGCGAGCAGAAGATAACCCAGAATGAAGTACAAGATGCCCCAGCCAATAAGGCTGGCAGGAACAGAGAGAGTGCTCAAGGCCGGTATGATACCAGGTGCCCCCACGGCAAAGATTGCAAAAGTGATAAACCATACAGCGACCTGAACGAGTCCCGCAGCCCCCAGTCCCAGCACTTTCCCCACCAGCAATTGCCCTGAGGATACGGAGGAGAGCAGTATCTCCATCACCCTGTTCTCTTTCTCCTCAGTGACGCTCTGGAACAGGCGGGCGGATGAGAACAATGATAGCAATTATGAACAATATGCCGAAGACTAGGGCACGACGTAGGTGCTGACTACATCCTGGTTCGGGGCTATCTCCCCGGTCTCATTCAATCGAACCGAGGTGAGCAGCAACGGCGTCTCAACCCGCTGCAACACCTGGGGGCTGACCTCTCCAGCGAGCAGGTTGGAGCGCAAAAAGTCGGTAATCTGGCCGGTGGTTTTAGCAGAAGGAATTACCTCCCTGGACATCGTATATCTCGCAATAACCCCGATGGAAAGATAGTCGGCGGGTATCACCAGGTATTCCTTTACGTCCTTGGCCAGGAGAGCGTCTTTGGCCGTTTGTTCATCGGTGTACAGGATGAACTGAACTCCAGGCTGGCTTGTGTAGTTACCGAACATCCCGGTATGGTCTACGTAGCCGATTTTCTCCTCTTGCGGCGCACCGGGGTGGTACCAGTAATGCACCCCCTGATATATTCCAACTCCCAGAATTGCCAGCACGGGTAAGGCTAAGGTCAAGATGATGAAAGACATGTTCTCAGAGTCTTCCAGAATTCGTGCTTCAGGATAATGAAGGTCTTGTTCATCGAATGAAAATACTATTTTTTCAGGGTAGCCTGGAGCACCCGCTCCAGGCCAATCGGAGTATCCTGCATCCGACTTACCCAATCAAGGATACACCCTTCAAAGGCTCAGGACAGGCTTGTCGAACCATGCACGGATGTTTCCCCAATCCCTATGCTTCCCTGACATACCTGACGATCTCCTACGATCTCCCTGACGGCAGGCCTCTTGCCATACATGAGGAGGAACACCCGGAATATCTTGGCCGCAAGCCACATGATGAGCACGACCGAACCAGCCAGGATAATAAGGCTCAGCGCGATCTGCCATGCAGAGATAGCATCCGAAGCAAGCCTTATCATGGAGGTTATGGGGCTGGTGAGAGGGAAGAAGGTGAGAGTCCTCGATACCGCGCCCTCGGGGTTGCTGATTATGAAGTAGCTAAAATAGTAAGGCAATATCGCAGGCAAGACGAAGATGGTTGACCAGCCCTGTCCCTCCCTGGCGGTAGCGCCGATAGAGCCAATGCCTGCGTACAAAGCAGCGAACAGAAGATAGCCCAAAATAAAGTACAAAATGCCCCAGCCAAAGAGGCTAGCAGGAATAGAGAGGTCACTCAAAGCAGGAATGATGCCGGAGGCGACCCGAGAGAAGACTTCGACAGTGACAAGCCAGACAGCTACCTGCAAAAGACCCGCCATGCCCAGGCCCAACACTTTCCCCACCAGCAACTGTCCTGAGGATACGGAAGACAGGAGTATCTCCATCACCCTGTTCTCTTTCTCCTCGGTGACACTCTGGAACAGGAAACCCGAGGCGAAAAAGATGGATATCATGAATAGCACGGCGAAGACTATGGGCACGACATAGCTGCTGACTACATTCTGGTTCGGAGCTATCTCCCCGGTCTCATTTAATCGAACCGAGGCCAGCAGCACTGGCGTCTTGACCCGCTCCAATACCTGGGGGCTGACCTCTCCAGCGAGCAGGTTGGAGAGCAAAAAGTCAGTAATCTGCCCGGTGGTTTTTGTGGAAGGAGCTACCTCCCTGGACATCGTATATCTCGTAATAACTCCGCTGGAAAGATAGTCGGCGGGTATCACTAAGTATTCCTTTACGTCCTTGGCCAGGAGAGCGTCTTTGGCCG
Organism: uncultured Chloroflexia bacterium; assembly: GCA_963827295.1. Classification (GTDB taxonomy): domain Bacteria; phylum Chloroflexota; class Dehalococcoidia; order SZUA-161; family SZUA-161; genus CAWHAI01. Next base: position 21,452 of record CAWHAI010000015.1, read on the forward strand.
TTTCTTCATCAGTATATAGGACGAACTGAACGCCGGGCTCGCTTGTGAAGTTGCCGAACATCCCGGTATGGTCTATGTAGCCGATCTTCTCCTCTTGCGGCGCACCGGGATGGTACCAGTGGTGCACCCCTTGATATATTCCAACTCCCAGAATCGCCAACACGGGTAAGGCTAAGGTCAAGATGATGAAAGACCTGTTCTTTGCAGTCTGCCAGAATTCGTGCTTCAGGATAATGAAGGCCTTATTCATCGTCCCTCCTTCACCACCTGGATGAATATCTCGTTCAGCGAAGGCGTTGACACCTCGAAGCGGTCAACTTTGACGCCTTTGTTTATCAAGGCGCTCAGTATCTCTTGAGGCGATACGCGTCCATCCAAAAATATCTCCGTATACTTACCATGAGCCTTACTCCCGACCACTCCAGGGAAGCCCTTCCGGCAAGCGGTCGCATTCCAGGAATACGGAGTTATTCCTGTATCTCGACTTTATCTCGGCCAGGCTGCCATAGAGCACCGCTTGACCCTTGTTTATCATCAGGATTCTGTCGCAAAGCTCCTCCACCTGGTTCATCATGTGTGTGCTCAATATCACCGATTTGCCCTGGCTTCTCAGCTCAAGGATGAGTTCCTTCAACAGCTGGGTATTTACGGGGTCAAGGGCGGCGAAGGGTTCATCGAAGACCACCAGCTCGGGGTCGTGCAGAATGGTAGCGACAAACTGTATTAGCTGCCCCATGCCATGGCTTAGCTCCTCAGTCTTTTTGTCCTTGTGTGGCAGCATATTTACCCGCTTCAGAAGTTCCTCTGCTCTCTCTCTTGCCAGGCGTCTTTTCATGTTTTTCAGTGCCGCCAGATAGGACAGCGATTGGGAGACTGTGAGCTTCTTATAGAGTCCCCTCTCCTCAGGTAGATATCCTATGCGGTTCTTGACCTCTTCGTTTATAGGCTCACCCAATATTTTTATCTCGCCGGAGTCCGGCTTAATGATGTCCATGAGCATCCTTATGGTAGTTGTCTTACCGGCGCCGTTGGGCCCAACCATGCCGAATATCTCGCCCTGCCCTATGCTGAAGGAGACGTTATCCACTACCTTGATGCCCTTGAAGGACTTGCTTATCCCTGAGACCTCGACAACGTTCATGGCTTCGTTTGCCTTTCCGGCCCTGCTCACTCTTTCGACTAGCTCAGCCCTCTCCATGGTTTGAGTAACTCCCGTTCCGACCGATGCTGAAGGAGACGCTATCCACCACCTTGATGCCCTTGAAGGACTTGCTTACTTCAGAGACCTCGACAACGTTCATCGAATCGTTCACCTTTCCGGCCCTCTTCACTCTTTAGACTGGCTCAGCCCTCTCCACGATTTAAGTAACCCTCTCGTATCATAACACGTTCGGTAGAAGTTGCTCAACATTGACGTAGATGGAGTAGTCGAGTAAAATCAGACAGAAGGCATAGCCATTTGCCTTCTACAGAAGAAGGATGGGCGGTTAGCTCAGTGGAAGAGCACCTGACTTTTAATCAGGGTGTCGTGGGTTCGAGTCCCACACCGCTCACTCTCGTTTTGCGGAGACAGTTGCTAACATTTTGCTAACATTGGCCTCAGAGTTTTCGCTAACATCCGCCTCAAAAAGCTTGTCGAATTTCTCCGCCGCCGCTTCCTGCATACCCGGCAGCACATGGCTATAAATATCAAGAGTAATGCTGATATTAGCGTGCCCTAATCGCTCAGAAACCACTTTAGGGTTAACGCCCGCCTTGAGCATCAAAGTTGCGTGGGTATGCCTCAAATCATGTATCCTGATGTCTTTCAGCCCAGCCTTTTTGATAATCCGCCGGAAGGCCAGCGTTACCGCATTAGGATTGATAGGGCTTCCATCTGGCCGGATGAAAACAAAATCGTCAGCATTTAGACTAACGCCAAGCTGAATCCTCAATAGTTCTTGGTCAATTCGATAACCTTAAACAGTTCCACAAGAGAAGGCGGCAGGCTTAACAGTACGCCGGCTATGTGCTGTCTTCGGCTCTTTAATAATGTAATCACCGTTGCCTAGCTTGTAAGCCGTTTCAACTACTGTCAACTTACCTTTTATCTAAATCCAGATTCCGCCACCGTAACGCCAGCAATTCACCACGCCTTAAGCCAGTATAAAGCAGAGTAGCGAAGAAAACGTAATAATCCGTTTCTTTTGCCGCTTCCAGAAATCTTGTCACTTCTTCCGTAGATAACGTGTTCATCGTAACTTTTTTCACCCTGGGAGGTTGAACAACATTGGCCACGTTACGCACCACCACGCCCATCTTGACCGCATAATCAAGAGCTTTCGATAATATCCGGTGATGATATACTACGCTTCTTGCAGACAGGCCACCCTTTCCATCAGCCCGGCCTTTGCTCAACTTCTCTGCGTAGTAGCTCTGGATGTGCTGAGGCTGTAAATCAGCGAGAATAACTTTGCCTAGAGACGGTATCAAATGACCCTCAACAATATGACGAGTAGCTTTCCTGTGTCCTGTCAGTTGTATTCATTGAAGCGTAATCCTTGAGCCATTGACTTAGCCATTCACCAAGAGTAATCTTGTTAGGCTTAACGTATGAGCCTTGCTCAAGAGATAGCAGAACTTCACGAAGTATACGTTGCGCGTCTCTCTTTGTACCTTTTACGGTCTGCGACTTCTGCCGCCGTTTTCCCGTTACCGGGTCGGCTCCCATATCATAGAAGATTTCCCAACTTCCTTTTGACCTCTGCCGTATAGAACCTTTCATTTTTCCGCCTCGTTTTCCGGTGATACACCGAGCATTTTATCAAATGCTGCTTTGGGCACTAACATCCGTTTTCCAAAGCGTACAATCGGGTATTTGACCAGTTCGTGCAAGCTCATAGCCAAAATTACGTGAAAACCCCAGCAACTCCGCCGCTTCCGGCACAGTATAGCAAAGCCTATTCTCATTGTTAGGTCGGGCGTGCATGGCCATGCCCACGCCCCCATCCTCACCCCTACCGCCTTTATCCCGCCCATCTTCCACCCCGTATCGCCTTCTTTCATAGTAAGAGGGGCTAATTGCCCACTCAAGCTTTCATTATGTTTGCTGTAGCCTCGACCAAGTTTCCACTAAACTCTATATCCGCTATTTTCTTCGTAACGTACTTTGTCAGATAAAACCTTGCACCCAATTCATGGTCATATTCCATCACCCTGGCTATGCCCCACCGACTCCCAAGCCCAATCAACCAAATCCATACTGACGAACACTAGGGTCCGTATTACCAACCAACGCATGAACATGAGGAACACCACGCCAATGCTGGACCTCAAACATACGAACCCACTCCAACTCACCCAACGCCGGACGCGCCCGCGCCGTAAACTCCCCCCAAGCCCTCTTTGCACTCGCATACCCCGGCTTAGTCCAACTGCATACACCCCTCGGATTCTTCAACGTCATCGTCACAAACCAATCCCAATCGCACAACTCCCCTAGCCACTCTCCCCAAGCCTGCTTGAGTTCGGTCTGCATCGAAAACACCCCCCCACTGAAGCTAAATTTTCTGCCTAAAAATTCGCTCACCGGTGGTATTCAAGCAACGTATATTGACTCTTGATGTTCTGTTACTCTCTAACAGTCGCCAGTCAACGTCGCACAATATTAAATTCCACCGCCCCACCCCAAGACCCCAGCCAAACCATCACCTTTCATCCCAACTCACCCCTAACTTTGTGACCCATTATTCCTATACAGGACAAGCCCATAAGGAGAAAACCACTCCGCTTCGCTCCGTTCTAGTTTTTGAATGTCTTCCATTTATTATTCCTCTTGTAGTGCTTCTCTTATTACATTTCTCCATGTATCCTTCAAATTCCTTTTTACTCATCTTTTCCACCTTCTTAATCTCTATTTCCGCGTCTATCTTAGCTCTTGCTCTTTCCTCCGGCGGCAACGATTCATCAATCTCATCTGCTATCATTTCAATTTTCATAAGTCCTGCTTGTATCGCTATTTTCAAAGCATGGACATTGTTCTTCGCTCCCAGCTTTTGCGTCAATTTATGAAAATTGTTTTTGACTGTTTGGTACTTAATTCCCAATGCTGCGGCTATTTCTTTGTTACTGTATCCCTGTGCTGCTAGACCAAGAATAAACGTTTCCCTGATTGTCAGCGGTTCGCTCTTTGCTGTACCTTTCAACGATTTTCGGGCTTGAAAACCAACCTTACACTCATAATTCCACCTCTTTAAGAACTACAGTACCTTTACAAGTACTATAGTACCTCATATATGAAATGTCAACTAGTTAAAACCTACCTTTTCCTCCCAAAAAACGCCTGTAGCTCCGCTGTGCCGGGGGCAGCTTTGGCTGCCCCCCACTGAAACCCCCAACCAGAGCACCGTCCTAGCAGCTTTTCCCCGAAGGCACGGACAGCGTATCACACGGCTGCGGCTATGCTGTCAAGGGCAAGCTCCCTACAGTCGTGGCTACGCCACCTTTGACAGCGCCTTGCCGTGTGCGCCACGGGCACGCTGTCCTTCGGGGGAATGAAGTCAGACTGGGGAACAACGTCCGAGTGCGGAACAACGTATACGTGCAAAGGACACAGGCACTACTCACGACATTGCTTTCACGAAGAAAAGACCGCGCCAAAACCTTGCTCTACCGCTCTTGCGTACAATATGAAACTCCTGTATACTCTTAGGCGAATCACAGCAGGACACAGTTTCTAAGCCAATATCTAATGGAGCTTTTTATGGATACCAATGTTCTGTACTATGGCGACAATCTGGACGTCCTTAGGCGCCACATAAAGGATGAAACGAGACTTAATCTACCTCGACCCACCCTTCAACAGCAACGCCGACTACAAGTCTGTTCGCCGAGCAGAACGGGTCACAAGCCGCAGCCCAGATTAAAGCATTCGAAGACACATGGAAATGGGACACAACCGCCGCAAAGGACATACCAAGAGGTCGTGGAAACCGGAGGCAAGGTGTCACAGACTCTTCAAGCCTTACGCATGATGTTGGGGGACAGCAACATGCTGGCCTACCTAGCGATGATGGCACCGCGCCTTGTGGAACTGCGCCGTGTAATGAAGCCGACATCCAGCATTTACCTTCACTGTGACCCGACAGCCAGCCACTACTCGAAGCTGCTGATGGACGCAGTGTTCGGGCCCGAACATTTCCGTAATGAAATAATCTGGAACGCACTAGTGCTCATTCTGGCTCGAAAAGATGGGGCCCCGTTCACGATACTATCCTGCGCTATTCCAAGACTAATGCCTTCAAGTGGAACCCCACTTCCAAGCCTATGATGAGCAGGACCTTGATATTCGAAGGTTTAGCGATAAGGGAGGAAGGTACACGCAGGCGACCTCACTGGCGCCGGAACTCGCAGTGGCGACTCAGGCAAACCGTGGCGTGGGATAGACCCCACTAAGGTAGGTCGTCATTGGGCTGTCCCAAACCGCATACTCAAAGAGCGCCTAGGAGAAAGCATACTCTCAGCCACTGTAGAAGAGAAACTGGATGCCCAAGACAAGCAAGGTTTGGTGTGCTGGCCCCCGGGAGGAACAACTCCCCGACTTAAGCGATATCATAGAGAAGATGCCGGGGTTTCTGTGCTGGACGTAATAACAGACGTCAACCCTATAGGTGCCCATGCAAGGGAACGTCTCGGCTACCCAACACAAAAGCCAGACTTACTTTTGGAGCGCATTATCCAGCCAGCAGCAATGAAGGCGACACGGTGCTCGACCCGTTCTGCGGCTGCGGAACCACCATAGCGGCCGCACAGCATCTGAAACGACGCTGGATCGGCATCGACATCACCCACCTGGCCATCACCCTAATAAAACATCGACTGCGAGACACCTTCGGCGACCAGGCGCAGTACAAGGTCATCGGCGAGCCTGTCTCCGTACCAGATGCCGAAACCCTGGCACAGCAAGACCCGTACCAGTTCCAGTGGTGGGCGTTGGGCCTGGTTGGTGCGCGGCCCGTCGAACAGAAGAAGGGAGCAGACAAGGGCATCGACGGTCGTCTGTACTTCCACGATGAAGCCGACAGCAAGACCAAGCAGGTCATCTTATCAGTGAAAGCGGGTCACACCAGCGTGGCCCATGTGCGTGACCTGCGCGGTGTGGTAGACCGAGAGAAGGCGGAGATTGGCGTACTAATCACCATGCAGGAGCCTACTGCGGCCATGCGCTCGGAAGCGGCAGGCGCGGGTTTCTACCCCTCACCAGTTTGGGGCAAGGGCTACCCTAGACTACAGATTCTGACCATTGCTGACCTACTAGCAGGTAAAGGCATAGATATGCCACCTCTGCGCCAGGTAAGCGCAACGTTCAAGAAAGCACCGAAAGCAAAGGGTAAAGGCGCACAGACCTTGCCCATGTCATTGAGTGGGCCGGACGCGAAAGCAAGTCAATGAGCAGGGATTCTACAGAGGCAGGCCTCGGGAGTGGCCCTCAACCTGCGCAGCCGCTAAGCCACTCCGACAAAAAGAAGCATCACTATGTCCCGCGCTTCTATCTCAAGTTGTTCGCCGCTGACCCTACCGCGAAGGACCCTCGGAGAATCAACCTGTACAACATACCCAGAGCTCTGCTTATCACCGATACGAGCATAGCGGACCAGTGCGCTAAAGACCGGTTTTATGGGGCATCAAATAACCTTGAGGATGCCCATGTCAACTCTCGAAAGCGCATGGGGACACCTCCCTCTTCAGGGACTTGTCTGACAAGCCGATTCCACCCCAACCAAACTCCAAGGGCCATCTTATGCTCCTCCTCTTCATCTCAATTCAAATCCTCAGGACAAAGCGACACGCCCTAGATACAAATGAATCTATACGTATGATGGTGAAGATAATAGCGGCGCACGATTCTGGTCTATCTACAGCTAGCCACGATGACTTCGACTGGGAGTTGAAGGACCCAGTCTTCCTAAGTCTGCGAAGTTTTCTCCCCTTAGCCTATTACTTGGACGACCTCAAGATATGCTTGCTTCAAGCGAATCCCAATGATGCATTTCTGACATCAGACAACCCGGTCTTCAAGTACAACCTTTACTGTGAGAGATTTACTGAGACAGGCACCACGGGAGCAACAAACGCCGGCCTTTTGGTCTTCTTGCCTATCTCGCCCAAGCTCTGCCTGTTGTTATATGACGGTGGTGTATACAAGGTCGGACGGTCACGAAAACGAGAACTTTTGCTCGCCACATCCCCCGACGTGGACATCCTAAACGGGATACAATATGTGGGAGCAGACACTAACCTCTACTTCTCAAGAAGCCTCTCAGCAGATTACTTCAAGCGCCTCTTGGCTACATACGGCAGGGCACGCCGGGAAATTGGTGTCCGAACTACTGAAGCCGAAGAAGTAGGGAATCCTCTCAGCATCTTGGTCCACCAATACCGCCCACACACTCCGAACCTGCACCTGAGCCTCTCCTTCTTATCTATTAGGCGCCAGGCCCGCCGAGTACCGCTGGCTCGCCGCATTGGAACTTACCGACGGAAACAGAACCAAACCGAGCTTAGACTCGGGACTCGGAAGCAAAGCGCGAAAGTTTGTCCCCGTCAAAATCAGCGATGGACGACGCCGCGCCAAGAGATAACCTGTCGAAAAAGAAGTATTTTCGGAGCGCTTCTATACAAACATTTTGCTAACATTTTTGCTAACGAACTTTTCACCACCAAAATAAACCAAGGTGGTACTATTCAGTACCACCTAACTAGCCTATAAAAGAGTACTAGGGTTTACCTACTTCCACGCTCAGGGACAAACCTCTTGTATCTTTTAATCAGGGTGTCGTGGGTTCGAATCCCACACCGCTCACCGGCACCCTTTTTCAAAGCTAATTTCCCCCGTCCAGCACGGATTCCCCCGAAAACGCGGCCTTTTCGAGCACCTTATTTCCTAGTGAAAATTGTACCTTATCGCCGGCATCCCCTTTTTCGAGCGCCAAGCATATCGGACAAGGTACGCAGTGCAACAATCCGTCCTTCATGTAATAGCAAGCAATTTGCCGTGAAATCTACTAAAATAGATTATGGGTCTAAGAAGTTTAGCATGTATTTCTCTGAGGAAGTGGTCGCCAGTACCCTGGGTATTTTCGGAGAGGGCATGAAAGTAGCCTCCGAGATCACCCTGATGGCTGCTGACGCTGGAGTGGTCCGCACCGAAAGGATGTAATTGCCATGAGAGGCACAGGCAAGGGAGTAGTGACTGATCTTGTGTTGACCCAGGCCAATTCTCAGGATTTTTTTGATCTTAAAGTCAAGGAAATTCTCTGCAAGCCCCACTTCTGGTTTTGGCAATATGATTCGCTGATGGCGCTAGGGAATGCGAGATAGACAATGGCAGATCCTAATGCTCTCGAAATATTATTTAATCCTAAGAGTATTGCCATAGTTGGCGCTTCAAGAAATCCCTCAACGCCTAACTATAACTTGCTGGCAAACCTGGTCAGGCTCAAATTCCCCGGGAGACTGTATCCTGTCAATCCAAATGTTCAGGAAATTGATGGAATGAAGGCATATCCCAGCCTGAAGAGTATCGAAGGTGAGATAGATATGGTGGTCTCATCCGTGCCGGCAGCTGCAACTCTGGACGTAATCAAGGATTGCGTTGAAAAAAGGGTGAAGGTGGTTGTCATAGTCAGCGGAGGCTTCTCTGAAGTCGGGCGGGACGGGCGCAAAGCCCAGGAGGAAATCGCTCTCCTGCTGAAAACGAGCGGGAATCAGGGCAATCGGACCCAACTGTTTAAGCCCAATCAATACTTCGAATAACCTGGTCATTGGTTTTGACCCCCATGAAAAGCTAAACAGGGGGAGCACATCTCTTATTCTGCAGTCGGGGTTCTACGAGCCGAGATTAGAGTGGATCTTTTGGGACTTGAACCTTGGCATAAGCAAGCTCATAGACCTGGGTAACAAGATCGATATCAATGAGGTTGATGCCCTGGAATATCTTGCATCGGATCCGACCACCAGGGTTATTGCTATCCATTTGGAGAGCATTGCGGGTGACAGCAGAAGGTTCTTTGACCTTCTGAAAAAAACCTCGAAGCGAAAGCCGATAGTGGTCCTTAAATCGGGCCGCACCGAAGCCGGGGCTGCTGCCACATCCTCTCACACCGGCGCAATAGTCAAAGGAAGCCCCATAGTATTTGATACCGCCCTCGCACAGGCTGGTGTCGTCCGAGCACGTACTCTGGAGGAGTTCTTCGATTATGCGAAGGTCTTCGAATTTTTCACGCCCCTGAAATTGACCGGAAATCGCATCGCCATAGCCTGTCTTTCAGGGGGCGAAGGCGCCATAGTAACCGATATGTGCCAGGAGAGAGGTTTTTCGCTGGCAAAGGTCAGCTCAGAGACTTACGTCAAGCTACAGGAAGTTGGCCCTCCTTGGAAGATTCCGCCAAATCCGTTTGATATCGGTGTCTCTGGACAGTTTCATCCCATGGAGGTTTACCAGGCCTTCTTTGAGGCGATGACGGAAGACACAAACGTCGATTGCATTGCCGTTCAACTGCCTACTTTTCGCAACGTCTCAATTCCTGATAACATTCTTAGAGTATTCCTGGAACCAATCTTCAGGGCGAGGAGCAGAAAACCGGTTGCCATCTGGCTGATGGAGGAGACTCAAAGATATCGTACGCCAATTCAGTTATTGGAAGCAAATCGTATACCGGTATATCCCACTGCAGATCGAGCCATAAAGGCTCTCTCAGCCCTCTACAGGTATACATCGATGAGGAAAGAGTGACTAACTGGCTTCTGATCGAGGTATTACTAGCATAGAAACGAAAGCAAATACAGAGCGGGAGCAAGCCCCAGAGTGTAAATTAGCCGTTATCCCAAAACTATACCGTTTCTGCGGACTATTCACAATCCAATTTCCAGCAAGGATTTTTTCACGATCTCCCTTTGCTCCTTGGTAATCTGCGGAAGCGGTCTTTTAACATATGCTTGAATAGGGTGACCCAGCTGACGCATGGCTTCTTTCACCAGTGGGGATTGTACAGCTACCGCTAGAATTGGCATAAGTTTATAGAGCTTTTCCTGTAATCGAGCAGCTTTTCCCAAGTCGCCTCTCCTGAAGCTTTCATAGATCGAAACGACCTCATTAGGAACAATGCACGGAATCGGGCATATTACCCCGGCACCGCCAACCTTCAGAACTTCGAGTAGAATAAAACTGACACCTGTAAAAACATAGAAGGATCCCTTCCTTTTTATTTTCAATATCTCCTCAGCTTTTTCCACTGGTCCTGTCTCTTTAATCCCCACAACATTTTCTAGCCGGGAGAGCCTGGAAATCAAGGCAAGCGACATCTCAAGATGGGTGAAGTACGGTAGATCGTAGAGAAGAATTGGCAAATCTACGGCTTTTGAGATCGCTTTGTAATGATTATATACATCGTCGTCCGTAAGGGGATAATAGATTGGTAGATTAATCAGCAGCCCATCCGCCCCTCTCTTTTCGGCATATTTACTCAAAGCTATTACGTCGTCTGTACCCATACTCGATGGACAAACAACAACCGGTACCCTGCGGTTCGTTTGCTCCACCACGATATCTATCACCCTCTTCTTTTCTGCGATGGTTAGATAGGGGAATTCCCCCGAACTCCCTAAGGATACCAGCCCATGGACACCATTCCCGATCAGATAATCTACCTCGTACCTTAGACCGTTTTCGTCGATTTTAAGGCCCTTGTTTAGAGGAGTTAACATCGCGGGGTAGACTCCCTGGAATTTCCTCATTGTGCTCCCTCCATTTCTTTATTTGGTACTCATGGCGAAAGCAATATCAGCACTCTAAGCTCTACAGATTTAGAATTCTTTGTGCATTTCCACCCAGTATAGCTGAGATTTCTTCTTCGGTGAATTTTATCCCTTCGGGAGATTTTTCGGGCAACTCTCTGATTAATTGCACGTAGTCTCGAGGAGGACAAATTTGCCTGAAGCCCGGACCATCGGTGCCAAACAATATCCTCTCGTAGCCCAATTCATCTACAAATCTCTTCAGGATTTTGCAAAAATCATCGTGGTGAGTCATAACCTCAAGCTCCCAACCAGAGATATCTACAAAAATGTTTGTCTTGACTGATGCTATCGCCAGCAAATCTTGCCACCAAGCATGAGACATATGTGCAGCAATTAAGATTAAGTCCGGAAACTCAGCCGCGACATCATCCAGATATATCGGGTGAGAAGTTTTACTTCTTAGCGGATACATAATGGGCCCAGAGTGAAAAAGGACCGGGATTTTGAGGTCAACGCATTTACGATAGAGGGGATAGAACATTTTGTCGTTGGGGAAAAAACCAGCAGCGGGATGTAACTTGAGCCCGCGCATCCCCCATTCTTTGACACCCCTTTCCAGAAATTCCACACTTCCCTTCCTTCTGGGATCGATACCAACAAAGGCTATCAACTTGTCCGAATGCTTTTCCATAAGCTCCGCGTGTAGCCTATTCTGCTCTTCGATGGTAACATCCGCTCTGCTCAGACCTATTTCGAAGTCCTGAGGCAATAAGACTGCTTTATCTATCCCCGCTGCCTTCATCTCACCCAGGAGAACCTCTACCGAGAAGTCCCATAGAGGCAGAAGAGCTATTCTTTCCAGCTCATCTAAGGGGATGTCTGCCTTCATTATCCTCTTTGCCTGGGCTTGAGCGGTTCTGACTACCCCTTCCCAAAATTCATGAGGGAGCCATTCTTTTACAAACAGATGTGAATGCACATCAATTATCATTTCTCCCCCTCCCCCTTAGTGAGCATACATCCATACCGCACTGGTAATCAGCAGCCTGAAGCTCTGATTAAAGCCAGTTTAGATCATACGCTAAGATCTTCTCAGTTAATACCCCTTTCCCCAAACCGGTTGTGGCAGGTGAAATCCTCCACATCGCGGCGTACTCTCAGCCTTTTAGCTGGCTTAGAGATAGGATATCCCAGACGACAGCCAAAGGCAATCTTAATATAATCGGGGATATGGAGAATTCTCTTTGTCTCTTTTTCCGCCGGATTCTCGCCGAAGTCGCTTATGACATGAAACGCAATTCCTAGAGACTGCGCCATGAGCCACATATTCTCCATGATACAACCCAGACTAATGATACCCAAGAAATCGCCCTCGGAGGCAGGGGCTCTTTTCCGGGAATCATAAATCACGATTAGAATGGTCGGGCTACCATCAATGACTTCACTCAGAGAAAAGGGCGCGCTCTTACGAGCGACCTCGCCCAGCTTATCAGGATTCCTCCACTCAGGCGGGAATAAGGTACCGAGAAGCCCAACCTTCTTCTGAAGTAACTCCTTTTCCGAGAATGAAAGCTGCTGATAGTTTTCTCGGAGGAATTCTTCCGATATCGGGGACTCGATGTTTCCTATTTTCTCTAGAAGTTTCTTGTCATCTACGACGATTATTTCAAAGTTCTGCATATTGTGGGGCGTGGGCGACCAACGCGCCGCCTCCAGAATCTTCCACAGGTCCTGCTTCGCTACCGGACGTTTAGGATCGAAGGGAGCCCTTACTGACTGCCTTTCCTGTATAAGTTTTAAGACCTCGTGCATAATGAACTCCTGGTTGAAAAATCTTTAGTTCGTTAATTGCCAATCAGATTCTATACAAGATTTCTCAATTCAACTCGCCTGGGCAAAACGATTGTAACTGACTATTTCCTCGAGGCTCTTTCTGTTTCTAGATAGAGGAGCTTCAGCAGGATAACCAAGAGGCGTACTTGCAACAACGCGAATATTATCGGGGACTCCAAGCGCCTTCCTGACGATATCCTCCTTGAACCAGCCAATCCAACATGTGCCCAAGCCCTTTTCTGTTGCAGCAAGCATTAGGTGCTCCATAGCAATCCCTATATCCAGAAGGTAGTATGGCTGATCGCCTTTGGTTCCCGGTTTCGCAGGGTCAGCACAAGCGACCACTATTACTGGGGCTTCTGCAATCCACTTGTTCCCTGCTTGGGCAACTCTCTCCTTAGCATTTTGGTTGGTTACTACAATGAAATGCCAGCACTGGCTATTGGCCCAAGAGGGCGCCAATCTCGCAGCTTCGAGAACATATCTTATGGCATCCTCTGGAACAGGGTCTGGCTTATATTTCCTGACGCTTCTTCTTTTTCTAATTGCCTCCATAAGCTCCATGCTTCATCCTCCCAGCTTGCTCTTCATAAGACTTACAATAAGCCCTTCTAGATGAAAAAGTCATAAAACTAGATCAGAAAATGTTGAAAATGTATGACGTTTGTAGTCTATAGAATACAGGGCCAAAGCGTGAAGTTCGTGATGAAGCGTTAGCTTGTCATCGTAGCCGAGTCAGCTAACATTAGGTTCTCCTTGGTTGTGGTTAGCAGATACTCCCGTTTTAAAAAGCCCATCAACTGAAACCGAGCAGTACCCTGAGGTGAGTCGGTTTGATTATCATGAAAGCAAAAACAAGACGCTTAATGCAGATAGTATTACCCTGATGTCATAAGGAGCTAAAGCAATTAAGCTAAATGTCCCTCACTCAAACTACTTAACTGTTGTCTAAGCGCTTAATGGAGTACGACCCCATTTAGTGACCCCGTCTAATCTCCTCTGCAAGTTGTCTCGTTTCCTCTAGAAGGGAGGTCTGACCTTACCCCGGTATTAGTATCACCGGCTATTAGAGCCCAGTCGCTGTTTCAGCATACTCCATGGGAGCCCTACCGTTCAAGGAGCTGTGTGGCCTGACCTCGTTGTAGTCCCTCCTCCAGTCTTCAATGATGTCCCGGGCATGCTTCAGGTTCATAAACCAGTTCTCGTTCAAACACTCGTCCCTGAGCCTTCCGATAAAGCTCTCGGCATAGGCATTCTCAATTGGCTTTCCCGGCCGGATGAAGTTCAGCTTCACGCCTTTACGGTATGCCCATTCATCGAGTGCCCGCCCTGCGAATTCCGGCCCATTGTCCGTGGTAATTACGTTGGGCAATCCCCTGGTTTCAGCTAGCCTCTCCAGCACACTCACTACTCTGGCACCACCCAGTGAAGTATCCACCTCAATGACGGGACATTCCCGGGAATAGTCATCCACGATGGCAAGGGCGCGAAAACGCCGTCCGGTGACGATGCTGTCAGTAACGAAATCCATGGACCAGCGCTGGTTTGGCCTCTGCGGTGACGGCATCATTACCCTCGACCCAGCAGCACCTTTCCTTCGCCTCTTTCTCCTGAGCGCCAATCCCTCTTCATGATAGATCCTCTCCGTCCGCTTGTGATTAATCACCAGGCCCTCCCTTTTAAGCAAAATGTGGAGCCGCGGACTCCCAAACCGTTTTCTCTGTCCTGCCAGCTCCTGTAGACGCTGACACAGGGCAACATCTCCATCCGATTTCGGTCTATAGCGATAGACCGAAGCCGAAATATTGACCAGCAGGCAGGCTTTCCTTTCGCTCAGCCCAAGACTCTCTCTGGCATGGGAAACCGCCAGGCGTTTGGCCTCGGGCTTTAGAAGTTTTTTGACAGCAGATCCTTGAGCGCCCTAATGTCCAGAGCCTGCTCGCCCACGATCTGCTTGAGACGCCTGTTCTCCTCTTCTAAGGCTTTCAACCTTTTCAGTTCACTGACGGTCAGTCCGGCATACTTGGCTTTCCAGTTGTAATAGGTAGCATCGCTCATCCCATATTTACGGCAGAGATCGGCTACCTTAGCTCCTGCCTCTCCCTCCCTGAGCACAGCGATGATCTGTTCCTCGGTGTACCTGTTGCGTACCATAGTGAGCCCTCCTCTTTCGTTTTATTATAGCGGAGGACTCTAAATGGCGGTGTTACTGTTTTCGGGGGAAACGTCAGGTCATACTTAGATTGCCCAAATCCTTGCCCAATATGCTAACGGTACTTTCCGTCAAGTCCTCACTCGTAAAGACATCCAGCATGCCCTCGGTGTTCTTAGCATCCTTGGAGCTTTTCCCCGAAGACGCGGGAAGCTATGCCTGAATTCTCGCTATTGCCTTTAGAAGCTGGAGCGCTATTTTCAGCCATAGACAACTCCCCCTTTCCAATCGGCCTGGTGCTTTCTATCTCTACAAGAATAAGCTTGGTAGAATCTGCAACAACCGAATTGAGCTTGGGTCCTTCTTCTTTCACAGGATAATCTGAAGCTGAAACCTTGTGAATAGCCCATACGTTTAGAATCCCTTTAGGATATCGTAATAATAAAACAGGCCAATTCGCCATAGCACATCTGGTACTGCTGTCTTCACCTTGCTCTATTTCTCCTACAACACAGCCCATCTAGACACTCCAATTAATACCAGAAACCATAAGGTACAGCTATATCCAGTTGATTTAACAGACTTACTTGTAAGCCTCATTTTTAATGGCAATTTGAGATAAGCGCCAGCGATTCAATAGTACTTTTGCCTTATACTATAACATGCTACTCTGTTACTAATTTCCTACCACTGTTGACCAAATTTCGCTATTGGAAAATCGCCTAAGAAGGCTCAAGATAGCCATTGGGATATTCTTTTTGGAACTATCACTAGGACAGAAGCTGAAGAAGGAGATGAATGTTGAAGGAAGGAAGAGGGACGGTATTAATAGTGGATGATGAGGAACCAATAAGAAATATCCTGTCGTATCATTTGCAGAAGCAAGGCTACATTTGTGAGTTGGCAAAACGTGGGGATGAGGCTCTACAGAGCATCCTGATGAAGGATTTTGACATCGCGCTTCTGGATATAGATATGCCCGGGATGTCTGGAATAGAGGTATTATCGCGGCTCATTACCCATCGCCCGGACATCTCTGTCGTCATGGTAACCGCTATCCAGGACACCAAGGTTGCCGTAGAAGCGATGAAACTTGGTGCGTATGACTATGTGATTAAACCCTTCAATTTAGATGACCTTGGGCTGAGGGTAGAAAAGGCTCTGGAGAGGAGAAGGCTGGTATTGGAAAACAAGCAGTACCAGCTACGCTTGGAGCAGAAGGCAGAGCACCTGGCAGGACAAATGCAACAGTATTATCAAGGGGCGCTCCAAGCTCTTGTTAGAGAACAGATAGCGCTCCAGAAATTGGAGGATATTTGAGATCGGAAGCCATAACCTTGCCACGAAAGCTGCTCCATAACCAAGCTACTTACGAGCGATATGTTGCTCCAAACACACTCTATATTGGAGCACGAAAAAGGAGTTCGTTGGGAAAGACAAATTTGCCTTTCTTCTATAACCTAGGTGCATATTCAAGTCCACCTAGTCAACCGCAGTCTCCAAGTAATAATAAGAATAAAGAAGAAGGCAGCGCATGAAAAATGTCATGATAGTCTACCTAAAACCTGCATCTGGGTCAGCAGAATATAACCTCGATAAAGCTAAGGCTGAAATGGAGCACACCTTGGGCTTTAGAGGCAGGATTATAGGTGCCCGACCGGAGGGCGATTGCATATTAATGAACATTCAAATCAATCCTCATTGGGATTTACCCGATTTTGAGAAGAGGCAGCAGGTCAGCAATTGGATAAAAACTAGGACTAAGCCATTTTTCAAGGTCCAGTCAATAAGGTAAGCATAATATCACGCAGGCTCCTAGCAAATGATGGCTTCTTCCAAATCCACAAGACGCCAGATGGAATAGCAGACAATAGATTGGGTCAGGGTAACTTCAACGCAATGATGCAAAGCGGTGCGCACTTGTAGCCTGCGCGCCTTGCTCACAATGCTCAAACAGTAACCTCTTGCAACTTTTCACCCAGAAATGTATTGGACATTTGACTGCCCCCATGACATAATCACAGGTGGCGAAGCCACAAGGTGATCGAGTACAGATGTGGGACGCCTTTCAAGGCTCAAAGGGGGTAACGCAGTGGAATATGCAATTCAAACAGAGAACCTCGTCAAGAAGTACGGCAATGGTTTTACTGCCCTAGCTGGGGTTTCCCTGCAGATAAAAAAGGGCGAGGTCGCCGGATACGTTGGCCCTAACGGCGCCGGGAAAACTACTACGATCAAGATATTGACTGGCTTAATCAAACCAAGCTCAGGACACGCTTATGTGAACGGCATTGATGTGACAGCCAGGCCCAGAGAAGCTCTCCGAACTATCGGAGCACTCATTGAAGTACCTGGGGTGTACGACTACCTGACCCCTCACGAGATGCTGACTTACTTTGGCAAGGTCTACAAGATGAGCGGCAATGAGATAGATCGTAGAATCAAGGGGACGCTGGAGTTGGTCAAATTGTCAGAGTGGGAGCATAAGAAGGTAGGCACTTTCAGCACGGGCATGCAGCGAAGGCTGATAATAGCCAAAGCTATACTGCACAAACCTGACAACTTGATTCTCGACGAGCCAGTCCTCGGATTGGACCGGAAGGGATCAGGGATGTAAGAGAACTAATACGACAATTCCGGGAAGAAGGCATGACGGTTTTCCTGAGCTCACATCTATTGGGGGAGGTTGCTGAAGTCTGTAATACGGTGATTTTCCTGAATAAGGGCAAGGTTGTCTCATCGGATTCCATGGAAAGCATCGGCCATGAAAAGGAACACGGGGTCGTGGATGTGAAATTCGTCAGACCCTTATCAGGGGAAGAAACTGCGAAACTGAGAGCAATCGAACTGGTAAGAAGCGTGGATGTGAAAGATAACATCGCTCGACTGCACTACGACGGGAAACCGGCATCAGCCGTTCAAATTCTGAGATATCTCGTGTCTTCGAATTTTGAAGTGGTGTCCTACAATACAGAGGTAGCAGGTTTGGAAGACTACTATGTCTCTGTCATTGGTGATGAGAAAGGGAGCAATTAGATGGAAATACGTGTGGAGAATTTCAGGAACGATATTTCCGAGACTTACCTGTCGGTCAAGTTTGAACTAATGAAACACCTGAAGCGTAGAAGGCTTCTTATATTGGCAGTACTGGCGGTTATAGTGCCTCTTATCTTCTATGTGAAAGTTCCCGACACTGCAGGCGTGTTTGCCGCCAATGTTCTCTCCTTTCTCAGCGTGCTGATAGTAATCTCAGCGGCCATGTTTGCAGGTGATGCAGTATGCGGTGATTTTGAGAAGAAGACGAACCTTTTATTGTTCCCGACACCGCAAAGAAGATCCACAATCTTCGTGGGGGAATACATTGCTGCGCTGCTGGCTACTTTTTTTGTGGTTTTCCTCTATTACCTCGTCATGACACTGCAGATTGCGCAACTGTTCGGTTGGGGACAGATTCCGACAGAACTGGCGAAATCTTTCTTGACAGCCTTGATCTACTCGGCCAGTGCGGTAAGCGTAGTGTTTTTCTTCAGTGCCATTCTAAAGCGCTCCATTTCTTCGACCATTGTTGGCTTCTTGTTTCTGATGATAGTACTGCAGGTATTGGCCACGATCCTGATGCGTGTGAACCAGGAACCCTGGTTCATCGTTACCTACTCAGCAAATCTGATAAGAGATGTATTAGGTGTTTCAAGCAGCCTTCCGTTTGGGCCTGGAGAGCACGGATTTGACTTTACCTCCTTTAAGCCTCATTTTGGGGTAGGGATAGCAGTGATGATGGCTTACGCAATTGTGGGTCTTGTAGGCGGTATCTTTGTGGCATTGAGAAGGGAGGATTGACCCACACGTTGCCTGCCTGTTCAAGTTCGCGTCCATTTTTTGCTCTGCTTTTGCGATAGGTAGATCTACGTGGCATGTATCAGGTTGCAGCAAAGCAGGAACATGCGACAGCACTTAATCTGTTATACTATTCCCGTTGAAGATTTCCCCAACTGTCTTACGCCTTGCTGAACATTTACTAGACTAAGAGAGGTGCAGTATGGCAATAGTTGTAGTCGAAAAGAAGTGCTCAGGTTGTGCTCTTTGCGTCTTAATTTGCCCCCAGGATGCGATGAGACTCCCGCCCTCTTTCATTGTCAATATAGATAAGAATAAGTGCAATGATTGTCGAGAGTGTCTAGGTTTTTGCCCTGCAGACGCGTTGAAGGAGGCATAGAGATGGAAAGAAAAACCTGCGAGTGTGTGGTCATAGGGTCCGGTATAGGTGGAATGTGTGCTGCGGCAAAGCTAGCCTACTCAGGCTATAAGACAATTATAATTGAAAAACTTCCCATACTAGGTGGTCGATATACGCAGATAGATTATAAAGGCTACAAGATTCCTACCGGTGCATGGATGATACTCTATGGCGATAACGACCCAGTATATCATACCTTAGTGGAGGTCAAAGCCCCAGAAATTGAAATGGCCACGCGGAGCTCAGTGCCCCAGATATACAGAGTGGGAGGCAAGGACCATCACATGAAGGGCAGGGGTGCTCTAAGGGACATGATTACATGGGCGAGCAATGACAAGGATGAAGTAGATAGGGTGATGGGCGCACTTAAAAGAGCCCTGTGGTGGTATGAGCCCCCGGACACGATATCCTTCGACGATTGGTTCGGTCAAATTACCCAGAACAAGACAATGCATAATGTATTTCAGTGTCTAATTGCAGCCTGGGCAGGCGCCAATTCGTGGGAACTCACTGCAGGACAGTGGTTCAGGATTCTAAAGGGGATGACTGTAGGCGGCAAACCCTTCATTCTTAAGAATGGCGTAAAAGATATCATTAATGCCCTGGGGAAAGTAATTAGGGATAATAAGGGCGAGATACTCACCAAAACCCCAGCTAGGGAAATTACTATTGAAGACAGTACAGTCAGGGGCGTTGTCGCAGAGAGAGAAGGGGAGAAACTGGAGATCGAAGCTAAGGTAGTAGTTAGCAATGTTGGCCCTAAAATGACGATTAGATTGGGAGGAGAGAACAATTTCGATCGAGCCTATCTGAAGGAGGTAGTGGAGCGGGTCAGAGCAGCGGCGGGAATAGATTATATGATTACAACTGATAGACCGCTACTTGAGCCATCCACTGTGCTTTTCACCGCGGATACTCAGAGACTCGAGTGTTTTGTGTCAGAACGTACCTCCGACGGCAAATATGTATTGCGCACTGCTTCTGTACCTGAATCCACCTTACTCTACTCACCCAAGAAGGAATACGAGATATTTCTTCAAGACCTCAAGGAGACCTTTCCCGATTTCGAGCAGTGTGGTGGTAGAATACTAATAGCCCGAAACTTTTACGGTGAATGGCCGTTTTATCGAACCTGGCCGGGGGATTGTATCGGCACAAAAACATCTGTGGAGAATCTGTACAATGTCGGTGATGGTGTGATTCCTGAAGGCTGGGTTGGTGGCAGCGGGGCTGCCGAAAGCGCCAGAGTGGTGGTGGAAGACATTCAGGCGAGGTTAAAGCCGGGGTAAGGCACACGGTATCATACTTGTTACTGCACTAGTGGCAGCATTCAAAAAGCCGAGAGAAAGCTAGTTAGATTCTAATTCAATCTCTTTACGAGTTAGAGTACCCCTTCACTTTGTAGCCCGCCTATTTTCTCCTGATCATAGCCCAGCAGCTCAGAATAAACTTCAACGTTGTGCTGGCCAAGGAAGGGAGCTGGCTGGGTAGGATCACCTGGTGTCTCGCTCATCTTGAACACCGAGCCTGGCACTCTGACTTTACCGCTTATTGTCTGCTCAACGTACACATTCATATTACGGCTGGCAAGCTGCGGGTCGTTTGCTACCTGACTGAAGCTGGGAATCGTAGAACAGGGCAAGTCTGCAGCACTGAATTGCCTTATCATGTCATCCACCGTCCTCTCCCGTGTCCACTCCTCTACCACAGAATCAATTGCGTGTACATGCTTAATTCGAGTAACCTGGCTCTCATATTCCGGGACGTTTTTCAGATCTTCCCTGCCTATTATCTTCAGAAAGCGCTCCCACTGACCCACAGTGACAATTGCCAGAACAATATAGCCATCCTTCGCCGGATAAATGCTGAATGGCGTAACCTCAATCTGGCCATTGCCCAGTTTTTCAGGTTCCTGTCCCGTCGTCACGTAATAGCCAAGGAATTGAATAGCTGTAATGGCCCAGATGCAGTCCTGCATAGAGATATCTATGAACTGGCCCTGATTTGTCCTCGATCTGTGTTGTAGAGCGGCGAGGATAGCGATTGCAGGGAATAATCCTCCCATGAAGTCAGCTATACCTACGCCGACTTTAGTGGGAGGAGAATCTGGGTGGCCGTTGACACTGATCATGCCGCCCATGGCCTGAATGATAGTGTCGTAAGCTACACGTGAGCGGTATGGTCCAGTGTGCCCAAATCCGGATACTGAAGCATAGATGAGCTTAGGGTTATGTGACTTGAGCTGTTCGTAGCTTAGACCGAAACCCTCCATTATCCCGGGAGTAAAGTTCTCGACCAGGATATCGCATTTATTGACTAGTTGCTTGCATATTTTTCGCCCCTTTTCCGAATTGAGGTTCAATGTAATGCTACGCTTACCGCGATTCAAAATCACGAAAGGATAGCTCTCCAAGCCATCTGTCTGGGGAGAAAGATTTCTTAGCCCGTCGCCCCCCTGCGGTATCTCCAGCTTAATCACATCAGCCCCTAGCTCTGCCAGAATCCTGGTACACAAAGGGCCGGCATAGTTCCGGCTGAAATCCAGCACCTTAATGCCTTCCAATGCCTTCGCCATACTTGCCTCCTTCTTATCCACCAGATCAACCCTCTGGTCTGGGATTCTCTGTATCGGGGATATACATCCAGACTCAAATGTCCTATTTGCCCATCAACATTCTGGCGATGATAAGCTTCTGCATTTGTGGTGTGCCGTCGCCCATCTGGAAGCCTACAACGTCCCTTAGTCGTTGCGAAACCGGGTGTTCAGTACTGTAGGCTGGATGTCCCAATATCGCCATGCAGTCCTTGATAGCTTGAATGGACACCTCAACGCTATACCACTTCGCCATGGAGCACTCCGTCATGTATGGAAGCCCCTGGTCTTTGAGCGATAGGACTCTATAGCACAGTAACCTCGCTGCTTCAAGCGTGGTGGCATGCTCAGCGATGAGGAAAGACACCCCCTGGTATCTATATATGGGCTGGCCGAAGACAATCCGTTCCTTCGCCCAAGCCATGGCATCCTCCAGAGAGGCTTGCGCCCGGCATAAACAGGTCAAAGCGGTTATAACCCGCAGCCAGTCTAGCGTGGTCATCACCATGAAGAAACCCTGACCCTCCTCACCCTCGCGGTACTTCGCAGGAACACGCACCTCTTCGAAGCTCGCCACACTCGGCACCAAATTGGCGTTCCCCATCCAGGGGAGAGGTCTTATGGTGATGCCAGGGAGGTTCAGCGGCACCCAGAACATGCTCACTCCTCTGAATCCAGCAGCAGGGTTGGTCTTGACTGATATCGAGGCTACATCAGCCACCATGGCAAAGGGAATAGGGAACTTCTCGCCAGTTATTATATAGTTGTCCCCATCCCGTATGGCTCTAGTTTGAACATTGGCAGCATCTGAGCCGGCTTGAGCTTCAGTGAAACCAAAAGCGTGCTTGGTCTCCCGTTTGATCAAGCGTGGAAACCACTCGTCTTGCACATCCTCAGGTAAAGTCTCCAAGAGCGCGCTTGTTGCTTGCATAGCCCCGACAGTTTCCACATATGGGTCCACCTTGGCACATTCCTCAAAGATTATGCCCATAGACACTGCATCGATCTGATGCCCCCCATACTTGGTAGGGACGCCAAGGGCTGACCATCCCATCTCGACAATCTTCTTGTCAAGAGGCTTTAAAGCCTCATGAAGCTCCATCGGCCCCATCTTGAGTCGCTCCAGAGCCCCGGGGGCAAGCTCCCTTTTAGCAAATTTCCTCGCCTCTTCGCGCAGCATCTCCTGTTCCTGGGTAAAACCAAGTGCTGACATTCTTCGCCCTCCCTGCTTGTTAATATTTCAAATGACAAATCTTTGAAGTGAAAGCCTAGATCCACATGGACTTTGAGGGGAGAGAGACTGTTGCAAGCCCCGGCATGGTGTTTTCTCCGCGTTGATTCTCAGTCCGGATTTCGATGTCCACCAGATATTCACCGCCATCCTGATATTTCCTAGCAACCTTACCCTTGAGAAACTGCGTATCCCCAAACACATTAAAAAGTATGCAACGGGCATTTAGCTTCTTCAAGAAACCATCGTCACCCATCCAGTTGGTTATCAAGTGCCCTGCCCATGAGAATCTCTGCATGCCCAGATCGTAGGCTATGGGTACCCCTATTGCATCGGATTTGGCAGATTCGTAGTGGACGTCGGCTATGGGTTCAAGCGTGCCTGTCTCGGGATCCCGTACGCCCCACATCGGATGCCTTTTCATGTATTTCCAGCGTATACGGTGGGCACCCTGGCCACCACCTATCCCCACCATGAACTCCACCATATCTGTAAAAGCGAGTGGTCCTTTGACAACAGGCGTTAGCTCATCGCCCACAGCGACATCCTCCCAGTACCTGGGATTTGCGCCCCGGACCTCCTCTTTTTGATACATTTCATCGATTTTCAGCAATTCTTCTTTGGTATACCTGTATTTTGTTATATTTTTGTACTTACCTCTTTCCTTGGCTGTATCCCTCTCAATCCTCATGGTAGCTCTCTTATTAACCGCCACAATCTCGTCTCTTTGGTTTTTATAGACTGTTTTCCCCAATTGCAGGAACTGCCGTCCGCCCATCTTGCCATGCTTCTCCACAAGGTCAGTAGGTATATCAACGCAGGTAAGTCGATCATCAACATGTATGATCTGAGACCACTCCCAAGCGCACTCGCAGTGAAAAGCATGTACTCCGGGCAATCCCTCCATTCCCTGAGGAGCAGCTACGGCATAGAGGAAGAAGGGAGGTGCGATGATATGCCCGTATCTGCTTTTCCTGGCGTATTCTAAATCATGCCAGAGTCGGTTGTCGTCTCCTATCCCCCAAGCGAACTGCCTTATGGCATCCTGTGAAGCTACTGAGTTCTGCACTTGAGGGTAATGAGGCTTGCCAAATGTGGCCCTCATCTTCGCTAGACCTTCCTCGGTTATCTTTCCAAATGTCGCTTCCGTGCTATCCCTCGTCATCTGATTCACCTAGTCCTTCGATTTGCTCTGCCGAATCCGTTCCGAGACATCGCTGAACTGATCCCAATCCAGGCCCAACTGTGCCACCCACACTCTATAGTAATTCAAGACCTCATCCCAAGGAAAATCTTCGTAGGGGCCGTGGTCTTTGATATGCTCGATATGCGGCTTACCGTCAAGATCGTAGGGCGAGTCTTTGGCATCGTTTACGCCATCGAATTCTACCGGGGCAAACCGTTTCTTGCGGCAAATATCCAGGTCATAGGCCGGGCTTGCATGAACCCACCTACCATCGATGAATAACTCGGCATATCCGTGGAAAGGAAGTCGGTTCACTCCTCCTATCATTTCCCGAAAACTACGGGACAGCCTGTGATCCAGCATATCGACGAATCCCAGACGGGCAGGGATTCCCACGGCTCGGGCTAAAGCGACCAGAAGGATTGCTTTCTGCTGACAAAATCCATTGCCTGCTTCAAGGATTGCGCTTGCCTTGTAGCGTTCAGGGTCATAAAGCGGCGCATAAGCGTTATGTTTTATCTCATCTCTTACAAAATAGTAAAGGGCTACAGCCTTTTCTCTGTCTGTTTGCAGCCCCTTGGTCAAAGCTTCGGCTTTTCTCTTTATAGACTCTGCGTCCCAATCAATGAACTCTGTGCGTTTCAAATACCTTTCCATTCCGGTCACAGGAGCACCTCTTTCAACGTCATAAGTCATGTGGACCCGTTAGGACAAAGCTCGTGTTTCTAGGATCTACCTCGATGATATACCGGTGGCTCCCTCAGGTGCGGAGAACTGAGGAAAGTAATAATGCGCAACAGTGTCATGGTACGAACATTCGAATCATATTCTGATTCATTAAACATTCTACCGCCCATTTAATGGTTTGTAAACTTTATTCGATGATGATTGTATTGGACCCTCTTTAATAGGTCGCCCTCTGAAGATTCTTACCGTTTCTGCGACAATTTGACAGGAAGCAATAACAGAGCTAGCATAACTCAACAGGTTATTGCGATTCCTATGATGGCACGACATTTTAACTAAGGAGGAACAATATGGCGCTTTCCCTGTATGACCCGTATCAGCATCCTACAGAGTGGACAAAGGAGCTGTACGATGCCTTAGAAAGGGCCAGGGACATAGTTGAGGAATGGTGGTTGCCCAACCGGCGTGCCTTTGATCGCCTGGGCGGGGTGCTGGCGATGACAGAGATGTCCGATGCTTACTATGGTTTGTACAAGGCGGTGATAGGCGGCGGCTTCTTTGGCAGGACTATACCCAAGGAATACGGCGGGCCGGGATGGAGCCTCCTCCAATGCGGGCTGTTTTCGGCTGAGCTTGCTAAGATGTCGTATAGCCCGGCCATCGACAACTTGTTTGCCTACGGCGAGCCCGCGGTTCAAGTCCTGCTCTATCACACGCCGGATGAGGGTGTTAAGAGGGAGTATCTAAAGAGATTTCTGGATGGGGGGTACTGCACTATCTTCGCCACTGATCCCGAGTCGGGCATCGATATGGGCTCTATGCGGGGCTCAGCGGAGCTGAGGGGGGATTATTACTATCTCAACGGCCCGAAGTGGTGGATGTCATCGTGCAGCCCGGGAGCGGTGGGACTCAATTGGCATTTAGTATTGATGAAAACAGACCTCACCAAGCGCACCAGTGGACTCTCGCTGTTCATCATAAACGATGATGCTCCCGGGATTATCCGGGGCCGAGAAGGCGACCTCATGGGACAGAGATGGGCTTGTGCCCGCTACGAAGTGATGATGAAAGACCTCAAGGTGCATAAAAAGTACCTCGCAGCTCCCGAGGGGAAAGGCCTGTACGCAATCGTCGATGCCATGAATAAGCACATGGGCAATCAGGCTTTTCAGGCTGTCGGCTGTCTCGAGGCTGCTATAAAGATGGCTGTGGAGTACACGTCATCCAGCATACGCTGGGACCGTCCCCTCATCGAGAATCAGGCAATACATTTCCCTATAGCTGAAATGTGGATCAACGCTGAGGCCGGTCGCGCCATGGCTCAGAAGGCCTGCATTCTTTGGGATGAAGGCGATCCTGATGCGAGGCATGGCAAGTGGTCCGTTCTCGCTTTTCGCTTTATCGTTCCCGCCATGCTCGCAGGATGCATGAAGGCCATCGAACTCCTGGGCGCTCGTTCTATAGAGAGGGAGGAGGGCTGGCCGCTGGAGTTTATGTTCCGTGAAGCGATGATTCACAACCTGTACCGCACACCCAACGTGGATATGAAGTTCCTTGCTTCCTACCTTGTGCAGAGGAGGCTATAGACCTGGGTCGATGAGATGACGGCGGTGATGATCCACAAGGACAACGTGTACTGCGAGGCGCACGTCTGGAGAAATAGAGCGGATTAAGGCGGTTTCTCAGCTTATATAAGGAACTCAGTCAACTTCCTGGGATTGCTGCTTTTCATCAGGGCTTCTTCCCTGGTAACGATGTTTCTTCTTACCAGGTCGGCCAGCGCCTGATCCAAACACTGCTTCCCTTCTGCGGCACCGTACGTAAGGTTACTGGTTATCTCGTGGGTCCTGCCCTCGCGGATGAGTCTTCTTATCCCGGGCGTGGCAATCATTATCTCAAAGGCGGCTATTCGGCCTCCTTCGATACGGGGTACGAGAACCTGCGATAGCACCGCCTCAATTACCTGCGACAACTGCATTCTGATCTGCAGTTGTTGCGCCGGCGGGAAAATATCGAGAATGCGGTCGATCGACTGTGCAGCGTCGATGGTATGCATCGTGCCGAGCACAAGTTGACCTGTCTCTGCTGCTGTTATAGCTGTGCTAATCGTGGGCAGATCGCGCATCTCTCCGATTACAATCACATTCGGGTCGTGACGGAGGGCATGGACCATCCCGGTATAGAAGGATTTGGTATCATGCCCCAATTCTCGCTGCCGGATAATGCACTTGTTATCGCAGAACAAGAACTCAATGGGATCTTCAATGGTAATAACGTTTCGCTTCTGGGTCTGATTGAGATGATTGAGCATGGCTGCCAGAGTGGTGGATTTGCCGCTTCCCGCTGCCCCAGTTATCAAGACCAGCCCTCTTGGCCTGAGAATAAGCTCCTTACAGACTTGTGGTAATTCCAGTTCATCGATAGATGGGAGCCTGAATGGCACAAGCCTGAAGCCCAGACTCATCGAGCCCCGTTGTTGCAGCGCGCTGACCCGGAATCGGGCAAGCCCGGGGATGCTGTAGGAGAAATCCAGCTCCAGTTCTCTATTAAAAATATCCCTTTGCTCTTCAGTGGTAATCTGTTCAAATATGGATTGAACATCATGGGGCGTTATCGGGGGCAAGTCTTCCTGCGCTAAAAGCTCGCCTTCCACTCGGAGTATAGGCTGGCTGGGCACTTTGATATGCAAATCCGAAGCGCCTTTGTCCACCATTAACTTCAGAAGCTCGTTTATGCACACCCCAGTGCCCTGAGAGGTCTTCACCTCCTCAGTTGATAAGAGTTGTTCATCAGGCATTTTGGGCTTCTTTTTCATCATAGTCTCTCCCTAAGTACGTATGGAGCACAGCGCGGAAAGCAGGAAAATGGAAGAGAATCATTCAAAATATTGTCAAAACCTTTTAAATTCTAAATTTTAGTTTCAGTGCTTGTCAACCTACCTTATCTTAACTTTTCCTCCATTTTCATCACAACATTGCACCTGATCTATGTGGAGAAGCCGCAGCTTCAGCCCTATAGGCAAATCGACAGGTGATGCAGGTATTATCTACTGCTCCTACCCAGTACTTTCGCCGAAAATTGGGAGGATAAGGTAGGGGCATATGGCTATACGCCCTTGCCCCCAAGACTCAGGGAATTAAAAAGGTGGCCCGAACTCAGGCCACCTTTTTATATCGAGAATGCGCATCCTGACCATAATGAAGCACTATTGCCAGATAGAAAATCATTGGGCACGGAGATGATCACCGGCGAGCAGCCTACCAGGTGGCAACGTGGTCCTCGGCCATGCCGAAGGCGTTCTGCACGTGCATGTCTCCTGCCTCCGGAATCCACCAGCGTGCCAGAGTACAGGCCGTACGGCTGGTTGTAGGCTGTCCGGGCGAGGCCAAGGTTCACCCGCTCCCGGCGCAATCCCTGCGGGGTGAGTTCCAGGTCAGCGGCTCCGTCCGTGGTGCGAATCCTCCACGGCTGCATGGGTCCTTGGGGACATCGAAGCGGGCGGCGCCTACCAGCGAGATGGAGTTCCCGTGCCAGATGCAGTTCTCATTGAATCTCTCGTCGTCCTCGATGACGTTGTGGGTCAGGTTGACTCCAAGTAGATTCCCCGTCGAGTCGATGGTGGCGAAGGTGGCCCACCGCCAGAAGGTGTTACGGGGGTAGTAGGCCTTGTGGTAGTCCAGCAACCCCACATCACGGTCCGGGGCGAACTCCACCTTCTCGCCGCCTATTTCGAGCACTCCGCTGGCTGGGCAGGCTGACTTGTGGGTGAACATGGGTCCGTCGGGCCCCAAAGGTAGCAACGCCACCAGCGGGTGTGTCCGAGCAGGGTCCTCGTTAAACAGCAGGTTGCCCGAAACTGCGGGCAGGGACCGCTGCCCATGCACTTCAATCTGGAGCCGGTGGACTTGGCGGTCGAGGTGGTTATGCACAAACACCCGGTATCCCCGGGTATTGAACTCTCCGGAATGGTCCCAAACGTTCGCAGGTGCGCGGAACATCCACGGTGGCAGCTTCCGCGTGTGCTCGAAAGCCTTATGGTTCCTCCGGTCGAACAGGTGCAGCCAGGAGGTCACCAGGAACCCCACATCAACGACCGCCACGCTGAGATACCAGTCGGGATGTACCACCGCCCAGTGTTCCCACTCCTTGAGCCGGAAACGCCGCAGTCCGCCCACTCTGGGGATACCGCACGGTGCGTCCACGAGGTTCAGCTCTTTGAACGGCCGCGAGAAGCGGCCGAACTGCACCTGCCCGTCCACCACTGCCCTGTCAGGGGTTTCCATTGGTCTGCCCATGATATGCTATTTAACATCAAATAATGAATTATTTCAAGACTTAATGCTTTGTAAGCAAGGTACATGGATAAAGACTACCCCGGGGTATATAATTAACTTGATGGAACATTTCTAATGAGGTGACTGAGATATGAAACATACGGAAGGCACATTCAAAGGAAGCAAAGGTCACAATCTCTACTATCAATGCTGGCTGCCGGATACTGAACCCAAGGCAGTACTGCTAGTCGTCCCTGGCCTCGCTGAGCATAGCGGACGCTATACAAACCTTGTGAACTATTTCGTGCCCAGAGCCTACGCAATTTACAGCCTTGATACTCAAGGCCATGGTAAGTCAGAGGGAGTGCGGTGTTATGTCAACAAGTTCTCGGACTATGCAGACGACCTTAAGATTTTTTTCGATATAGTTCATTCGAAGCAGAGCGATCGAAAGATCTTCCTCACCGGCCACAGTATGGGGTCAACCATCGTCCTGGCCTATGCCGTCCAGCATCAGCGTGACCTGGCCGGGCTCATAATCTCCGGAACAGCTTTGAAGCCAGGCTCCAGTATCCCAACTGCATTAGAAAAGTGGTTCGGCTGATCTCCCTGTTATTCCCCAAAATGGGTGTAACTGTCACTCGATGCTACTGCCATAAGCCAGGATAAGGCTGTTGTTGATGCTTATATACATGACCCCCTTGTATATAGAGGCAAGGTCAGAGCACGTTTGGCTGCAGAACTGCTCAATACTATGGATAGACTGCCATCGCAGATACCAGAGATCAAGGTGCCTATTATCATCATGCATGGGACCGAGGACCGGCTCTGTAATCCCGAGGGGAGCCAAATGCTTTATGACCTTGTGGGATCAAGTGACAAAACGCTGAAGCTATATAAGGGCTTCTACCATGAGGTTTTTAATGAACCGGAGCACGAGAAGGTCATGGCCGATGTAGAAACCTGGCTATCCACTCACATCTAGCAGTAAAAAGAACCTAGAACTAAGATGAAGCAGTACATTCTATCCATAGACCAGGGTACCAGCGGCACCACAGCGCTTGTAGTTGATCGGCAAGGCAATGTGTGTGGACGCGGCTATGCCAGAATTGACCAGCATTATCCACAACCAGGCTGGGTCGAGCAAGACCCCGCGGACATATGGAGAAAAACCCAACAAGCTATAGAAGAGGCAAAGGGCCGAGCCAACGTAGATGAAAAGCAGATTGCAGCCATCGGGATCGCAAACCAGCGGGAGACTACTATCCTGATAAATAAGGAGACAGAAGAGGCGATAGGGCCGGCTATCGTGTGGCAATGCCGCCGCACAGCAACCAGATGCGAAGAGTGCAGGAGTCAGGGGCTAGCGGAGACTATTCGCGCTAAGACAGGCCTGGTGATGGACGCATATTTTTCCGGGACAAAGCTAGAGTGGATGTTGGACAATATAAAGGGCATACGTCCCCTGGCTGAACGGGGCAAGGTCCTGTTTGCCAACGTTGATGCCTGGCTTGTCTGGAAGCTCACCGGCGGTGCAGTCCATGCTACCGACGTTTCAAACGCTTCGCGTACAATGCTCTATAACCTGCATTCCTTAGACTGGGATAGCGAATTGCTCGAAATATTCAGAATCCCCAGAGCTATGCTACCCGAGGTTCGACCTTCCAGTTATATTTTCGGCCATACCCCAAGCGGCATCCCAGTCGCTGGCGTAGCTGGTGACCAGCAGGCGGCGCTTTTCGGCCAGGCTTGCTTTGAACCTGGCATGGTCAAGATCACATACGGCACCGGCGCGTTTGTTTTGATGAACATCGGCAAGAATCCGACGCATTCCAGGCACGGCCTAATAACCACCGTAGCTTGGGGTACAGCAGATGGTGTGGAGTATGCACTGGAAGGTAGCGTCTTTATTGCCGGGGCCGTGGTCCAGTGGCTGCGCGATGAACTGGGATTACTTAAAGATGCAGCAGAATCGGAGCAACTGGCAACTGAAGTCAAAGACACCGGCGGGGTCTACTTCGTGCCTGCCTTTGTTGGGCTGGGGGCACCTCATTGGGATATGTATGCCAGGGGTACGATCCTGGGTTTGACCCGCGGCACAAGCAAATCCCATCTGGTCAGAGCTGCGCTTGAGTCTATAGCCTATCAGGTATGTGATGTAGTAAAAGCCATGATAGCCGATTCAAGATTACGACTAAAGGAAATCCGGGTAGACGGAGGCGCCTCTGCTAACAATTTCCTGGCCCAGTTCCAGGCCGATATGCTCGGCGTGAAACTATCCCGCCCTCGATGGGTGGAGACTACAGCTCTGGGAGCAGCGTATCTCGCCGGGCTGACGGTCGGGTTCTGGAAAGACCGCGCCGAGGTTGCATCGCTTCGGCAGGGAGATCGGTTCTTCCTGCCCGGCGCTGAGCGGGAGAATTACCGCGCTCTTTACCGGGGCTGGCAGAGAGCACTGAAAAGGTCTAAACGTTGGCTGAAGCAAGAAGAAGCAAAGTGATTAAAAGAGACTTTGACGCTGCGGCAAGAGAGACTTACGATCTCATCATCGTGGGCGGCGGCATCATCGGCGCTGGTATAGCGCGGGATGCTGCTCTTCGAGGTCTAAAGACTCTAATTCTCGAAAAGGTAGATTTCGCCTACGGTACGACCTCTCGCTCCTCTCGCTTGATTCACGGGGGCCTGCGTTACCTGAAGCGGCTTGATTTAGGGCTGGTGCGCCAGGACCTGCGCGAACGAGAGATTCTTCTCGGCATTGCTCCTCATCTAGTACATCCCCTATCATTCGTAATTCCCTTAACCAGAGGCAGGCCCCTGCAGAATCTGGCACTGCCGTTTGGCCTGCTGCTCTACGATCTTCTCTTTTGGCGTAAGAGCTCTACCCTCACATCAACGACTTAATCGACGAGAGACACTGGATTTCGAACCAGGATTGGAATCAAAGGGCTTACTGGGCTCGTACCTTTACCACGACTGCCAAGTGCCTTTTGTGGAGCGTCTTTGCCTGGAAAATGTATTATCCGCTGCAGAGCACGGAGCAACTGCCTTAAATCATGCCAAGGTAACAGGAATCTTGAGAGACGGCGGCAGCGTCTCCGGTATCGTGGTCCAAGATCAGATATCAGGGGAGACATATCAGATACGGGGCCGCATCACAGTTAACGCCACCGGGCACTGGGTAGACTCGGTACGCGATATGCTGGGCAAGGATACCAGATCCATGGTACGCAGGACCAAAGGGATACACCTCCTTACACGTAAATTCTCCCGTAATGCTGTTGTGTTATTTGCGTTCAGCGATGGTCGCCTTTTCTTCGTAATTCCCTGGCAGGATTACTCTCTAATCGGAACAACTGACACCGACTATACTGGCGACCTGGATGCTGTAGAGGCCGAATCCAGGGATGTATCTTACCTGCTGAAAGAGGTACATCACATTTTCCCCGATGTGCAGTCCGACGACATTTTTTATACATCTGCTGGTTTGCGGGCCTTAGCCCGCTCAAGCAGCAGAAGGCCAGGAGATGTTTCCCGAAGCCATAAGCTCGTTGACCACGAACGAGAAGATGGCATTGGCGGCTTCATCTCTGTGTTAGGCGGGAAGATTACCGCCTACCGAGCCGTGGCAGAGCAGACTGTGGATCTAGTATGTCAGAAGCTCGCCTCGAAAGCACCATGCCTAACTGCAGAAGCTCCGCTGCCTGGAGCACCCAATGTGACGCAGCAATCGCTTCAGCAGGCTGCAAATAAACGAGGGCTCAGTTTGGATACAGTGTCGCACCTGGCCTCCCTCTACGGCTCGCGCTTTTCTCAAATCCTCGACCTGCTCGACATTAATGCAAAGGGGGCACAGCGACTCTGTCCACACTGCCAGGACATTTTGGCCCAGGTGCAACACGCCGTAGAACAAGAAGGCGCACTTACCCTGGAGGATTTTCTACTTCGCCGCAGCGCCGTAGGCCTTGGCCCTTGCCAGGGA
Source organism: uncultured Chloroflexia bacterium (assembly GCA_963827295.1). Taxonomy (GTDB): domain Bacteria; phylum Chloroflexota; class Dehalococcoidia; order SZUA-161; family SZUA-161; genus CAWHAI01. The sequence continues at coordinate 54,397 of CAWHAI010000015.1, forward strand.
CTAGACGCATTGAACTCAGTCGCCAGCGAGATGGGGCGTCTCCTTGGGTGGAGCCACGCCGAGCAGCAGCGCCAGATAGATGCATACCGCTCACAGGCTGCCCTGGGACAGCGATTTAGAACCGCGCTCCCCAAAGACCTGCTTTAGTAGCAGATACAACGGAATGACTCCGCGACTTAAAATCACTCAATTCCACGAGATATTGTTCTGGATCAAGGCTGATTTCACTTACTCGCCCGATACTCAGGCAGCGGCTCAACGCTGACTAACTGGCTTCCGGCGATTAGCGCATCAACAGCTGCTCGTGCGGTATCGATGGATGTGAAACAGGGAATGCGCCGCTCAGTGGCAGCGCGGCGTATCTCGAAGCCATCCCGCATAGGGATGCGCCCTCCAGTCGGGGTATTGAAAACCACATTGACTGTCCCATCGCGGATGACATCTAACACATTGGGGTGGCCCTCGCTGATCTTCTTGCTGATCATGGTCACCTTAAGCCCCGCCGCCTGGAGTATGGCCGAGGTCCCCTCTGTAGCATAGAGCTGATATCCAATCTGAGCAAGCTTCTTTACCATGGGCAGAGCTGCTGGTTTGTCTCTATCCGCTATGCTGAGCAGTATCGCACCCTTGGCATGAAGCGCCATCCCTGCAGCCAGTAGAGCCTTAGCCAGAGCTGCATTGAAATTATAGTCTATTCCCATCACCTCGCCGGTCGACTTCATCTCAGGGCCGAGGTAGGTATCCACGCCTGTCAGCTTGGACATGGAGAATACCGGCGCCTTGATCCCCACCAGCTTCTGCCTCTTCCATAGCCCGGTGGAATAGCCCTGCTCTTTGAGGCTTATGCCCAGCATCACCTTGGTAGCAACTCTAACCATAGGCACGCCGGTGACCTTGGAGATAAAAGGAACCGTGCGGCTGGAGCGCGGATTTACCTCCAGCACATATACGGAGGAGCCTGAGCCGTCACCATCGCGCATAATCACGTACTGGACATTCATAAGTCCCTTTACACCGAGTGCCAGGCCGATGCGGACAGCGTAGTCTACCATGGTGTCCACTTCCTTCTCGCTGAGATACATCCCGGGATAGACAGCCATGGAATCGCCACTGTGCACCCCGGCGCGCTCTATATGCTCCATGATACCCGGGATAAGCACAGTCTCGCCGTCACATATAGCATCCACCTCCGCTTCCTTGCCCTCGAAAGTATTTATCTATGAGCACGGGCTTCTTGGGGTCAAGCTCGGTAGCACGTTCCATAAACACAGACAAGCTCGCTGGGCTTATAGACGATCTCCATCGCCCTGCCCCCCAGCACATAGCTGGGACGAATCAGCACAGGATAGCCGATATACTGAGCAGTGCCGAGGGCATCTTCCACCGTGAACACTCCGGCCCCGGTGGCTGCGGGATGCCCAGCCTGCTCAGGAAATCCTCAAAGCGTTTGCGGTTCTCGGCAAGGTCGATGGTCTCGGCGCTGGAGCCGATTATGGGCAGTCCAGCCCGAGCGATAGGCTGCGCCAGGTTTATCGCTGTTTGACCACCGAACTGCACGATCGAAGGCGGTGGACCTTCCCCATCATCACTATTCGCCTCGTTCTCCAGAATGTCCCTGACGCTTTCCTCATCGAGCGGCTCGAAATAGAGACGGGTGCTGGTATCGAAATCGGTGGATACCGTCTCCGGATTGGAATTAACCATTATGCTCTTGACGCCCAGCCTCCTGAAGCGCCCAGGCCGAGTGCACGCTGCAATAGTCAAACTCGATGCCCTGTCCGATGCGTATAGGGCCCGACGCCGATGACTACCGCTTTGCGCCCAGCCAGAGGCTCCGCCTCGTTCTCAGCCTCGTAGGTGCTGTAGAAATAAGGCGTCTCGGCAGCGAACTCGGCGGCACAGGTATCCACCATCTTGTACACCGGACGTATCTTCCAACTTCGGCGCAGCTCCCTCACCTGCTCGGGGAGCCTGTCGGCCAGCGTGCCTATCTGCTCATCGGAGAAGCCCAGCCTCTTGGCCTCGCCGCAGCAACTCTGGCGTCAGCTTCTCGGAGAGGAGGCGTTTCTCCATATCGACGATATTCTGGAATTTCTCCATAAACCAGGGGTCGATGCCGGTGCGGCGGCACAGGTCTTCAACAGCTGCCCCACGCCTCAGCGACGCCATTATCGCCCACAGCCTGAGGTCATTCGGCTACAAGCGGATAGGAGTCCTGTCCTTCCAGCGGGGTCTTCCCAGAGCAGCGACTTGCCACCTATCTCCAGCGACCTCACCGCTTTTTGCAGCGCTGCCTCGAAGCAGCGGTCTATGGCCATGGCCTCACCTGTGGACTTCATCTGGGTTCCGATAATGCGATCACCAGAGGCGAATTTATCGAAAGGCCAGCGAGGCATTTTGACCACGCAGTAATCTATGGCAGGCTCGAAGGCAGCGGTGGTCTTCCCCGTAACTTTATTGGCTATCTCGTCCAGCCGCTTGCCCACAGCTATCTTGGCCGATACACGGGCTATAGGGTAGCCTGTGGCCTTGCTCGCCAGCGCAGAGCTGCGGCTCACACGGGGATTGACCTCAATGACATAGTATGGGTTCTCTTTGCCCTCTCTCGGCTCTATCAACGGGTGGGGCTTTAGCGCAAACTGGATGTTGCACCCTCCCTCGATGCCCAAAGCCCTGATGATCTTAATGCTGGCGGAGCGCAGCATCTGGTATTCCTTGTCGGTGAGGGTCTGGCTGGGAGCGACCACTATGCTCTCGCCGGTATGGACGCCCATAGGGTCTATATTCTCCATGCAGCAGATGGTGATGCAGTTATCGGCGGCGTCTCGCATCACCTCGAACTCGATTTCTTTCCATCCTGTGAGGCATTTCTCCACAAGCACCTGGTGGATGCGGCTGGCGGCAAGCCCCGAAGAGGCAATCTGCTCCAGCTCCTGCCATGTCCTGGCGATGCCGCCGCCCGTTCCGCCCAGCGTATAGCCCGGCCGGATCACCAGAGGGAGGCCAATTCTCTTCGCCACTTGACGTGCCTCTTCGAGAGTGTTCACCGTGGCGCTCTCGGGCACAGGCTCGCCGATTTCGATGAGCAGCCTTTTGAATAGCTCGCGGTCCTCGGCTTTGCGGATGGTATCAATGGAGGTGCCCAGAGAACGCACATTGTATTTATCGAGGATGCCAGCCTCGGCTATCTCCACAGCGAGGTTGAGTCCGGTTTGTCCGCCGATGGTGGGCAGCAGGCCATCAGGCCGCTCGCGGGCAATTATGCGCTCTATAATCTCGACCGTGAGCGGCTCGATATAGATAATATCAGCGATGCCCTCGTCGGTCATGATGGTGGCGGGGTTGGAGTTCACCAGCACCGAGGTAACGCCCTCCTCGCGCAGGGCACGGCACGCCTGAGTGCCGGAGTAGTCGAACTCCGCCGCCTGCCCGATGATGATGGGGCCTGAGCCTATGACAAGGACTTTAGATGGTTTGGACATCCTATTACAACTTTCCTTATAACACTTTTTAACTCAATCACTTCGATTGGACACTCAGGCCAGTCATGCTCCCAGCAGACTATCAAATCGCATTCTGCCGGATCGTGACCATGCTCACGAAAATTGCTGCTTTTAAATTCGAACTCGATAGCAACCTCGATATAGTGTCCGCCCTTATGAAGTCTTTTTGCTTTGCAGTCTGGATAGCCTGTTCCAACAGCTTCAACGAGAAAGCCGAGTTCGCGGGCAATCATCCCGAAAAGAAATACAACACCTTGCTCGTTAACAGGCTCGTGACGGAGTTCCCGAAAGTCAAGAGGTGCACCAAAGGGCCGCCCTGTCTTGCTAGAATATATACCCACTGGTCTAGGCACTACACTCTGAGGGAGGCGAGTAGACAAGGAACTTGCCCTTGGTCGCCGGCCAGTTTGTATTCTCGTGCTCGCTTGTAGGCCGAGATAGTTTGCTACTACTTTACCCCAACTACCAAACCTTCTCTCATACACTGTGGGGCTGTGCCTGCTTTCAGCGAAAAATTCACTTCGTGTAGGAATCTTGCCCAGTATATCGACAACCCTACGGAACTCGCTTTCCAACTCGACATCCGATAACTTCTTGTTAGATGTATCAGGTTCTAGTCCAGCAGCATCAATTGCCCTATTCCAAGTGCCGAAAGCTCTTTCCACACGTTGAGAGGTAATTTTGCTATGTCTCCGGAAATCCGAGCGTGAAATTCGAGTTTTGCCCAAATGCTGGGCTACTCTCTTTAGCTCTCCTATGATTTCCCCTTTGGTAACGATGTCACATCATTTCTATCACTCCCCCCACCATCTCCAAAAACTGCTGAAACAGGTATACGTTGTCGCGCGGGCCTGGGGAGGCTTCGGAGTGGTACTGGATGGAGAATATGGGAAGCTCGCAGTGCCTCAGCCCCTCCACCGTCTCATCATTCAGGTTTATCTGGCTTACCTCCAGGCCGTCTCTCAAGCCGTCCGCATCCACAGCGTAGCCGTGGTTCTGAGCTGTTATGTAAACCCGCCCCGTCTTCAGATCGCGCACAGGGTGATTGGCGCCACGGTGCCCGAACTTGAGCTTGAAGGTCTCCGCACCAAAGGCGCGCCCGATGAGCTGGTGGCCCAGGCATATCCCCATTATGGGCTTGTGCCCCACCAGCTTCTTCACTGTCTTTACCATATAGTCAAGAAGCGCAGGGTCGCCCGGCCCGGGCGAGAGCAGTATGCCATCGGGCTTGAGCGCCAGCACATCCTCCGCTGAAGTAGTGCAGGGGACAGCAGTGACCTTGCAGCCCATGCCCCGCAGAATGCGCAGGATGTTGTATTTCAGGCCGCCGTCAACGACAACAATATGATACTTGCTCTCCAGGTCGCTCTGAGACGAGGGATTCCAAAGGTAGGGGGATTCGGTGCTCACGCCTTTGACGAAATCTATGTCGTCGTAGCGTGGCATGCTTCTTCAGCCACTTCAGAGCCTCCTCAGCGGTCTTGTCTGAGGTGATAGTGCCCATCATCACGCCCACGGAACGCAGCCGCCTTGTAATAGCGCGGGTGTCGACTCCGCCGATGCCAGGGATGCCCGCTTTCTCCAGATACTCGCTCAAGGTGCCGGTGCTTTGCCAGTGGCTGGGCTTATCGCAGTCCTCGCGCACCACGAACCCGCTCACCTGTATGCGCTTCGATTCGATATCCTCAGGGTTTATCCCATAGTTGCCGACGAGGGGATAGGTAAGAACCACAATCTGCCCGGCATAGGATGGGTCGGTCAATACCTCCTGGTAGCCTGTCATGCTGGTGTTGAACACTACCTCCCCGTAGCCCTGAACCTCGGCGCCGAAGGTATGCCCTTCATAGACCGAGCCATCTTCCAGCACCAGTATCGCCTTTTTAGCCAAGCCCCGCTCCTTACGGTCGATTAGTATCCATTGAAATGCCTTTTTCAGGCATAAAAAAACCTCCACCTTGAATCAGGTAGAGGACTGGCTCTTTACTGTGTTTGCCTAGGTTGAGGCCTGCCATCTCGCCTCCCTTTTCAGCCTCGCTGGACTGAATTAAAGGTCAACCTATTTTTTAATATGATAACACTTTATTATGCGATTAACAAGAACTCTTTTGAAAGACTGTACAGTCTATAACTGCCAGAAGCTGCGTAGCTCCTGAAACTCAATCATGCCGCTTTCGGAGATATTATCAACCTCGATTCCAGATTCTACAGCGGCAGCAACAGGGTTCAGCCCGCCAAGCAGAACCATGCCCACCCGATTCGGGCCTACGGCGATCTGGCATACAGGCTCGCTGATGTTGCCCAGTGCATAGACGCCACCGATGCCAGCATCCTTAAGAGCCGCAACACACTTCTCTACAATCGACCTCGATTGTGCTGGTATCTCGCGGAAGTTGGCCAGTATCCTGCCATTGCCGGTTTTTGCAGTCTCTCTTACGCTTGTCATCTTGGCACGGATGTACTGCTCCGAGGGGTCAAGGGATGTGCCCCCGTAGTTGATTATGGCCGTGAAACGCCTTGGCTTTGCATCCCTGACTTCGAGCACACCACCGAATCTTGATTCTATAGGGACACCTGCCTTGAGTGTCACACCGTTTATAGTCACGCTGCATACAGTGGCGAAGCCAACTTTACCGCCGGGTATCACCACGTCTCCTAGCTTCTCGCCCTCGGAGGCTACTGCTACAAGCGAGCTGACGCACAGTCCTGACTCGAATGCCTTGCCCATGGGTTCCAGGGCTTTTTTGAACTGTTCTTTATCGAAGAGCGAAGTATTTATTGCAACCAGACCGGTCCGCTTGACAGGGTCGAATGTGGTACGAAATGCCAATAACTCAAGCTTTTCCTGAACGAAGCCTATTTGATTCGGCGCCAGTGCCAACCGCAATTCCTCGTTGCCTCGGGGGGTGATCATCCTGCCGTCTCGTCCCATTGGCTGGGTGTAGCCCCGTTCGTCTGTTATCTTCAGGTGGTATCTGACAGCCCTCTCACTCAGGAAGATTCCATAGCGTTCCAATTCGCGAGCAATTGTGATAGAACCGAGCGGTTCGGATGATTCGTTCAAGACCCTGAGAATAGCTATAATCTTCTTTTCGGTATCAGAGCTGGCGCTTTGAACCATATCATCCCCTATTAAAGTACCGTAGTCAACGATTCTCATTATATCACCCTTCCACAAGGTGTTAAAGAGATGGATTGCGTTCTACATTGCATCTAGCACCCTTTAAAGCGGTTTGTAATGGGCAGCCTCCTGTCCCTGCCGAATGCTCTAGGGGTTATCTTGACCCCCGGCGGTGCCTGGCGACGTTTGTACTCACTAGTGTCTACCAATCGGGCAGCCCGTTTGACTACTTCTTCGTCTATCCCCATAGCGATAATCTGCTCGACGCTTTTGTCCTCCTCGACATAGGCTGTTAGGACAGGGTCGAGCAGGTCATACGAAGGCAAGGAGTCGATATCCTTCTGGTCTGGCCTTAGCTCTGCAGAGGGCGGCTTTTCAAACACTGCAGAGGGTATCAGCTCACAACCTGCCAGCGAGTTCCTGTATCTGGCGACTTGGTAGACCATGGTTTTGGGAACGTCTTTTATCACCGCAAAGCCGCCTGCCATATCACCATACAGCGTGGTATAGCCAGTGGCCATCTCGCTCTTATTGCCTGTGGTGAGAACGAGCCAGCCAAATTTGTTCGATAGCGCCATGAGCAAATTGCCTCTAATGCGGGCTTGAATGTTCTCCTCTGTGACATCCGGCTTAACCCCTTTGAATGGCTCAGCCAGCACATCGATATATGCTTTGAAGACCTTCTCGATAGGAATAGTCATAAGCCTTATGCCCAGATTTCTAGCCAGCAATTCGGCGTCCGAGACGCTGCCGGGAGATGAATATCTGGACGGCATTGATACCCCTATCACGTTCGAGGGGCCCAGGGCATCGACGGCAATAGTTGCCACTATGCTGGAATCGATCCCGCCGGAAAGCCCTATGACTACTTTTTTAATCCCGTTCTTGAGTATGTAGTCACGTGTACCCAGCACCAGCGCATCGTAAATCTCGCCAGGAAGCCCGCGCACCTCGATTTGTCTCTGCGGCAGCGGCGGTTTTGTAGCACTGCTTGGCGCCTGCGGATACCACAACCTTCGGTGCGTTCCAGTGTTGCTCCTCCAGCAGCAGCGTCCTTTTCCTCCAGCGCGGGTCGTGCAGGCGGGTCAGGAAGACAGCCTCAACATCGAGGTCAGCCACTATCAGGTCATCTTCGAACTGTTTGCCTCTGGCTATGAGCTGTCCCTTCTCATCCATTACTATGCTGTTGCCGTCGAAGACCAGCTCGTCCTGCCCTCCCACCAGGTTGTTGTGGGCCACGATAGCCACATTGTCCGAGGCGCGTGCCCCAAACATCCTCTCCCTGAAGTTGCGCTTGCCGAAGTGATATGGTGAGGCGCTTATATTCACTATGACCTCAGCCCCGGCGTAAGCCTGGATGGTAGCCGGCCCGGCCTCGTACCAGATGTCCTCGCAGATGTTGATTCCCACATTGACGCCAGCTATGACGTAGACCGTACACTCCCTGCCGGCCTGGAAGTAGCGGTTCTCATCGAAGACACCGTAATTAGGTAGGTATATCTTGTGATAAACACCGACTAGCTTTCTATCATGGATCACTGCGGCAGCGTTAAAGATGTCGCCTTTTGCATCGACAAAGCCGACCACCGCTGTAAGCCCGGAGCAGCCTTCAACTACCCTATCCAGAGACCGGATATTCTCCTCGATGAACTTGGGTTTGAGGAGTAAGTCCTCCGGCGGATAGCCGCAGATGGCAAGCTCAGGGAATGTGATAAGGTCAACACCCAGAGACCTGCCTTCAGTGATGGCCTTCAGAATCTTCTCGGTGTTGCCCTTGAAGTCACCTACTGTAGTATTAATCTGAGCCATGCCGAGCCGCAGCCGGCGCATGTCACTTCCTCCAGATAATGTAAGCTGCAGGCAACCTACAAAATCGGCAGGTATTTCTTGAGCTCGTAATCAGTCACTTGAGTCCGGTACTGGTCCCATTCGATCTTCTTGTTCCTAATGAAAGCATCGAAAACATGGTCGCCCAGAGCCTTGCGCACTACCTCGCTTTTCTCAGTGAGGTGTATGGCGTCCCAGAGGCTGGCGGGCAAGGTGCCTATCCCTTCTTGGTCCTCTCCTTGTCAGTCATCTCATACACGTTTTCTTCCACAGGGGGGGGCGGCTCGTATCCTTTCTCAATCCCCTCCAAACCCGCGGCCAGCATGACGGCGAAAGTCAGGTAAGGGTTGCAGGCAGGGTCGGGCGACCTGAACTCTATCCTGGTGGCGTTCTCTTTGCCAGGCTTGTATTCCGGAACCCTGATGAGGTCAGACCTGTTTCGCCGTGCCCAGGAAAGGTAAACAGGAGCCTCATAGCCGGGAACCAGCCGCTTATAGGAGTTAACCCACTGGCTGGTGACAGCTGTGATCTCTGGGGCATGCTTCAGCAGCCCGGCTACATAGCTCTTGGCTATCTTGGAGAGGTGATACGAGTCTTTGGCATCGAAGAAGGCGTTCCTGCCGTCTTTGAACAGAGACTGGTGAACGTGCATGCCGCTGCCGTTGATGCCGAACACGGGTTTGGGCATAAAGGTGGCGTAGACGCCGTGCTTTATGGCAATCTGCTTGACCACCAGACGATAGGTCATCACGCTGTCAGCCATGGTCAGGGCGTCGGTATACCTCATATCTATCTCATGCTGGCTGGCAGCAACCTCGTGGTGCGAATATTCAACGCCGATGCCCATCTCCTCCAGGGTGAGAACTGTATCCCTCCTCAAGTCAGTGGCTGCGTCCAGAGGAACCATATCGAAGTAGCCCCCCTGATCCAGAGGCTCAGTTGTTGGCTCCTTGTGTCCTTTGGAGTCTTTGAAATAGAAGAATACTCCAGCTCAGGCCCGACATAGTAGGTGTACCCCATGTCCGCTGCCCGCTTCAGGTTCCTCTTCAAGACATACCGGGGGTCTCCCTCGAATGGCTCGCCGCCTGGCATCATAATGTCGCAGAACATCCTGGCTACAGCATGGTGTTCCTTGGGCCGCCACGGTAGCAACCGGAAGGTATCGGGGTCCGGCAGAGCCATCATATCGCTCTCGTCAATGCGGGCAAACCCCTCGATGGAGGACCCGTCAAAGCCCATCCCCTCCTCCAGAGCGCCCTCCAACTCCTCCACGGTGATGGCAAAGCTTTTGAGCATGCCCAGGATATCTGTGAACCACATCCTGATGAACTTTACATCGTGCTCCTTTGCCATCTTAAGTACATATTCCTTGCTCTCTTTCCTGCTCTTGGTTGCCATTTCAAACCTCCTTCTTATTTCTCCTTTTATTTAGATGGCGTTCTCGCCCTCGTCTCCGGTCCTGATGCGTATTGCATTATCGACTGGCAAGACGAATATCTTGCCATCCCCTCTCTCACCTGTCCTGGCTTTTCTTACGATGGCATTCAGCGTCTTACCCACGTCCTCGTCAAGCACCACAGCCTCGATTTTTACCTTGGGCAGGAACTCTACCCTGTATTCCCCGACTCTCCACTGCAAGGCGATGCCCTTCTGGCGGCCCCGGCCGCTCACCTCTGATCACAGTCATGCCAAATACTCCGATCTCAGCCAGGGCAGCTCTGACAGGTTCCAGTTTCTCCGGCCTGATGATTGCCTCTATCTTCTTCATAGCAGTGTGCCTCCATACGCTCTTTCCCCATGCTGGGATATGTCCAGCCACTACCTCCTCTTCCTCAACTTTGACCCTTAGGCCGATGGTAATGTCGACCAGCTTGCCCAAAATCCAGGTTGCGACGAAGGCAAAGGCTGCCACTGCAGCGACGCCAGCGAGCTGTTTGGCGAGCAGCATGGCGTTGCCATGAATCAAGCCATCAGCACCTGCCGAGTTGACTGCAACGCTGGCGAAGATGCCAACTGCCAGAGTGCCCCATATACCTCCCATGCCATGTACTGCCCAGACATCCAGGGACTCGTCAATACCCCCCTTTGCCCTGAGAACCATACAGTAGTAGCAAATTAGCGCCGCTACTATACCTATAGGTATCCCTGCAAGCGGAGGTATGAATCCTGCAGCAGGAGTAACTGCAGCCAGTCCTGCCACAGCCCCCGTAGCTACGCCGAGTACAGAGGGGCGGCGATAAATCCATGCCAGAATCATCCAGGTCAAAGCTGCGGCTGCTGCGGAGGCATTGGTAGCTACAAAGGCACTGGAGGCCAACCCGCCCGAGGTTAGGGCGCTCCCGGCGTTGAAGCCAAACCAGCCGAACCAGAGCAGGCCGGTACCCATTATTACCATGGGTATATTATGTGGCTCCATCGGTTCCTTTTCTTTAAATCCTTTTCGCGGTCGAAGCAACAGCGCTAAAGCCAATGCCGACATGCCCGCACTTATATGGACGACTATGCCGCCGGCAAAGTCGAGAACGCCCAGCTTGGCAAGCCAGCCGCCATGTCCCCACACCCAGTGTGCTACCGGGCAATAGACTACAGTGAACCACAGTATAGCTAGAACAATGAAGGCGCTAAACTTGGTTCGTTCCACCACGCCTCCAGTCCAAAGAGCGACTGTGATAACAGCGAACATGGCCTGGAATATCATAAAGGCAAGCTGAGGGACTGTTGTGGCGTAAGTACTGGAAGGCGCCTGCCCCACCCCTCTGAGGCCGATCCAGTCCAGCTTGCCGATAATGCCGCCCAGGTCAGGACCAAAGCCCAGGCTGTATCCAAAAAGTAGCCAGAGTATGCCGATCAGGCCAAGGAGGACGAAGCTCATCATGATGGTGGACAGCACATTCTTCCGTCTCACCATGCCGCCATAGAACAGGGCCAAGCCCGGTGTCATCAGCATCACCAGGGCTGCCGAAATAAGAATCCAGGCTGTGTCACCGGTATTTATCATCTCCAGGAAATCTCCTTCCTCAATCCCACGTTTGCTTTCCTGGAGTATATGCTAGCTGAGAATTGTTTCAAACATATTACAGAACAGCTCAATTTTGTATGAAAGGGGGGAAATATAGTCCGTCCCGCAACTCACCCTACGATGCTTGCCCATTTAAAGAAGTGCGGTTGGAAGATCCCTAAGTGGCTGCCGAGCCGGGACTCGAACCCGGGCTAAAGGATCCAGAGTCCTCTGTGCTACCACTACACCACTCGGCATTAGTGCCGAAGACCGAGCTCTGAGCAGCAAACAAGTCGGTCACCTGAGCTATCTCGACATGTTCCCAAATTTTAGCCAGGGCATCCTTCACAAGTCAAACCACGAACTTAAATAAGCATGGCTTAAGGTTTACTTACGCGGTTGCAGAGCCAGGGTTCGAACCTGGGTCACAGGATCCAAATTCCTGTGTGCTACCGCTACACCACTCTGCACCGATGCCTAAGGCCCGGTTCCGCTGACAACGCGATTTTCAGAGCCCAGGTCTTGCTCATCAGTCACAACTATCTGACCTCGTGATGGATGTCTTCTATTTTCTTCATGGTAGCGTGCCTCCATATGCCCTTTCCCCGTGCTGCGATATGTCCAGCCCCACTACCTCTTCCTCCTCTTTGACCCTGAGCCCGATGGTGAGGTCAACTATTTTGCCCAGCACCCAGGTGGCACAGAAGGCAAAAGCAGCTACAGCGGCGACACCGGCGAGCTGCTTGGCTAACTGTAAGGGGTTGCCGTGTATTAAGCCGTTGGCTCCTGCTGAATTAACCGCGACGGTGGCGAAGATGCCCGTTGCCAAGGCGCCCCACACACCACCCATGCCGTGGACCGCCCAGACATCGAGTGACTCGTCAATACCCCCCCTCGCTCTCAGAATCATGCAGTAGTAGCAAATCACCGAGGCTATAACTCCTATAGGGATAGCAGCTATTGGGCTCACGAAGCCAGCAGCGGGCGTGATTGCCACCAGACCTGCTACTGCTCCCGTGGCAGCCCCCAGCGCGGAGGGGCGGCGGTAAATCCAGGCCAGAATCATCCAGGTAAAGGCAGCAGCCGCTGCAGCGATGTTGGTAGCTACAAAGGCGCTGGATGCCAGCCCGCCGGAGGTGAGGGCGCTACCACCATTGAAGCCAAACCAGCCGAACCAGAGCAGACCCGCGCCCAACATCACCATGGGTATGTTGTTGGGCTCCATGGGCTCCTTTTCCTTAAACCCTTTGCGGGGCCGGAGCAACAGTGCAAGGGCTAACGCTGACATGCCAGCATTGATATGAACGACAGTGCCGCCGGCAAAGTCAAGAACGCCTAGCTTGGCAAGCCAGCCGCCATGTCCCCACACCCAGTGCGCCACCGGACAGTAGACTACAGTGAACCACAATATAGCTAGAACAATGAAGGCGCTAAACTTCGTCCGCTCCACCACGCCCCCCGTCCAGAGTGCTACGGTGATGACAGCAAACATGGCCTGGAATATCATGAAGGCGAGTTGGGGCACTGTTGAAGCATAATCAGATGGGCCCTGTCCCACCCCTCTGAGGCCGATCCAGTCCAGCTTGCCGATGATGCCGCCCAGGTTAGGCCCAAAGCCTAGACTGTAACCAAAAAGCACCCAGAGTAGGCCGATGAGGCCAAGAAGGGCGAAGCTCATCATGATCGTAGACAGGACATTCTTGCGTCTTACCATACCCCCATAGAATAGGGCTAGGCCCGGCGTCATCAGCATCACCAGGGCGGCAGAAATTAGAATCCACGCGGTGTCTCCAGTGTTTATCATCTCCTAGAATCCTCTTCCTAGGGCTTAAGGTTGCTTCTAGGAAATATACTAGCAGTCTATTGTTTCCAACGGATTACGTGAATGTTAAATCTGTGTTACGGGGATTGAAAAAGAGGATAAGCGGGTCTACACAGCTTCCTTGAACTTGTAGCCTATGTTTCTCACCGTTTCGATGAAGGTATGAGTGGAGTCCTCGATCTTGCTCCTTAGTCTCGTTATGTGGACATCGACTGTACGGTCGCCACCATAGTAATCGTAGCCCCAGACCTCGTTGAGCAGAGCTTCGCGGGTGAAGACTCTTCCCTTGTTGCTTGCCAGAAATCTGAGCAGCTCATATTCCTTGAAGGTTAATTCTATGAGCCTGTTGTTCACGTATACCTCATACTTTGCCAGGTCTATAGTCAGGTCGCCGCACTCGATTAGTTCCTGACCTGTTGTGTTTTTCGCCTTCCCCAGTATACGCTTAGCCCTTGCTACCACCTCGGTGGCATCCCAGGGTTCAACGACAAAATCATCAGCGGGGAAGTCGGAGTCTAGCCTATCGAGAGCCCCCCTGGATAGCAGGGCGATTACGGGCAGATGGCTTTCCTCTTTGATATTGCGAGCCAGATGTATCATCTCCGAGCTATTGGGCTTGCCATCAATAGCCACCAGCACCAAATCGGGGGCTCGTTCTCCGATATTCTCTATGGCTTTCTCAGCTTCGGAATCAATCGAGCAGACCAAGCCCTTGCCAGCAAGCTCTGAGCTGAGCCTTCTCACCTGCTCTTTTCCATCGGCTATTATGAAAATTTTGAACAAGGTTGATTAGCCTCCGCCTTCGTTACCCCTACAAATCCCGGAAGCGTCTTAGTTTCCTGTAGTCGATGACCCCGCTCATGGCACGATTTGTTACCTGTATACCTGCTTCCACAGCGGCGGCCACCGGGTTAAGGCCGCTTTGAAGTATCATGCCCAATCTTGTTGAACCCAACTGGTATCTCACATACAGTCTCATTTGGCTTGCCCATCATAACAAGCCCATCGATTCCAGCTTCTTTTAATTTCCCTATAACTGTCTCTACCACTGGCCTGCAGGGAGACGGGAGTTCACGAAAATGAGCCAGTATTTTGCCCTCTCCCGAGTTTGCCACCTCCCGGACGCTGGTCATCCTGCTGGCAACGAATATCTCGGCGGGCGACAGTGAACAGCCTGAACACTCTATTAGCTCGACGAACCTGAAGAGGCCTGTGGTTCCGGAACTGGAGCACGCCCCCGAACTTGGAATCCAGCGGAATGCCAGCCTTCAGAAGCGCCCCGCTTACTGCTACGCTCGAAACTGTGGCCAATCCCACCTTGCCCTGGAGGCACAGTTACTTCCCCGAGCACCTCTCCCTTCAGAAGCCACAGCCACTAAGCTCGCTGACGCAAAGGCCCGCTTGGAAAGGATCTTTCATCGCTGCAAGGGCTTTCTTGAATTCTTCTTTGGGGAATAACGATGTATTTATAGGGACCTCACCGGTCTGTTTATCCAGGTCGAGGGAGGTACGATAGGCCAGCAATTCGATTTTGGCAGCAATTGAGCCTACCCTATCGCGGACCAGAGCGCCGCCTAGCTCCTCGATCCCTCTCTCCGTAATAGACCTGCCATCCCTCAGTCCCACGGGTCTGGTGAGACCTCGTTCATCCATCAGCTTGAGGTGATATCTCACAGCCCTTTCACCCAACTCGATGCCGAAGTCGCTGAGACGACGGGCAATAACCCTGCCGCCCAGAGGCTCCTGGGAATCGCTGAGGACTTTCAGGATCGCTACTACTTTTCTCTCTATTTCTGGAGTCTCTTGCCCTATCATGTCTCACCCCCGCTTAGTAAGCATAGAGCCTGCCATAAGGTCTGAGCCAGCGTGGGAATAGCTTGCTGAACTTATGCTTTAGTATCTCCCTCTGCATCATAGCCGAAATGGGAGGCGAACTCGCCGACAAGTTTAGTGAGGACTTGGAAATCTTCTCCCTCCAATTCGGCAACCCCCACTTCTTTACCAAGCTGATAGCTATCCACGCTGCCCCTAAGGTAGATAACACCACCGTGCATGCCGGTGCCGATGAACTTGGCTCTGTGATGTTCCCCCTCTTTCAGATTAAGGCCAAGAAGGATTACTATTCCCCCAGCCATATATTCGCCAAAGAAGTCCTGGGCTGTGCCTCCTATAACCAGCACCGGCTTCTTGTCCTGGTACTCCTTCATGTGTATGCCGGCTCTGTAGCCCACGTCCTCGCGGACAAAAATCTTTCCGCCTCTGGCCGAGAGGCCGATAATATCTCCGGCGTGACCATGAACGATTATCTCGCCATTGTTCATCGTGTTGCCGCAGCCATCCTGGGCGTTGCCGCGGACGATAATCCTGGGCCCATCCATGAACGCACCCAGGTCGTTCCCCGGCACGCCGAATATCTCGATCTCGACCGCTTTGTTCAGGTCCGTGCCGATATATCTCTGGCCATAGACATTTCGAAGCTCAATCTTCTGGGTCCCGTTCGAGACCGCCTCCCTCAGCTTGGCGTTGAGTTCACGATGGGAAAGCCCGTAGGCATCTATCTTTACTACCGAGTTAGCTTTCTCGTTGCGAACCTTTTCTGTCATCTCAGCTACCTGCCATTCTTACTCCCAGGATTTCGAGCTCGGTGTCGGTGAGCCCAACACCTCTCAAGTGTAAGCGGTTGCCTCTCAGGCTCTCTATAGCGTTGACCCCCATGCCACCCAAAATGTCCTTCAGTTCCAGGCTCCAGCCGCGCAACAGGTTTGCCAGCCTTCTGGCTCCGATATCCGGGTTGATCCTCTTGGTCAGGGCAAGGTCGGTCGTGCAGATACCCCAGGCGCACTTCCCCGTGTGGCACTGCTGGCAGATTGTGCAGCCCAGAGCAACCAGAGCTGCAGTCCCGATGTAGACGGCGTCAGCTCCTAGGGCAATTGCCTTGGCTACATCCCCGCTGTTCCTGATCCCCCCTGAAACCACTAAAGAGGCACGGTTGCGGATACCCTCCTGCCTTAGCCTGCTATCCACAGAGGCGAGGGCCATCTCGATGGGTATGCCCACATGGTCGCGGATGATCTTGGGCGCAGCGCCGGTGGAACCCCGCAGTCCATCGAGCACTATGATATCCGCCCCAGCCCGCACCATCCCGCTGGCTATGGCTGCCGAGTTGTGTACAGCTGCTATCTTGACCGATATCGGCTTGGTATAGTTTGTAGCCTCTTTCAAGGCATGGACAAGCTGTGCCAGGTCCTCAATAGAATATATATCGTGCTGTGGCGCTGGCGACAGTGCATCCGTCCCTCTGGGAATCATCCTGGTCATGGATACCTCAGCGCTGACCTTTTCCCCGGGGAGGTGTCCCCCGATGCCGGGCTTAGCCCCCTGGCCGATCTTTATCTCGACCACCCTGGCAGCATCGAGGTACTCAGGATGGACGCCAAACCTGCCTGATGCCACCTGCACTATCGTGTTGGCGCCATACTTATATAGGCTTCGGGTGAAGCCCGCCCTCTCCCGTGTTCCATAGAGTGCCTGCTTCAGTGGCTGCCCGTGCCAGGGACTCATGCACATTCAGGCTCACTGCCCCATAGGACATGGCAGCGAACATTACGGGTACCTCAATCTTGACCTGGGGAGCCAGCTCGGTCTTCAGGCTCAGCGTTTTCGGATCTATCTCCACCTTATCGGGCTTTCTACCCAGATAAGTGGTAAGCTCCATCGGCTCCCGCAACGGGTCAATGGAGGGATTAGTCACCTGGCTGGCATTGAGAACCAAGTGGTCCCAGTAGACGCGGTATCCCTTGTCGTTGCCCATCCCTGTGAGAAGAACGCCACCTGTCTCAGCCTGCTTGATGATGTCCTCGATTACTTCAGGACGCCAGTTGTAGTTTTCCCTGTAGTCCAATGGGTTCGCTCTTATGGTTACCGCATTAGTGGGGCAAAACACGACGCAACGATGGCAGCCGACGCATCTGCCTTCGCGGCTTCTCACTACGTCATCCTCAGCATCATAGTAATGCGTGTCGAAGGAGCACTGGTTCACGCACACCTGGCACTGAATACAGCGCTCAGAATCTCGCTCCACGATAAACTTTGGTGGCAAATAAGTCTTCACCTTGTCCCCCTGCTATCTCCTGACCGGAATCCCTTTTTCAGCAAGGTAATCCTTGGCCTGGCGAATCGAATAAGTTCGATAGTGAAAGATGCTGGCGGCAAGGACAGCATCGGCCTTGCCGATGACAAGCGCCTGAAAGAGATGCTCGAGGTTACCTGCGCCACCGCTAGCTATCACCGGCACGGTCAGGCTTTCGCTCATGGCGCTAGTTAACTCCAGGTCATATCCCAGACGGTGGCCGTCAGCATCCCAACTGGTCAGTAGCACTTCTCCCGCACCAAGCGCGACAGCCTGCTCAGCCCACTCCAATGCATCGATGCCTGTTGGCTTCCGTCCTCCATGTGTGCAGACCTCCCATTTCGGAGCGTCGCTGTTCTTTACTTTCTTGGCATCTATGGCTACCACGATGCACTGGGAGCCGAACCTCTTCGCCCCCTCGCCGATAAGCTTGGGATTCAGCACAGCCGCCGTATTGATGGCAATCTTATCAGCTCCTGATTCCAGCATAAGTCTCATATCGCGCGTGCTGCGCAATCCCCCACCTACGGTAAGCGGGATGAAAACCTGTTCTGCTACTTTTTCAATCACATTCACCATCGTTTTGCGTCCTTCCGGCGTGGCGCCGATATCCAGAAAAACCAACTCATCGGCATCCTGCTGGTAGTAGAACGCAGCCAGCTCCACAGGGTCACCGGCGTCACGAAGCTCGCTAAAGCTTGTGCCCTTAACCACACGCCCTCCTGTTACATCCAGACAAGGGATAATCCTCTTCGTCAACATCTGCTCAAGCCTTACTTGGCAATTTTGGGTCGGGGTCGGCCTGTCTCATATTTGCCAGAACCCGATGGCGCCCTATGTTCAACTACACGCTCAACACAGTTCGGGCACCAACCCTCGAAAAAGGGCTCGAATCTGCTGAGTTCCTTGCTCAAATACCGACCGAATTCTGTCAGAGTCACCGGATTCCCGCACTTGGGACAAATCCCCTTTTCCGTTTCCATGTATAACACCTCCCTACCTGACGCCACTTCCTCTGTCGAGCCCCACCGCCCTTGCACTTACGGGAGCGTTCTCCGGCTTCAGTCTGCCTATAATGGGCTCGCCGCCCATGGGAATCCATGTCCGGTCCAGGTCCGGGCAGATCAGGCGAATAGCTGATTCCTCGGAGGAAAGATAGAGCACTTGGTCTTTTACTCCAACAGTGAGCGGGCGTAGCCTGATTCTGTCGGTCAGGCCCGATCATTTCACCGTGATGAGCTACTATTATAGTAAAAGGACCGTTCAGCATCAGGCTTCCATACACCTGCCGCAGTGTGCGAAACAGCTTCTGTTGCCCTTCGGGAAGGCGCTCTATATCGCTCCAGAAGGGTGGCGCCAATACCTTAGCCACTATCTCCATTGGAAGGCCGTGCCTTCGTACCAGGAGGTCTACAGCGTAGGCTATCACTTCAGTATCGGTCTGTAAGGTGCAATGATAGCCAAACCCCTCAAGGTAGCGCCTGTTTATCCCGTAGGAGGAGATCTCACCGTTGTGAACCACCGTCCAGTCTAGAATATTGAAAGGGTGTGCCCCACCCCACCAGCCCGGCGTATTGGTGGGAAATCTGCCGTGGGCTGTCCATATATAACCCTTGTACTGCTCCAGGCAGAAGTATTCAGCTATCTCCTCAGGATAGCCCACACCCTTGAACACTGCCATGTTCTTGCCGCTGGAGAAAACGAAGGCATCTTTGATGCCGGTGTTAATCTTCATCACAATTTCCACAACATAGTCGTCCTCTGACTGCACCACACCGTTCTGTGCTATCACTTGGAGGAAGTAGCGCCACACTAGAGGCGGGTTCACAATGGCGTAAGTCGGTTTTGTGGGCACCTCCTCGGCAGCCACGATGCAGAATCGCTGCTTGAGGTAAGCTTCCACCTCTGATTTTCCTTCCGCGCTGAGGTACATTATGTGGAAGGCGTAGCAATCAGGGTATTCCGGGTAGAGCCCATAGATGGCGAACCCGCCACCCAGGCCATTGCCACGGAAATGCATGTTGGCGATGGCTTTTATCACGCCCTTCCCGGAGATAGTCTACCTGTGGTATCCATCATCCCGAAGATGGAACAGGCATCTATCACCTTATCGTCTGAGTAGAGGTTATTTATCTTGCTAAGGTCTCTCATCTTCTTAGCCCTCCTACTATAGTAGCCTCTTCCTCCAGGCGCTTATGCAATAACTCCTTTGGTAAGGATACCAGGCCGAAATTATCCGAAAGGAGCGCCTTCTTGAAGCTGCCCACTTTTACCCTTTCCCTCATCAGGCTGTAGACCATGCCGGATTTCTCGATGTCTCCCACAAAGACCATCCCCACTATAAGGTCATCCTTCAAGACTAACATCTGATAGACACTGCCCTTTTGTTTATGCAAAAGCTCATAGCTATCGCCATCGGGCGGAATAGCTATGCCTGCTGAGGCTATATCCATCCCGAAATAGTTGAGCGAGTTCATAGCCGTGCCGCCGGGATATTCAGCTTCAGCTCCAGCCATGTTGTAGCCTGCAACCCTCCCTCCGATGTAAGCATTGGGCCAGATCGGGGTTAGCCGGTTTGCACCGTAGACGAAATCGTAGGCCTCAGCTGCGTCTCCGCAGGAGTAAACATCGGGGTAGCTCGTAGCCATGTGGCGGTCCACCACTATGCCACGATTTACCTTTATCTCGGTGCCCCGGGCAAGCTCGGTGCGCGGCGATACGCCTATGGCTACCACCACCAGGCTGCAAGCTATCTCATCTCCGTTATCCAGCACCACACCCTTTACCAACTCCTTCCCGGTGATTTCAGCCACAGTACGTCCCGCGATAACCTTCACCCCAGCCTGCTCTAAGGTTCTCTCAGCCATCAGGGAGGCTTGTTCGTCCAGGATAGTATTCAGGATCCTCTCCTTCATCTCAACCACTGTGACCTTCGCTCCGCGCTTTTTCAGGGCTTCAGTTACACTGATGCCAATAAGCCCGCCGCCGATAACCACTGCGTTATCGAGCGTTTCCCAAAAATTCATCGATAGCCTTGGCATCGTCCAGTGTGGTGAAGGTGAAGATCCCTCTCTTGCCCATGCCCTTCATGCTTGGTATTATGGGCACTCCACCGCTGGCAATCAGCAGCTTCTCCCAGGCGATGCGTTCGCCACTTTCAAGCTCGGCAGTATGTTCGCTCAGCCCCAGGTTTTTAACCCGCTTCCCGAGTAGTGAGGTGATTTTATTCCTGCTATAGAAATCGGGAGAGCGAAAGAGCATGCTCTCGAAGGTGCGCTCCCTGGTCAGATACTTTGAGATAAGCGGACGGGAGTAGCTAAGGTAGGGCTCGTCGGAGACGATGGTTATAGGCGCTTCCTTGTCCACCTCGCGTATAGCCTCAGCAGCCCCTATGCCCCCGGCGGAGTTGCCTACTATTAAGTATTTCGTCTTAAGCAGTTTTCTTTTGTCACAGTATCTACTCCTTGACCCCGGCCATCTTCAAAGAAGTTGGCGTACATCCTCAAGCCAAGCTCGCCGCTTTTCTCGGGGTGAAATTGAGTCGCCACCAGGTTATCCTTAATGAGTACGCTGCATATAGTTTATCCCGTATTCACTGGTGCCAGCTATAACAGAGGCGTCTTCCGGCTCAGCATAATAACTGTGCACAAAGTAGAAATTTGATTCATCAGGAATTCCCTCGAAAATAGAGGTGTCTAGCCACCTGCTTTACCTGGTTCCAGCCTATGTGTGGCACCTTGAGCCCTGAGGGCAACCTCTTGACCGTGCCAGGGATTATACCCAAGCACTCGTTCCAACCACCTTCCTCGGTTGCGGACAGCAAGACTTGCATCCCCACGCAGATGGCGAAAAGGGGCTGGCCCTCGCGTATTACCTCTTGAATAGCTTCGTCCATGCCGGACTCCCTCAGGCTCTCCATAGCATC
Source organism: uncultured Chloroflexia bacterium (assembly GCA_963827295.1). Lineage (GTDB taxonomy): Bacteria > Chloroflexota > Dehalococcoidia > SZUA-161 > SZUA-161 > CAWHAI01. Next base: position 75,719 of record CAWHAI010000015.1, read on the forward strand.
TGCCGCAGCGCCAACGCCGGGGAAAATCACTGCTGTAGCGTTGAGCACATCGTCTGGCTCACGGGTCACCTTCGGCTGATAGCCCAGCTTCACCAGAGCATTGGTGACACTGCGCAGGTTTCCCGCGCCGTAGTCGATTATGGCAATCATCTGACTTCATCCATCCACACTCAGCACCAGCGCTTCGTTCGGGCAATTAGCAACGCAGACCGGTATATCCTGCCCAGCGCAGAAATCGCACTTAGCAATGACCTTATTGTTTGTGTCTTTGATCAGTGCTCCAAAGGGACACGCCACTATGCAAGTCCAGCAGCCAGAGCACTTCTCGGCGTCGACGGTTACTACGCCGCTTGCCGGGTCCTTACGCATGGCACCCGTTAAACATGAGTAGACACACCAAGGCTCAGCGCAATGGCGGCATTGTACAGAGAAGCAAACCTCTCCATTCCTCTCCACGCGGATGCGTGGCAAGGGGCGAGGGGCTTCTTTCTTAAATGCTTTGATGGTGTCCCTCGAACGAGAGTGCTCCGTCTGGCAATAGACTCTACAGAGGCCACACCCCATGCATACTTCTTCTCTAATTTGAATCTGCTTCATTCCTCATGCTCGCTACGGTTCGCCAAATCACTTTAATGATTTGACGAAATGTCTAGTTCTTAACGTTCACATCCATCACGCTTTGCCGGGCGATGGCATGTTCTACTCTGTCCTTCTTTATGAATACGTGCATTAACCCCAGCACCTCGTATCGTCCGTTTTCCAACACAGTTGTGTCCCACGTAACAGGGAAATTTTCCCGCTGGTCCTGAGACTCCCCAATCTTGATCCAGGTATCCGTGTTCTTCTTGCGATAGTACCAGGGATTGGTGATCTTCACGATGTTGCCGACGAGCCCCAGCTCTTCCACCTCCTTGCCCAGCAGTTCTTCGTCTAGGTTCTCCCGCAGCTTAATGTGGCCGGCATAATTTTTATCTTCGAAAGCCTCCGATGGAACGATGAAATATGGCCCCCAGTTGTACGACATTTGAACACCTCCCTTTTTTTATTTCCACCGTTAGGACGACGCCCCCCGGTCGCCTATCGGTATACGGCAACCGCATGCCGCTTGCCAGTATACTACCACAATATATTGATTTTGTCAATATCCTAAATTGAGGCGGTTGTTTTAAGCTTATATATTGCCGCATATATGAAATTCAAGCCTCGACCCTGGCTTGTTATTCCAGCCTGTCCTAGACGACGAATTGAGGAATAAAGAGACTTACCAGCAAGAATAAACACAAGGGGGTCTGGCTTAGCTGATAATCGCGGTAGAGAATTGACAGACATTTACCTTTATGTTATCTTGCGTTGTACTCTGAGCGTAAAGTAGTCTTATGTCATCCCCTATTCTTAACGGTGAATTCTTCCTGAGCTTCTTAGAGACCTATCCCGCTGCAGTCAGTGTATTTGAGCCAGATGGTACGATGGTGTTCGTCAATCAACGCGGTTGTGACTTCACCAATAAATCAAAGAAAGAACTTATTGGCAAGCGCGTTCAAGATTTCGTGGCTGACCGTGCCATGGCGGAGTCGATCATATCCCGCATCATATCCAAAGGGATACGTCGAAACTGAACTGAGTGTCACTCAGAGTAACGGCGATGTTGTGGGCATTCGACTTACCGGTGTTCTTGTCAAAGATGGCGATGGCAAGCCTTTGGGAGTTGTCGGGATGGCGCGGGGAACCACCACTGCGTTGGGCAAAAGCAAGGAGATAGCGCTAGCCGTACAACGCATACTCAATCAACTCCCAGAGGCCAGGATGTTGACTGTCGCGGAGGTTGCCAGCGAGCTAAGGGTGAGTAAAGAGACAGTTCGCCGGTGGGTCAGGAATGGACAACTTCCCTGCATCAAGCTCCCACGCGGTATCCGTATACCCAGCGAAGTCATCAAGGATTTGATACGTCTGAACCTTCGATAGGCAGGAAAGGACTATACTATTTAAGAATAATCATGTTATCCTAGCGATGATCAAGCACAATAAAGAGCCCCTATCTCTAACTATCGCGGCAAGAACGCATAACAGGGTATTCCTACAGATCACGCTGCTATTCCAGTAGTAGCTCAGTTGAGGGTGTACTCGTAAGCATGACCTGAATTCGAGGACAGCGAGGCACCCTCCAGACAAGAATCAGTCAAGGAATCTTCATGGCACCAGCACTGTCTGGGATAAAGTTCTCGACCTATCCCGAATGGGCCCGGGGCCCTTCTGCACCATGCTCCTGGCGGACTTCTATAGTATCCAGCGAGTGCATAAGGCACTCTAGAAATAAAAACTAAGGAGGTAAGGTGAAATGGCCCTAAGCGAAAAGGATAGGGGGTTGATTGGGAGGGAATCTGCTCCTATCTACGCCCCGGACGAGGTATGCAAACCGATGATCAGGCACTGGGTGGAAGCTGTGGAGGATGCCAATCCCCTGTACGTCGATGAGGAGTATGCCCGAGGCAGCAAGTATGGAGGGATAATCGCACCTCCCCAGATGATGATGGTGTGGTGCATGCCGCGCATGTGGCCCTGGCCCGAATTCCCCTGGGTTCCCATGGCTGAGCTTGAACTCCCCGGCGACTATGATACCTATGTTGCCACAGACATGAGTTTTGAATTCTATTTGCCAGTGCGCCCAGGCGATATACTGAGCTATACCATGAAGTTGGACGGTGTGTCGGAGGAAAAAAAGACGCGTATCGGCAAGGGCCACTTCATCACCACTACCCAGATTTACCGCAACCAGAGAGGTGAGGCGGTTGGTAAGGAAATCCGCACTGTGTTGAAGTACAAAGCGACAACATAAACAAAAAGCCATTTGGCACAGGGGAGTCCAGAGGGGGGTTCGCCCTTCTGGCGGGAGTCTAGGGGTGTTCCCCAGCCTCTTAAGTCCCCCAAGACTGGGGGATTTAGGGGGTTGAAAAGAATCAATAAAAGTTATCTTCAAAGGAGGTAAAACAATGCAGGAGTGGAAAAAGGTTTACTGGGAGGATGTGGCGGAGGGGCAGGATATCGGTTCTTACGAGATGCAGATGGACGCAGTTAAGATTAGCTGTGGCGCCTGGGCCACCAGAGACAGCAACCCCATACATCACGATAAAGCCTTCGCGGAAAGGGGTAGTCAGAAAAATATCATCGTCAACATCATGCATTCCGAGGGCCTGTTGTGCAGGCTGGCCACTGACTGGGGCGGTCCCACAGCCGAGCTGAAGAGAATCCGATTCAACATCCAGGGCTCTTGCTATGCTGATGATGCCCTAAAAGTCGTGGGCAAAGTAACTAAGAAGTACGTAGGACAAGAAGACAACTACATGAAAGGCCTGCATCTTGTGGACCTGCAGGTGAACGCTACGGCGAGCGGCAATCCTTTCTGCGATGCTCAGATTATCGTGGCTTTGCCGACTAAGAAAGGTCATAGCTAATATATTAAGGGGTGAGAAATGGACAGTTTGAAGGACAAATCATGTATTGTAGGTATCGGCGAGACTGAATACTCCAAGAACTCCGGTCGTAGCGAGATGCGCCTGGCACTGGAGGCAATAAAGTCAGCCTGCGATGATGCCGGGATAAGCCCCAAGGAGATCGACGGCATAGTCAGGTTCTCGGTGGACAGCAATCAGGTCGATGAGATAGCCAGGAATCTCGGCCTTGAGAACCTGAGGTTCTTCCCGGAGGTCTACTTCGGCGGCGGCGCAGGCTGTGGCACTGTACAGATGGCGGCTATGGCGGTAGCACTGGGCAAGGCGAAATACGTAGCCTGTTTCAGAGCACTAAATGAGCGTTCCGGTTTTCGCTATGGGCAGATGGCGATGGCTATGCCGATGATGGGACATTTTCAGTATTCTATCCCATTCGGCTTGATGGCACCTGGTTCCATGGTTGCAGTCATGGCTGTAAGGCATATGCACCTCTACGGAACAAAGACCACAGATTTCGGTGAGGTGGCTGTTGCCTTCAGGAAGCACGCTAACAAGAACCCCAAGGCGATGATGCACTCGAAGACGCTGACGCTTGAAGAGCACGCTAACGCCAGGATGATTGCCTATCCGCTGCGTCTCTTCGACTACTGTCAGGAGAGCGATGGCGCTTGCGCCATGATAGTGACCTCGCCGGATAGAGCCAAACATCTGAAGCAAAAACCTGTGTACATCATGGCTGCTGAGCAGGGGACTGGCAGTTGGATGGAGATGATGACTAGCTATCAGCGCAAGAACATAGCTGACCTGGAGGAATATACGCGCCTCGCCCCACATCTCTGGAAAGAGGCGGGGATAGGGCCCAAGGACATCGATTGTGCCCAAATATACGATGCCTTCACACCTCTGGTGATAATGCAACTGGAGAGCTTCGGCTTCTGCAAACCAGGTGAGGGCGGCCCATTCGTAAGGGATGGAGCCCTGCAGATAGGTGGCAAACTCCCCACCAATACCAGTGGTGGTTGTCTCTCCGAATCCTATATCCATGGCATGAATCAGGTTGTCGAAGGTGTACGCCAGTTGAGAGGCACTTCGTTTGTGCAGGTACCTAAATGCAAACACGTGCTGGTGACAAGTGGCAGTGGCATCCCCACCAGCGCACTGGTTTTACGCGCAGCCTAAAGGAGGTATTTAGATGGAAGAAGTAGCAAGATTAGCTCCGATGCCTGGCCCCATAAATCAGGAATTCTACGATGGTCTGAACAGACACGAGTTGTTACTGCAGAAGTGTAAGGACTGCAGCAAATTCCGCTTCTGGCCCATTGAGATGTGCCCTTTTTGCAACTCTTTCAACTATGAGTGGGCTCGCTGCAGCGGCAAGGGCACAGTGATTAGCTATACCATCCAGCACGCCACTATGCCATACCCCTGGCCGGTATTGCTGGTGGAACTGGAGGAAGGCCCTCGCCTGGTGACGCACGGGCTGATGACACCAGAGGAAGTGCAAATCGGCATGCCTGTGGAGGTAGATTACGAAAAGGTCTCAGACGAGATAACCCTTCACGCATTCAAAAAAGCCAAGAAGTAACGGGTTGAATAAGTGCCAATGGGTGAGTTCAGTGGCTGATAAGCCATTGTCCGATGGAAGAGGATTGGGTTTGGCTTAGCACACATAGAAACAAGGAGGCATTAAATGGCGTACAGGGCACTCATTCTGGAGAAGGAGGGGCCGGTTGCCATCATAACCTTTAACCGCCCCGATGCAGGCAATTCCTTCGATTTCAGGCTTATGGAAGAAGTTGACGCTGTATTGAGAGAAGTGGCAAAGGATAAGAGCATCAGGGCGGTAATCCTGACCGGGGCCGGCAAATACTTCTCGACAGGCATTAACCTCAGCATGTTCACAGACGCCAAGGGTATGGTCGAGAAGGATGGCGGAGTCGAAGACAAGATTACAGATGATGCAGACCAGACATACGGTAAAGGGACCCCTGTAGCTGCCGTAATCAGGATGCGCAGCATGAACAAACCTGTGATTGCCGCCATAAACGGCCCCACCGTTGGTGCTGCGTTATCATTGGTTCTGGGCTGTGACATCAGGATCGCCTCTGACAAAGCCAGGTTCAGCATGATATTCGTCAAAAGAGGCATTGCTGCCGACACCGGCGGCTCGTTTACCCTGCCCCGTGCAGTTGGGCTGGCCAAGGCCTGCGAGATGGTCTTGACGGGTGACATGATCGATGCTGCTGAAGCAGAACGGATAGGACTGGTGAACCGAGTCGTTCCCCATGATGACCTAATGAAAGCAGCTCGGGAACTGGCTTTGAAAATAACAAAAAACCCGCCGCTGGCCGTAGCCATGGCCAAGGCCGACCTGTATAAGGCGATGGAAGAGAAGGACCTCATAAAGCAGATGAAGCGTGAGGAGAAAACCCAGGAGGTATTGTCAACACCGAAGACTTCATGGAGGCCGCCAGCGCATTCCTGGAAAAGCGGGAGCCGGTGTTTAAAGGAAAATGAGGCGGCTTAGACCAAAAAGCCAAGGAGTAGAGAAGACATCTAGATTAAAGGAGTTGCTATTGCTCGATCTCGGGATGTAAAACCGTCCATCTTTGCTAGGAACAGTTTGTCGCTATCTAGCTCGATCGACGAGGTTCGCGTTATATAGCTCCGCTAACCCTGCAACCGTGTTCTTGAGAGGGCAAGAGGGGAAACAGCCGTGAAAGGAAAGACAAGGCATGGCAGATAGTAGTAAACACGAAGGCCCGCTGAATATTTACCGCGTCCTCGACCTAGCCGACGGCAAGGGACTCTATGGCACAAGGTTACTGGGCGAACTAGGAGCCGACGTTATCAAGATCGAGCCACCCAATGGGGCTCCTGAGCGTAATATCCCTCCCTTTGTTGGCGATATCCCTCATATGGAACGCAGCCTCTACTGGCTTTATCGAAACACAAGCAAGCGAGGGATAACCCTAAATCTCGATTCCTCCCTTGGTCGAGACCTCTTCAAGAAGCTGGTGAAGACAGCGGATATCCTCTTTGAGACTTCCCCACCTGGACACATGGAAAGCCTGGGGCTGAGCTATCGGGCGCTTAGTGAGATAAACCCTGGACTCATCATGGTATCCATCACCGACTTCGGGCAGAGCGGGCCCCATGCTCACTACAAGGGTAGCGATATTGTCAATCTGGCTTTGAGCGGGGCGACAATGCCTTGCGGCCTTCCCGATAGGCCGCCATGTACTGCACCGGGGAGTTTGGCCAATGATATCGCGGCCATCTTTGGCGCTGCAGGAGCGATGCTGGCCCTGTTTGATCGCGGCGCCACAGGGCAGGGACAGTATGTTGATATATCTGCGCAGGAAGCAGCCATAGATGGCATGGTCCCCTGGATGATACCCGGATATTCGCTCTGCGTCGCTAACGGAACTATCGCTGGGTTTCGCATGAGGTGGCGTATGGGCCCTCTGCTTACCATCCCCTGTAAGGATGGCTACTTCACTTTCAATGTAATGACTGAGAAACATCGACAAGGCTTCCTGGAATTGATGGGGCGGCCACCGGCCCTTGTGGAATGGGTAAATAACACGCCAGTCTCTGAAATGTTAGTGAGGATGATGGAGTTCATCGAGCTGTGCACACCTTACTTCAAAGAATACACGCAGCAGGAGCTATTCATTCGTGGTCAGGAGCTCGGTGTGCCTACCTGTCCAATCTATTATCTCGACCAATTCGTAGAGGACCGCCATATAAACGCCCGTGGTTTCTTTACAGATGTAAAGCACCCTGAGGTAGGAAGCGCCCTTTATCCCGGGGTACCATTCAAAATGACAGAGACTCCCCCTGCCATCGGGTGTCCAGCCCCTACTCTGGGGCAACATAATATTGAGATCTGGTGCGACGAAATGGGCTTGTCTCGCGATGAACTGGTGGCATTGAGGGGCGCTGGCATTATCTAAGGGGCTGAGACTTTTTACAGAGAGGAGATGGCCGTGTCAAGGGCAATTCTGGAAGGCATAAAGGTGATTGAATTCGGCACCGGTGCCGCTATGCCCGATACGGGCTATGTGCTGGGTGCATTCGGGGCCGATGTCATCCATGTCGAAGGCAAGAATGCACTTGACTATATGAGGAATCTCACAGCCACGGGAAATATCAACGACAACCCCGGATTCAATGATTCTAACCGATATAAGCGTGGTGTGGTGATAAACCTCAAGGAAATGAAAGGCAAAGAGCTTGCGAAAGAACTCATCAAGAAATGCGATATAGTGCTGGAAAACTTCCGAGGCGATGTCATGGGCAAATGGGGGCTTGACTACGAAAGCGTACGCAAAGTCAAGCCCGATATTATCTATTTCAGCACCCAGGGGTGGGGTGGAGGCGGCCCCTATTCAAATTACACCAGCTTCGGCCCCCATGCGCCCTCTGCAGGCGGCCTCCTATATATGTGGAACTACTTCGATGTCGACCACCCTGGGGGCGTTGCTCTCAACCATCCGGATCACATCTCTGCGAAGTTGGGTATTATTCCCCTGCTGGCCGCTTTAGACTATCGCCGTCGCACTGGAAAAGGGCAGCACATCGACTTGGCCCAGGTTGAAGTAGGTGCTGGACTGATAGGGGATAGTTACCTGGAGTACACTTTCGATAAACGGCACCCGCTCCCGATGGGCAATCGCAACCCACGAGCTGCCCCTCATGGAATCTATAAATGCAAAGGCACTGTTCAGTACGCCGATTCTACACCCCCTGTAGAAGATCGTTGGATTGCTATCTCCGTCTTCACTGAGGAGGAATGGGATGGTTTATGCAGGGCTATCGGTGCGCCTGCGTGGACCAAGAGCCCTAGATTTGCTAACCTGCTCGACAGAAAAGAGAACGAGGACGAACTGGACCGTCTGGTTGAAGAGTGGACGCGAACTCAGGATCCCTGGGACGCAATGAAGATACTTCAGCAGGCAGGGGTATCGGCAGGAGTGGTTGGCTGGCCCGACGACCTGATTTTCCACGACCCACACCTGAAAGCCAGAGGCTTCATTATTGAGCTTGAGCACCCTACCGCAGGCAAAACCCACCATGTCAGCCAGCCCATTAGGCTATCAGAAACCCCAGCTCTTCCCAGCACTCCAGCGCCTATGTTTGATCAACATACCGACGAGGTCTTGCACGATATCTTGGAAATATCCGAGGAGGATATTAAGAAACTGAGAGACGAAGGGGCAATAGGAGCCTGAACTTGGGGGGAGGCGAGGAGTTCATAAGAAAGTAGCTAACAAATTGATCAGCCTGAAGTAATGCGTTTATCGAAGCAAAAGAGCCTATAAGGGAGAAAAATGATGAAGAACGCTCTTCATACTAGGTTATGTGACATGCTGGATATTAAATATCCCATAATCCTGGCTGGGATGGGTGGCATGGGAGGCCCTACCTCTGGGCCAGAGCTTGTAGCAGCAGTATCCAACGCGGGGGGATTGGGTGTCCTGGGCTGTGCTTTTCTGTCCCCTCGTAAAATCGATGAAATGATAAGGAAAACGAAAAGCCTCACCGACAAACCATTTGGGGTGGATACCATAATACCACCGGAGGTTCCTCAAACAGGCACCACGGCTGAATTTCAAGCTGGGTTGCCATCGCTCGCTCCATCTGCTGCTACAGATGAGCCTGATGTCATTGAGAAGCTGAGAATGGAACTGGGAGTACCCTTACCCAGCGGTGGGAGAGGATATCTTGCCAACATGGCCGAGGACGCAGTCTGCCCAGGAAGATTTCAAGCGGCAGGTCGAGGTCATTATCGAGCACCGGGTTCCGGTCTGGGCTGCGGCTTTGGGAGACCCGGCGCCTTATGCAAAAGAGTCACCGACAAACCATTTGGGGTGGATACCATAATACCACCTGGAGGCTCCTAAACAGGCACCACGGCTGAATTTCAAGCTGAGTTGCCATCGCTCGCTCCATCTGCTGCTACAGATGAGCCTGATGTCATTGAGAAGCTGAGGAAAGAACTGGGAGTACCTGCACCAAGCGGCGGGAGAGGATATCTTGCCAACATGGCCGAGGACGCAGTCTGGTCCCAGGAAGATTTCAAGAGGCAGGTCGAGGTCATTATCGAGCACCGGGTTCCGGTCTGGGCCGCGGCGTTGGGAGACCCGGCGCCCTATACCAAAGAGTGCCATGCCAAGGGCATTAAAATAATCGGCGTAGTCGCGAGCGTGAGGGGAGCCCGTCGCCTAGTCAGAAGTGGAGCGGACATTATCGCGGCTTCGGGAGCAGAGTCAGGAGGTCACAATAGCAGAATTGGCACGATGGTTCTCATCCCCCAGGTGGTGGATGCTGTTTCACCTGTTCCTGTAATAGCGGGAGGAGGGATAGGAGATGGCAGAGGGCTGGTGGCAGCACTGGCGCTCGGGGCTGTGGGCGTGTGGTGTGGCACCGTCTTCCTCGGTACTTACGAGGCCATCTATGAGGACTATCATAAGCAGAAGATACTGGAAAGCACCGAGGATGACACCATGGTGTCGAAAGTGATAACGGGCAAACAGGCAAGGTATCTAAAGAACAGGCTTATTGAAGCTTGGGATAAGGCCAAGCTGCCTACATTGCCCATGCCCATGCAATCCATCGCCATCGTACCGATATTGGATGGAGCATACGAGGCAAAGATGGCAGATATTGTGCCTGCCCCGGCGGGTCAAATAGCAGGGATGATAAAGGAACTGAAGCCCGCAAAGCAGGTGGTCGAAGACATGGTGACAGGAGCCCTGCAGGTCCTGGACAGACTCCCATCGACAAAAACTGCTCAAAGTCGAAAGCAGAAGCGCGGCGGCAAGATTTAATTCACAAGATCCTTCTAAGTATGATCTCATTTCCCAACTTGCGTATGAAGCCAGAGTTGCTCAAAGCGGTGCAACTCATGAAAAAGGGGAGAGCATTTGAGGCAGATGCTTGATTATCAATTCATTACGAAAGATAGAATAAAGACTTAGGGAAGTGAAGAAATGGCCAGACTAAGAGAAGCGGTGATAGTGGATTTCGTGCGAACGCCCTTCGGTCGGGCAAGCAAGAAGAAACCAGGATTCTTTGCAGATGTTCGCTCCGACGACCTTGGTATCATCGCCGTCCAGGCGCTGATGAAACGAACACGGGTAGACCCTGCTTCAATCGACGACATTATCATCGGGACGCCAACCCAGATCGGGGAGCAGGCAAATGTAGCCAGAGATATCTCCCTTGCGGCAGGTTTTCCCTTCGAGGTTCCGGGCATAAGTGTTGATAGAGCCTGTTGTTCCAGTATGGCGGGTGCCCAATTTGCCATAATGGCTATTCAGTCAGGCCAGGCAGACATCATTATCTCCGGCGGCTTGGAGAGCCTATCCCATTTCCCTAACCCGGTAATCACTCCTGACGCAGATTTAGGGGAGCTTGCCAAAGAATATAGTGCACGCTGGCAGGCCAATCCCAAGATATTCGATAGAATTGACCCGACTGCCGTCATGGGTATAGGCCTGAGCGCCGAGTATATTGTTGACATGTTTGATATCTCCAAGGAGGAGCTAGACCAGTGGGCTCTGAGGAGCAACCTGAGGGCTGCTGCAGCCCAGAGAGAGGGCAGGTTCAAGAGTCAGATAATCCCTGTGCAAATCAGGTTGCCCGATGGAACATCAGCACTCTTCGACTACGATCAATGTGTACGGGCTGACTCAACTATCGAGAAAATACGCTCACTTCCGCCTATTTATGAGCCGGATGGGAAGATTAACGCCGCCAGTTCCTCTAAAGAGACCGATGGAGCTGCTGCGGCAATGTTCATGTCCAAAGAGAAGGCAAAGGAATTGGATTTGAAACCCATGGTTACTGTAAGGTCAATCGCTTGGGCAGGGTACGACCCTAAGACGGCACCGTGTGTTGTTTCCTTAGTATGTAGAAAGGCTTTGGAGAGAGCAGGCCTATCTGCAGGCGATATAGACCTTTGGGAGACGAACGAGGCCTTCGCCGCAGTCCCTTTGCTCCTGATAAAAGAAATGGGTATTGACCCAGAGAGAGTGAACGTCAATGGTGGCGCCTGCTGCATCGGCCACCCTGTGGGAGCCAGTGGAGTGTGGTTGCTCGGAACAATGGCTCATGAAATGAATCGTAGGAACTCCAGATATGGGCTGGCATCCATACCGGGGGCGACGGGACAGGGAACAGCAATACTTGTGGAAAGGGAGAAATACTGGAAAGGTCGTTCCGCTTTTTTGGAGGAGCTAGAAAAAGCGACACTGTAAAACAGGCAGAGAGGAGCTGAGATGGACTTCCAATTTACCCTGGAAGAAGAAGCGCTAAGAAAACAATTTAACGATTTCTTCGGAGGAGGAAATGAAAAATGCCCCGCCAGAGTGGGGAACATCCATGGAGGCCATATTCGGGTTAGACGCTTGTTGGGAGTTCCATAAGAAGCTGGCCAAGAAGCTGGCAGCGAAGGGCTGGCTCTCCCTTCCCTGGCCCAAGGAATACGGAGGCAGGGACGCTTCGCTCGTAGAGCAGTTCTTATTTAGTGATGTTATGGGCTATAACCGGGGAGCAGGGGTTGATCACTGGGGTATAACACTGCTGGCTCCTACTCTTCTTGTAAGCGCAAATGAGCAGCAGAAAAGTGAACATCTGCCTCCTATAGCGAGGGCAGAGCTGTTCTGGACCCAACTTTGGAGCGAGCCAGGCGCTGGCTCCGACTTAGCATCCCTTACGACTCGTGCCGTAAAGGATGGGGACGATTACATCGTCAACGGCCAGAAGATATGGAGCAGTGGCGCTCATCGTGCTGACTGGGGTTTCCTGCTCGCCAGAACAAATCCTGAGGAAAAGAGAAGTCGAGGGCTATCCTTCTTTCTTGGTCGATATGAAGACCCGGGGTATCACTATCAGGCCCATCCTGGGCATCGATGGCTCCCATCTTTTCAACGAGGTCTTTCTCGATGACGTTCGAATCCCCGCACGAAATATGGTAGGTGAGGAGAATCAGGGCTGGATAGCTTCCCAGATGACTTCAAACTTTGAGCGTTCCATGATTGCCCTCTTTTCTTACCTGAAGCGAGAGTTGGAGGAATTAATAGAGTTCTGCCAGGAGACAAAACGGCATGATAAGTTACTATCTGAAAACCCTCTCGTCCAACATAGACTGGCTCAGATGGCGATCGAGATAGATGTAGGCCGTGCCTTCTCCTACTTCGTGCTCTGGAATCAGATTAAGGGCGGCCTGGTAATGGCTGCGCCCTTGGCGGCATGGGCAAAGGTCCTGGCCACCGAAACGGTGCAGCGGTTCAATTTTAGCGCCTATCAGATCATAGGGCCCTATGCGCAGGTAAAAGAGTCCAGATGGTCGCCTCTGAAGGGCAGATACGAAAAGGAATACCAGCAATGCCTAGGGGCTAAGCATGGCCGGGGGCACTTCGGAGATTATGAGGAACCTCGTCTGCGCAATGGGGCTGGGGTTGCCCAGGAGCTGGTAGAGTTAGGAGTCCACCACATGGAATGGAAAACCAAGATTACTGAGTTATTAGGTTGCAAGTATCCTATTATCGAAGGTGCATTCGGCGGATTCGGCAAGGCTGTTTTGGCAGCACCCGTCTCCGAGGCAGGAGGTTTCGGAATAATCGAAGCTACTGCGTTAGGTACTGCCGAGAAGTTAAGCAAGGATATTCATAAAGCTAGGTCAATGACAGATAAGCCCTTCGGCGTGAACCTATCGCTCATAGGCCATCCCCAAATAGACGAATTACGCGATGTTGCCATCGAGGAACGGGTGGCAGCAATATTCACTTCAGCCTACAAAGCTGAGGAACACGGTAAACGCATCAAACAGGCGGGCATACCCTGGATTCATAAGGTAGGGACAATAAAGCATGCCCTGGCGGCCGAGCGCCACGGCGCGGATGCAGTCGTAATAGTAGGAATCGAAGGCGAGGGCGAGAAAGCCGCCAATCATTTGACCACCCTGACCACCATCAGCATGGCCACGAAAATACTCAAGATTCCAGTAATAGCTTCCGGAGGGATTGGAGATGGCCGCACTTTTTTGGCAGCACTGGCCATGGGAGCCCATGGAGTATATATGGGAACAGTCTTCATGGCCACAAAAGAGTGCCCTGTCTCCGAGCGCTACAAGCAGGCTCTGGTAAATGCCAGTCCCTACGACCCAGAGGTGCGAAACAGGGTATTCGCACCACCTCCAGCCGGACTTGACGAGTTGACCAGGAAACAAGAAGTATACCAACTGGTAGGTGATGCAAAGCCGCATTCCACTTTCCGTCCCATGCCGGTTATGGGTGGCTCAATGGCAGTGGGGTCAATCACCAAAATCGTCACAGTCAAAGAGTTGATAGACAATCTCATCCAAGAAGCAGAGGAGCTCTTAACAGTTGACGGCCCTCTGGCTCATATACTGGCAGCAAGAGATTAGTCGTTGGGCAGAAGGAGGAGCAGATGCCTTACAAAATGGTTCTTCTTAACAGGCGGGATGGTATAGGGACGATCACGCTAAACCGCCCTGATAAACGCAACGCCTTCAACATGGAAATGATGGGCGAGATCGACATAGCCTTTGAAGAATTGGCCAAAGACAAGGAAGTGAAAGCGATTATCCTGACTGCGGTAGGGTAAAGTTTTCTCAGCCGGGCTCGATTTTAACTGGGCGGCAACAATGGATACTCAGAACCTCCCGCCCATGGCCAGCACGGTCAGGGGCCGTGCCGTTACCCACGACGAGAGGAGCCTCCTCACCGTTCTGCTCAAGATACAGAGTATGCCCAAGCCCGTGATAGCCGCCATTAACGGCATTACATTGGGCGGTGCCTTCGTCCTGGCAATAGCCTGTGACCTGAAGGTCGCCTCGGAGAACGCTCAGTTTGGCATGCTTCAGGTAAAGCGAGGGCTCATCCCCGACGGCGGCGGAACCTATCTTCTGCCTCGCGCCGTGGGACTCACTAAGGCGCTGGAACTGGCGCTCATCGGCGACATGGTAGATGCTCGAGAGGCCGAGAGATTCGGCCTGGTGAACAAAGTTGTGCCGCACGATGACTTAATGAATGCGGCCAGAGAGATGGCTACGAAGATAGCCCGAAATGCGCCCCTCGCGGTGGCGATGACAAAGGCTGCCATGTATAGAGGACTTCATGAACATGATCTGGCGGCGCATATGGACTACGAGGTCTATATCATGAACATACTCTTTGGCACTGAGGATTTCCAGGAGGGCATGAATTCTCTCTGGGAGAAAAGAGAGCCAACATTCAAGGGCAAGTGAGGGCAGGATAAAGGAGGCAGGAATGAGGGTATTTACGGTAAACGCGGTTATTCCCAGACCGCCCGCCTATCTGCTCCGCACCTTCGCGGAATACACGCACGTGGAGAAGCTGCACGGACACAGGAATGTTAAGGTTAAACCCCTGTATGAAAAAGGCGATGTGAGTATATGCCTGTGGTCCATGAAGATACTTGGCTTTACTAGAACGTTCCGACAACTGCAGACAGTTTATCCGGAAGAGTTGAAAATGGTCAACGAGACAATCGATGGCTTCGGCAAAGGCACCGTTGAGACCGTTACACTGAAGGACGCTCCCGGAGGGTCAGAGATCGCAGAGACTGTGCATCTCAAACTTCCATTTTACTTTTTCTGGATGGAGAGACCTGTTGAAAGCTTCACCAGGAAGCTCATAGCCGGATACTATGACGACCACATTAAGTATGAAGCGAGCAAGTGATGCCCTGAAGGGAGTCTGAACCATGATTTTTCTACAGGAAATCCACGAGGTTATCGGTGGCAAGATGGAGGAGTTCTCCGAGGCTATGCGTGACCGCTGGAAGCCGCTCATAGAGCAGGGCGGACTTGCGAAGGTGCTCTGGTTCTGGGATCTCACCATGATGACGAATGTAAGCTACACGGCAGTCTCTATCACTGCTGTTCGAGATTGGCAGTCGTGGGGCACCCTGGTTAATCGCATGGTGAGTGACCGCAAGTGGAAGAAGTGGAATCGCGACGTCTGCCAATACCGCAGGGACGTTGTATCTAAACTGCTTCTGCCCAACCCCTTATCGCCACTCCAGGAAGTCGACTTCGCCTCTGTAGGGACTGCTCCGGATGATGGCACGCCCGGCCTCTACATACTTGATACGGGTTGGCCCTATCTGGGCAAAATGGAGGAATATCTCGAAGCCCTGCACAAGGTATATCAGGCGCAGGTTGCAGCCATCCAGCCTCCAGTTATCACCGTCGTGGCTGGCTGGCGTACTTGCCCCGGCAGTGGCCGCTGGCATGAAGCAATTGTGCTCTCCAAAATCCACAACTGGGAGCTATTGTCGCTCATAATCCCCCACGGCGTGCCGCCATCGCAGCCAGGCGATTGGATGCAGGAAGGGCTGAAGTACCGTGACCGCTGGGAGAGCAAGCTCCTGCGCACAGAGAGTTGGTCTCCGTTGAAATAATCGGGGGGGGGGGGGGGCAGCCCAAAGGATAGGAATTCTGGGCAGTGTCATTTAACAGGCTTTACTGGGAAGACGTCAGAGAAGGAGATAGTGTACCCAGCGTCCGCTGGAACTCACCGAGATCGCGGAGAAGTCTGCGGCCAAGAGATATACCGCACCCGAAGGGAGCCCGCCAGGCTAAAGGCGCCAGCGGCGCAAGCCCGCAGGGTGGGGGAGGTGCCGACGGCGGACGGGCCGACGGGGAGATCGCAGATAAGCCGGGCTGAACGCCAACTACAGGGAGACACGAAGCGCACGGGCAGGTGACCAGAAAGTGTGTGGAAAGACAACACAACGTTGATGTGAACGCGGTGAAAGGCGGACGGCCAGTGAGCGCCCAAGCTCAAGCTACCGTGACAACCTGTCAGGTCTGATAAGGCGGCAATAAGTGCGGTATAGCGGTATAAGGTAGACCAGATGGATAGGGAGGGAAGCAAGCATGCTCTATCTTTATGAGACGACTTACCCATTCCCGGGCAAGATGGATGAGTACGTGAATGTCATGGGCACTGATTTGATGCCAGGATTAGCTCGCCACATGACGGTATTGGGCGTTTTCAGGATTGCCTTCAAGCATCGCGAGAGTTTCTTCCTGTCTGAACTTCCTAAAGGCGTGGATTCCCTCGAAGGCTTATCCAATTTCGTGATACATGAGCGTGACGGGCTGCTCTGGCACCGCGCAGGGCTCAGATACCGGGATGAGTGGTTCGACAGCCTGCTTGAAGGCCTACCCTTCTCGCCCACGGCGGCAGAGATCAAAAAGCGCCAGAAACGAGGAGACTTTACGGGCAACTCGCTATATTACCGCTTAATCTACAACGTACTTCCCGGGAATACAGGCGAGTTCCTGAAGGCGTTTGAGAAGGAACTGCTGCCCCTGGAAGAAAAGCGGGGTATGAAACTGGCGGGATGCTACCTCTGGTTTGGCGCCTGCGGAGAGTCCGGCGAAATAATCAGCCTTTGGGCAGTGAAAGACTGGGCGCACTGGGGCAAGATGCGTGACGCGCAGCTCAAGGATCCAAAGTACCAAGGATGGATGAAGAAGGTGTCGGGCTTGTGTGCCGAGTGGAGCTACAAGTTTTTGATTCCTGCGCCCTACTCTTTGCTTCACTAATTAGGAGGGATTAATCATGCTTTACTTATATGACAGCATAATGATCGTCCCCCGGTTTCAAGAGGAATTCTGGAAGGTGATGGGAACTGATTATCTGCCCGAGGCGGAGCAGAGTGGGTTGCGCCTGGTCGGGATATTCATGATAGGCATCCATTACAACGAAAACCTGGCACTCTGGGAGTTGGATAACTGGGCAACCCTGGCCCGCATCCAAAAGCTTCACGATAAACATCCCTGGGTGCAGGCCTGGAAGCGGGAGGCTGTCGACTACATCACCGACTCGACCGGCAAGGTATTGGAGCCTGCGCCTTTTTCGCCCACGCTGGCTAAGCTCCAGAAGGGAGACTATAAGTCCACCATATACCTGCACACGCTGGCGCGAGTCCTCCCCGGCAAGGAAGACGAGTACATGAAAGCCGTCGGAAAGGAGCTCGTGCCTATGGCGAAAAGCTGGGGCATGAAACTGGTTGGATGCTACAAAGCCGTCGCCGGCACTGCCTCCAGCGGCGAGGTCATTAACATCTGGACTGCAGGAAACGTGCATGGCGATTGGGTCAGAATCCGCGAGGCCTCTCTGAATGACCCTGCATATAAGGACTGGGAGGTCAGGGCAGGCAAATGGCGTCCGAAGGTAGTCTACAGATTCCTGTA
>CAWHAI010000016.1:0-53950 GCA_963827295.1 uncultured Chloroflexia bacterium
TTTTATTTGGATTTATGCGAGTATTTGATTATGAAATATATGCTTTCTTTAGGAACTTTTCATCGGAGTTTGACGCTAGGGAGACAGTTGCGACAAGCGATGAGTACCGCAAAATTAGAGTGGACATTTTTTAAGGGGAGGTGGCTAGATGGCAAGAATCGAAGAAAGCGTGGAGATCAAGCGTCCGGCCGACAAGGTGTTCGCCTACACGACTGACGCGAAGACTTGGACGAAGTGGCAGTCGACTTTTCCAGAAGCGGAGCAGACGTCCCAGGGATCCGTGGGTGTCGGCACAACGTTCAAAGGGATGATCCACATGATGGGCCTCACTATGAAGTGGACTGCAAAGGCCACGGAATACGAGCCAAATAGGAAGTTCGGTAAGAATATTACCTGCGGGAGCATTACTATTGAACAGCACAACACCTATGACCCCATAGAGGGAGGCACAAAGTTTACCATCGTTTACAATATGAAAGTGGGCGGGCTCATGAAGCTGTTTTCGCCGATGATAGTAAGCTCGACACGCAAGGCGTTAAAGAAGGCTCTGAGCAACTTGAAAAGCCATTCTTGAAGCACAGACTTAGAATCGTTATGCCTCCACAGCTCTACACACTGAGCAGGTAGGGATACTTATCTAAGTCACTTATCCCCAAATGACTGAACCTGGTGACCACCTGTTGAAAAAGTCACTAATAAGCAAGCTATGCAGGATGTCCAGAACGAAACGATTGGTCAGATGCAACATTTGGGCATTCTGTTGAGTCTGCTCGTCACAATGTTTAGCGCTTCTGCAAAATCGAGTCTTTTGGAACATTGTGCTCCTCCGCAAGTACTACTCCGTGAAACGAGCAATCCCTAACTAACACCAGTTTCCACATACTTAATCTTGATTCGACTCCGAGCCTGTGGATGACAATGTTGCCCCAAACACTGCGATCAACGATTGTACTTGCCCACTCTGATGTACTTGGGTGATGTTACGTGGAACCAGAGGTACTGCTCTCCATTGTGACCTTTGTCATATTCACAAGTTACCTTTGTAATATTGTATGGGATCCCTGTTGTCGCATAATGTTGATGGATACATTCAGTCAGTGGTTTGGGATAGAGATGGTGATTTGAACAGATGCATAGCTATTCGTTAATCCCATTGGTAGCCATTTTAGCCTATCTCTTGCCTGCAACGATAGTCCTCCGTGATCCAGCAAAGAGAAGCAACAGGCTCTTCTTGGTCTATCTGGCTGTTTCCGTGGTATGGAGCTTGAATAGCTTTCTAGCCCTTGCCAATTTTTCCCAGGGACAGTTTTGGCTGTGGGCAGGCCTCTTGCCAATTACCGGCCTGTGGGCAGTTGTTAGCTATTTTCACTTCATTGGTTCAGTCACCCAGAGTAATGTAAAGGTATGGCTGTTCGGAGCATATGCGATCATATTTATCCTTGCCATCATAGCTTTTACTGGCAATGCCCCTGAGGTTCTCCAACGTTCGGTCAACGGTGAAGTAAGTCTAGACTACTTACCTTGGCTGTATTTCACGCTTGTTGGCGGGGTATTCTTCGTCGGGCTGTCCGTATTGCAGCTGCTGCAGACATACCGCACCCAAGAGAACCCTCTAACTCAGAATAGAGTTATCTATTATTTGCTCGGCGCTGCTCTGTTGTCGGTTCTCAGTCTCAGGACTGTTATCCCTCTATTCCAAGAATATCCGCTGGAGATTCTCGGCAATCTAGGCAATGTCTTGCTGATCGGCTATGTCACTTTCGGCTATAAGCTGCCCGATATAAGGTTAGTCTCTAGAAAATACTTCTCGCTTCTGCTTGTAAGCGCTGCAACAGCTATATTTTATGTTCTTGTATTCTGGGGATTACACCATTCCATCCGTACTTGGACAAGCCCGACTATATTCGGTATTTCGATACTGGTATTTGTTACGCTTCTGCTGTTTTATCCGCTGACAATGCGCCTTCAGAAGGAAGCGAACAAGTTGTACTATGGAAAGAGCTACGCCTATCGGCAGATGATGTTACATCTAGGTCAGGAAGCCAAGAATATAATTGACCTCAACGAGCTAGCGGAAGCAATTTTGGGGCCAATAGTAAATGCAATGAATGCTACCCAGGCAAGCCTGCTGCTCTCCAATGATGGCCTTTTCACCTCGCTGTTCGCAAAACGCCTGACAGAAGGAGAGCGCGTCATGCCTGTAACATTGACTGAGGATAGCCAGATTGTAAGAAGGCTTGCCAGCACAGACAAACCACTCTCTCGAGAGCTAATAGATAGAGCACCTGAGTTTAGCGAACTGTGCGAGCTAGACAGGATCGTCATTGAAGAAGCGAAAATAGAGTCGTTCTTCCCTATGAAGAACAAGGGCAAGCTGATTGGAATACTTGCGCTGAGCAAACGACTATGGGGTGGTTCTTATTCTGATGACGATATATACCTCCTTCAGAAGCTACTGGATGATGTAGGAGCAGCCCTATACAACGCTCAGCTCTACGCTGAAGCTAAGGATAAAGCTCATTTAGATCAGCTGACAGGGTTGCTTAACCATGGCTATTTCCATGAGCGCGTTGAAGAGGAGATTTCAAGGTGTTCTCGTTTTGGAGATGTGTTTTCGGTTGTATTTATGGATTTAGACTTCTTCAAGACATTTAACGATACACACGGCCATCTGGCGGGTGATGATGTCCTCAGACAAATAGCACAATGCATAAGGCGATCGACCAGAGTGATGGACGTAGCATTTCGGTACGGCGGAGATGAGTTCGCTATTATACTGCCACAGGCACTCCTTGACGATGCTTACAAGGTGGCAGACAGGATACGTATTAGCGTTGAAAAAGAGATGGACACCAAAGGGGCTGCATTGACCTGTAGCATAGGATTAGCATCGTGGCCTACCGATGGAGTGATTCGGGAGGACATTCTCAAGGCAGCAGACACCGCTTTGTACCACAGTAAGAAACTGGGCAGAAATCGAATAACTTTGGCCCCAGATGTAGTCGATTCACAGGAACCTGAAATTGTACTTGGTCAAAAAGGAGAGTCGGCGATACTGAGCACGATACGTGCCTTGGCAGCTACAGTTGACGCAAAGGACCACGGTACTTATGGCCATTCGACAAAAACTAGTAAATACGCAACGCAGATCGCTAAAGCTCTCGGATACTCTAAAGTGGCAATAGCCAGAATCCGAGCAGCCGCTTTGCTGCACGATATCGGGAAGATTCGAGTTTCCGACGCATTGCTTAGGAAGCGTGGCCCTCTGAATGATAATGACTGGGAACAAATACGCGTTCATCCGACACTAGGCGTAGCGATACTGAGACACGTCAAGGGATTGAATGGATGCCTTCCCGCCATTCGGTATCATCATGAGCACTACGATGGTAGTGGCTACCCGGGAGGCATACAGGGTGAAGAGATCCCCCTTGACGCCCGGATCCTGGCTGTAGCCGATGCCTATGATGCAATGACTTCGCCACGCCCGTACCGTGGGGGCAAATCAACTCATGACGAAGCTATTGCTGAACTGAAACGCTGCGCTGGCACTCAGTTTGACCCAGAAATTGTAAGAGTGTTCGCTGCCCAGTGGGAAGATGTTAAACCAACCCATACAAAGGTTAGACCGGCTGGGTCGACTGCTCCGAGACCGAAGAACTTGATGACTGAAGACTCGGATGTGATACATGCAAGGTAGCGAGCCCAAAAGAAGTCTTTTTGAGAGTGCCTCCGCACCAGAGTAATCTTACGTCGCCAACTACCCCCGATTCAGAGCGCCCCTGCTGAAAGCTTTCGCTCCCTATCAAGGGAGCACTCAGCGTATCCCGGTATCGATATCGATATTTAACGTAATTGTGTGCCCTGATTTTATCTCTATCTTCTTCGGAACATTAGTGACGTGGCCTATGCCCACATGGTTAACATCTACAGTATATTCCCCAGCCTTTAACTCAACCCGATAATAGCCAGTACAATCTATATTTACTTGCTGTAGCAGTTTTGTCCCGCTCTTATCGTAGATAAGTATCTTTCTAGCCTGATAGGCTTCACATGGCACAGGGCAAGGAATTCCCGGCCGCTCCACCGGGCATATAGGGCCGATCGTCACCTTGCCCTCAAGTATGCCAGTATCTTGATGGTTTGGACTGGGTGTTGGTGTTGGCCAGCCTTCAGGTATGCCAGGATGCGCCACAATCATTTTAGCCACAGACTGGGGTTTCGGTTTCCCCTTGGTTACCACGGTTACGTAACTGCCAACATTAGGTCTTTTATCCTTGGGACTATATGAAGTCTCGTTGCCGAGGATAGTGAACCGATAGCTTACGCCATGGATGTCCTTAATCGTAATGTTCCCATTTCCTTTTGAATCTATGCTGAACTCGGTGACTATGCCAGTCTGGCGATGCTGTCCCAGCACCTCGAGGCGCTGCATAACCACAAACAACACGGCCTCGCCAGCAAACGCTCCGGCGGAGGTCTTGCTGACATTGATAGCCAGAACCGCTACCCTATCCCCTTGAAGTTCCGAGAGGTTCCCTCCCAGAGCAGCCTTGAATTTATCTAGCTTGACCCATCCCGCCTCTCCCAGGATCTTAAATCTGGTCATATCATTGAGCGCCACTACAACATCGCCGCTGTGCTTGGTGTCAATGGTTACATTCCCATTATTGACCGCAATAACGTTGCCGAGGAATACACGCCACTGGTCTTGCACGTCCAGATTCGTATTTCTTGACGCAGCGGAGCTATCAGCGAAAACGCTGCCTACGCTGCCTAATACTAACCCGGCTGCTAAGATTAAAATGCAGATAGTTCGAAAGGCTTTCATCTTTCACGTCCTCTCCCTGAGATATTGCCCGCTCAATATATAAGACGAAAAATATAGCCAAAAAGTTTCCTTTTTCTTACTGCCAATCCCTAAACCCAGTGAAGTTCCGGCTTGCCATCCGAAATAACAAGATATGAGCAGGAATCGTAGAAGTCCCCGGCATTAGCGATGAACTGATTCTTCCTGTACTTGACGAACTCTGAGTGTGTGTGACCGAAAACCACAGACCTGCTATCGGCCCACAGTTGCAGGTTCGCCTCGATAGTCCCCACGAGCTTGCTGTAGTTCTTATCCTTGCCCCGCTTCTTTAGTTCAAACGGCGTGCCCCATATCCTGTGATAGAGCCATGGCGCGCACTTCTTCAATGGTGTGCCCAGAATCCTCCTCCAGATGTTTTTCTCCACCGGGTCGAAATCATGTCCGTGTACAAAATGGACTTTGTCTGCGGAATACTCCGAGCGGATTTCTGCAGGTTCCAGTTGTTCTCGATATTTGGGTAAATCCCTGTCATGATTCCCCACTATCAGCACTGTTTTGATGCTCTTTGCCACCGATTTTAAGTGCTCCAAGGCTTCGCGAGCGGGGCCCCAACTCAGGATATCATCCAGGTTCTTCTCCCACACCAGCTCAAAAACATCGCCACAGCCGATCAGCCAGTCGGGCTTCTCCGTCTGAACCATGTCCAGAAACTTGTGGAACCTATCGTAGTTGGCTGTAGTCCCGATATGCACGTCTGAGAATGCATAGACTTTCATTCCCTGCCTCCCGCTTCTAGAAGTATTTGCCCTTTAAAAATCTGAATTCCCGATATTCTTGGATTTCTCAAAAACCGAAGTATGCGCCATACTTGACATAATGTATGCTTCGGTGCCACTCCCAACCAAGATTCACGCTAAACTAAACAACGATATATTGCACCATCGCTCCCAGATAGATAATGCCCCACAAAATCCACCCCCGGAATGGAAGAAGAAACGCAGTCTGAGCTTGGTACTGGCAAAATTCTTGACCGAACTGATGCCTGAGTCTGGTGCTTTCCTCGTAGCGAGAAGCGATTGCTGCAATTACCCAGAGAATCGGAGTTAGAAGAAAGAGATCGAGAGAGGCAAAGGCTAGAACCGCGCCGCTGATGAGCAGAACATGTCCCACGTAGAGAGGGTGTCGCGTCCAGCGGTAAGGCCCCTTGGTGAGCAGGGCTTCGGGCATGGACCGCATTTGCCCGGGTGCGCGAAGAATAAGTGGCACTGCCGCTATTAAAATAATAAGCCCTGCTATGAGCATAACAACCCGGTAGCTGCGGTAACTCCGTCCGTCAAATGATAGGGCGACTTTAGAGCGGCCACTATCCACGGACCGTACAGAACCGCAGAGTTGAAGATGCCAAGGAGAATCCCCTTCCGAGTTTTCTGCAGTAATCTGTATTCAAGCCAGCCAATCGGAAGAACAAGAACAGAAAACAAAGGCAATATAAGTGGTGAAATCATCTTGTTTCGCCACAGGGGCGTCTAATAAGGAGGCGGCCAGATTTTTTAACTGAACTCATCGCCAAAATCCTTGCCCCCTTTTAATTCCACTCTAACTTCTAGAAACTGGTTGCGACGATTTACCCCGCCGTAATATTCTACGAGTAATTGCGGCAGGACTCCACGTCTTGTCCACCCAGGCTTTTTTGGTGGCGTTGCTGATGATACCAGCACACAAATTGATTACCTTCTGGGGGCCAAACCACGAAGCAAGGTTAGTGGATACCATAGGTGATATGCCTGCGTTGCTAATCAAGGCCCACCCGAATAAGGCGGAAGGGACTAGGGTAATCAGATTGGGTGTCTGCTCAATAAGCTGCAGACGCACCACGTCAGGCCACATTGGCCTTTTCACCCTGTGGTAGTCTTTTCGGAAGGCGACTATATACCCGATAGCCCATGTCGCTATATAGCTCAAGTTGCTTGCTATTGTATAAGACAGCACGATATCCCATTTGGAAAGATGGAACGTGTAGGTAGTAAAGTAAGCTACCGCAGTCCTGAAGGCGAAAGCGCTGCAGCCGCCAAGGAATTGCACTATAACCAGCTTGCCGCTCAAATATCTTTTCGCTATTTCAACCGCTTTCGATTTTATCTTCTTCATGTTTCTGGCTTAGCTCAGATTTGCTCAAGCGAGGACGAATTTCTGCAGCACTTTGTCGGATTACTTAAAGAGCTTAGCAGGCATTTCTCATTTCAAGTCTTGATGGAGCCATACTTCAGCCTGATCGCCGTTGAAAGCAACACAGAGGCTATAAGCAACTCGATAAGTTCTTGGACAAACTAGTTACACGAATTATAAGGTGGAGAAACGGGACAAGTCAAAATCTGAGAGCTCTTCAAGCTGAGGATAGCCTGAGCAAGTGATTGGGGAAAATTATAAATTTATATGTCCCCGGCAGTAGTTAAGTAAATGTAAGATAAGGTATCTTGACTACAATTTTGTACGAGTGTCATAATCACTCCGCCACGACGTTCCCTCACTCGATAGTGGCGGTTTGCTCTCCCTTGCCGGGTCCATGGGGACAAGCGCTTAATGGGCGACGTCGAATGGTGATGGTGTACCAACGAGAACAAGGGTGAGCACTTACTGAGAAGACTTGACCTTTTGTAACATATTGCCTAAACTCAGGTAGTTTTCTCAATAACTAACCTGCCGAGAGTAGAAGAGGATATATGATTGCTGGAATTTTCGGCGGGGGGATAATTTGGGCAACATGCTTCATCCTTTTCCTTGTTTTCCCTGGACCTCTGTCTTTTGCCGCAGCTTTGCTTGTAGGGCCCAGCGTCAGTGGTTATTTTGTTGCGCGGCTGGGGGGCTCTAGAGCAGCTTTTGCTCTGACAGTTATGGGTTCTATCGCAGCTTTGGCTTTGAGCGTAATATATTTGCCCGATACCTCATGGGAATACCCACATCACCTTTGGGCAGGAGTCGGCATGTTAGCTACCTTGTTGGTTCTAGGAAACTTCATATTTTCATTATTTGGTGGTTCCATAGGGATTCAAGTTAAAGGACTCAAAAAGTTCAAAGAGACGCCTTCCCCGAAAGAGATCGTAGAACCGGAAAAGGACAAGATTTCAATAGGAACCGCACCCGTGATGCCAAGTTTCTTACAGACTAAGATGGCAGACCTTGAGATGCAAGAGTGGCATTTACAGAATGACCTCATATTGATCAAAGAAAAGAAAGGGTTGGAGGAGTTTTCTCCGGAACTGCTAGGGGAGAAACAGAAAGGGCTTGAGACACAGTTAGTGGATGTCATCCTGGAAAAGGAAAGGTTAATTCGCAAAGCCGTGGCAAATCGGTAGAAACCACCGAAGTGTCACTCAATAAAGAGAAGTATGGCGCGAGACTGTCAACTGCTCACTAAGAGCGGTAACTTGGGAATACCGTACAGGAAGGGTCAGGACAACTCCAGGACATCGTCTCGATATTATAGTCAAGTTTTAGGTGTCGATGCTTGGGACAGCACAGGCTCTCATGGCACTGCCAACATACATCTACCCGTGGATTAGGATTTAACGCCCAACATTTGCGGCATCTGGACATCTTGCCCTTATTTTGAACCTGCCGAAGCATGTTCTCCATTTGGAACCACCACTTCTTATCATGCAGCAAGATATCTCGCTCTACTACACCTAACTCATCGAAATAGAGACAACTGGATTCCAGTCTACTGAAGGGGCACAAGTAGGTGTTTTTCGGTATAGAATTTCTTACACCACGAGCATTGTGTACTGTAGAATAGAGCAACCGTTAGCGGCACACTGCTAGATTTCGCCCCGGGCTTTGCTTTTGGTTCCTTCTTGGGAACAGTTCCAGAGGCAGTAAACTCATATCCGTCACGGAGGCATCTCAACTGAGTCTCGGCCAACTGTTGTACTTTGTGAGTCCAGCAGACAGGGCATTCGGCCGGGCTGTTATCGTAATCGGCACGGTTAGTTGGGTCGGATAGGACTTCGTATGCCTCTATGATCTTCTGGAACTCCCCTTGTGCCGGTGCTTTCAGCCTGGACTCTGAATGATAAATTGTCATAAGTCTTAGGTATGCTTGCTCAATATCCTCCTCAGACGCATCCTTGGTCAGCCCAAGAATTTGATAGTACATATATCTTCGTGTCAAAGTCATGGCTCAATATCGCTGACTTATTTTGCTATAGGCACCCCAACCGCCACAGTCTGGTTTGGCACCGAAACCCCGCTCCCACCCTTCACCCAACCCTCGCCTTCTCTCTTTGGCATTTACCTCAAGCCACCATTTCTTGCGACATTCTACGGCGATGCGTTTACCCGCTACTTGAATTGTGACGGGGAGAGAGAGTTACAACAATCCTACCTAGGTACTGTTCTATTGATTACTTTGGTATCATTGCGAGTGGTGCACCATAGGTGAAGCAGTGTGCCCCACTCCCGCAGCAAAAAATTTGCAGTTTGCAAATTGTAAAATCCAGGGCCGTGCTATAATCTACGAGAACAACTGGGCGCGGAAACCACGCTTTTAAGGGCCGAAAACAATGCAAAAGGAAATCCAGTTAACCGACGGCTCGATTTTGCTACGACCTTACCGTTCCAGCGATGCTAAAGCTGTTCACAAAGCAGTGCGGGAGTCCCTCCCCGAGCTCTCAGTGTGGCTGCCTTGGGCCCACCCTGATTACTCCATTGAGGAAAGCAGAACATGGATTGCGTTATGTGCCGAGATGTGGGCTAAAGGCACTGAGTTCAATTTCGCCATCTTGGGCAAGCAAAACGGTGCTTTCTTGGGTGGCTGTGGACTGAACCAGGTCGATCTCGCGAACCACTTCGCCAACCTCGGCTACTGGGTCAGGAGCAGGTACACAGGGCAGGGAGTTGCTACCACAGCAGCGCAGCTAGTAGCTAGTTTCGGGTTCAAGGAACTTAAGTTGAAGCGGATTGAGGTCGGCGCTGCCACCGACAACGTAGCCAGCCAGCGTGTGGCCGAGAAGCTGGGCGCTACTAGATTGGGAATTCAAATAGCTCAGATGGTGTTCCGCGACAAGGTCTATGACAGGGTTATTTTCTCGCTAAATAGGAAGGACTTCAAAAAAAGTGGACGGGGTTTAATCCGTTTGCCGAGCCTGTCTAAGGGGTTTGTCCAGCGCTTGTCCAGAGGGGCGTCTGACCGTAGAGAACGCAAAGAGCACAGAGTTTGAGGTTGTTTAGAAATAGAGTAGAGCCAATTTTTCGGGGTTAATGTGTCTCTTCTCTGCACTCGTTGTTATCGCTCCGGGGGTTGGAGCGCTTTTCGGGGCTTTGCTGTATTTACCTGCCCCGCCTTCGGCGGGCCTCCCCGCTCCCAGGTAGTGGGGAAGGACTTACTGGCTCCGCACTTCTTGCAGGTACCAAAATTCTTCTCGTTTATTATCCAGTGGTGCACACATCCTTCGACCTCGTTCCCATACACTATCCCACTCTCATTCTTCATCTCTCACCCCCTCGGATGAATTGGGAACCTGCTTCAAACCAGGGTGCCTTGTGATGCGCAATAACAGAACTGATTTACAAAGGGAAACCGGGCACCATTCCCAACTGCCCGTTATCCTCAAATCCTAAACCTTTATCTCTACCGCTTCGTTTTAGAGTAGCAGTCAGAGCAATACACCGGCCGCCCGTTTCGAGGCTCGAAGGGGACCTGGGTGTTCTTGCCGCAAGAGGCGCATACAGCAGGATGCATTTCACGCTGCTGCCTATAGCCTCCGCCCCCGCTACCATAGCCTCCACCACCGCGCTGTTGTTTCCTGGCCGCTCTGCATTCAGGACAACGCCCCGGCTCATTGGTGAAGCCTTTGGAAGCGAAGAACTCCTGCTCGGAAGCGCTAAAGGTGAAACCTGTGCCGCAATCCGAACAAGTTAGAGTTTTGTCCGCGTAGCTCATGGATGACCTCCTTGTTTTATGACCTGATTACAGTTTGATCATCCATGGCCTGGGGAATGCCTGAGAATTAGAACAGGTCGGGGAATAACAAACTTTGAACAGGTTATTGATGTTATGGTAACATAAAATTGGAATTTGTCAAGCTTGAGAGAGAAGCTTGAGTAATATCGACTGGCTATACCGCCCCAACGAGTGAAATTTCTACAGATTTCCCCTGCCTTATAGAATTATTGTATAATACCTCGCGAAAGAGCTACTTATGAGCTTGCTAGGATTTACACGAAAACTGGGAATAGAGACCTGCCTTGAATTCGACCCTAAGCTCCTTGTCCCGGAACAGAGGATAAGGGAGCTTTGCTTTGAGAATAAATGCGGGAATTACGGCAACAACTATATGTGCCCTCCTCATGTAGGCTCGGTGTATGAAATCAGGATTCGACTAAAGAAATTCCAACAAGGCGTGCTGTTGCAATATTCAAAAGCCCTTGATGTTACCAGCGACATCGAAGGTCTGAGGCAGACCAAAATAGATTTTCACAATAAGGTGCTGCAACTGGAAGACTCCCTGAGAAACGACAGGCTAAAGCATGTCTGGGGGATGATCGGCGGGAACTGTGCGCTTTGTGAGGTTTGCAAAGCCAGAACTGTTGAGCCATGCCCTTATCCCGATAAGGCGAGGACTTCGCTGGAGTCGTTGGCAATTAATGTTGTAGGCTTGCTGGAGGGGTTCGGGCTGGACAGCAAGTTCCATCGGAATAAGATAACCTGGACAGGCTGCATTCTGTATTGAGTTTCCCCAACTCTACACCGGCCCTTCGGAGAGCCGAACTGACTCAGCGTAACCTATCCCTAAAACGGCCTTGCCATCCATGTGCCCGGATACAGCCGTCCTGCCCTCCCAAAAGTGGAAGGGGGGGATGGACAGTGTCTCGAACATCCTTATCTCCTGCTGGGCATGCCGTGCTTTGACTTGTAAATCCATGCCTCGAGCCTGTTCTCGAATCCTCCAGCTTGTGCCGTACTCCTTGCCGCTTTGCGGAGAAACCCATGAGTCCAGCTTCTCCAGCACAAGATAACGCGTATGGTAGACCGAGTTGTCGGGGAACATGATGGTCAGGTCTTCTGACCTGACCGATTCGTCAGGGTTGACGATACGCCAGAAGACCATCTCGGTATCGTTATCGAGCTGGGCAGCAAACCAGTCCCAGCCTCCCTGGCCCAGGGAGTTAATCCACTGGTGGTCCATCCAGCCGATGCCCTCGACGTCCAGCTTTTTCCCAGCTAGCTCAAGCTGTCCTTTAGCTTTGAGGCGAGTGAGAGAATAATAATATGAGTCTCCACCGGTCCATTCGCTAATGCCGTACCCACTGCCAAGAAGAGGGGGCTTCTCTGAAACAAGAGCCAGATTCAGGCCGAGCCCGGCACCGTATGTTTCAAGGTTGTAGGAGGGTAAACGCGAGCCGGTGCGGAACCAATGGTCACGGCCCCAGCGCAGGTCGAGTTTCCGCTCGACATAATGTAGTGCCGAGCCGGAGGCGAAGTGGTAAAATTGCCCCGACGCAAGCTCGGAGATCGAGAGAATCCTGAGTCCGAGTGTGAAATAAGCCACCATAGCCCCGTATTCCCCGCCCTCGGCATCGGTGAGGCTGAAATGCCCATACCACCACTCTGCAGGAAACGCCGGGTGTGCCCCCTCGTCCTGCGGGAAGCGAATTCGGGGCCGACCTAACTTCTTTCGTATCACAGTTGAATTCTCGCTGCCATCGCTGCCTTTGTCAAGCTCGCTCGAAAAAACCACGAACGGATGAAATTAGTAAACAAGATGATAAACTAAGGGTTAGCCAGACCACGAACAGCGATAGGGGAGGATGAAGGATGGCAGACAATCTAAAGATAGTCAACAAGGCCATAGAGGAACATCACGCCATCAGGGGACATGTGAAGCTTGTAGGGGACTCGGTATCCGACCTGGAGGCTTTGTTCGCCCTGCAAAAGGCGCGCCCTGACTGGATTCTCAGCGCGCCGGAGGCTTTGGCCGAGAAACGGGGTGAGCTGCAGCGAACTATAAGCGCCCTTGACGAGGGCCTCAAAAACCACTTCAGCTTCGAGGAAAAGGTGTTCCCTCCCTTGTTCGGCGAATTGCTCATGAGGGCGCTATTGCTCGAGCACCAAGGGATAAAGAAACAGATAGATGAAGCCAAATCATTAGTAGCTAAAATAAAGTTAGAAGGGTTGAGCCAGAAGGAACTGCTGTCCAAGAAGTCCCAAATACAACAGAAGGTCGAGGGCATCCTCCAGCTTGTGGAAGAGCACGCCGGCAGAGAGGAAACCATCCTGAAGATGCTGAAAAAGGCGCTGGAAGCCAAAAAGTAATCTGCGATATGCTTATCTCGCTGCAAAATCCCTCATTTCTCTCTCCACTCAGCCTAGCCTGCCGACCAGCTTTGTGGTATCATATTATTTAATGCGGTTTTTAGGGTTCAAAAACGTTCGGCGATCAGCTCGCCAACGTCCGCGATATAGATAAAAACGTGTCAAAAGAGCAAGCAAATAACAATGATATAACGGCCGAGCGGGTTGGTATCAACTCCCTGCCCAGGCGACAGGTGCTCATCACACTAGCCGGTGTGCTGCTGGCTATGTTCCTGAGCTCGCTGGACCAGACGGTCGTCGGCACCGCCATGCCCCGAATCATCACCGACCTGGGCGGATTCACCCAATATACCTGGGTAACCACAGCCTACATAATCACCTCCACCATCGCCATACCCATTACCGGCAAGCTGACCGATATGTACGGCCGCAAGTGGTTCTATATCGGCGGATTAGCAATCTTCATAGTGGGTTCCCTTCTCTGCGGCCTCAGCCATACCATGACGCAACTCATCTTCTTTCGAGGCTTTCAGGGCATAGGCGCAGGAATCATGATGGCCAATGCCTTCACTGTTATCGGCGACATTTTCCCGCCTGCCGAACGTGGAAAGTATCAAGGCCTCATGGCGGGAGTCTTCGGACTATCCTCCATCATCGGGCCAACTCTCGGCGGATACATAACCGATACCCTGTCCTGGCACTGGGTCTTTTTCGTCAATATCCCTCTGGGAGTCTTAATTGTTGTCACTGTTCATATTTTTCTTTCCCCACTCTCAGACCCGACCAACTGAAACATAAAATTGACTATCTGGGCATAACGACGCTGATACTTGCTGTGGTGCCAATGTTGCTAGCCCTGACCTGGGGCGGTGTCGAGTATCCCTGGGGTTCCGCTCGAATAATCGGCATGTTTGTTTTCTCAGCAGCTATGATTCCTCTTTTTATCGTATTCGAGAGCCGGGCCGAGGAACCTATCATCCCCATGTGGCTTTTTAAGAACCGAATCGTAGCTGTTTCAGTATTCATCATTTTCATCACGGGTTTAGGTATGTTCGGCGGCATTATCTTCATACCTCTCTTCTTTCAGGGGGT
Source organism: uncultured Chloroflexia bacterium (assembly GCA_963827295.1). Taxonomy (GTDB): domain Bacteria; phylum Chloroflexota; class Dehalococcoidia; order SZUA-161; family SZUA-161; genus CAWHAI01. The sequence continues at coordinate 14,214 of CAWHAI010000016.1, forward strand.
ACTAGGGCAATCAGCCACCAACAGCGGCACCTTCCTTACTCCAATGATGCTGGGTCTGGTAGCAGGTTCCGTTATCTCAGGGCAGTTGCTCTCGCGCGCAGGGGGGCACTACCGACTCCAGGGTGTGGTAGGGCTGGGGATCATGGCCCTGGGAATGGTCATGCTCTCCAGGATGTCACCGGAGACCAGCAATGCGAGGGCTATAACAAACATAGTAATAACTGGTTTCGGGTTGGGCATCACCATGCCCCTCTATATCATCGCAGTTCAAAATGCGGTCCCTTATTCTGTTCTAGGGGCAGCTACATCTTCGGCTGCTTTCTTCCGCTCTATAGGCGGTGCCTTCGGATTAACTATCTTTGGCTCAGTGATGAACAATCGTTTTGCCTCCGAATTTATGGGGGGGCTTCCTGCTCAAGCGAAAGCGGTCATCCCACCGGCGCAATTAGATCTCCTGGTGCACAACCCGCAAGCACTGTTTAGCATCAATGCAACAGACCAATTAAAAAGCTCCCTCGAGCAACTAGGGCCACAAGGGGCAGCGCTATTTGACCAAGTAATGCAGACGCTTAAGTCAGCTCTTAATTCCGGTATAACAGAGGTCTTTTTTATAGCTCTTATCCTGGTCGCTGTTGGCTGGGTGGCCAACCTCTTCCTTAAGGAAATCCCATTGCGCAAGCAATACCGAGAAGACTAGGGAAAACTATCGTCAACTAAACCACTCGCCAGGGAAGATTCTATCTTTCTGGTACCCTATTTTGTCGTTCCCTTGGTGCTGGGGACATCGCTTCCCACCCTTTCATCTATCCTGGTGGCCATGTCCAGCGACCTTGCTAGCGCTTTAAACAGCGCCTCCACCCTGTGATGGTCATTGCCTCTGGCCAGAAGCCTAGCGTGCAGGTTGAGCTTAGCTTCCATAGCGAAGGTCTGCAGGAAGTGCTGGATAAGGTCGGTGTCCAGGCCGCTAATATCCCTGCCCTCGATAGGGACTTCGACGACAGCGAAGCCCCTGCCGCCAAAATCCAGCGCTACTAGCGACAGCGCCTCGTCCATAGGTACTACAGCGTTCCCCATCCTGACGATGCCCCGCCGCTCCCCTAGCGCCTGGTCGAATGCTTGACCCAAGCATTTGGCAACATCCTCCAGAGTGTGATGGTGCCCAACCTTAAGGTCTCCCGTCGCTTCAATTGTTATGTCGAACAGGCCATGACGGGCTATCTGCTCTATGAGGTGGTCGAGCATACCTATGCCGGTGTTAGCCTTGCACTTGCCCTTGCCGTCGAGCGCAAGCTCCACCTTGACCTTGGTTTCGGCTGTCTCGCGGCTGACTGTGGCTTGCCTTTTCTTGGCAGCCTTAGTGGTCTTAGCGGTGCTTAGCGGTCTTAGCAGTCTTAGCAGTCTTAGTAGTTTTATCGGCCATTCTACCCTCCTTCGTGTTTTGCCAGTGCTTCGATCAAAGCATCGGTATGCTCCGGCTTGCCTACACTTATACGCAGTGTGTCCCTAAGCAAAGGGGTATCGAAGTACCTTACGAAGATGCCTTTGCTATCAAGTCCTTGCTTTATTTTCCGGGCATTGCCCTTAGCTACACGGCATAGTATGAAATTGGCTTGAGAAGGGAGAGGAACAAGCACCCCTTGTTTCCTCAGCTTTTCGGAGAGCCGCTCCCGTTCAGCAATGATTGCGTTGACTTTGCCTTGAAGGTAATCCTTATCCGCCAGAGATTCCTTCACTGCAATCATCGCCGCTGCATTCACATTATAGGGGATTTTTATCCTGCGAATAAGCTCAGCAATATTGACAGAGAAAATTCCGTAACCAGCCCTTAGGCCACCCAGCCCTGCCCATTTGCTGAACGAGCGCAGAACAATTAGATTGGAATACCGAGGAACTAAGGGAGCTACCGTTTTGCCGCAAAACTCGTAATATGCCTCGTCCACAACCACAACCACGCCAGTATCGACCAGCTTCAGTAGGTCGCTCTGAGAGGTAGCATTCCCTGAAGGGTTATTGGGGGAAGCGATGAAGATAACCTTCGTCCTCTCGTCAATGGCCGATTTCACACCGGCGATATCTACCTCGTATGCATCGGTGCGGGGCACAGTGACCGTTTTGCCACCGCAGACCGCTGTGCTGAAGGGATACATGCCGAAGGTAGGCACACAGTTAATCACCTTATCTCCAGGCTCGAGGAAGAGGCGTAAAGTCAGATCGATGAGTTCGTCGCTGCCACTACCAGCGACGATATGCTCCCGGCCGACCCCTACATATTTCTCCAGAGGCCCCATTATCTCCCGATGCAGAGGGTCGGGGTATATATGATAGAAAGGATATTCTGCCAGCGCGCGGCGCACTCTAGGTGAGCAGCCGTACGGGTTCTCGTTGCCATCAAGCTTTATCAGCTTCTCGACTGGAACGCCACAACGCTCGCTGAGCACCTCGAGCGGCACAATAGGCTCATAGGGCTCGATGCCTGACAAATCGCCTCTGATAAGCCTCCCAGCGCCTCTAGCGGTACTTCGGGCCATTTTCCCCAACCGTCTCCCTTCCCTATTGTTCAAGCCTTTTCTCAACCGACAAGGCATGGGCGGTCAATCCTTCAGCCCTAGCGATTGCTGCCGACGACGGCCCAAGCAACTTTAAAGCCTTGTCATCCATATCTATCAGTATGGATAACTTGAGGAAATCCAGTACGCTAAGGGGTGAGCTGAAGCGGGCGGTTCTGCCCGTAGGCATAACATGGCTGGGGCCTGCGATGTAATCGCCAATAGCCTCCGGCACCCCAATGAAGATGCCCCCGGCATTGTGAATGCGCTCAACGTAGGAACGCGCATTTTTTATCATAAGGCAGAGGTGCTCCGGCGCAAACAGGTTCACCAGTTGAATAGCTTCGTCTATATTGGTCACAATGACTATGCCCCCATTTTGTTCCAGGGCCTGCCAGGCGATGGCTCGCCGCCCCAGCTTAGTAAGTTGACGCTTGACCTCCTCACTGACCTCCTCTGCCAGGCGAGTTGAGGTTGTGATAAGTATAGCAGAGGCCATCTCATCATGCTCCGCCTGGGCCAGAAGGTCGGCAGCGCAGAAAACAGGGTTTGCCGAATCGTCTGCTATAATGATAGTTTCGGTGGGGCCATGCAGCCCGTCTATAGCCACAGTCCCATATACCTGCTTCTTGGCCAGTGTGACAAAGATGTTGCCCGGCCCGCAAATCTTGTCAACCTTGGGAATAGACTTGGTGCCATAAGCTAAGGCAGCGATGGCCTGAGCCCCTCCAGCCTTGAAAACATGGCTCACCTTTGCTATGTCCGCCGCTACCAGAGTAGGCGCTGGTACCATGCCATCAGGGGCAGGCGGGGTGGTGATAACCACCTCATTGACCCCAGCCACCTTCGCCGGTATGACTGTCATCAGTACTGTTGAGGGGTAATATGCCCTGCCTCCTGGAATATAGACCCCTACCCGCTCCAGAGGGCTGACGATGAATCCCAGTCCGTCCTTGACAAAGCCCAACCCAAGCTTCTCCTTCTGAGTCAGATGAAATGCTTGCACCCTCTCTGCCGCCAGTCGCAGGGCACTGACCAAACCCTTGTCAACCTTTTTATAGGACTCTGCGATCTCCCCCTTGGTAACCTCGAGTTGAGCCAGCCCCATACCATCGATCTTCTTGCTGAAATCGAGAAGGGCATGGTCCCCTCTGGTGCGCACCTCGTTGAGAATCCGCCGCACTGCCTCTTCCGGGGTCATATCCTCATCGAAAATCTCCCTTATCCTCTGCTTAACCCCAGGCAAAGCCTCAGCGAACTCAACTGTAGGAGCGTCCCAAGAGCAGGGTTTTCGCAGTCTCTAAATCTCGAATTATCCTCATCTCAAATACTCCCTGGCCGCTTTCACTGAGTCGGCTATAGACCGCTCACGGAATATAATAATCTCTCTCCTCAGGAACCATCATCCGAACCTGTTCCAGCCTGTCGTCGAAAGAAGCGAAAAAAGTTTCCTGTTCCTCGGGAGCGATCTGTCGCATCCAGATAAGATACTTCTCTGCAAAATGGCGAAAGTCCTCCCAATTCGACTTCCTAGTAGTAGCTATGAAGACAAACTCGCGCCATCTTTTCAAACTGGAGGCATCGATAAATCCAACTTCTATCGGTGAGACTGAAATGTTTAACTCAGCCCGGAACTCGACATGCCCCTATTGTTGAGCCGTTCTCGACGGTCAAGATCGAATTGAAGCACCCTGTCCAAAAGATTTGCCATCGGGTTGCCATTAATAGGCGAGATTTACCGAAAAAGTGACGATAAACTTGATATATCCAAGCTTCATCGGTAACAAGGTGAGAGAGGTAGCCAGCAACAAAGGCCCTCGTTGCCGGCAGTCAGGCTGCTCCTGCGATAAGCTCAGGATGTGACTGAAGCATGAGATTTACCCCACTCTCTCCTTCCTCACAGTCCAGTGGAAGGAAATGTGTATCATCACGGTTAGCACCAATGAAAAACCGTATGTCCAGGAGCCGTACAGCCTAGGTAATAGCTCCCCTTATTCTCATCCACAATCGGATGGCTCAATCTCGATATCGCTTCCTCTGCAATACCTAGATGAAGGCAAATCGGAGGCAAAGGGCTCCTTTCTCAACAAACAGGGCTTGCCTCTACGCCCCTGCGCATAGTTTCAATAAGACTGCTCTATCTTATCTTTTTTATCAGGTCGCCTAATAGCTTCAGTATTTCCGATAAGACACGCCGATGACTCAAACAGGGTATTCGATAATCTTGAGATTGTGTCTGGAGATGGTTGAGCCGGTCTCAGTGTTTTCGATAAGGACATCAGCGTCCTCAGGCAGGAAAGCCTCGCTCGCCCCCCAGGTAGGGATGACCTTATATGGCACCAGGTGATTATCATGGGCATACTTATCGGCGATATTGACGTACTCCGAGGCTACTCGCAATGAGGAGTCCCTTCTTATTTTCCTCAGATCCTCAGTGCTCGAAACTGGCATGTCTTTGCTGACCACAGCAACAATCTTCACCTTGCCGAAGCCCAGGGCGAAGCAGCTCACACACCGGACTCGAAGGGAAGCGATAGAGATGGTCGCGAAGCCAGTCCCTGCCGGTGATTGCCAGGTCGAAGTTCCCAGTGGCTACCTGAAGAGGCATATCCTGTGGCCTGACCACCTTGACCATCACTCCATCGAGATCTATCCGTGGCCTGGACGTTGCCTTGCCCACATTATAACCCTCAATCTTGAGCCCCACCTTGTTCAGGAAATTGACAGCATGACGCTGCTGGTGCCCATCGGGCAGAGCCAGAGAAACCGAAGGCCCATTTATGGCTACATGATGCGCTTTAAGCCCAGCATCATCGGCTGGAGCTTCCTTGACATAAGATTCACCAACTCCCACACTGGAGGAGCAGTTGTCATAAAGACGGCTCAAGTCTTTCCTCTCCAAACTATCCTTATTGGCAACCAGGCAGGCGCTGCTTTCGAGAAGCGTCGCCACCGGGGCCAGGCCCTGCTCGCTAAGTCTATCCGGCGTAGTCTCGGCAATTATCGCCACATCTGCATTCTCCGGTGGGTACACAGCAGCCGAACCCCATACGGGGAATATCCGAAATCTCCTCAGCCGCTGCTTCAAGGCAAATGACTCGGCCAGATTAGGGTATTCGCTAACAATGCGCAGGCTTTCGGAACGTCTTTTCAGCGCTTCCAGGGAACGGACCCCTGAAGACTTGGAAACAACAGCGTAGATTCTCCGCTTCCCGTAGCCCAGGTCTCGGCACCTTGGCTACAGCGTCGCTGTGATACTTAGCCAGTAGCTCCTCCACCCACTCGAGTCGGCAGATGCCAAGGTCATAGTTGCCGATAGCCACCTGAATGGCGATATCTTTCTCATGAAACACCTTGAGGAAAAGTTCAGAGTTGGACTCGCACCGCGGCCGATAGGAGCGAGAGCCTTCACGGTAATCGCCAACAGCGAAACCCGCCTCCTTCAGCAACTCCGCCGTGGTGTTTTGCAGTTGCCCTTTGGGCAAGGCCATCTTTACTCGCACCCCGCCTCCTCAAGAAGCCTTAATATCTCAGCAGGGGACGCCCTGCGCCGCTTCTTGCCACCCCGCTGATCCATCAATTCGATCCCCTCTTTGCTGCGCATATTGACTATCCAGCGGAAATCAGCAGTATCCCTGTAGCCCAAATCGAACTCAGCAACATAGCCCGCCTCTCGCAACGACTGGGCTAAAGCCAGAGAGGGCTTTAGCCCCTCCGCATCTTTGGCCCTCACCAGAACCTTCTCGCCGTCGTGGCACATCCTTGAGCAAACCCATAAGCTCATCGATATAGAGAGCAAAGCCGGAGGCAGGAATTTTCTTCCCTCCCACCAAGGGGATAAGCTCATCGTATCTACCCCCACCACCCAGCCTGCGCCCTGCCCTATAGAACCCGAAGATAATGCCAGTGTAATACTCGAAACCCCTCCCTGAGGTGAAATCTATCTGGTAGTTGAAGTCTAAGCCAGTCAGCAGGTTCGCAATCCTCGCCAGCTCATCCAGGCTGGGGCCAAGCCCTGGCAAAGAAGAGGAGAAAGTACCCCTCAGATTTTCTACAAAGCCAGGAGAGTTTCCTTTTACGCCGAACAAGAGCGGCAAGCTTTTCCCCAATTCAGGGTTTCTGCCCTTTAAGTTGCTTAGCACATCCATGTTCCCCGAAAAGACTTGATCCAGAACCTCAGCCCCTTTCTCCCCACTCAACCCCAGGCCCTCAAGGATGGTCTTTATCAATCCGGCATGAGCCAGCCGAAGCTGCACCGGCTTTATCCCCAGCTTTGCCATAGCCTCCAAAGCGATTGAGATAAGCTCGACATCCCCTTCCAGCCTGCTCACACCGAGGAGTTCGGCCCCGCTTTGCCAGCGCTCCCGCGATTCCTTGCCTGTGCCCTCGAAGGCGAACATGTTCTCTACATAAAAGAGCTTGGCGACTGGGAGATCCTGGAAGTTCTCTACATAAAGTCTGGCTGCGGGAATGGTTCCATCTGGCCTGAGCGCCACCCGTTCCCCGCTCCAACCATCCCAATCCAGAAAGGAATAAACCCGTCCCAGCAGGTCCGGGGAGAGCGTTCCGGCAGATGTGAAGAGGTGGAGATATTCCAGGGTGGGCGTCCTGATCTCCTGATAACCCCAGCCCAGGCAGCAATCCCTAAATTCAGATTCTATGCGGCGGAATTTCGCCATGTCCTGGGGCAATAAGTCACGTGTCCCCTTGCACCTGGGCACCTTCATCCCTTATCACCTCGGTTTAACTGGCACTATTCTACACTTATTGAAAGGGCTGTTCAACGGTAATTATTTATTTCCCCAAATCCCCAGTTTCGCCGCTTTGGCTTCCTTCTCTAATTGCGACAGTTGCCACTGGTATCTGGTATCAGGCGGGTAAGCCACAGCTTCGGCATAGCCAAGGCGTACCAGCTCTCCGTTGACGAAAACACCATCAACATAGACGTATCGCAGCAGCCTGCCGTACTTATCTGTTTCGCTCACATCCTTCTCCAGCGTCACCAGCTTCCCCTCTACCAACTCGATGTTCTTAGCCTTTGCCTCAGGGCCGTAGAATTCCGTTTTCGGGTAAGTCTCCGGGGTATCTATTCCAATGTACCTGACATGAGCGCCCCCTGCTATTTCGATGGTATCCCCATCAATGACGCGAACAACTTTAATCCCGCTTTCAGTAACAGGGGTACAACTCAGAAGAAGAACGGCAACAACCAGCAGTAGCGCTAAAAACTGCTTCATGAGTTTGTTTCCTGTAGGATCAAGATCAAGCTATGGGGAGGAAATCGAAGATATTGAGCCGAAGCTGCTCTCTTCCGTTCCAATTATCTGCTTCCAGAATGTAGACAATGTCGAGATAGGAGGATAGCTGTCGGTCCCCAAGGTCGAAAGCGATGGCATCCCACACAACCTGGCCATCGCGCAGCTTGAGTTTCAGATGCTTGCCAGTGCCGCCGACAGTGCGGGAGTCCACCACTTTCACCTTCTGGCTCAGAAAGACCGGGGCCTGATTAGCCTGTCCAAACGGCTCCAGCTTGCTGATAACCTTGTAGGTTTCCCAACCCAGCGCAGAGAGAGGAACCAAAGCGTCAATGGTTAGGGTAGGGCGGAGGTCTACCTCAGCCAGCTCCCGGGCTGCTATATCCAGAAGCCGCTGGTTAAGCTGCTCCAGGTTAGCTCTGGGTGTGAGGAAGCCCGCTGCCCGGGAATGTCCCCCAAAGCGTGTGAGCAAATCCTGGCACTCGGCCAGGGCTGTGACGATATCGAATTCAGGGATGCTGCGAGCGCTCCCCCTGACTGTATCGCCGTCCAGACTGAGGACAATCACAGGTCGGTAGAATTCATCGGCCAGCCTGCCTGCGACCACACCCGCTACACCAGGGGGGTAATCGTCACCACCAACCAGCAGCAGCGGCTTCTCGGCCGCCTCAGGAACCAGTCTCCCCCTCGCCCTGGCCAGCACCTCAGCGGTCAGCCTCTGGCGTTCCACGTTCCTGGTCTCAAGTAAAGCAGCAAGCTCGCGGGCTTGATCAGAGGAGGATGTGGTCAGAAGCTCATAGCTGATGACTGCGTGGTCCATTCTTCCGCTGGCATTAAGACGAGGCCCCAGAATATAGGAGATGCTTTCAGAATCGATTTTACCCATTTCCAGCCCTGAACGGAGCACCAGCTCTCGCACACCCGGCCTCTGACTTTTGTTCAGCCCTTCGATCCCGCACTTCACCAGATGCCTGTTCTCACCAAGCAAGGGCACCATATCCACAACAGTCCCCAGAGCGACCAGGTCCAGAAACTTGTCCCACTCGCCATGCCTATTTGTTGCGCTGAACAGAGCCTGCAGGAGCTTGAAGGCAACCCCAACACCTGCCAGTTCATAGAAAGGATATGTCGAACCAGGACATTTGGGGTCGATTGCCGCCACAGCAGGGGGGATATGGGTAAGAGGCACATGATGATCAGTTATAATGATGTCAAGCCCGAGCTTTTGTCCCTCCTCCACCTCTGAGACGCCGGTGATGCCGCAATCAACAGTCACCACAAGGCTAACCCCTTGCTCTTTCAGGTTCTTCAGAGCGACGTTGTTAAGCCCATGGCCCTCGTCCACCCGGTGAGGGATATAGGAAACAATCCTACCCCCCAGCTCTGATATCCCTTCTGCCAAAAGGACAGTAGCGGTGATACCATCGGCATCGAAATCGCCGTAGATGGCGATGAGTTCGTCGCCCAGCAAGGCACGAAGAAGCCTCGTTACCGCCTTATCCATCTCCGGGAGTAAAAAGGGGTCATTTGCCAATCTGGCATCAGCAGCAAGGAACGGCTCGAATTGAGTGGGGTCTGTGACGCCGCGATTATGGAGCAACTGAATAAGTAAGGTATTAATGTCAGGCCGTTTAGCTGAGCTTCCGCCGATCTGGGATAAGAACAGAGGCTCAGGATGAAGCCGTTGCGCCAGGGCGTCAGCGGAAAGAGGGGGGCATATCTTCCACCTTTGCTGGGTCAATGCTTAATACCATGCAATTCTAGGCCCGTATTAATCAAGTGTACATTCCTTATGAGTTCAAGTCAACACTCTTTCTTGAGAAATTTACGGGACCTAGGAAATCCTTGCGCCGCAAGCGTCCCACCTTGGACGAGCTCTAGGCAGCTCGGGGCGAACGAAAGCGCCCACAGCAAATAAAAAGGCGGGGTTTTACCCCGCCTTTTTAGCCAATGAAAAGTGTGTCTATAGCCTGGTTACACCTCCCGGAACTCGCCCTCCACGGTGCCTTCGTCTTTCTTGCCCGGGCCTTCTTCCCCTCCCGGAGGTGGGGGAGGTGCTCCTGGCCCTGCACCCGCCTGCTGCTGATATACAGCCGCGCCTACCTTCTGCATCGCATCGGACAGCTCCTGAGTGGTGCGTTTTAGCTGCTGAACGTCGCCGCCGGTCAGCGCCGATTTCACCGCTGCTATCTTGCTATCAACCTCACCCTTTAACTGAGCTGGCACCTTGTCACCCTGCTCTCGCAGGGTCTTCTCCGCTGTATAAACCAGAGTGTCCGCCATATTACGGGCTTCAACTTCCTCGCGCTTCCTTGAATCCTCGGCGGCATGCTTCTCGGCCTCGCGCCGCATGCGCTCGACCTCGTCTTTGCTCAGCCCGCTGGAGGCAGTTATGGTTATCTTCTGCTCCCTGCCCGTGCCCTTATCGTGAGCCTTAACGCTGAGAATACCGTTAGCATCAATGTCAAAGGCAACCTCGATCTGGGGCACGCCCCGCGGCGCGGGAAGTATGCCATCGAGCATGAAGCGACCCAGCGTCCTGTTATCGCCAGCCATGGGGCGCTCCCCCTGGAGCACATGGATTTCCACGCTGGGCTGACTATCAGCAGCCGTGCTGAATATCTGGCTCTTCGAGGTGGGTATTGTGGTATTGCGCTGGATAAGCGGCGTCATAACTGCACCAAGGGTCTCGATGCCCAGGGTTAGCGGGGTAACATCGAGCAGCAACACATCCCTGACCTCGCCCTTGAGCACACCACCCTGAATCGCCGCACCCATCGCGACAACCTCATCGGGATTGACCCCCTTGGAGGGCTCGCGGCCGAAGAACTCCTTAACCTTCGTCTGCACCAGTGGCATCCTGGTCTGGCCGCCAACCAGGATAACCTCATTGATCTGGCTGGCGCTCAGCCCGGCATCCTGGAGCGCCTGTTTGCAAGGGCCGATCGTCTTCTCCACCAGGTCCATTACCAGTTGCTCCAACTTCGCGCGAGTCAATTTGATAGTCAGGTGCTTGGGCCCACTGGCATCAGCGGTAATGAAGGGAAGATTAATCTCGGTCTCCATCACAGTGGAGAGCTCCATCTTCGCCTTCTCCGCAGCCTCCTTCAGCCTCTGCAAAGCCATGCGGTCCTTCCTGAGGTCTATGCCTTGGTCTCGCTTGAACTCATCGGCCAGCCAGTCCATGATGCGCTGGTCGAAATCGTCGCCGCCCAAATGGGTATCGCCATTGGTCGATTTGACCTGGAAGGTACCTTCCCCCAGCTCCAATATCGAAATATCGAAGGTGCCACCACCCAGGTCGTAGACAGCAATGGTCTCCTCTTTCTTCTTGTCCAGTCCATAGGCCAGCGATGCAGCAGTGGGCTCGTTGATTATACGCAGCACCTTCAGCCCGGCAATCTCGCCGGCGTCCTTGGTAGCCTGCCTCTGGCTATCGTTAAAATAGGCAGGCACAGTGATGACCGCCTCAGTCACCTTCTCTCCCAAATAAGCCTCAGCATCGGCCTTCAGTTTCTGCAGAATCATAGCCGAGATCTCGGGCGGGCTATATTCCTTGCCACCCATCAGCACCCGCACCTCATTGTTGGGACCCCGCGTCACCTTGTAAGTCTTGCGGCGGGCATCCTCCTCCACCGGCAGCTCACGCCCCGGCGGCTCCCCCCACTTTCGCCCCATAAATCGCTTAATGCTGTAGATAGTGCTCTCTGGATTTGTGATCGCTTGACGCTTGGCAACCTGTCCCACCAGCCGCTCCCCACTCTTACTCACTGCCACCACGGAGGGCGTAAGCCGGGAGCCTTCAGCATTGGTGATAACCACGGGCTCGCCGCCCTCCATCACGGCCACCTCGCTCAATGTTGTGCCTAAGTCGATACCGATTACCTTCGCCATATTCTACCTCCATCTAAGTGTAAATAAGAGTTCGCTTAGTAGTCCTTTTCAACCACCTGTATCCCCCAATCTTGGGAAATACCCGCTAACCCCCAGCAAAGTGGCTTTGCCCCTCTGCACTCCCTTTTACTTGTTAAATTTCCCTTTCCCCACCTTGACCTGTGTGGGGCGAATCACACGATCGCGAAGCTTGTAGCCCTTCTGTATCTCCTCGACTACCTTCCCCTCCTCCCCTTCTACAGCCATGACGGCTTCATGGAAATTGGGGTCGAAGTCTTTGCCCTCAGCCTCGATCACCGACACTCCTTGGGCCTCGAGGACTGCTTTCAGCTTGCGATAAATATGCTTGATACCATCGAGCCAGGATGACTCTGCGAGTTCCTCATGTACGCTTGCCAGGGCTCGCTCAAAGTCATCAATAACAGGGAGCAGGCTCATAATGAGAGTCGAATTTGAAAAGTTGGCTGACTCCGCCCGCTCCTGCTCGCTACGTCTTTTATAATTTATGAAGTCTGCCTGGGCCCGTTGCCAGTTGGCCAGATACTTCTCTGCTTTCTCCTTCTCCTCCTCGAGCGCCTTTTTAAGCGATTCTACGTCGCCCGCCTCCTCTTTTAGCTCCTCCTCATCTCCCCCGTCCGGCGCAACCTTTTCCTCTCTTTGAGAGAAGTCCTTCTTAGCCAAACACACACCCCCATTTACACATTCAACACATATTTTAGATTATCTAACAAACTCATTGATATAACTTTTGTCACATTTTTCAGAAGTTGGAGCTTCTACCGAATATACAAGGGGCACAAGCCCCTTGTTCAAGCCCGCTTGTTAGAGATTGTTTAATATCCCCTTTTCAACCCCCTAGCAGGGGAAAAGTCCCCTTGTGCCCCAGTTGCCAAATAACCTGCCAGCTATATACCCAAATTAACCGTAAAGCTCGCTTACCAGCTCGCTCATCACGGTGGATAGAAAGCGGACTGTAGGAATAGCGCGCCCGTACTCCATTCGAGTCGGGCCCATCACACCTATGGCACCCCCTACTTCCCCGGGAATACCGTATTTGGTTATAATCACGCTGCAGTCTCGCATCGCATTCTCTTTGTTTTCTCTCCCGATGACCACCCGCACTCCCTCTCCGGTCAGCACCCTGGGGAAGAATGACCTGAGCAGGCTCTTCTGCTCAAACAATTCCATAATCGCTGCGATCCTGTCGCTTGAGGCAAACTCAGGCTGCCTGAGCATGTGCCTCAGGCCGTCTATATAGGGCTCTTCATATTCCTCGCCCTCCTCAGACTCCATTATCTCCACCACATTTCTCATCACTTGCTCTTCAAGCGAGGAGAGCTTTAAGTCTTTATTAGATATCTGGGTAGCTGCAAGCCCGGCATAAGCGGAAGTAAGCTTCTGAGCGCTGGCGCTGAGTTCCTCCTGGGAGGCAGCTTCCCCCAGGGTTAACATCTGCTGTCTGAGCTTCGCTTCCTTGAGAACAAGGACCAATAGAGCCAGGAACTCCTGGAGGGAAATAAGCTCAAGGTGCTTGAGCCTGGCCTCAACAGGCTTGGGCAGAGTAACAAGAGCTACGTTGTGCACCATACTCGACAGAATTGCAGCAGCCAGACGGGTCCATTCCTCAACCGCCCTCTCCACTTGGTGGAACTGGTGACGGATCATGAACTGCTCATCATGAGAGAGGCGAGCATAATTCATCAATGACCCTATATAACGGCGATAACCCTTCTCCGTGGGAATGCGGCCTGCGGAGGTATGAGGCTGGACTATATAGCCCTCCTCCTCGAGGTCCATCATCTCGTTGCGGATAGTAGCCGGACTCACACCTAAGCCCTTTTTGGCGACGACATCAGAGCTCACAGGCACACCTTTCGAAATATATTCGCCTATGATAATGCTCAGGATCCGCTCTCTTCTTTTAGTGAGCATCTCTCCACTCCCTTTATTTTAGCGTTAGCACTCTTCTGTCAAGAGTGCTAACGCTAAAATAACTCTATCACTTCACGCTCATTCTTGTCAAGAGGTTGTTTATCAATCTTCTTTCAATCTCTTGTATCCCCCCATCTTGGGGGAATTTAAGATTTGGGGGGCACCCCCAAACCCCTATCATCCGCCTGAGGCGGATTGCCCCTCTGCACTCTCTATTGCTTAACACTCTCTCTATCAGAGGTTGACCCTTCGCAGCTACTTTGCTATACTTTCCCTCTATAAACTCTCTAAGAAAGGCTTCTCTTTGGCTCGATATGCAAGGGTTATCGGGTGGGGTAAATACCTGCCCGAGAAGGTGCTCACAAACCAAGAACTGGAGCGCTTAGTCAATACCTCAGACGCCTGGATTCTGAGTCGTACTGGCATCAGAGAGAGAAGAATTGCCGCTGACAACGAGACGGCGTCCTCCATGGCGGTGCGCGCCAGCAGGGGAGCCCTAGAGGTCGCCGGGCTCAAGCCGGACTCTCTGGATTTGGTGATCACAGCTACCTGCACGCCAGAAAACATTTTCCCTGCATGCGCCTCCTCAGTGCAGCACTCTCTAGGTGCTAAGAAAGCCGCTGCCTTCGACGTCAATGCTGCCTGTAGCGGCTTCATTTATGCGCTGGCGACCGCCTGCCAGTTCATTGGTTCCGGAGCCTACAACAATATCCTGGTTGTGGGCAGCGAGGTCTACTCCAGAATTCTGGACTGGAAGGACCGCAACACCTGCGTCCTGTTTGGCGATGGCGCTGGGGCGGTGGTGGTCCAGGCTGGCGATTCCTCACCTGGCATGCTCAGCTTCGCCTTGGGCAACGATGGCTCGCGGGCAAACTCTATTTACGCCCCTGGGCCCTGTGGCTTAAACAGCGGGCCCTACTATATCACTATGAACGGCCCTGAGGTGTTTAAATTTGCAGTAAACGTCCTTTGTCTGGCGACCAGGCAGGTCGTCAAAGCCGCTGGCCTCGATTTATCCGACATCGAGCTCATCATCCCTCATCAGGCAAACACGCGCATTCTTAAATCGGCCGCCAAGGCGCTCGAGCTTCCGCCGGAGAAGGTCTTCATCAATGTAGACCGCTACGGCAATACCTCGGCAGCCTCCATCCCCATAGCATTATGTGAGGCCGTGAAGCAAGGGCGGCTTAAAGATGGCGACTACATTGTCCTGGTGGGCTTCGGGGGCGGTCTGAGCTGGGCCGCCATGGCGCTTGAATGGGGTTCTGGGAGAGGAAAAAAGTAATTCTGGGGACCAATTAAGCTATTAGAGAAATGGGTACGGCTGTAGGGGCGGGTTTGAAACCCGCCCCTACAATGAAGGAGAGACGAGGTTGTTAGACTTAGCGATAATCATTATCTACTTTCTCGGCATGATAGCTATCGGCATCCATGCCTACAGGAAAAAAGAATCATCGACCCAGAACGGTTTCTTCGTAGCCAATCGGCGTGGCTCGGCTTTGTTTATAGTAGGTTCGCTCTGCGCTACCATTATTGGAGCCTCGGTTACACTAGGAATGGCAGGTCTGGGGTATAGAATAGGGCTCCCTGGGGCCTGGTGGCTTCTAGCGGGAAGCATCGGCCTGCTTATCCTGGGCTTTTTCTTTGCTCGCAAAGTCAGAGGGTTTGGGCTCTATACGCTGCCTGAGCTACTGGAAAAGCAATATAACAGCAAGGCAGCGGGGCTGGTAGCCTCTATACTCATCGCGGTTTCCTGGCTGGCCGTTATAGCTGCCCAGGTAATAGCAGCCGGCAAAATCCTCACCATCCTGCTTCCCAATTTAGACACCTCTCTGGCGATGGCTATTTCCGCCGTTGTACTTACTCTATATACCTTCCTGGGCGGCCAGTATTCGGTAATCCGCACCGACCTTGTTCAATTCGGCATAATAATTGTCGGCGTCATTGTATGCTTGGGTTTAGTGTTGAGCGATGTTGGAGGGTTCGGTGGCATGCATTCCACGCTTTCCTCGGGATTTTTTTCTTTCCCTACAAACACAAATTTCACCTGGCCAAACCTGATAACGCTTCTAATCTTAACTGGCTCAACTTACGTTGTGGGGCCGGACATGTATTCCCGGCTATTTTGCGCCCGCAATGACAATGTGGCTAAAAAATCGGCGCTTTCGGCCGCTCTAATAACTATACCCATTGCTTTCATAATCGTCCTCATAGGCATAGGTGCGAAGGTCTTGTTCCCGGATATCGCCTCAGAACAAGCCTTTCCCACAGTGATAAAAGAGGTACTGCCTATCGGGGTAAGCGGCCTGGTAATCGCAGCACTCCTCGCTGCTATGATGTCCTCTGCGGATACATGCTTAATCACCACGAGCACTATATTCACTGTCGACATCTATAAACGGATTTTCCCCAAAATGAGCGAACGGAAAACCCTCCTGGTTGCCAAGTTGGCTGTTCTTGTGATTGGTGCGCTCACTCTGATTGTTGCTCTGCAGCTGAATGGCATAATAAGCTCCCTGTTACTGGCGTACACTGTCTTCACCAGCGGGGTGGTTCTCCCCGTAATTGCGGGGTTTTATAAGGATAAGCTGAAGGTGAACTCCATAGGCGTAGTGGTATCTATCATCGGGGGAGGAGGCACAGCCCTGGCGATAAAACAACTGCTCCATAAGGGGCAATTCGATCCGATGAATCTTATAGGATTTGGCGTTTGCGCTGTGCTGCTGTTTGGTGTAAGCTGGATAACCAGGATAGTAATTAACCGTAGAGAACGCGGAGCCTGCTGAGGGTAAATAATCTTTGAATAAACACTGCGCTCCCTGTCCCCTCTGCGGTGAATGTGAATAGAAAGGGCTAACATGGAGATTGTATGGCTGGGGCATTCCTGCTTCAGAATAAGAGGAAAGGAAGCAACCATCGTTACCGACCCATTCGACAAGACCCTGGGCTATCCGATGAGAAAACCCACGGCGAACATCATCACGGTGAGCCATAGCCACCCCCAGCACAGCTTTGTGGGGGGCGTAGCCGGCAATCCCAGGGTGGTCAGCCGCCCGGGGGAGTATGATATCGCCAATGCCTTCATCAACGGCATCGCCACCTTTCACGATAAGGATAAGGGGGCCCAGCGGGGCAAGAACACCGTTTTCTTCATGGAGATCGACGAGGTGAAGGTCTGCCATCTGGGTGATTTAGGGCACGTGCCGACCACCGAGCAAGTCGAGCAGATGAGCGGGACCGACATCTTAATGGTGCCGGTGGGCGGAGGCTCGACCCTGGATGCTGCGGCTGCAGCAGAAACTATAGGCCTTCTTGAACCCAGGCTGGTCATCCCCATGCACTACAAGACCGAAGTGGTTAAGATAGAGCTTGACCCTTTAGACCGTTTCCTCAAACAAATGGGGGTAAAAGAGGTGGAAACGCAGCCAAAGCTCAACGTTACTAAGTCGAACCTGCCCCCGGAGACCAGGGTCCTGGTGCTCGACTACCGCAGAGATAATATCCAGGAACCGAGCAAAATAGGATAGCCCCACAAGACCGCCTTCTTCCCGCAGAGCACATAGAGTGTGCAGAGGTTTTGATTTGTGGTTCTCAAATCTCTGCGACCCAGCGCACTCCGTGGTGAATCAGGGAAAAACAGAAGTCGCCCTTCCTAAGAAGGGCGACTTCTTTAGGTACTTCTTGCTAAAACGTTTAGGCTGCCTTAGGCGCCTGCGGCTTCCGCAACATAACCACCACTGCCACAATTAAGGCAATGGCAGCGATGACTATGGCGACAATGCCCATCACATTGGAGGCGTTCTTCCCAGCGGCACCAGTGGCACCAGCGGCACCAGCGGCACCAGCGGCACCAGCGGCACCAGCGGGGATACCCAGCGTGAGCACGCCAGTCGTCTTATTATAGCTGACAGTGGCATTCCCACCTGGAGGAAGGGTTGTAACCTTAACCTCGGTTATCCCGCCACCTACTGGTGCCCCTCCACCTCCTTGCCCTATGGTGAGGTCCAACTTTACATTGCCGCCTTTCGCCCAGGTTCCTGTCTGTGGTTACGGCATTGCCTCCTATCGTGAAGGAAACCGTCTTACCCGTGTAATCCACGCCCTCAGGTTGGGTTATGATGAGGGCATAGGATGAAGCGCCATATCCAGCGGCCGGTGTGGTAGTAGTAGCAGTCACATTCCCATCTATCAGAGCTTGTATCACAGTCCCATCAGGTACATCAGCGCCATTTACTTGCACTGTGCCATAGAACCTACAGGGCAACTCCGGCGCCTGAGCTATAGCTATGGCTGGGAAGAGGACAAGCGCTACCACTGCCAGCAGGGCCAACAGTCTCATTTTGGTCATACTTCTTCCCTCCTAATTTAGTGGCTCCTTGGAGGGTCACATATGTGACCCTCCAAGGAATATCGCCATATCCTCTTTTATGATGCTGGCCAGCCTTTGTTGTTCCAGCCCTCGTCGAGCGGAATGCTGTTGCCCAGATAAGTCAGTGTGCAAGCAGCGCTGACCTTGACCCAGAAGCCGTCGTTCCTATTCAAGGAATCCAGGGTTCTTACCGGGTCAGTCGGGTCATAGTAAGTCCAGTTGCCAGCCTGATAGCGCCACACAATCACCAGACAGCTGCTTATGCTGGCAAGCTGTACATCTATTGTAGCAGGCGCTGCCGTGATGGTGAAGAACGTTGTGGCATTCACGCCAAGGATCGTAGCCGTCACCGTCTGAGCCGTCTGTGCCAGGCCGGGGACGGTGAAGCTAGCCGTGAACTTGCCTATATTATCGGTAGTTACCGGAGTGGCCGGCAGGACATTGGCACCGCCGATGGTCAGCGCAGTTAAAGCGCTATACGGCTGGAAGCCAACGCCTGTTACCGTTACTTTTGTCCCTACAGCGCCACTTGTCGGAGCAATGGTTATCGCCTGCGGGCCAAGCAGGAACGCCTTGTTCGCCGCAACGTTGCCATTGATATCAACGGCACCAACGGTGTTGCCAGCTATTGAGGCGCTAAGAGGGACTACGAAGGCTCCGGTGAACGCGCCGGTTGCATCCGGAGTCGAAACTATCTGGATTACGTCGTTGAATTTGATCTGGACCAGGCCCAGGTTCCCAGGCACCCAGCCAGCGCCGGTAACCGTCAGGGTGTCGCCCTTGTAGCCGGTTGTCGGCGAGATGGTTATGGTGGGCTGAGTGATGGTGAAGCTGCCGGTAGCTGTAATGCCACCGCTGTCAGTCGCCACCACTGTCTGCGGCCCGGTTCCTTTTAGCGGTACCTGCAGCGAGGTCGGGCTCATGTTGCCCAGGCTGTCGATAGTGATCGCTGCTGCAGTGTTCCAGGGGTCCCCAGCGAAGGTTAGCGCGTTTTGGGCGATAGTGCCAGGACTAACGGTCATGTTAGTGGCCTGGACAACTGCATAGACCCCTACCGGGCCTGAAGTCGGCGTGATAGTCAGCGTGCGCTGTCCCACAGCGAATACTGCGGCGGCAGTGGTGCCCGCGGTTGAGGTTACCGCCACCGGGTTATTGCCTATTGCCGCCGCGGCCGGTACCCTGAGGCTGGTGTTCCAGTTTCCGGAGGCATCAACCGTGAGCTGCGCGGGAGGGCCCCAAGCCACGGGACTACGCCCAAAGGTGATTAGCGCCAACAGGTATAGTAATCCCCAGCCTTGAAGTGAGCGCCGCTGATGGCCACCATGGTATTAGGTGCGCCACTGGCCGGATCCAGCGTAATGGTCGGCGTGTTAACTGTGAAGGTTGCGGTTGCGGTCTTAGTACCGTCTGTTACCAATACAGTCTTGGCACCGCCGCCTATATTAGCCGGTATAGCCAATGGGTAATTGAAGTCATCAAGGTGCCGAAGGCATCTACGGTCGACAGCATAATGATGGCAGCCGGGTTCCAGCTCACGCCACCTATGAAGATCCCGTTGGTGGCGGAGATGTTGCCGGTCGAGGTGAAGTCACGGCCCGAAATAAGCACCGAGGTGCCTACGTTGCCGCTGGTTGGGGTCACTGTGACCGTTGCGCTCAGGTAGAAGCTTGGGATTGTCACTGCAGCATCCCAGGTTACACTGCCACCCGCCCGGGTCTGGCCAGCGCCGTCTGTGCATATCACATGGCGCTCGTTACCGGCGTTGCGGTCAGACTGAATGTGCCATCGGCCAGGACGACGCCCGCCCCAGCCACGCCACCGCTAATGGTAACTGACTGATTGGGCGCCCAGCCTTTACCGGTCACTGTAACAGAGGTGCTT
This sequence comes from uncultured Chloroflexia bacterium, assembly GCA_963827295.1. Lineage (GTDB taxonomy): Bacteria > Chloroflexota > Dehalococcoidia > SZUA-161 > SZUA-161 > CAWHAI01. The sequence goes on from CAWHAI010000016.1 coordinate 34,091, forward strand.
CGACTTCCACTGGTCGGGCTGATGGTGTAGCTGGGGATGATTCCCATATATCCACTCCCAGCTGTATCCGTGCTGGTCACCACCGATACTCTATAAGCCAGCGACGCCGTCGTCTTGGCTATCGGCGGATTTTTAATTCCCGCCCCCTGGGAGATCGTGAGTGTTTTAGCGCCGGTACCCCACGAAGGCACAGAAGACGGGATGGTGATTATTACCTGCTGCCCTGATACTGTAGGATCAGCGTCACCTGACGCCCAAGTAGCAATACCGTTCAGAGCAACGTAGGCTTTACTGATTGTCGCCGGAAGCGTTACCTCCGCGGGGAACGTGACGGTCACGGTGCCCCCTGCAGGGACTGCCGTAGCCGTCGTAAAGTTATGGTATAGCCTGCCGTTGAGCTCGCTGATGCGGGGTTTGCTGTAACCATCCCAAATGTCACAGCAGCCGCGCTTGCCGTTCCAACCGTTATAGCCACCAGGCTGAACGCGATTGCCAGCACCATCAGCAGGCCCACTAATTTTTGATACTTTATCCTCATCTAGTCTCTCCTTTCTTGGGCAGATTCACTACTTGCCCCTGAAAACCAAAGGCAAATTCCCTTATTTCTCTCATCATTCCATATAATCCACCTCCTTGTGTGCGTATTATTCATAAACTCTTTGTGCTATTTTATTTTGCTCAACTTGTATCAGGGGGTCCTCTTTCCCCCGTCCCCGGGGGGCTTCTAGAACACAGGGCTCCCCCGCATATCAGGCAGGAGATTTCCCACACCTTTTTTTCAATATACATAGCCATAGCTGAACAAGTTGCCTCATTGTAAACACCTTTGTTCCCGCTTGTCAAGCCCCTATTCTTGTACATTTTCTTAAATTTTTATAAATCTTTTCTCCCCGCGAGAGATCCACCCCCCAGAGCCTTACTACTAGGCCCTTGTTACGCCTATGGACTAACGGACTGCCATTTATCTCAATTAGCTAAGGCCTTTGAGTCCTTTTTCTAGCTAATTTGATACGGACTGTAAAGCTTTTACCACTTTTTGTCAAGCTTGTCAAGCCTTTTTACAGTAGAAATAACGGAAAGGAGATAAAAAGGTTATTCTTTGAGACAACAGATATTTCATTGCAGGAAAAAGCTCTCGCCCTTTTCTCCCCATATATTAGTTAGACGCTTCGGTGCCCTTAAAGGTTCCGCTCTTGGTAAAATCACTCGATAATTATTTGGGCCCGGAGGCAGATTAATTGTGCAAGAAGACTCGATTGCCCATTTTGGCCCCTTGACCAATTGCGCTGTTTTTCGGGATATGTTATAATTTTTCTCTGCGTGGAGGGCAAATGCAGGTAGCTCCTATCACTCATAACCCCGAGCCCAATCTCACCATTACCTCAACACATAGGTTTTCCCCCAGAACATTAGCATCGATAAAACCTTTCAAAACACGGCCTTCACATGCACGATTCTATAGCGGAGCTATGCTAAGCCCGGGCTCCACATAAGAGCACAAAGGTTGGAAACTATTTCTATAAACAAAGGAGGCCTAGAATGGCTGCGGAGATAATCTCAGGAGCAGCAGTAGCGGAGCAAATCCGCGCTGAGCTTAAAGTGAAGGTGCAAGAGCTCAAGAAAAAAGGAATAAATCCCGGCGTGGTCTTTGTCCGCGTGGGCGAGGACCCTGCCTCGGTATCCTACGTCACAGGCAAGGGCAAGGCCGCCGAGGAGCTGGGCATCCTCTCGGAGACAATTGTTCTCCCCGCGGACACCCCGGAGCAAAACCTGCTCGACCTCGTTCACAAGCTGAACAAGGACCCCAAGTTCAATGGCATCCTGGTTCAGCTCCCCCTGCCCAAGCACATTGATGCGGATAAGGTGCTGAACGCCATCGAGCCGGAGAAAGACGTCGATGGTTTCCACCCCGTCAATGTGGGCAAGCTTCTCATCGGGAGTCCTTACTTCATGCCCTGCACCCCGCACGGCGTCCAGGAGCTGCTGGTTCGCAGCGGCAACAGCCCCGAGGGCAAGCATGTGGTTATCTGCGGACGGAGCAACATCGTGGGCAAGCCTGTGCTGGCAATCCTGATACAGAAGCAGAAGGGCGCCAATGCCACAGTGACCATGGTGCATACGGGAACGAAGGATATGCCCAAGTACACCAGGCAGGCCGATATCCTCATCGCAGCTATGGGCAAGCCCCAGGTGATAACAGCCGACATGGTCAAAGACGGAGTAGTGGTTATTGATGTCGGCGTAAACAGAGTCCCCGATGCTACCAAGAAGAGCGGCTTCAGGCTGGTGGGCGACACCGATTTCGATGCTATTAAGGAAAAGGCAAAGGCTATCACCCCCGTCCCCGGCGGTGTCGGCCCGATGACCATCACCATGCTCATGGTAAATACGGTAAGGGCTGCAGAGCAGCAGTCCGCTAAAAAGCATTAAGAGAGCAAATAAATTATAAGGTAGGAGGTTCTGATAACCACATGGCATACGATGCAGTAAAACTAAAGGACTGGCAGATTGCAGAAGACGCCGAAAAGAACATGCCCACTCCCGAGGCATGGATAAGCAAGCTGGGGCTGCAAAAGGACGAACTCATCCCCTTCGGGCGGACGCCCAAGCTCGATTTCCTCAAGATAATAAAACGCCTCGAGCAGAAGAAGGACGGCAAGTACATCGAGGTTACAGCCATCACCCCCACGCCGCTGGGTGAGGGCAAAACGACATCACTGATGGGACTCGTGGAGGGTCTGGGCAAGAAAAAACAAAGTGTAATCGGTTGTATCCGCCAGCCCTCGGGCGGCCCCACTATGAACATCAAGGGCACCGCTGCCGGTGGCGGCAATGCGCTGCTCATCCCCATGACCGAGTTCTCCATGGGATTAACCGGCGACATCAACGACATCATGAACGCCCACAACCTGGCTATGGTGGCGTTAACCTCCAGGATGCAACACGAGCGCAACTATAATGACGAGCAGTTGCAGAGGCTCACCAAGATGCGACGCTTCGACATAGACCCCACCAGGGTGGAGATGGGCTGGATCATGGACTTCTGCGCCCAGAGCCTGCGCAACATCATCATCGGCCTCGGCGGCCGCATGGACGGTTTCCTGATGCAGTCCAAGTTCGGCATCGCCGTGAGCTCCGAGCTGATGGCCATGCTCGCCATCGTCAATGACCTGGCCGACCTGCGGCAGAGAATGGATAAAATCACCTTGGCATTCGATAAGGGGGGCAAGCCCGTTACCACAGGAGACCTTGAGGTCGGCGGCGCCATGACAGCCTTCATGCGCAACGCCATCAACCCCACCCTGTGCGCCACTGTGGAATATCAGCCGGTATTTGTGCATGCCGGCCCCTTCGCCAATATCGCTGTAGGGCAAAACTCCATCATCGAAGACCGCATCGCCCTGAAGATGGCTGACTACGTTGTCACCGAAAGCGGCTTCGCCGCAGACATCGGCTTCGAGAAGTTCTGGAACGTCAAGTGCCGCCTGAGCGGACTAAAACCGCATGTGTCGGTACTCACCACCACCATCCGCGCCCTCAAGATGCACGGCGGCGGGCCCAAGGTGGTAGCCGGCTTGCCGTTACCCGATGCATACACCAAGGAAGACCTGAAGTCACTGGAGAAGGGCCTGCCCAACATGATACATCATATTAATACCATCAAAACGGCGGGCATCAACCCGGTGGTGTGCATCAACTCCTTCCACACCGATACCAAGGCTGAGATCGCCATGGTGCGCAAGGCGGCTGAGGCAGCCGGTGCTCGCTGCGCTTTCTCCTCCCATTGGGCGGATGGCGGCGACGGCGCCCTGGAGTTTGCCGATGCGGTTATGGAAGCCTGCAAAGAGAAGAACGACTTCAAGTTCCTCTACCCCAACGAGATGAAGCTGCGGCAGCGTGTGGAGAAGATCGCCAAGGTGGTCTACGGGGCCGATGGCGTGAACTGGAGTCCTGAGGCCACAGAAAAGGCGAAGGTGTTTGAGGCAGACGCCAAGTACGATGAGTACGCCACCATGATGGTGAAGACCCACCTCAGCCTCACCCATGACCCGTCCATTAAGGGCACTCCCAAGGGGTGGATGCTCCCCATCCGCGACATACTTGTTGTTCTCCGGCGCCAAGTTCCTTTGCCCGATGGCCGGAACCATCAGCCTGATGCCTGGCACCTCCTCCGACCCGGCCTTCCGAAGGATAGACGTGGACGTCAAGACTGGCAAGGTTTCGGGTTTGTTCTAAAATCGGATTGACCTGCGATATCAAAGTAGGGGCACGGTGCACCGTGCCCCTACTCATTTTCAGCCACAGAGCGCAAGTATCATGACTACTTTCAAGGCGCTACAGATTTGACTCACAATCCTTACCTCTCTTATAATAAACGTGTGATTTGGTTGGGGCGGGTGCTCCAACCTAATTTAATGATTGGCAGGCGACAGAGATGTCCAAGATAAAGCTAACTATTGATAATAAAGAGGTAGAGACCGAAAGGGGTAAAACAGTCCTCCAGGCAGCGCAGGGCGCAGGCATTTATATCCCGGCCCTCTGTGCTCACCCCGATTTGCCGCCAGCGCCAGGGTTAAAGGCTTCCGGCGTTATCTATCTCGGCGGCCAGCCCTTCAAAAGCTCGGAGCCACACGCAGAGTACCAGGGGTGTCGTCTCTGCCTCGTAGAGGTCGAGGGAATGAAAGACCTCGCCACCTCCTGCAACCTGCCCGCCGCTGAGGGCATGGTGGTGCACACCAACACGCCCAAAGTCCAGGAGCAAAGGCGGGAGAATCTGAAAACCATCCTGGACCAAGCATCCTCACACCTGCTTCACCTGCAAGCAGAGGGAAGGGTGCAGTCCCTTCGAGTCCTGCCCCAACAGCGTACCGATTAGAGAGCGCTGCTGCTCCAAGCTGGGCTACTGCGAGCTGCAGCCGGTTGCTGATTTCATCGGGGTTAAAGAGAATATCCCCCGCTATGTCTTCAGAGACTTGCCTATTAAGAAAGATGAGCCGCTGTTTACTCAGGACTACAACCTGTGCATCGGCTGTACTCGGTGCGTCAGGGTATGCAAAGATTTCCGCGGCATAGGCGCCCTGGGCTTCATCGTTCGAAATGGCGAGGTAATCGCGGGCCCTATTGCCCCCACCTTGAAGAGAGTCCGGGTGCAAGTTCTGTGGCGCCTGCGTCGAGGTCTGCCCCACCGGCGCTTTGCTGGACAAGGACATCAAGAGAGCAGAGCGCGAAGCAGCCCTGGTTCCCTGCACTAATGCCTGCCCTGCAGGGATAGACGTGCCCAGATATGTGCGGCTCACCGCTGAAGGGAAGTTCGCTGAGGCACTGGCTGTAGTAAGAGAGAAGGTGCCCTTCCCCAGAGTGCTGGGGAGGGTCTGCTTCCATCCCTGCGAGGGGGTATGCCGTCGGGGCCAACTGAACCAGCCCATCGCTATATGCGCCCTCAAGCGCTTTATTGCCGAGCAGGATACCAGCCACTGGCAGACCAAGACCAGGAAGGCCAGCCCTACAGGCAAGAAGGTGGCAGTCGTGGGCTCGGGGCCTGCAGGGCTGACCGCAGCATATTATCTGGCAAAGCTGGGACATGCCGTAACCGTATTCGAGGCGCTGCCCGAGGCCGGGGGCATGATGCGTGTGGGTATACCCAGGTATCGCCTGCCCAAAGAGGTTCTGGATAACGAGATCGAGGGTATAAAGAGCGTGGGCGTCGAGATAAAGACCAACACCAAGGTCGAGTCGCTGGACAGCCTTCGAGGACAGGGGTATAAGGCTGTTTTCCTGGCTATCGGGGCTCACCGGGGGGTTAAAATAGGCGTCCCAGGAGAAGATAGCCCCGGTGTTATGGAATGCATTTCTTTCCTTAGAGATGTAAGCCAGGGCAAGAAGGTGAAGCTGGGCGATAAAGTGGCTGTAGTGGGCGGCGGAAACGCAGCCATAGACGCTGCGCGCACCGCGCGGCGCCTTGGCGCCAAAGAGGTTACCATAGTCTATCGTCGTTCCAGGCAGGAGATGCCCGCCAACCCCGAGGAGATAGAGGCAGCGCTCGAAGAAGGTATCAAGATTCTGTTCCTGGCCGCGCCGAATAAGATAACAAAGGATGGAAACACTCTGATAATGGAATGCCTACGCATGGAGCTGGGGGAGCCCGACTCCAGCGGCAGGAAGCGCCCGGTGCCCATCAAGGGCAGCGAATTCAATATAGCCTGTGATACCGTGATTGCCGCCATCGGGCAAACGCCTGCTATCCCGGCTGGCTTTGGGCTTGAGCCCCTGGCTGCGGGTACGATCAAAGTCAACTCCGAAACACTGGCCACCAGCATAGATGGCGTTTTCGCCGGCGGCGATGCCGCCACCGGCCCGGCTTCAGTAATCAAAGCCATCGCTGCCGGGAGGAAAGCGGCGGCATCGATAGACAAGTATCTGGGAGGTAATGGCGATATCAATGAAGTGCTCGCCGAGCCTGAAAGGCAAATCCGTCATTCGGCAAGGAGGAGGGTTTCGCCGATAAGGCCCGCGTCCGGATGCCACACCTAGCCGTAGAACAACGCGTGAGCAACTTCTCCGAGGTAGAGCTCGGTTACGCCAAGCCCAAGGCCTTTGAGGAGGCAGCGCGATGCCTGAAATGCGATCTAAGACTCCAGCTTTCTTCTGTGACGCCTCCGCCCAGCGAGTGGCTGGAGTTCAACGCTGCTAATGTAGACATGGCCCCGGAGAAAGACGGGGTGTACAGGTTGTTTAGTGAAGAGAAAGAGGTCATATATATAGGAAGCAATGCCAATATACGTCAGGGCCTGCAGGAGGTGCTCAAGTCAGGAGACGACTGGGTACAAAAAGCGAAGTACTTGCATTATGAGGAAACTATGATGTATACTATGCGGGAAAGCGAGCTGATACAACAGTTCCTGCAGGAACACGGCAGGCTTCCAGAGGGGAACGAGGAGCTATTTTAAGGTATACTACAGTACTAAAGTACTAAAAAGTTAATATTGCTTCCTGGTGGTTAGAGCGGGGTGGACCCACCCGTTCCCATCCCGAACACGGTAGTGAAACGCCCCAGCGCAGACGATACTGAGGGGGCAACTCCTTGCGGAAAATATGCCACTGCTGGGAAGCATTAAAGAGCCCAAATTTAGAGGTATAGTAAATTTGGGCTCTTTTCTTTAGTGCACACTTGTGTTAAAATGAGGTCACGAAGGCCAGTACTATAGACTGGTCCACTGGTTGGTACTAAAGATAAACTCGGGCTGCTGACGTTTTGTCGGAGATGAGAAATGGCTGCTAATAGATTCGACAAGTTCACAGAGCGGGCGCGCAAGGTTTTGGCCTTAGCCCAGGAAGAAGCCCGCAGGTTCAATCATAACTATATCGGCACCGAGCACATACTGCTGGGGCTGGTGCGGGAAGAAGAGGGGATGGCTGCTAAAGTCCTCTCCAATCTCGGCATAGGATTGAACAAGGTCCGGGCTGCCGTTGAGTTCATCATAGGCCGCGGCGAGGGGACAACTCAGACCGAAGTCGGGCTCACCCCCAGGGCAAAAAAGGTTATCGAGCTTGCGGTGGATGAAGCCCGCTTGCTGGGGCATCAATATATCGGGACCGAACACATCTTACTCGGACTATTGCGCGAGGGTGAGGGGGTTGCTGCTGGCGTTCTGGAGAGCCTTGGCGTTAGCGTGGAACGCGTGCATGCAGAACTCAATCGTGTTCTCAGCCAGACCACGCCCCATCCCACAGCCGGGGCAAGACCTACCACCAAAACGCCAACCGTCGATCAACTTGGCGTGGACCTGACTGCAGCCGCCCGAGCAGGCAAGCTCGACCCGGTTATCGGGCGTGCTCGAGAGATCGAGCGAGTAATCCAGGTTCTCAGCCGACGTACTAAGAATAACCCTGTACTCATCGGAGAGCCTGGCGTAGGCAAGACAGCTATTGCCGAGGCTATTGCCCACCGTATCATAGCAGGAGATATCCCTGAGACATTGCAAGGGAAGAGATTGCTTACCCTCGATATCGGCTCTCTGGTTGCCGGGACGAAATATAGAGGTGAATTTGAGGAGCGGCTTAAGAAAGTCATTGAGGAGATAAAGGCTGCTAGCAACTGCATTCTCTTCATAGATGAAATTCACACTCTAGTCGGCGCTGGCGCCGCCGAGGGCGCTGTCGACGCCGCTAGCATACTAAAGCCATCCCTGTCACGGGGTGAGCTGCAGTGCATCGGCGCAACTACCCTGGACGATTACCGCAAGCATGTAGAGCGGGATGCCGCACTGGAACGACGTTTCCAGCCCATCTTGGTCGAGGAGCCGTCGATCGAGCAAACCATCGAGATTCTGAGAGGAATCAAGAGCCGCTACGAGGAATATCACCGTTTGTCCATAAATGACGAAGCCTTGAAGACAGCGGCTTCGTTGGCAGCGAGATATATCCCTGACCGCTTCCTGCCTGACAAGGCAATCGACCTCATTGATGAGGCCTCATCGAGGCTGCGAATTAAACAGTCTGGGCCTCCTCTAGATCTGAAAGAGCTTAGAAAAGCTCTGGAGATAACACACAAAGATAAAGAGCAGGCTATTAGCTCCCAGCAGTACGAGTATGCCGCTGAGTTGCGCGAACGAGAACTGAACCTGCAAAAGAAGCTAGATGAAAAGGAAAACGAATGGCAAGGGCAGCAGAAGTCCGACACAGAGAAGAAGACGGTTACCGAGGAGCATATCGCCGAAGTCGTCAGCATGTGGACTGGCATCCCGGTGACACGCCTCGCTTCAGATGAGTCCGCCCGATTGCTTCAGATGGAAGAGGCGCTGCATAAGCGCATCGTGGGCCAAGACGAGGCCATCGTTGCCATTTCCAAGTCAGTAAGAAGGGCCCGGGCCGGGCTTAAAGACCCCAGACGCCCCATCGGCAGTTTCATCTTCCTCGGCCCCACCGGCGTAGGCAAGACGGAGCTAGTGCGGGCACTGGCCGAATTCATGTTTGGCAGCGAGGAAGCCCTGGTCAGGCTCGATATGTCTGAGTTCATGGAAAAGCACACCGTGGCTCGCCTCGTTGGCGCTCCTCCGGGGTATGTCGGCTATGACGAGGGGGGACAGTTGACCGAGGCTGTGAGGCGCAAATCGTACTCTGCAATATTGCTGGATGAGATTGAGAAGGCTCATGATGATGTGTTCAACATCCTGCTGCAGATATTCGATGACGGCCATCTTACCGATGCGAAAGGACGCCGTGTCGATTTCCGCAATACAATCATAATTATGACCAGCAACATAGGCTCCGAGCTTATCAAGAAACAGGGCGCCATCGGCTTCATCTCTCGAAGTGATGAGGACAAGGCAGCCAAGCTGTCTTACGAGAAGATGAAAGACAAGGTGCTCAAAGAGATGAAGAAGAAATTCCGCCCCGAGTTCCTCAACCGCATCGACGGGGTGGTAGTGTTCCACGCTCTGAGCCCAGAACATATCCGCAAGATTGTGGAGTTGATGCTGTCTCAAGTAGAGAATCAACTAAAAGAGAAGGACATAAAGCTAAAGGTAACTGACGTGGCTAAGGACTTCCTGGGCGAGAAGGGCTATGACCCCGATTTTGGCGCTCGCCCTTTGAGACGCATCATCGAGCGGCTGTTGGAGGACCCGCTCTCCGATGCCCTTCTTAGTGGCACATTCCATCCAGGAAAGCTAATCGAGATAGACTTTCAAGAAAATGAAGATGGCAAGAGGATCATCGTGCTTAAGCAAGATGATAAGGTTGTGCTTAAGGAGGTTGAGCCACAACAAGTTGCTGTGGCCAGCCGCTCTGCCTGAGCATCCAACAAGTCTGGCGAAAAATGAACAATTTGTAAGGGCGGGTTTGAAACCCGCCCTTACATTTTAATATCAGTCTCTAGAAGAGCTTGCTTAAGGTTGTTTCGCTACGGCTGATTTCTGGTTGGAGCAAATTTTCCATTTTGGGAAAAATGTAATAAAAATCTCTTGACCTGCCCCCCGCCGTCTGGTATCTTTAGTACGCAATTTTCCTTATTTTGTTTGCCCCTATGAAAAATCCACAGAAGAAACACCCGCCATAGTCCAGACGTACTTCTAGACGTAGGAGTACCTCGCTCAAAAGCGACACCTTGGGGAAGGGCGCTCAAGTTTTTATTTTTGTTCGTACCAGAGCGCGGTTGCGTTATGCTTTTTTTGTGCACTAAAACACCGCCTGCCGGTGTGGAGGTTGCTATGTATAGTCATGGTGGTGAGGTATGGTATGAAAACGAGACCTGCTGCAGATATCTGGCAAGCGGCACTCGAAGAGTTGCAGGTAAAAGTAAGTCCAGCGAACTACCAAACATGGTTGAAGAATACAGTAGGCTTGAACTATTTTGATAATTGTTTCACAGTTGGAGTGCCAAGCAGTTTCGTCACCGAGTCGCTGGAAAAGCGCTTACACCCTCTGATTGAGAAAACTTTAACCGGTATTACCGGGAAACCCCTGAAGGTCCAATTTCAAGTTCATCTGGGGAACGGGGATGAAGAGTTGGCCCCACCAGTCCCATCCTCACCCTCCTCCCCTAACTATAAACAGCGAACGGGCGCGCCCAAGCTGAATCGAAGGTACACTTTCTCCGCATTTATTGTGGGAAGCAGCAATCGTCTGGCCCATGCTGCCGCTCTGGGAGTGGCTGAGAACCCTGGCAATAGCTATAACCCCTTGTTCGTTTATAGCGGTGTGGGACTGGGGAAGACCCATCTTTTGCATGCTATAGGCTGGGTTGCCCTGAAATCCTGCCCTCGGGTCATGTACGTCACAGCCGAGCAGTTCACAAACGAGTTCATCAGCGCTATCAGAGAGAGAAGGAGCGAGGACTTCAGAAACAAATATCGTAGCGCGGATGTCTTGCTCCTGGATGATATACAATTCATAGCCGGCAAAGAGCAGACCCAGGAGGGCCTGTTCCATACTTTCAATGACCTGCATACTAATAATAGCCAGATCGTCATCAGTTGTGACCGTCCCCCAAAGTCCCTAACCCTGCTCGAGGACAGATTGCGCTCCCGCTTCGAATGGGGGCTCATCGTTGACATGCAGCCACCAGACATAGAAACCAGAATAGCGATCCTGCAAACTAAGGCCGAAGACCAGAAAAGTTCAGTCCCCCCCGAGGTGCTGGAATTCATTGCGCGGCGCATCCAGAAGAATATCAGGGAACTGGAAGGAGCGCTTAACCGTGTCGTGGCCTACGCCAGGCTTACCAAAGCCCCGCTAACTGTCGAACTCGCCACCCAAGCGCTGGCGGAGATAACCAGCGATGCCCATAAACGCACCATTACCCCGGTAGCGATTATGAATACTGTAGCCCAATTTTTTGCCCTCCCAGCCGAAACCCTTCAAGGGAAGAGAAGAGACAAGCCATCATCACAGGCACGCCAGATAGTAATGTACCTCCTCAGGGAAGAACTACAATGCTCCTGGACTCAGATTGGGAGAGAGTTGGGGAACAGAGACCACAGCACTATCCTCCATGGCTATCATAAGATTTCGGATGAGATCAATAGCGACCACGGGCTACGCCGAGACGTGCTGGAGATCAGGGAAAACCTTTATTCGAAATCCGCCTAAACGATTCACCACCTAAAGCATTAACATAAAAGTGTGGATAACTGCCCTCTTTTCGTGGAAATCTCATTCGAATCGTGGATAACTGCCTTGTCTTTATGTCTTCCTTTTTCAAACTAGTGCCATTCTTTTCGCCCTTCCGTTAATGCCCATCACTTCCACAGCGATTTCCTTTCTCCCCTATAATCCTCCACTGATTACGCCAATTCAAACAGATATGCTTCCTACCTTTTCCACAAAGATACTATTATTATTTTACAGGTCTCTCCACTATGCTTATAATGAAATCTAATAGATAACAATATTACCTAAAAGGATAGATATTTGATAGACAGAGTCGAAATTTATGTTAAGGGTGGGGATGGAGGTAATGGAGTGGTGGGCTTTCGTAGAGAGAAGTTTGTCCCTTATGGAGGTCCTGATGGAGGCAATGGGGGGGCAGGGGGCAGCGTTTACTTGGTTGGGGATGGAAACATCTCAACTTTGCTGGGTTTCAGGTATAAAAAGCAATTCCGGGCAGAGAGAGGTTCTCCTGGTAAGGGGAAGAATATGCATGGGAAGAGGGGAGAGGACCTGTTCATAAAGGTTCCTCTAGGTACCCAGGTGCGGCGCAAAAAGGAAGAGGGGACCGAAGAGCTGATAGCCGATGTGGTTGAGCATGGACAGCAGGTATTAGTTGCTAAAGGGGGAAGGGGAGGATTTGGCAATGCTCATTTCGCTACTTCTACCAACCAAGCTCCGCGCAATGCTGAAAAGGGTAAGCCGGGGGAGGAGGGATGGCTGGTGCTTGACCTTAAACTGATTGCAGATGTCGGCCTAGTCGGGTATCCCAATGCTGGAAAGTCAACCCTATTAAGCGCGGTATCAAAAGCTAGACCCAAGATCGCCGATTACCCTTTCACCACTACGGAACCTGTTCTGGGCGTTGTAGGTATGAACTACCGAAGCTTCGTCTTGGCTGATATCCCTGGGATTATCGAGGGTGCACACCAGGGTCGAGGGCTGGGGCTAGATTTCTTGCGCCATATCGAGCGCACTAAGGTTCTTATCCAGCTTGTTGATGGCAGCTCAGCGGACCCGCTGTCTGACCTCCGTAAAGTTGAAGCGGAGCTTGAGGCATATGAGCCTACCTTGAAGGAGAGACCGCGCATTGTTGCCCTAAATAAAATAGACCTGCCTGAGGTCCGGAGTCGACTCCCCCAGCTCGAGATGGAGTTCAAGGCGTTTGAGTTCCCTGTTTACTTTATCTCAGCAGCGACTGGGGAGGGGGTCGAGGAGCTAATGATGAAGACCATGGAGTTACTATCTCAGGCTGGCGGTGCCGTCTTGGAGAAAAAGGAGGAGTCAGGATTTAAGGTGTTTCGGCCGCGCCCTTTGTCTCCTCAAAAAGGTGCGAGGCGAGGAGAGTAACGTGAGCAAAACTAAGATAGGCATTTTGGGAGGCACCTTTGACCCCATACACATGGGGCATCTCATTGTGGCCGAGGATATCAGGCAAAAGATGGGGCTTGGCGAGGTGCTGTTCATCCCGGCAGGACGCCCCTGGCTCAAAATCAAAGAGAGAAAGCCTGTAAGCCAGGCAGAGCACAGGCTGGCTATGGTGAAACTGGCTATAGCATCGAATCCCTGTTTCAAAGTGTCCACCATAGAAATTGACCGTCTCGGGCTTTCCTATAGTATAGATACCGTCCTGGAGTTGAAGGCTAAGCTAGGCGCTGGAGCCGAAATCTATTTCATTGTTGGGCCTGATGCCTTGGCGGAGTTTTCACTCGTGGAAAGAGCCGGCCCGGCTGGTGGGGATATGCCAGGTGGTGGGGATAGGCCGTCCTGGCCATGCGCAGCCCGATTTGCGCTCCCTGGAGGCATCTGTCCCTGGAGCCTCCAGGCTTATCATGTTAATTAACGTGCCCCAGATAGACATAAGCGCCAGCGAGATCAGAAATCGGGTCGCTCAGGGGCTTTCCATACGCTACCTGGTTCCTGATGCCGTAGAGAAATATATAGCGGAACATAAGTTGTATTTGCAAGAGGTGCAGTCCGCATAAGGTGGATGCTTTGGGTTGCTTAAGAGCTCCATGGCTTTTCACGTCCTCGGCCCCTACGGATTGCTCACCGAAGGAGGGTTGTGAAGTGACCAGGGCTAGTGACAAAAGGCTGCTAGAGGTTTTTAAGGAGCATGCCGTCCTTCATGGCGATTTCACCCTCTCTTCAGGGCTGAAAAGCTCTTATTATTTCGACGGCAGGCTGGTGACCCTCTGGCCCGAGGGCGCTTATCTTATTGGGAAGAAGATATTCGATATTTTGAAGGGGACAGGGGTAGAGGCGGTGGGAGGCATGACTATGGGTGCAGACCCCATGGTTACAGCGGTATCTGTGGTCAGCCACCTGGAGGGCAAGCCTATCCCCGCTTTTATCGTCAGAGCGGAGGTAAAGGGGCATGGGACCCAGAAGGGCATCGAGGGGCCGCTGAAGAAGGGGTCGCGGGTGGCTATATTAGACGATGTTATCACCACAGGGGGCTCAGTGTTGCGGGCCATTGAGGCGGTGGAGGCGGAGGGCTGCAAGGTGGTCAAGGTGGTGGTGCTCCTCGACCGCCATCAGGGCGGGTCGGACGAGATCAGGCGCAGGGGCTACGACTTCCAGGCTATCCTGAGCGCCGATGCTGCGGGTGAGGTGAGTCTGGCATAGTAGGGTTATACTTTAGGAAGAGGGGGAGAAATGGGTAAATCCGTGATTATAGTCGGGGCTGGCTTCGGTGGACTCTCAGCAGGCTGTTATGGGCAGATGAATGGCTATCGCACAACCATCTTTGAAATGCACGACAAGCCTGGAGGATTGTGCACAGCCTGGCAGCGCAAGGGCTACACCATAGATGGCTGTCTGCACTGGCTGGTGGGCTCAGCTCCTGGTACCAGCTTGTATAACATATGGCAGGAGCTAGGTGCTTTGCAAGGTCAGCAGGTAATCGATATGGACCAGTTCTATCGCATCGAAGGCGCTGAGGGCAAGGCCTTCGACCTGTACACCGATATCGACCGTCTGGAAGCGCACATGAAAGAGATAGCTCCGGAAGATGCCAGGTTCATCGGCGAGTGTGCTAGAGTTATGCGCCGTTTCACCCGATTTGAAATACCTGCTGACAAGGCGCCCGAGCTATACAACCCTTTTGACGGTTTGAAATTGATGTTCAGAATATTCCCGTACCTTGGCGCCATGAGGAAATGGGGGCGCATCACCATGAAAGATTTAGCCCTGCACTTCAAAAATCCCCTGATGCGCGAGGCATGGCAGCAGATATGGATGCCTGAGTTCTCTTCCGTATTCATGTTGATGACTATCGCCATGATGCAGCAGAAGAGAGCCGGGTACGTCCTCGGCGGCTCGATGAAGCTGTCGAAAGCTGTTGAAAAAAGGTATCTCGATGCAGGCGGCGAGATAAGATATAAGTCTAGGGTGAGCAAGATACTTGTGGAGAACAACCGGGCAGTTGGTGTCAAACTGGCCGATGGCAGTGAGCACAGGGCAGATTATGTGATTTCGGCCGCCGATGGACATGCCACCATCTTCGAGATGCTGGAGGGTAAATACATCAACGATAAAATCCGAGGCTACTATGACAAAATGCTTATCTTTCAGCCTTTGATTTACATCGGTTTAGGCGTCAATCGTTCCTTTGATGATATGCCCAAGATAATATCCGGCCTGGTCTTTCAGCTTGAAAAGCCGATAACGATTGCCGGGGAAGAGAGAAAGTGGCTGAGTGTCCGTATCCACAACTTCGACCCCACGCTGGCTCCAGCCGGGAAGACAGTGCTCACTGTCATGTTTCAGTCCAATTTCCCCTACTGGGAATCGTTGCGCAAGGACATATCGCGCTATCGGGCGGAGAAGGAGCAGATTGCGGAGACTGTCATTTCTCTTCTGGACAGACGCTTTCCGGGCTTGCGGTCTCAGGTGGAAATGCAGGATGTGGCGACGCCGTTCACCTTCCATCGCTATACGGGCAACTGGCAGGGCAGCTTTGAGGGCTGGTTGATGACGCCTGAGACGGCAACGATGAATATGAGCAAGACCCTGCCCGGGCTCGATTGCTTCTATATGGTAGGCCATTGGGTGCAGCCTGGGGGCGGCCTGCCCAGCGGCGCTATGACAGGTCGCCATGCCATCCAGTTTCTCTGCAAAAGGGATAAAAAGCCCTTTGTGGCAACGGTGCCGTAGCAATCAAATTGGCCTCTCAACGTATTCACTTTTCCCTCAAAATGTGATAAAATTACTTAATGGGCTTAACTGATAGGCTGGCTACAAATAACCTTACTACATTACATGCTGTAGCGTACTCATCATCTCCCCGGGGACCTTTTCACCAGTCACAATACTTCAGCGTAATCGGGCATGATTTATTAAGGCTTGTTTTGGCCGTTGACATAATTTATTAAGCCTGGCTTGTTAGACGGGCATGACTTTGAGCGGGAGATAAATGGAAGAGAACAAAAACCATAACACCTATAATGCTGAAGACATTCAGGTGCTGGATGGCCTTCAGGCGGTGCGCCTGCGCCCCAGCATGTATATCGGCAGCACCGACCAACGTGGTCTGCATCATTTGGTACATGAGATTGTGGACAACAGCATAGATGAAGCGATGGCAGGCTACTGCGACAAGATAGAGATAGCTATCCTGGAGGATGGCTCGGTAAGCGTGGCAGATAACGGCAGGGGTATACCTATCGAAATCCACTCTGTGACCAAGGTCTCAGCCCTGGAGACGGTGATGACTACCCTTCACTCCGGCGGTAAATTCGGCGGCCGCAGCTACACGGTGTGCGGCGGCCTGCACGGCGTTGGCGCATCAGTGGTAAATGCCCTATCTACCTGGATGAAAGTAGAGGTGAGGCGGGACGGCAAGCTTTATAGCCAGGAGTACCAGAGGGGAGTCCCCAGGGAAAAGGTCAAGATGGTCGGCAAGGCCGATGGCTCCGGCACTACTGTAAGCTTCCTCGCTGATGAAAGTATCTTTAATAAGATTGATTACAATTTCGAGGTCCTGGCACAATCCTTCCGCGAGATGGCTTATCTCAATAAAGGGGTGGAGATCTGGTTTAAAGACCTGCGCCGCGATGTGGAGAAGACCTTCTATTTTGAAGGCGGGATAATCAGTTTCGTCCGCCATCTCAACCGGAAGCGGGCTGTGTTGCAGCCGATGCCGGCCTATATCTCCAAGATGCTTGACAGCACGATTGTGGAGGTCGCCCTCCAGTATAACGAGACCTTCACAGAATCCACATTGAGCTTCGCCAATTGTATAAATACCCTGGATGGCGGCAGCCATCTCACCGGCTTTCGTTCGGCGCTCACTCGTGTCCTAAATGACTATGGCCGTAAGTACAAAGTCCTCAAGGATAACGATGCCAACCTTTCCGGCGACGACGTCAGAGAGGGGTTGACGGCGATAATCAGCGTGAAGCTCACCAATCCCCAGTTCGAGGGCCAGACTAAGACCAGGCTGGGCAACCAGGAGATCAAGAGCATGGTGGAATCGGTGGTGTCGGAAGGGCTGGCGGCTTACCTGGAGGAACACCCCGGCGAGGGCAAGAGGGTCATGGAGAAATGCCTCACTGCCGCTCGTGCCCGCGAGGCGGCGCGCAAGGCGCGTGACCTGGTCACCAGAAAAGGGCTCTTCGACTTAGGTACCTTACCTGGGAAGCTTGCCGACTGCTCGGAGAGAGATCCCGCATACTGCGAGATATACATTGTGGAAGGGGACTCCGCCGGCGGCTCAGCGAAACAGGGTAGGGACCGGCGCTTTCAAGCGATTCTACCGCTCAAAGGCAAGATATTGAACGTGGAGAAGGCCCGGCCGGAGAAAATGCTGTCTCATGAAGAGATCCGCGCCCTGATTACTGCTCTGGGGGCAGGCAGCAGCACCGAGTTCGACACCTCCAAGCTCCGCTATCACCGCGTGATAATCATGACCGATGCCGATGTCGATGGCGCTCACATACGCACCCTTTTGCTCACCTTCTTCTACCGCCACATGACGAAGCTTATCGAGAGCGGGCACCTGTTCATCGCTCAGCCTCCGCTTTACCGCGTCAAGAAGGGCAAAGAAGAAAACTGGGTCTATACAGATAAGGAAAAGGACGACCTGCTGGTGAAGCTAGGGACGACCAAGGGGGTGGAGATTCAGCGGTATAAAGGCCTGGGTGAGATGAACCCGGTGCAGCTCTGGTCGACCACCATGGACCCTGCCAAGAGGATACTGCTGAAGGTGGACGTCGAGGACGCGGTTAAAGCCAACGAGGTCATTGAGACGCTGATGGGCGAAGAAGTCCCTCCACGAAAGGCCTTTATCCAGGCCCATGCCCTGCAGGTGAGAAACCTGGACGTATAACCTCCAAATCCCAAGCTTGAAACCTCACCACGACCCACGAAACGATCCGCGCAACCGTAACCTATTTACGCAACCACCCATAACTAAATGGCCCATTTTGGTAAGGCTATTGCTAGGTGGCAGCAATCCCTCCCACCAATCATAGCGTATGTTGTTGTTATACGATTGTGTCAGTAGCCAACTGTTAAGGGATAATGTCAGTCATGGGAGTACTGACATTGACACAACGAGAGCAAGGAAGACTTCAGACATTGAACCTGGTACTTGAAGGGCGCATGGGCGTAGCGGAAGCAGCTGTTGTCCTTGGGCTAAGTGAACGCCACACATGGCGTATTCTGGCGGCATATAGAAGGGAGGGCGTCGCCGCCCTGTCCCATGGGAACAGAGGATGTCATCCTGCCAACGCTCTTCCCGAGGAAACACGGCAGATAGTGATAACTCTTGCAAGCACTCAATACGCAAAGATCAACCATACTCACCTGACAGAGTTACTCGCCGAGCGTGAAGCCCTATTCATGTCCCGATCCACTGTGCGGAATATTCTGGTGGGTGCTGGTCTATCTAGCCCTCGGCATCGCCGACCTCCACGTCATCGATGTCGGCGTGAGCGCATGCCACAGGAAGGTATGCTAATACAGGTGGACGGCAGCCACCATGGTTGGCTGGAAGATCGAGGCCCCTGGTTCACTTTGCTCCTGGCTGTGGATGATGCCACCGGCAAAGTTCCGTATGCCATTTTCCGTGAGAAGGAGGATACCCGCGGCTATTTGCTTCTGCTCAAGGGCATAATTGAGCGTAGGGGCATTCCGCTGGCAATATATAGCGACCGCTACATCGTGTTCTGTCAACCAAATAAGTTAGGTGAGATTGTGGAAGCACCTCTTGTCAACAACGGCAAACCGACCCAGTTTGGCCGTGCCATGAAGGAACTTGGCGTGACTCAGGTATTCGCCCGTAGCCCGGAAGCTAAAGGACGGATAGAGAGAGCCAACGGCACCTTCCAGGATCGGCTGGTAGCAGAGTTACGTCTGGCTGGTGCCAGTACCCTTGAAGAGGCCAACAGCGTTCTTGAAAAATTCCTACCCCGTTTCAATGAGCGCTTTGGTGTCCCACCAGCCCAGCCGGAATCAGCTTATCGCCTGGTAGACCCTGGTTTGAGCATAGATGCCGTGCTCTGTATCAAAGAGCGGAGGAGAGTAGCCAGGGATAACACGGTGCAGTACCACGGGCAGACTCTGCAGCTATTTCCCGGGACTGACCGCCCCAGCTATTCTGGGACTCGCGTGGAAGTGCAGGAGCGGTTGGATGGCCAACTGATAGTGAATTGTTGTGGAAAGCTCCTTACCCCTGTGGAAGCACCTCCTCTTGCTGCCACACTACGAGCCCTTGCTGCAACAAGCCCGCTGGAAAACTATCTGGCAATGCAAGCTGATATTGATATTTCCGATCGAACATCCCGGGAGCGTGCAAAGGCTATTAAACAGCATGTAGGCTTAGGCTGGGATGGGGATTGGTATCATAATGACTCCAAGAAGTGCATCCACCGGGATTTAGTGAAGGCAGGAATGGAGCGAGCACGACAGCAGGGCAAGCGGATCGGACGACCTAAAGTAAGAGAGCGGCCTCAGTTCCCTCAGCTATTTGCATCAGTTGTGGATAGAATTGGCCCGACTGGTTTATCCCGGAGGCAGGCGGCTAAAGAATTGGCCATCGGTTATGCGACACTCAAGCGTCTATTGGACGCCCGGTCACCGGACACAGGCCAATGTGCAGGAAACAGTGATCTGCCTGCCGATCGAGAAGGTTGTGAAAACCAGAATATGTACGCCGAGGTGCCTTACTGACAAAATCGCTTAACAATAAACCCTGACATTTTCCCTTGA
>CAWHAI010000017.1:0-61125 GCA_963827295.1 uncultured Chloroflexia bacterium
AGTGCAACAATATTAGCCCAAGAACTGTGATGTGTCAATAGAACCGATAGGCCGAAAGGAAGTGGTTTTGGAGCACCTGCTTCAACCTACCCGTAAATGTCATTTGTCCAGTGGTTGTCCAGGGCTTTTCGGGGGCGACCCGCATCAGCGGGTCGCCCCTGCGGAGTGCCGTTCCGTTACGATGAGCTTTAGGACAGACAGGGGGCGTCTGCCCCCTCCTCTAGCTCTCCTCTGGGGGGAGACAGGATTTTCCCCACAGCCACCCGGATTCCTGTGAACAGGTCAGGGCAGATTCCGCAGGAATGACAAAGAAGTTGGGTGAAATGAGATGGAGGTCGGCAGGATAGGGGTGGGATGGCGGGTTAGACCGAATTATCGAGTGGCCTTTACTAATCCCTATCTCCTAAAACTGACACGGCCAGCACATGTGGCCCAACATGAGTACCAACTACGGGACTGACCTTTGTTCTGTATATACGCTCGCTGGGGAATCTGGAATTGATGCGCTCGGCCAGCATATCCGCTTCGTCGGGGGTAGTAGCGTCCTCAACGGCCATCTCCTCGATGTTGGAAAAGCTCGCAGCGAATTTATATAGTAATTCGATAGCTTTGGCGCGAGACCTTGGCTTAGCGACAGGCCGGCCTTCACCGTCTTCCAAAGTCATGATGGGGTTCACCCTTAGCATTGATCCTAGAAAAGCCTGTGCCGCGCTGACACGCCCGCTCCTTTTGAGAAATTCCAGCGTATCGAAGGCAAAATGTATCTTCGAGCGAGGGATATTTCGCCGGGTTAGCTTCACCACATCATCCATCTTGGCTCCGGCATTGGCTGCCTTGGCGGCAGCGATAGCGATTAACCCAAGCGCCATGCAGCCCGCCTTAGAATCGATTATCTCTATGCGGCATTTCCCTCTCATCATCCCAACAGCTTGCGATTCCATCTCGTGAGCAGAGGATAACTTGCTGGACAAAGAGATGACTACGATTTCATCTGTCTCTTGGGCTAATTTGTCGTAGACTTGAGCGAATGCAGCAGGCCCAGGGACTGCGGTGGTAGGCAATGTCTTGCTCTTCGCAAGCTTCTGGTAGAATTCCTCAGTCGTTAAGTTAACACCGTCGAGGTAAGATTCCGTGCCAAAGTTAATATACAATGGCACTACTGTTATCCCCAGATCGCTAGCAATTTTGGGGGTCAGATCGGACGTGCTGTCGGTAACAATCTTTACTGGCATAATTCCTAAGTATAGTTTCGTTGGCTCAACGCGCCATTGTATTGTATCTCGCTCCTTCTAAACAAGCAATAGGAATAGCCGTGCGGTACCTCTTTTCCCGAAGGCCATGGAAAGGGCGACCCAGCGGGTCGCCCATACAGCAATAGTAGGCGGGTATGAAATGGAAGCCACCTTCTCTTACGGCGACGAAAATGGTGGGTTTCGCTACGCTGCACCCACCCTACAATTGCTAATTTTGCTAGATGACTTGCCGATATGTTTTATGCTAGTTTAAAGTCATGCAAGTATATGAAATCAAAGAAGCCCTGACATCAGGCAGGGCTTCCATTCTTAATAGCTATATTTCCTACTGAGTTGCCTGGGAGTGTGACTCTACAATATTTATCTCCGTATGCTCGCACATGTATCTTACTAATTGATTTGCCGCAACAGGCAAATATAATCCCAGCGTTATCAGGGAGAAAAAAGCTGTCTTGAGGAACCAAAACAGGATATCTCTCCCTCTGGCTTTATACACCATCCTCACTGTCCTCTCTTGTCTAATCATCTGCTCCCCCTCGCTTTAGAATCAAGGTTGTGACATTTGCACAGCTTTACCCGCGATTTACAAGCCTGCTACCAAGGTCTGCCCCTCAGAGGGAGCAGAGCAAAATGCCACTTGCCAGTGAGGGAAGGTCGTGGCGGAGCGATTATGGCACTTACTATTAATTAAGTCAATATCACTTAAGCCACGTTTAATTAACTGAAATAGACTAGCAAGGCCCTGCCCTTAACAAGTCGATGGGTGTGTCGAATAACAGGCCATCATCCTGTAGTGCTTCATGCTATGTTCAAAGTTTGTTCTCAGCGGTCTTCTTGCGATGTTATGCAGGTAGCGCTAAAATGGACACGCTGAAGGAGGATAATGGCTAGCAAGGGCTCAAGAAAGAGAAAGCCGGTTATCACGGTGCTAGAGAATGGCCCGTACATAGTCAGAGGTCTCGAGCACTTCAAGGATTCAGAGGGTCGAGAGCTTCCGGTGCAACCTGCTATGTCGCTCTGCCGATGCGGCGCCTCACGAAATAAGCCGTATTGTGATGGGTCTCATACTAAGATTGGTTTTGCAGGTGAGAAGGACCCCAACAGGGTATCCGGCAAGGTAAATGAATGGAGGGGTAAGGGTATTACTATAGTCGATAATACAGACGTTTGTTGCCGTGACATGTCCTGCATAAACAATCTCCCCCAAGTTTTTGCAGAAGAGAATCCTGACGCTGCAAGCGTCAAAAAGATTATCGAGACTATCAAGAAATGCCCATCAGGTGCGTTGACCTACAAGATGGGAGGTCGGCATTGTCAGTCTTTCAACCGAGAGCCTGCCATCACGGTGGCCAAGGATGGCCCACTTAAAGTGGTGGGAGGCATTCGATTGAAGGATGATATGGAATCTAAACCAGCATGTCCGGAACATTACACCTTGTGCCGTTGTGGTCACTCGAAAAACAAGCCATTCTGCGATGGCTCACACCTTGACATAGGCTTTAAAGATGATGGGTAAAGTGCCTCATGGAGCGGCGCTCTGCTTGTCCAGGCAAAGGGACTTTCACCCCACCCAGCCCTGCAGTGATTCACAACGGGCTAGAAGGCGACTTGCCTCAGACTTCTTGCAGCCAGTGATATATCAGAGTAGAATATCTCGCAGTTACACCCTGGCTTTCTGTGGCTAGGTTATTGCCAAACAGTTAAACAGGAGGGGTAAATGAAGAAGCTTACGATTCTGTTAACATCGCTCGTAATACTATCTCTGGCTATCGGTGTGATAGGCTGTGCCAGTGAAAGTGGGCAACCAACAACCACCCCTACACCACAGCAGCCCTTCACCGACGGCAACGCCAATATATCCAGCCGTGGCACCGCAAATACCGCCGAGCGGTTCCTTCATCATCGATTTCGACGATTTCAATTCATCGGGGAATGTGTCACTCTTACCAGGTAATAGCCAGTTTGACCTGGAGTTAGCCTCCTTTGATTCGTCGAATGGCGGACAGTTTGCAATTGAGAAGACTGCCTTAGGCGAGAGCAAGAACTGGGGCTTCGCAGCTTTCAATGTCGGTTTCTGGAATTCAGTTATTGTAGTAGGTCTGGCTGTTCCAGTGGCATCATTTGTAGCGTCTTTCAATCACACTCCCGTGCAACAGCCTGATTATACCTGGGTCTGGTCCTACGATGTCACTGTGGGAGGTGGGGTGTACCATGCGGAACTCCACGGGAAATATATCGATCAATGGAGTTCGCTGGGATATGTATATCTCCAAACAGAATGAATATACCAACTTCAACTGGTACTACGGTGAATCCAATCTGCCAGCAACTGAAGGCTTCTGGATTCTTAAGAACAAACCCACTGATCCCACCGACCTTTTACGAATCGACTGGCACCGCAATATTGCGGATAGCACCGGAGGTACCAAGTACACCAATATCGTCCCCGGTGGTGCGGAAAACGGTGGCTACATTTCTGCCGAGATAACGACCCAAACGCCCTATAACGCTTCCTACGATATATACAACAAGGGGCAGGATAACCACACCTATATAGAGTGGAGCCGCACAACTCAGGAAGGACGTGTTAAAGACAGTCGCCATTTCGGAGATAGCAATTGGCATTGCTGGGACGGAAATCATAAAGATATTAATTGCCCATAGGAGGGTGAACAGCTACTTGTCGGGCTAACAGAATTGTGTAATCCACCTAGCCCCATACCGGCGAGCTCAACCTATTTACCCGGTGGTTCCTTTAGGGAAAGAAATAGTTCCCTTCTGTTGGTGCTCCGTCTTTTTGAGTTAGGCTTATTCTGTGACATGTTGTACCTCTTTCAACCCCCTATGTCCCCCATCTTGGGGGAATTTAAGATTTGGGGGGACACCCCCAGCCCCCCGGGTCAAAAGGGGCTCTGCCCCTCTGCACACCCCAGTTTTGGAATGACATCATACTTAGAGAGGGTTTACTAATCGTTTTTCAATCCCCTATGTCCTCAGCTCGGGGAATTTAAGGTTTGGGGGATACCCCCAGACCTCGCAAAGGGGCTCTGCCGCTCCTCCGCACACGCCAAAGGGGTCAGACCCAGCCCTCGGCTACAACTTATCGTGCAATTCGTCGGGATGGTGGCGGGAGTGGTATTCCAGGCGGCTCGACTCGGCATGGGCTTTGTTGTAAGGCCAGCCCTGGGACATGCGGTTTCGCTCGTGGAGCTCGTGCAGCAGCACATAGCCACGCTCGGCTTCCTCGATATCGTTGTCTATCCACACCTCATTCTCAGGCACGAACTCATAAACGTAATCATGCCCCCCTTCAGTGAAGTCGATATCGAAAGCGCTGCGCACCAGCCTGCCGTTGACGATCCAGACACTGAGGCCGCTTTGCAGTTTGCGCCAGAGCCTCTCGTGAACGTCTTTACCTTCGGGCAGTTTCTCTCCGCGGTGAGTCAGGATTTTCAAGTCTCCGGCGAGGCGGCGCTCTTTACGTTCGGCACGGTCGGCAATTACGATGGCTTTTTCGTAGGGCATGCCTCCCGCCATGAGCTTACGCTCTACCAGCAGGTGGTCAAGGAAAAACTGCCGCTCGTCATTCTGGGCTTCGCGGTCGATCCAGAGCTCGTTCTGCGGGATGTAAGGGTAGCGGTAGTGCTGGCCGAAGTTGGTGAACTCTTCATCCATATTGCCGCGGATGTAGGCGCCATCGACAATCCAAACCTCCAGATTGCCCCGCTCCTCCACCTTCTCAATGTAAGGAGGTTTTCCGTGCTCTGGCGTTAATCCCTCGTCTTTGGCAGGGCCGCTGGTCTGCATATCGAGATTATAGGGTGCACTCAGGTGAGAATCAAGGGGGATACGTTCAGCTTCGCCACATTGACTTGATTGCATCCTCAGCCTTCTTGGGATAACATGGAATTGGAGGGATACGATGGATGCGATTAGTGGACCTTCGGGTTTCGAGCTTGAGTTTCTGGATTACTCGCCTTCGGTGGAGGCGGAGAAGCAAGCACCGTCCTCTTTCGAGGAGGGGGCTGACTTCCTGGACGCCTATTCCAAAGCGGTGACAAACGTGGTGACCAAGGTAGGCCCTGCTGTGGTCAGCATAAGGATGAAGAAGAAAGCCTCCGAGCATTCCCGTAGATGGAATAATGAGGGGGAAGGCAGCGCATCAGGGGTGATCATCGCTCCTGACGGCTATATCGTGACCAATAGCCATGTCGTCGAGGCTGCTGACGTTATAGAGGTGAACCTGGCGGACGGCAGCAGCTACGGGGCTCGACTTGTGGGCAAGGACTCGGCGACGGACCTGGCTCTGGTGAGTATTCCCGGAGCCGGGCTGCCTGCAGCGCGCCTGGGCGATTCGGATAAGCTGCGGGTGGGGCAGTTGGTTATCGCTATCGGCAACCCGCTGGGTTTCCAGAGCACGGTTACCGCCGGGGTGGTCAGCGCGCTGGGGCGCTCGCTGCGCAGCCGCAGCGGCAGGCTTATCGAGAACATCATTCAGACGGATGCTGCGCTCAACCCGGGCAGCAGCGGCGGCCCGCTGGTGGACTCGCGGGGCCTGGTAGTGGGCATCAATACGGCGATTATCCAGTTTGCGCAGGGTATCTGCTTCTCCATACCGGTGAATACATTGCGCTGGGTGGTGACTCTGCTGCTCAGGGAAGGCAAGGTGACCAGGGGCTATCTGGGCATCAGCGGCCAGATGGTGCCACTGCCTGTGCGGGTGGTGAGGTATTACCGTTTGAAGAACGAGACCGGCGTGCAGGTGATGGGTGTCGCTCCCAACAGCCCCGCTAAGGCAGCGGGCTTGAGGGAGGGGGATGTCATTATCTCTCTGGGAGAGGAGCCTGTGGCCGGCGTAGACGATATACACCGCATGCTCACCAGGGACGTTATCGGAAAGAAGCTGGACATGGTGGTGCTGCGCGAGTTCACCAAAAGGCTGGAGATGTCTATAGCTCCCGCAGAGAGCCCCGACTAAGCCGTTGACTGTCTGCGATGTCTGGTATACAATGCCCGCTAATGGAGTGAATCCCGGCGTGGGAAATCAGCGCAGGGATAGCATACCCTAGAAGCAGAAGTGCGGCTACAGGAGGGATTATGAAGTGTTCAATTCATCCCGACGATGATGCCGTAGGCATCTGCGTTCTATGTGGCAAAGCTGTTTGCCCGACGTGCCGCACTACGATAGAGGAGAAGATTTATTGCCCTGCATGCACCGCTAAAGTATACGAGACAGGGGCGGTGAAACGAACGGGGAAGCCGGTTGTGGGTGGGATTCTGGGTATAATCGCGGGTGTGATCAACTTTTCGCTCGGTATTATTTTGATTACCGACGGTGCCACAGTTGAGTCAGTTAACTGGTCGGAAATGGGGCTGGGACAAGCCCTGGTTATTCTGGGGATTCTAGCCATAGTAGGCTCAAGCGTAGCGATTGCCAGGAGGAATTTTATTCTGTCAATTATCGGCGGTGTCTGCGCCTTGCCCGCGTTGCCGCTGGGCATACCAGCGTTGATTTTGATAGTCCTGTCTCACGCTGAGTTCGACCTTCCACCGGAAAGCTCGGTTTGCCCCGTTTGCGGAAAAGCGAATCCGAAGAGTGCGGTATTCTGTATGGTCTGCGGACGCGAGCTAGCGGGGCGCAGACCCGGCACCTGAGAATTGGGGCAGAACCCAGTCTCCACAGGGAGCCCGGACTGAACCGTTTATTTCCACTTTAGATAAGCTGTGGACAAACCCCTAGACAGGAACGGGGAGTTCAGGTTCCACGCATAATTGGGGTAGCGGGGATTCCTTTCTTCAATTCGCCTTCATGTCCCTCATAGGCGCCTTCATCTCCAAGGAGGATGCCATATGTGGCAAAGCCCCCATTCTTAAAGGGGTTAGACCGATGCTGCCGGGAAAAACAACTATCGGCTGGAATGGGGCAACGTTTTGCGACAAAAGTCATATATATGGAGATTGTTAATTGTTATCGTGAAGTTAAGTTGTGTTCTCGATACGGCGTCAATGGAAGCTTCAGCTTCTATTAACTGACGTGTATAGACAGAAGAGTGAGTCACACGGAACAATTAGCGGTAATAGCTTGTTCGTCTATCATGGTTGGGGAGGAGGAATTCGGAGATGTCAAGCGGGGTCAAGACTACGGAAATTGTTAGGAGGCGGTGGAATAGGACTGCCCATCACTATGACTACATGATGGCTATTGCGGAGCGGGTCGGTATGAAGAAATGGCGCAGACTCCTGTGGAGCAAGGTGGGCAACAGTCGCGTGCTGGAGATAGGCGTGGGCACGGGCAATAACTTCCCCTACTATCCTGCAGACGCTGAAATAACCGCTGTTGATTTCAGCGAGGAGATGCTAAAGCGCGCCAAAGATAGGGCCAAAAACCTGAAGGTGAAAGTGGACCTACGGCAGATGGATGTGCAGAACTTGGAGTTTGCAGACAATACCTTCGATACAGTGGCGGCAAGTGCGGTATTTTGCTCCATTCCTGACCCGGTTCGCGGCATCAGAGAGGTGGAGCGGGTGTTAAAACCGGGCGGCAAGGCGGTCTTGCTGGAGCAGGACTTCAGTTCCAACCGGTTTTCGCGCTTGTGGGTGAAGCTTGTCAATCCGTTGGTAATGCGGATGGGGTCAGACTTTCGGCGGCGAACGATAGAGGATGTGGCGAAAAGCGGCTTAAAGGTGGAACGTGTTACCAACCTGTGGGCGGGGATGTTCAAGCTGATTGAAGCAAGGAAGGTATAACCGGGAGGAGGAAGAAATGGCATACAACTATGACAGGTTATTCGAGGAAATCCGCAAAGCGGGGCTCAATCCGTTGGGGAGCGTGTACACCTCGGCAAATAGAGTGTTCAGGCTTCCTATTGAAGAACAAAGGGAGTTGAAGGCAAGCCTCATTGCAGAGAACTTCCGCTTTCACTACGAGAATAACGCGTATTATTGCGGACTCTGCGGGCAAGAGGGAGTGACTGCATCGGACATCCGCCATTACGACGACCTTGTAAAAATCCCTTTAATACCGGTGAGCCAATTCAAACGGACAGATACACAAAAGCTGCTGACTCTGGGGCTGGATAAAATCGAGGTTGAGATGAGGAGCACCGGCACCAGCGGAATTCCCAGTGTAACGCGGCGGGACTCCGAAACGGTCACTCAGGGGTCGCTCGCTTTATGGGCGATGTACAGGGAGTTCTTCATGTTCTCGAGCGGGGCGATACTGTTCCTGATGCCCTCGCCCGAAGAAGTGCCTGAAATGGGTATGATCAGGGTTTCGAACATGCTTGCCGGACTGGTAGATACGAGCAGATTCATAGTAAGAAAAGCCAGCTTCGACCCACAAGAGGCGATTGCGCTTCTGACGCAATGGGAGAATGAGCATATAAGACACATCGTGGGTCCTCCCTTCTTAGTACACAAATTAATACAGCACCTGAAGAAGCACGACATTAGTCTGAAACTGGATAGAGAAACCAGAATCATCACCATGGGTGGCTGGAAGCGGTTCACAGGGGAGGCAATTCCACGAGAAGAATTTAACAGCGAGTGCGCCGAGTATCTGGGAGTTCAGCCGGAGCAAATCCGGGATATGTACGGCCTGATCGAGGGAAACATGGTGGCTATAGAGTGCAGCCACCACTGGAAGCACGTTCCTCCCTGGGTGCACTTCAGCGCCAGGGAACTCGATGATTACCGGAAGGAAATCCATGACGGAAGGCGCGGGGTGCTGGCAATAATAGACCCAACGTGCCTGGCTTACCCATCGTACATCCTGACTGAGGACATGGTGCATCTGGATGAGACAGCTTCGTGTCCCTGCGGAAGAAACGGGCAGAGGGTGGACTTCGTAGCACGGGTCAAGGGGTCTGAACTGGGGTGTTGCGCCATCAATCTGGATAAGGCAATGAACGCTACCGAGCAGGAGCGTGTTGTCCAGAGCTCTAAAACTGGTTAGGGGCACAAATTTTGTGTCCCCTATGAAACCCATCCTTACCGTTGCCGATGTGGTATATTGCAGGCAATAAATTTCCGGAGATAAGAAATGAAGAAGCCGCTTTCTGTTAAAGCGATGGTATTCCTGGTGCTATTCTCCCTGGTGGGCGTTATGCTGCTGGCTGCTTGCTCGCAACAGGAGCCGCAGCCCAGGATTCACTTCGACCAGGTTGTTGTCGATGCGGGCAACATTACGTTCGGAGAACGTTTGACCTATACCTTCCACTTCAGCAATACGGGTAACGCGCCGTTAATCATGGGGAACGTTTCCGCAAAAGCGCTGGAAGGTTGCTGACCGCCGGAGCCCGTTGTGGGTTCCACAACATTGCAGCCCGGTGAGGAGAGCACCCTGAGCATAGAGACAGCCCCTGCCGGCGGGCACATGTCAGGCGCCCATCTGTTCGAGATCACCGTCAAGTCGAACGACCCTGTGGAGCCGGAAAAGAAGCTGGAGGTGAGGGCATACTTCGAGTCGCAATAGCGATTCTTTTTCTAAACGAGCAGTAAGGATAGCTCTTCGTTGTTAACAAGGCGCTGTTCAAGTTTTCGCAATTCATTTTCTTCAATTCCACTCAAAGCTTTTGCTGCTTGATCGATTACGAGCTTGACCACTTGTTGAGTTTTGGATTCATGCCTTTCAGTATATTGCTCCAGTAACTCGTGTACCTTTTTGTAGGGGTCCTGTAATTTTTGTCTCCTAATTGTTTCCTTCTCCGGTTCTGCTCCGCTTTTAGTTCTTCTAGCACATGATTGTCAACCCAGAAAGATATCTCGGCTAGCATCTTATCGATTAATTCGTCAAATTGTTGCTGCGTCTTTAGCTTAGGTACCCAGTCGGGAGTCGCGACCCTTGAATAATAATCTCCTACCAACCAACCTAGTTTTGCTTGAAATATCTCTTGCAGTTGAGCAAAACGTGTGGCAAGACAGATATCATATTGGTCTGACTTTATCGCCACAGAGAGTGCTAGAAATGTCACATGAGGGGTAGCAATCTCTAGTTTGGGGTCTCAGCTAAATAGAAGTATTCAGGGAGATTGTTATTAAGTAGCTTAATCAAAAAATCCCTGAGGTAATAACGCTTCTCGTTAGAGCAAAGTTTGCCGTCTTTTCTAAGGAATACTCTGGTGCTTCTCAAGTTCACGCTTTATTAGTGTATCTAACGGTCTAACAGCAGCGAGCGTTAAGTATCTGGCTTTGCATCTTCCGTCGCGGCGGAAAAGGTCACAGTTTTAGTGAGGACCATCAAATAGTGATAGTCCGAATTATTGGCGTAGTGAGGGTGAAATTGTTGTAACACTTGACGTAGTTCATCAGAGACTTTGAGCAAATCGCCTTGCTGTAAATCGTCCTCAGGTCGCTTATAGGTAAAATGCATGTCGTAATCCTAATTTACCTTCATTTCAGCCTTCTAAGGCGTGTATTAAGCTTCACAAATATACGCCGCTCTAGCTCTCGCCGGATATCGATTTGGAATTTCAGAGCTTGCTGGGATTTTGCATTTACACTATCGGCATGTAGTCTTCCTTCGATTTCAGCGGAGTTGGCGGGGCAGTCGGTAGTGTCATTTTGTATAGGCTGTCTTAAATGACTCTTCTCACGGGTTTGATAATCTCCAGTTGGAATCGGCAAACTTGTGATATTCTCCTCTTTTTTCATTGGTCACCCTCCACAGGAATTTCAAATACCTGCTCGAGAACTGACTTAGTTTTCGTTCGGTGATTTAGGATTTTACCGTTAATATGGTTCTTTGCCGAAATAGTAGTTGGTGTATCTGAATGAAAATTAAACTTCATGAATAGTTCTCCATCTTTAATTTGAGCAGAGAGTCTGAGTTGTTGGCCCTTTATGCTTCAAAATCCACATGAATTCTCTAGATTGGATTATCAATTGCTGGCTAGCAAAAAGCTCCCCGTGAGCACTTGGGAACTGTCTAAGTAGCTCTGGAAGTGCGGGAGCGATCCGATACCCGAAATTGATACCCACGTTAGTTACTGGAGTATGAGTTAGGAGATCTAGGATAGTACATGCTATCTGCTCCATTCGTAGTAAGGTGGAGTCATCTAAATCAGCCGGCGCAAGAATTAAACTAGATTGAGTTGGAATCAAAGTGACCTTGTTGGCTGTTATTCTTCGTGGCATCCCGGGAACCATCCCGAACTCGAGGCCTATTTCTTGTGTTTGGAAAACGTTTTGCGCAAGCCATTCTGGACTGAATATAGCTGTATTCCATTTCCCAAGAATCACTATTGTCCAATGATCCCTGACTGCTTCCAGCATTCTGTTTTCTCCTGTGACGATATCAGCCTATGGGACGTATCTGAACACAGCTTAGTATAGAATTGAGCCCAAGCTAGCCAAACCAGAAGTAACCTTATACAACCATGTCAGTAGTGAAAATTTGCCTTGCGACATTCTATTTGGTATGTACAAGAATTTCAAGCTATAGGATGATTCACATAAAAATGTTTATGGCAGTTCCTATAGCTGAAATCTTTGTGACTTATGAAGATTATATTATATACTCCCATAGGAATCAAGGGCGGGAGATTGCTTCGTCCGCCAGAGGCGGGCTCACAATGACATGGGGGCTATTTCAGGAGGCGGCGGCGCATCATGAACAGGGCGAGGGGGAAGAAGACGGCGATAAGGCCGATGATGATGGCAAGGCCAGAATGACCCACTACCCCCGGCAAGTTCAACTTGACAAAATGCACAAAAGGTGCTATATTATTAGATAGCCTCGGGTGGGCAAACCAGTAAGAATGGCCAATCCGCAGGAGGACCTGAGTAGGAGACCAAAGGGGCCGGAGATGGCGGATAGGTTAGAGAGACTGGGGAGATCACCTGAGGTTTTTTTATGTCCAGCGTTCCTTTAATAACCCCTCTATTTTGGTAGATTCAGTGTGTCCACAATTTGACAAACTCGTGTGCGTGAAGTAATATCCCAGCAGATGCAGGGTACCCAGTTGTTCTCCTCTCCTACTGTGTCAGAAGCTAGAGACTCGTAACCATAGTAGACATACAGCACCCCTAGCGTGCGCCTGATGGGTGGGCTGTCCTAGTCCCTGCACCAGTTTTAGTTCCAACATTACATGAGTAGGTTGCCCCTACTCAGCCAGTGAAGTCTAATTTCGTATAACATGGAGGTGGGGATAAGATGAAAGTGCTCAGCTACGATTGCATTGACCGGCATCATCTTATAGTCAGATGTCCCGAATGTGGCAAGGGGATGGCAATGGTAACTTGCAAAGAAGATTTCAATGGCATCGCGGAGGCTAATTGCAGTGAATGCAATGCACTTCTGGCTTTCTATCTCATAATGAAAGAGCGCAAAGCCTGGATGTTAGGCATGCCGATTGAGATGGTAACCAAGCAATTAACATAGTCGCCCCTTATAAATGAGTAGCCACGATAGTCAACCTAAAACCTGCTGCTGGTTCAGCAAAAGATAACCTCGATAGAGCCAAATCGGAAATGGAGCGTGTCATTCTTCCTGAAGAAGGACTGCAATGACATGGTGTAGGGGCACGGTGCACCGTGCCCCTACGGGTTGGAGCGGATGCTCCAACCTACCCAGGAGAGTGATAGGCCCTTTAAGAGGCTCAGGACAGGCTCTCCCGTCAAGGGAGAGGGAAAAGGGCGATCCGATGGGTCGCCCCTACGGGTTCACCCTTCGACAGGCCCTTCGGCAAGCTCAGGACAGGCTCAGGGCGGACGGATGCTAATCCCCCTTATCCCCCTTAAAGGGGAGCCGCTACAGCCCCCGCAGCTATATCCGTTGACAATAAGCTACTGCTAGTTTATTGTACGAGTGGAGCGGCGGAGGTAATAATGTTTCGTCGGAGGTTGAAATGGTAAGCCGAACCCCAAAGCGTATTCATCGCGTAGTGATGACCCTGGCTGTAGTTACTTTGCTGGTGATAGCCGTGGCTTCGCTTTCAGCCTGTCAAGAGGAGCCGGTTAAAACAGCAGCCGAATTTCATCTATATAACCTTCAAATAACTCCCCACGATGTTCAAGTTGGTCAGCAAGTAACCATCAGCTATAGGGTTGAGAATTCTGGAGGCACCGGAGGCACCTATCTGGTAAGCCTCAACTTGAATGGTACGGTTTATAGCCAGGATGATCTCTCCCATGTTATTGGGTTGACGGCTGCTGAGGGGTTTTCTATTGAGGCGTATCAGTCCTACAATGTAAGCTTCAACCTCGCCGCACGCTATGTCGGCAACAACACCATAAGTCTGGCTGATATCGTGGATCCACCACAGATGTCTCCGGAGAACCTACGTTGGAGGAGGCCTATGGCGTAAGTGGGGAGTTTGTTGTTTCACCTGCAACAACACCTACGCCTACACCGACTCCTACTCCTACGCCCACACCTACACCTTCACCATCGCCTTCAACGAGCGCAACTCCGACTGAGAGTCCACCTCCAGCTTCAACCACTCCAAGCCCGACTCCAACCCAGACCCCAACTCCAACACCTGCAACCCTGGAGACATGGGGCGCGGAAGCTTACGCCCAATTGTCTGATGAGTATTATTCTCCGCCCTCGTGGTCTGTCTTAACTGACAAGAGCAGTGTACGTGAAGATCAAAATTGCCAGCCGGCGCTATTTTACAGTAGCTTTCTCGCTATGAATGCCAAAGTTCATTTGAAAATTAAGGTCTTGAAAGAATATGAGCTTGACGATGACTACATAGGTTTTGCCTTGGGCTTTCACCCGGAAGACACGAATAATCACAGTGCTGATTACCTTCTTATCGATTGGAAGAGCAATTTCCCCGGTGAGAGCCTCGATCATAATTTCGGGGGCCCTTCTTGCGGCCCAGGGGGACTGGCGAAAGAGGGTTTAGCGGTATCCCGCGTCACAGGTATACCCACAGCCGACGAGTTCTGGCAGCATACTGACCAGGACGTTACTTGTTCCCGAAAGGGGAGGGGGTAACCGAGATTGATCGTGCAGCGACCTTAAAAAGTACTGGCTGGGTACTTGATCATGAGTATGATTTCAGTTTTGAGTTCAATGAAACTTCGTTGAAGGTCTATGTGGATGGGGTTCTCGAGATAAATATTTCGGGTAGTTTCAGTGATGGAAGGTTGGCGTTCTACAATTTCTCGCAGGCAGGGGTCACCTATAGTATCTCTGCAACGAGCACTCTATAGTACTCAGGCTCACCGCATGTACATTTAAGGGGCGGTTCACGAACCGCCCCTGGTGGTAGCATCCGCTCCAACCTCCCCCGTTAGGAACTTCGGGTCTCAGAAGCCCAGCTTCTCTTTTACCAGGATAGTGGATATACGTTGCGGTGCGGCTTCCCGTTCATAGATTACTATCTTGCCGATGAAGGTGCCCGTCGCGCCTATCTTTTTCATCCTGGCGTCTTCCAAAGGGACGCAGTGTTCGTGAAGCCGTTTCAGCGCCATATCCAGGTCGGAGACTACCTTGTTGAGCCCACCACCCAGATCACATTCTTAGCACTGAATACGTAGCCTCCCTGGCGGCTGCCCCAGGCGTCTGTGCCCAGCACCTGCCCTGTCTCGGTTATCGCCTGGACGCTGCCGAGGAAGTATTCGGAGAGAGTTGCGGCACGCCGCAGGTCTACTGCTTTTGAGGGTCTTTTTCAGCGAAAACCTTATCTTTTAAGTTTCGCCAGGGGTGTTTGTTGCTGGCGAGAAGGTCGATGAAGCCTATCTCTTCGAGGGTTGTGGAGCCGCCGGTCATTACCTCGGAACCGGCGGGAATCATCTGCTTCAATTTTTCCAGAGCACTCTGTCTGTCCGGCACGACCACGGGGTTGAAGTTGCGTTCTCGCATGCCGGCGAGGAGCTTCTCGATTGTGGGCTGGTCTGGTATTTTGTCCCAATTCATAGCTTCACCCCCCCTTGCGAGAGCGTTTGCAAACGCTCTCATCAACCCCCTGAATCCCCAAATCTTGGGGGATTATGAAAAAGTTGGGGGACACCCCCAATGCCCCTGGCAAAGGGGCTACGCCCCTCTGCACACCCCGTTTGGCGGGATACTGTTTTTTGGAGTAGAGGGCTATTTCTTGAACCCTCTGAGTCGCCCCAGTCTTGAGGGAGTTAAAAACCGGGGGCTACCCCCATCCTTCACTTGTGCAGGACAGGCAAAGTGTCCTGCCCTTACGCACTAGATTATGTTAAGTTAGGATTTGCCCCGGTGCGGTTGCAGGAGGGCGAAGCCGCTTGCCTTGTCTTTGATGCGCGCCACTTTAGCGCCGAGGATTTCGTAGAGGATGGCCTCTCCCACGACCCAAGTGGTGACGCCGGGTCGCGGCAGCCGGTCATGGTTGCCCAGCCCTTCCCAGCGCAGCGTGGATGTGCAGGACAGGCTTGCCGTCCTCGCCGGGGGCGAGCACTCCTACCCCCGCTACTTCGTGAGCGCCGTCTATGGGCAGTAGCATCGGCTCAGGCGGCATTTTATGGGAATACCGGGGGCCGACCACAATCTGGCCCTCTCCGAGCCCGCCCACCAGGATAACGTGGCCCACATATACCTTTCTCCTGCGCGAATTTTTCTATACATTTGGGGAGCACATCGCCGTCCTCAAGTCTGATCACGAAAACCCGTCCCAGCCGGCCTTCACACGCCTTCATGAGTGGCCTCCTTAAGCTTAATCAACCCCCTAAGTCCCCCAGTCTTGGGGGATTGAAAAAATTTGGGGGACACCCCCAAGTCCCCCAGCAGGAGGTGTCCTGCACCTCTGGGAGCGCTTTTGGCTTAGTCAACCCCCTGAATCACCCCGTCTTGGGGGATTATAAGAAGTGGGGGATGCCCCCAAGTCCCCCGGCAGGAGGTGTCCTGCCCCTCGGCACTCTATGCGTAGGGGCTTGCCCAGATTGTATCAGCGAGCTAGAAGATGGGCAAGGGTGGGAAAGACCACGTGCTTGACGAACCAGGGGCAATCTGCTATTTTGCGCTAGGAGATAGCAGGGAGGCAAAGATGAGCGAAGAGAAAAAGCCTGAAGAGATAAAGGGAGATAGGACAAAGGGAGATAAGACAAAGAGCAGCACGGGGCTTGAGTCGAACATAGCCGGGCTGCTTTCGTATGTGCTGGGCTGGATAACCGGGCTGATATTCTTTTTGCTGGAGGAGAAGGACGAATATGTCCGCTATCATGCCATGCAGTCCATCATCGTTTTCGGTGCGGTAACGGTGGTTGAGATTGTCCTCGAGCTCTTCGGGTTGATTCCCTACGTCGATGTTGTGTTTCTGGCGCTTCAGGGGCTGGTGGGACTCTTCGCCTTCGTGCTCTGGGTTGTGCTCATGGTGAAAGCCTACCAGGGGGTGCGCTACAAGATACGCTGGGCCGGCGAGCTTGCTGAGAAGTATTCGGCAAAAAAGTGAAATCATGGCGCTGTGAGAAACGCTATGGCAGTTACTAGAATAAAACCCCGGAGGAAGCTGCTTGAGCCAGGATGGGCGGGGCAGCTCTCGGATAGCGAGATAGAATTCATCCAGCGAGAGCTTAAACGGTCCCCGACGCTTGTGGCAGAAGATGGGGTTATAAGACGGTCTATGGTGAGGGGGGTGCCCATACCTGCTTCTACCATACGCCGTATCGCCATACACGGACTATCATAGGTGCGCAGGAAGCTACTTAGACCTCTGAATCAATCCCCAGGTGCTACGGCTGGTCCTTTTTGAAGAAGCGGAAATAGAGTAGCAGAGCTGCGATCAGGATGGCTAGCGATACCAGGTTGGCGGCGATTACTATAGGGTCCCTCAGGTGTGCTCCATAGACAGCCCAAAGTACGACACCGGCGATGAACTGGATTATCATCAAAGGGCTGACGTCCTTCACTCAGACTTCGTCTGCCACATTTTTACAGCCTGAGGCACGAAGCCGAAGCTGGTGAGAGTCGCTGCCACTGCGCCTAAAGCGTACCAAGCTGCGTCATTCATGACATTGAATAACATGCTAGACTGCTACCTGCTGACTGTCAAGGGCTTTTAATGGATGAGGCTGATGACTCGGAGAGGTAAAAGATGTAGAATATGGGGCAATGAAAAAAATTGGACGATTTTTAAGGCTGCTCTGGAAAGGTTCAGGGCACCTTCCAAGGAAGAGATGCGGCTGGAGCTGCCGCCCATCCCACCGATCTTTAGACGAAGGCCAGGGGACATGATATTCCGCGTAACCAGGGTCAGACCGTGGCGATTTACTTTGCCGATAATCCGGAGGCCGAAAGCACCTGGCATGTCGTCCGGGTACTGGTATATGGCTTTGCTGGCATAATAGCGCTTGGCACCATTTGCTCATGTTACCCATATCGAGCAGAACAGGGCAGTTCATCTCTCCTGTTAATGCGCTGTTTACCTCCGCTTCGGCGGTATGTGTTACGGGGCTGGCCGTGGTGGATACGGGAACCTACTGGAGCTCCTTCGGCCAGGGGGTTATCCTGGTCTTGATTCAAATCGGAGGCCTAGGTTTATGACCAGCGCTACTCTCTTTTTATTGCTGTTGGGCCGCAGGATCGGGCTTCGGGAAAGGTGGCTCATCGGGCAGTCGCTGGGGTTGGAGGAGGCTGGGGGGCATGGTCAAGCTGGTTAGAAGAATTGTGGTTTTCACGTTGATAGTTGAGGCATCGGCGCTGTAATCTTCTATATTCGATTCTCTGTGGAAAACCCAGCGGGAACAGCCGGATGGAGGGCGATATTTCACGCCGTTTCGGCCTTCAACAATTGCGGGTTAGACATCTTTGGCAACTTTCGGAGCTTGCTGGACTACCAAGCGGATACAGCGGTGATACTAACGACCGCAGCACTTATTATTCTCGGTGGCATCAGCTTCGTAGTGGTGGCGGATATAATCAAGGTGCGCAGCTTCGGCAGGCTATCGCTCGATAGCAAGATAGTGCTGGTCACCACACTGGCGCTGCTGGTGGTGGGGACTATAGTTATTCTGCTCACGGAGTACTCAAACCCGGCTACGCTTGGCCCTCTTGCTACGCCTTATAAAGTACTCAATGCCTTTTTCCATGCTGTGACACCCCGAACTGCGGGCTTCTCCAGTATTAATATAGGCAGTATGGCAGCCTATTCGCAATTCTTCACCATACTTCTTATGTTCATCGGCGGGGCCGCAGGCTCGACCGCAGGAGGCATAAAAGTAAATACCTTCGGCATGCTCATAGCCACAATCTGGAGCTCGATCAGGGGCAAGGAACATGCCGGAGCGTTCGGCAGGGAATTCTTAAGCCAGCAGATAAACCGGGCGCTGGCCCTGGTGATGTTGTCTCTGGCACTTATCGCTGTCGTAGTATTCGTGCTGACGATCACCGATAAGGGATTCACATTTCTACAGCTTCTGTTTGAGACAGTTTCCGCTTTCGGCACGGTGGGCCTGTCCACCGGTATAACCCCTGAGTTGTCGGTAGCAGGCCGGTTTATAATTACTGCTATGATGTTTATCGGGCGGCTGGGGCCTCTCATCCTGGCGTTGTCCCTGGCCCAGCGCCAGCAACCAAGTACATATCGGTATCCTCATGATGAGGTGAGGATAGGATAGGAGAGGGACATGAAGAAACAGGTGTTGATCGTAGGACTGGGGCGGTTCGGGGCCAGTCTGGCTACCACCTTCTCCAGCATGGGGCATGATGTGCTGGCTATAGATGATGATGAGAAAAAGGTCCAGGCGATATCAGCTCAGGTAACCCATGCTGTCCAGGCAGATGCCACCGATGAGGCGGTTCTCAAGGAACTGGGCGTGAGCAACTTCGATGTGGCTATAGTGACCATGGGTGAGGCGATACAGAACAGCGTGTTGTCTACCATCCTGCTGAAGAAGCTGGGGGTTCCCTATGTAATAGCGAGGGCTGAGAATGATTTACACGGAAGCATCCTGGACAAAATCGGGGCTGACAAGGTGGTCTTCCCCGAGCGTGAGATGGGGATTAGGGTGGCTCATGGGTTGACCTTGCGCGATGTCCAGGACTATATACCGGTAGCCCCTAGCTATGGGGTCGCCAAATTGGAGGCGCTGCCATGCTTCGTGGGGAAGACGCTGTCTGAGCTTGAATTCGGTCGCGGAGCCAAATGGGGTTTAGCGGTGCTTCTGATTCGCCGGGGAAGGGAGTTATAGTCACTCCAGATCGGACGGAGGTTGTCAGGGAGGGCGATATCCTGATAGTATCAGGAAGCGATGACAAGCTAGAGCAGTTCTTACATGAAGCCAAGAAGAATGAGAAGGAGAGGAAGGACGAAAAAGAGCAATAAAGAGGTTTAAGCTCAGGGCATTTTATTGGTGTTGAAAATTGTTGAGGCGGTTCGCGAATCGTCTCAACAATTTATTTCAGGGTTCTCGTTGAGGGTTAACTTAGCGGGTTTTCTCGCGCATTATCCTGAGGAAATCGGCGTGAACGGCCTTGTTGGAGGCTATGACGGAGCCTTCCCAGCTACGCAGGGCTTGCCCTCTAATGTCGGTCACTACCCCACCGGCTTCGGCCACCAGCAGGGAGCCGCAGGCAAGCTCCCAGGGATATAGCAGTAGATGAAAGTAAAGGTCGAGCCGGCCGCAGGCGGTGTAGGCCATGCCCAGGGCTGCGGAGCCCATAATCCTGTAGGCGTACATTTTGGGCCAGAGGGAGGTTATGAACTCCAGCGACTTTTTGCCTTTCTCGTCCACGTAACCCAGGTCGAGGCCGATGAGCGACTCCTTGACGGTCTTTTTCTTTGTGACATGGATGGGTGAGCCATTGAGGGTGGCCCCCTTGCCCTTCCGGGCTGAGAACATCTCGTCGCGCAGCGGGTCGTAGACAATGCCCAGCAGAACGTCCTCGCCTCTGGTCAAGGCGATTACGATGGAGAAAAAGGGTATGCCGAAGGAGTAATTGTTGGTGCCGTCCAGCGGGTCGAGGATCCATTTATAGCTTGAGTCGCCAGTTACAGGCTTGCGATTCCTCGGAGAGTATGCTGTGGTCGGGGTATTCGGCTCGCAGGAACGATTTGAGGCAATTTTCCGATTGCAGGTCTATGTCGGTGACGATGTTGGCTCGACCCTTGTACTTGACCTGCGTCTCCTCGCGGAAATGGGCCTTGAGGATTTCCCCCGCCTGTCTCGCCGCCTCAGTTGCTACCTCCAGAGCACTCTTTCCACTTTTCGATACAGGCAGGGTGGTCATGGCAGGCCCATCTTACCCCTGACCTCTTTGATGGTCTCCCTGGCTATGGCATGGGCGCGGCGAGCCCCGTCGGCGAGAACCTCATCTACATATCCGGGCTTCTGGGCGATCTGGGCCCTCCTCTCGCGGAAGGGGGCCAGGGCTTTGTTTATATTCTCGGCGAGCATTCGCTTGCACTCGACGCAGCCGATTTCCGCTGCTCTGCACTTCTTCGCTATTTCATCCAGTTTCAGGGAGGTGTAGAAGTTGTGCAGGCTGTAGATATTGCAGACCTCGGGATGCCCGGGGTCGTTGCGGAACTTGCGGGCAGGGTCGGTGAAGGCGGCCATTATCCTCCTGGTGGTCTCTTCTGGAGAGGCTGCAAGCTCGATATGGTTATCGAGGCTCTTGCTCATCTTCTTCTCCCCGTCCAGCCCGAGCACCATGGGGAAGTTGGTGAGCTTGGCCTGGGGTTCGGGGAAGGTGGGGCCGAAGATGTTGTTGAAGCGGCGCACGATCTCCCGCGCTATCTCCAGGTGGGGCAACTGGTCCTCGCCCACGGGCACGGTATCCGCCTTGTAGAGCACGATGTCTGCGGTCATCAGCACCGGGTAGCCCACCAGCCCGTAGTTCACATTGTGAGGCTGCATCTTGACCTTTTCCTTGAAGGTGGTGACGCGGAGCAGCCAGCCCAGAGGGGTCACCATGCTGAGCAGGGTATGAAGCTCCATCACCTCGGGCACGTGGGACTGGACAAAGAGGATGCTTTTCTCGGGGTCGAGCCCCGCCGCCAGCCAGTCGAGCATCATATCGCGGGTATTTGCCTTGAGCATGTGGGTATCCTCGAGGGTGGTCAGGGCATGGATATCGACGATGCAGTAGATGCAATCGTAGTCCTCCTGAAGCTTCACATAATTCTGGATAGCCCCCAGGTAGTTGCCGATGTGCTGCTTGCCTGTGGGCCTGGCGCCGGAGAAGACGCGACCCTTTTTCAACTCGTTCCTCCTGAAAATATCCAATTGAGTGTAACACAGAATGAGAGTGAGGGCAAGGTAAGGAGGCCGGATTATGGGAGGGGCGACCCGCTGGTCGCCCCTTACGGATATTATTTGGGCATGGCATGGTAAGGATGGGTAAGAGCGTGAATTGTGTAGGGGCAGCATGCCTGTGCCCTACGGGTTGGAGCGGATAACTTCAGCCTACCCAATCAGTTCGTCAATATCTAACTCCCCGGGTCTCTTTTAGGAAAGGGCGGGTTTCAAACCAGCCCCTAAGGTAGAAATGTACAGGGGTGGGCAGGGGTCGTTCCATCGAACACCCCTACAAGTGTATACAGTCAACGAAAGTGGGAGAGTTGGGGCTTAGTAATTAACTGCCGCTTGCGAAGCGAGTGCCTGTATGTTGTAAGGCTAAGCGCATTATGATCGCTAAGTGCTCTTATACTGTTTACCTATATGCCATGCCTGGGCAAATCGGTTGCCAATCGTCCAATAACCCCTATCATTCATGACGAAAAGAATGGGTCGCACTTTGGCGATATCCAGAGTACCGTTTGTAATGACATTCATCCTCACAATAGGTTTCTATAACCTCACCAATAAATATGTCGT
This sequence comes from uncultured Chloroflexia bacterium, assembly GCA_963827295.1. Taxonomy (GTDB): domain Bacteria; phylum Chloroflexota; class Dehalococcoidia; order SZUA-161; family SZUA-161; genus CAWHAI01. The sequence goes on from CAWHAI010000017.1 coordinate 21,984, forward strand.
GCTTTGGCAAATTAACTGTCTGAACCAGTTTACATTCCATATTGATGGGGCATTTCCTGATCATTGGTGCCGTCTTCAATATCCGTAAAAAGTCTCAAAGATTTTTGCCTTGTTGACGTTTTTGCCAGATACTAATCCGCAATAATCGGTCTCCTGGACCATATCAACAGAGGGAATATTGATGCTGAAAGTGCCCGTTTCTTTGATGCCAATGTTGGTGTAATGCACTTTATTCATGCCGAGGGATACCGAACCAGGATCCATAATTCCAACGTGTGCTATAGTGATGTAGTTGGGCTTGCCGCCAACATTAGCTCCAACCAATACGGTGGGCAGCGGGTAGAGACAATTCTTGGCTCCGAGCTTGGATTTCATCGGTTCTCCTTTAAAGGATGAAGGGTGTCATTGTGCAGCAGATTATATTGATTTAGCGCTAACACTGCAAGGCTTGTGAAAGAGATTGTGTAGGGGCGACCCATTGGGGCACCCCTCATTGTTCATCCTAGTACTTAGATTCTTCAGAAGCAAAGCGCAAATCTTATTCTTGAGTCACGGGTTCGTGATGTGACGGCATGAACCTAAAGACGACAATAGCCCCTACGACGAAGATAGCGCACGGAAATGATTGCCATCGTTTGCCAGCCATCCATGAAGCTCTGTTTGGCCGTTTGAGCCAAGGAATTCGCCACTGCCTGAGGCAGTTGCCCCGAGTTTGCAATACCGATGGCTACACCTACTGAGTCGCTGGCTTTCTTGGCTAACGCCGCCGGTAGATCAGGGAATAGCCGCTGCCGATTTGACAAAATTAGAGGCATAGATGCTGGTGAGAACGGCACCCAGAGCCGCTACGCCGATGGTGCCGGACACCATCCTGAAGACGGTGTTCATAGCGGAGCCGATGCCGGCTTTAGCTTTCGGTAGGGCCCCCATAATTGCATTCGTGACCGGAGCTATAATGTTGCCCAAGAAGAAAGCAGAAAAGAATAGTTCAGTACCTAATTGCCAGAACGGTGAATCTATGGTAAATCTCGATATTAAGATAAATAAAATTGCAGTGCCAACGAAACCGATCGCCATGACCCACTTTGTCCCCAGACGTTTTACTGCATTATCGGCCATAACAGCTCCCAACAAAATCCCCAGGGCTAGCGGCAAATAGCGCAATCCGGTTCCCAGTGCGTTATAACCTTTGACAAACTGCATGTAGTAGGTCAAGACATACTGGAACCCATTCAAGCCCAAGCCCAGAATGACGAGAACTGCGATACCAGCAGAAAAACGGGCTTTCCGGAAAAAACCGATCTCCAACAACGGCTGAGATGACATTCTCTCCCACAACACAAACAGGGCGATAAGCAGCACAGAGCCAAGCAGTGTTGCGAGCACCTGAGCGTCTGTCCATCCCCGGGAACCGCCGTTAATCAGTCCATATATCAGCGCTGACAGGCCTGCCAGTGATAATATATTGCCGACAATATCCAGCTTACGCGGGTTGCTATCCCGGCTATCCGGTATCAGAAACCATCCTAATATCAAGGCTATTACAGCTACGGGGATATTAATCAGAAAAATCGAGTTCCAGTTGAAGTTCTGTACCAGCGCGCCGCCGATAATGGGCCCCAGAGTATGCGTGATGGCATAAGGCCCGCCCACACCCCGATTGCCCTGCCCCTTTCTTCTCGGGGAATATGTTGGTAAATAGGAGGGGGCGGCAGGCAGTATCATGGCCGCGCCGGCGCCCATGAAAAACCGCCAGATTATCAGGTGAGTTGCGGTGCCGGAGAGATATGCTCCTATACTTGATAGACCAAAAACAGCGATACCGGCCTGTAAAAGTCAGACCCGGCCCAGACGGTTGCCGCGCAGAGCGCCTGTAGTCAGCATCAGAGCGCCAAATATCATCGTATAACCATTCACCATCCACAGGAGTTCAGAGTTGGTGGCATTCAACTCTCTCTGGATGGTGGGTAAAGCTACGTTCATAACCGTGGCATCCAGTACTATGACCAGTACACTCAATGATAACAACAAGCGTCCACATCTCTGCATAGATGCGCTTTCTTTCGTTTCGGTGGTGTCGATCGTCCTTCGGTCATGTCAATTGTCCTCTTGCAATTAATGCTATAGATTTGGTAATATTGCGCTGGAATTACTCTAATAATTAGATAGTAGCATAATTATTGTAATTGTCAATATGATTTTGTATAATAATTATAATTATTTGAGTGGGAAGACAAAAGATGGACGGGTTTGAACGAGGAAAGAGCAGAGTAAAGAGAATATTCGAAAGGCAGCAGGGGAGCTCTTTCCAAGTTCGGTGTAGGTAAAGTCAGTATCAATGAATGCCCGCAAAGCCGGCGTTTCTCAAGCTACAATCTATAACAACTTCGGCAGCAAAGATGGGCTGATTCAAGATTATATCCAAACCGTCGCTAACAGGTTTTTTTGAACGCTTCCGCGAAATATCAAAAGCCAACAAACCTTATGGCGAGAAGGTGGAAGACATTGTTCAGTACATGATAGAGATGAGCGAGCCTGGTTCCGGATATAGTGATGTTGAAATAATGAATAATCGTCAATTCAAGCAATTTGTGGACTCACTTTTGGAGCAAGTGCAGAGAGCAATTCTTAGGATTCATTAAGGAAGGCAAGAAAGCAAGGTTATGTTAATCCGGACATTTCGATAGGCGATAGCGGCCTACGTTGAAATCTTCACACAAGGAATAAACGCCAATCCGAAACTTCATGCCAGGACGCATCACGATCCCAAACTGTTCCATGACTTGCTTATTGATAATGCTGTATGGCCTCAAGGCATAAGGCGACCCGACGGGTCGCCCCCTACGGATATTATCGGGGCATGAGCTGGTAATAAGGGGCAAGAGCTTTGAATGTAGGAAGGGGCACGGCATGCCGTGCCCCTACTTTGTTTCCAAGAATATTGGTCTGGTGATGACAGGACTACGAGACCTGTTCGTATGGGTAGGGGCGTTCAATTGAGCGGCCTACGTTTCACCTCATCCTTCGACAAGTCAGGACAGGCTCTAGCCACTCCCTTCGAGGGAGAGAGATTCTTATTCCAATAGGGTTGCTGGGCTTTGAGCGGAATGTGGTTAACCGCCACCGATAGAGGGCAGAAATGAGACGGTGTCATTGGGCTTCAGCATGGTGTCAGGAGATGCCTGTTCATGGTTGACGGTGATGAGTAACGTCTCCTGGTCCAAAGGGAGTTCGGGGTATCGTTGTCTCACGTATTCAAGGGCATCGGTCACTCTCGTCTTTTCAGTTATAGGCATATCTATGCTGTCGGTTTTCGTTACAGCGCGCTGCATTCCGAGGAACTTGATTGTAACTACTATCTTCAACGGTAAACTCGTTACGTTCGTAATCGGTGTCTGTTCCCTGTTTACCTCAGACGCCGAACTCCTCAAGTAGCTGACTTGCCTGTTCGTCCATGAGTCCGAATTTACTCACGGTTTCACGCTTTGGTATAGCTTGGGATGTGAAACCTTTCTCTTCATAGACAATGTCGCAGAGCTTCTGATAGGCTTGCATTCTTTTTTCGAGGAGAAGTTTATGGCGCTCTTCAAGACTTGCAGGGATACTGCCATCGCCGAGCTGTTTCTGTAGCCATTCATCATAATATTCGGCTCGAGATTCGTATTCATTGATGTAGGCGGGCCCCATTGCTCTGAGGGGGATCTGGTCGCTGGCCCGAGTCCCTTTTCCCTGACGCAGATTGATCAGTTTCTGCAGGATGTACAGCCTTTCTGAATCATCCAGAATGTCCTGCAAATTTTTGCTGCTGCCTGTGGTCGCATTGAGGTACTTGACATAGTAGGCCAGTGTGGGGAGATTCTTCGCGGGCTCACTAGTGTTGGCGGCCTCCGGATTGCGCACGTCGATCCAGGGGAGCTTGCAGAGACCGGTAGCGTTGAACCAGGTGCGGATCAAGGGGAACCACTTAAGCGCGTTCGCCTTTTGTTCAAAGGTGGGCAGTTCCTTGTGAACCTGGTCTATGAAGATGAGCCATGCCTCGTCATGCTGCGGCCCCTTGAGAGCGAAGCCGTACCCGCCCTGCTGGGCGAGCGACTCTTTGCTGATGTACATGGAGAACTCGAGCCCTTTCACTTCCATGCCGAATTTGTTCAGCTCAGCCATGGCAGCGTGTTCAGAGGTGCCGTGCCGGGCAGCATACTTCTGGGCAACCCATTTCTTGCCCCTGGCCACACCCTGGCCTGCAACCTTGCCGAAACCTTCTCCGCTGGCTATTTCGTGCAACAGCCTGTCTGCAGCCTCTATGTTGCCGAATGTCAACTCATAGCCTATGTCATCAGCAGTCAGAAATCCGCGCTGGAAGCACTCCATGAAGAACGCGATGGTCACGCCTGTGGAAATGGTATCGAGGCCGTATTCATCGCAGTACCAGTTGTATTCCATGACGAAATGGGGGTCGAAGATGCCCATGCAGCCGACTGCGCCAACGGTTTCGTACTCAGGCCCGTCAATGCTGACCTTCTGCCCTGCCCTGGGGCCCCGCGTCAGTTCGACATTTTCGGCACCCTTGGCGCAGGCGAGATTGCATCCGTAGTAGCAGCCATCGGGCATCTTCTTGCTGAAGTACCTGTCAAGAAAGACGCTGCGCAAAGAGCTTCGGAGACTCAGGGCTCTGCCCGTACTGGTAGTTGTTGATGGGGAAGAGGTGGAATTTGTCCATATACTCGGACAGAACCGTGGTTCCCCAGGCGGACAGGTGAAGCTGTTGAGGGTCGGCTTTTAAGACGACCTCTTTGAGCTGGGAGCCTGCCTGGCGCACGCCTTCCCGGTCTACGGCATTGTTCCCATTTGCCTTGGGCAGGCTGGAGCGTGCCACAATGGCGCGGAGTCCCTTGAATCGCATGACAGTTCCCGTACCGCCCCTGCCAGCCTGCTTGGAGCGGATGCGGTCGCGCTTTCTGTCATAAAAGAGGCTGTTGACAATCCCGAACCTGGCGTGGCGCGCGCCTTCCCCCACGGTTACGGCGGCAACGGAGTCGCTATACTCTCCGCCGTTGACATCTCTTCAGCAGTCTTTCGCCAAAGGAGAGGGAGCCATCATCTATTTCCTTGCCGTAAGAAGGCGCAGCGGCGATGCTGATGGTTCCGGCATCGCCATCAACCAGAATGACCACATCTTTTGTGGATATCCCGGAAACAGCCAGTGCATCAAAGCCTGCGAGCTTCAGCAGCGGCGCGAAATGGCCGCCGACATTGGAATCGATAAACGTGTCGGTCAGGGGCGAAATAGTGCCGACGATGAATTTGCCGGTTCCCGGGAATCCCGGCTCATTGCCCAGCGGCCCGCTGGCCATTACCAGGATATTATCAGGGCTGTCATAGCGGGTCTCCCGTGTGGTGCCGTCCCAGATCAGTTTCAGGGCATATCCCCGGCCGCCGATGTATTTGTTCTTGAAATCGGGCGGAAGTTCTTGAATCGCGATTTCCTGCTTGCCCAGATCAACCCTGAGTATCCGGTCTGTGTATCCACCCACAACTTTGGCGGGTTCATATTTGATTTGCCGTAATATTTGCATACCGACTTCCGTTACTTTCTATTTGATCAGCGTTGTGAACGACAATGGTTATTATAACCTTTTAGGCGGCTCGTAATCAAAGCTCATTCAAATTCTCTGAGGTTGAATAGAAAGTGGCACAAAGCGGAGAATTGTCCAGAGGTGGGGAGGGGTTCAATTGAACGTCCCCTAAGACTACATTTCCCCATAGAGTTGCAGGGTTTTGTAGATAGCGTTAGCCCCGAAGTCCAAGCCTCCGCAAGGCTCTTGAGGGGTAGCGCAGCGCCGCCGACCTAGATGCGTGCTTCAGTGTCCAGTTCGGGCAATGATTTCATCCTGAATCTCTTTCATCAGGTCATTGAAGTAGGCGGAATAGCCAGCCACTCTCACCATGAGCCCCGGGTGTTTCTCCGGATTCCGCTGGGCGTCAAGGAGCGTTTCCTTATCAACAACATTGACCTGGAGATGCATGCCGCCCAGTTCAAAGTATGTTCTGACCAGTGAACTCAGTATATGCGCTCCTTTAGCGCCTGTAAGGTTCTGCGGGTTGAACTTGATATTTACCGATACGCCGTTGGTTGCCAGTGAATGGTTTATCTTGGCCACAGACTTGAGATAGGCGGTCGGCCCTTTCTTGTCCCATCCATCGCATGGCGAGAGCCCATTGGCAAAGGTCTCGAGCGCTCTTCTGCCGCTGGGAAGCGCTCCCACGAAATTGCCGAAGCCTTTATGGGTGGTCATGGTCAGAAAGCCCGGCAGGTATGCGCCTCCGCGCGAGTTACGATGCCTGGCTACCTCATTACAGAAGATTTCAGCGACTGTTTTCGCGTACTTATCGGGGAGTTCATCGTCATTACCATATTTGGGTAGCTTCATAATCAGGCCATGCAGGCTTTCATTGCCGGCGAAGTTATCCTTCAGTGCCTGCACAAACTCCAGCAGGGTAACCTTTTTCTCCCCGAAGACGAGCTGGTCTATGGCAGCCAGTGAATCGGCGACATCGGCTACCCCCACCCCCTGCACGCCAGTGAAGTTGTATACAGCCCCACCTGCAGTGACGTCCTTTCCCGAATTCAGACAACCTTCGATAACGGAAGATAGCAACGGGCTGGGATACAACTGCTCGTGGGCAATGGTCAGTGCGTTGAGCCCGATTACCATTTGCTCGACAAGGTAAGCCACCTGCTTTCGGAAGGCATTGATGATATCTTTCATTCCCTTGAAGCTTTTAGGGTCTCCGGTGTGGATTCCAACCTGGTCCTGGAAGACCGTGCAGTATCCATCGTTGAGAGCCATCTCCAGGCAAATGGGCAGGTTCATCAGAGCGGCGTCAGTAGAACCGAAGGTCTTGCGGGGAATCGATATCTCGACGCAGCCGATTACCGTGTAGTCGCGAGCGTCCTTCTCTTTAATCCCTTTCTCGATGAGGGCCGGGATGATTACTTCATCGTTCACCACTGCCGGCATCCCGCCGCCACCTCTGATGAGTTCGGCAACCCTATTCACATACTCAGGAGGCGAGTTCTGGTGAATTCTGGCGTGGAGGTTAGGATGTCTGGTCTTTATCAGTTCTCTGGTGTCCAGGATGCGAAGGCTTAACGGGTTAGTAGCATCCAGACCATCGCCTGTCAATCCGCCGATGGTAATCGATGGGTTGGCGGGGAAACCGGCGAAGAAGAGGGCGATACTGTCACAGAAGAGGGGGACAAACTCGGAGGTCTTGATGAAAAAGCAGCCCAGCAGCTCTATGGCTCGCTGCTCTGTAAGAACTCCTCTCTCCGTATCATGCTGGTAGTAGGGATAGAGATACTGGTCCAGTCTGCCGAAGCACAGGGCTTGCTCATAGTTCTCCTGATGGAGAGCAATCTCCATGAACCACAGGCTCTGAAGCGCTTCGCGAAAGGATTGGGCTGGCCCGGCCGGGACCTTTTCACAGATTCGCGCGATCTCTTCTAATTCAGATTTTCTCACGGGGTCTTTTTCGGTGCCAGCCAGTCTAAGTGCTTCCTGGCTGTATCTCTGGGCAAATTCAATTACAGCCTCACAGACTATTTCCACAGCTTTGTAGAAGGCACGTTTTTTCAGCGCTTCGGGGTGTTTCGCCGGAGCGCTGTCGATAGTCGTGATTTTCTCTCTTGCCTCCTCAATCAATCCTCTCAAGCCTACCTTCAACAACTTCTCGTAGTCCGGCGCTGTATGGGAGATGCCGCCGGCTTCAGTCAAAAGGAAAACACCGAACCTCCCCAGGAGGGATATCGGCGTAGGCGGAGAGGTGAAGTCCTCCGCGTAGTCGGTCACGACCTTGTCCTGCCAGTAGGGAAAAATCACCTTGTCCAGTTCGTTTTTCTCCGCATCGCTGATCTTGAGAGAATTCTCTCCCTTTTCCGTAAGCGTGTTGAGCTCGGGCCAGATCAGCAGGCTGATGAATTCAGGATAGACTATGGCCCCTACCCGTTTACTGGTGATGCCTCCGACTATCAATTCATCCGGGTATATCTTCACATCCAAATTCTTCAGGACATGAGCTACAGCCTTCGCTCGCCTGATGACCGGCGGCTCAAACCAGGCCCCTTCGCTTTTCATGTACTCGGTGATATAGTGTGCCCGCTGGACACAAATCTCTTTCTGGGCACTCATGAGGTTGTTGTAGAGCCGTGAAATCCTGGGGAAAGAGTCTAGCTTTAGCTCAAGAGTTGGTGCGTCCTGCCTGACCATGTCAACCTCCTCCACCTTTGCCTTGTTAAAAGGTTATTGCGGTTATTAGTGCAGATTTGAACGTGTTACTTCGGTTATCATCCAGGACTTCGGATCCACTGCTGGCAGCAATCCTAATAAAGCTAATTTATCATTATTGACTGATATTGTCCAGTGAGCTCGCGAAAGGGTAGTGGGTCAATTTGAAAAGGAGAAAAAATGAGTAGATGGCTGCGTTTCTGAACAGAACCGAGTTGCGTTTAAGGGATAATTATCGGACAAAACAAGAGAGGCCTGCCGAATGCTAGGCCTCTCTCCACTTCTGGATATCTAGAGTATGTACCTACCGATGCGGCCCCCCCATAATTTTCACCTCCTACATCCACTTAATTCTCTTTTTACCATATTCATATCCATTTGTCAATGGTCACATGACTAAGGTACTGCGGGATGTAATCGTTAATCGTTATCATCTTCAGCAGGCGGTCTCCACTTGTCAAGTAGTGTCTGTAAATCAGGGTCATCCCAATAATCCTCAAACACTACAAACATCTCAACCTGACCGGGTGTCAGAAGCTTGCTCTCCAGCGCATCGCGTAGTGCTGTTAACATGACTTTCTTCTGCTTGCGCAGAGCCGCGATTCCAGCGCGAATATCATCTTCACATTTCCCAGCTTCTATATTACGAAGTTCCTTGCCCAGTTCTTTCTTTTTCCCGAGGCGTTTCAAGGCGATTGCCCGATTTATTCTGACCAATTGATCCGTCGGGTTTATGACGAGCGCCTCATCTGCCTTTCTTACAACGCCATCATTATCATCGGCATGGAGAAGATAGTAAGTAATATTCGCAGCATCGTCAGCATCGAACCAATTCTGATCGACCAAAGACTTGAGTTCAGTCTTTCGGCCTAGCTTGGCAAGTACTTCAACTATTTCGTACTTAACTGAGCTGTCATTCGGATCGTCTTGATGTGCCTTCGTTAGATAGGCTAAGGCACCTTCCAAGTCACGCTTATGCCTAGCCACAACCGCTCTAATTGATGGCGGGAAATCATCTTCCGCTATCCTAAACACCACATGGTCACCGGGTTCTTCAGGTTCTAATATGCTGCCACTAATACCTTCAAGTACCCGATTAATGTCTCGGGCAATAATGGGGTTGTTCTTAATTTCAGGGGGTATATCCAAAAAAAGACGAGTTCTGTCACGTGCTGCGCTAATAGGATGTGCAATTACCTTTGGGAGATCTAGCCCTGTCTTGTCATGAATGTATGCCATAAATTCATCAAAGCCGTCAATCTCTGCACAATAAACTCTGCTCTTTCGTAAGAAAGCACCTAGTCGTTTGCAGGGCAGTTCTCCCTTGCGTACGCACCAATATACGCCGTGGCCGAAAAACTCATCGCTCCTTATTAACACATCGAGGATATCCATCACTGACCGATCCCTGCCACCATATCCTACAATGATTAGGCCATATTCTTGAGCGAACTGCATGAACTTCTTCCTCATATTGTCTTCTAGTCTTGCCAGTTCGCTAACGGTATTCTTGATGTTGTCGAAAAGAAAATCTCCATGAAGTTTGATTATCTTAGGCCTAGCTGGCGCGACGCGAATCCCGGTTACAGCGGAATCATGAGCGCAAACAATTGGTCGGAGACCGTCTGAGTATAGGAAGCACGCTTCGTTAAGGAGATCATCAAAGTTCGTTGTAAATACAACATTGAAAATGTTCTCTTTAAGAAGATTAGCTAAGTAGACATATCCCCAACTCGGATGAGCGTTCTTCAGACGTTCTTCGATATAGGCGCGTCGCTGGGCTGGCTGGTCGTACAGACTCTCAAATAAGATTGCATATTCATCATCTGAGCCATACGACTCCTGTTTCTTTATCCAATTTGCGAATGTTTGGCCTGACCCACTACGCCTGTATAGTTCGCTTCGCCACACTTCGATCATCTCGGTCGCCGTCTTTACCCCAGAAGTGGCCGAGGCTCCTGACCCTAGGAGAAGGGCAAAGTTTGAAATTCCTGCATTCCTTGTCAAGACTAAGTTTGTTAGATGCTCCGTAGACCTAGATTCGCCACTCGAAGCCATTGATTCCTCCCCTTGGCAACGTATAGCGGTGCGATATTATCACACGACCATGATTTTGTCTACATCTAAGAATGGACGGTAGTGGGTCAATCTGGAATGAGCACACGATTTAAGAAAAATGTAACATAAGGGAAGATAAGGTAGCATCGTGCATAATAATGTTATGTGAAGCAAAGGGACGCCGGACATAAAAAAACCTCAGGTGACCTCCCCAGTCTCTCTAACCTATCCGCCATCTCCGGACCCTTTGGTCTCCTACTCAGGGTCCTCCTGCGGATTGACCATTCTTACTGGTTTGCCCACCCGAGGCTGTTTATAAATATAGCACCTTTTCTGCATTTTGTCAAGTTGAACTTGCCATTTTGTTAATTGAAGTTTCTATTCTTTCCCAAAATGATACACTACCCGCGAAAGCACAATGGGAGTTAACAAGAAAGTCCTGTGAAGTGTCAAGGGGTGGGCAGGGGTGTCGAATCGAAGCCCCTACCTATGCGTGATAGCGTTGCAGGGCTTTGTAAATGGCGTTAGCCCCGAAGGCCAGTGCCTCTATGGGGATGCGTTCGTCGGCGGCGTGCGTATGCTTCAGCAGGTCTAAATCGGGCGGCAGATTCATGGGCGTGAAGCCATAGGTCTGAATGCCCAGCATGGAGAAGAAGCGCCCATCTGTAACTCCGGGCATGAACATAGGAACGGGCATAGCGCCCGGGTCTGCCTCACGTAGAATGCCTGCCAGGGTGTCGAAAAATCCCATGTCCGGCTCAGCGGGGCCAGGGTCATGCCGTGCTAATTCGAACTTTACCTCATTACCAACTATACGACGCAGCTCAGCTATCATGTTGTCTGGGCTGTAGCCGGGGAGGAGGCGCCCGTCCAATTCCAGCGCGATTTCGCTGGGGATAACGTTGATTTTGTCCCCGCCGCGGACGATGGTTGCGTTTACCGTGTTATGAAACAACGGCCCCAGGCCTTGCCCTCTGGTACCAAGGAGTCTCAGTATCAAGTCAGTCAGCCTGGGATTGAGAAGTTGACGCAGGATCAGGTTCTGGGGAAATGAGAGTGCAGAGGCCATGCCCTCAATCATCTGGCGTGCTGCCGGGGTGATATGCACGGGCAAATGCCGCCGGTCCAATTGCTGTAGCACTCGGGCCAGTTTCGCCATAGCGCCGCCGCGCAGGGGGAACGCCCCATGGCCGCCGGGCCCGCGCACATGCGCTTGCATCCAGCAAATCTGCTTTTCAGCGACCATGATGAGGTAGAGCTTTTTGCGGCCGAAGTAGAACCTGGAGCCACCGAACTCTCCGAGGGCATAGCGAATGCCTTTGAACAGCTCGGGGTGGTTCTCTACCAGGTACCTGGCACCGTAATCGCCGGCTCCCTCCTCGTCCGACAAGATGGCCAGACACAACGTCGCCGGCATGGAGTCAAGCCTTCGGCCTTTGCCCTGAGGAAAGCAGCCAGCATCATGGCGACGCCGCCCTTCATATCCAGAGCGCCCCGGCCCCAGATGTAGCCATCCACGATTACCCCTTCGAATGGCGGATGTGTCCAGGCCTGTCCAAGGGTTGTGACCACATCAACATGTCCATAGAGCAAGAGAGGCGGTGCAATGCCCTGCCCTTTCAGTCGTGCGATAAGGTTGGGGCGGTTGGGGACTTTCGCCAGGAGGGTGGTCTCAAAGCCCGCCTCAGTCAGCAGGCTGTTGACATAAGCTACACACTCAGCTTCGTTGCCGGGCGGATTGGTGGTGTCGAAGCGGATGAGGTTTTGCAGCAATTCGATGGGACGTTCGTAGATGGGTTGGTGTCCGCAGGTGTAGGCATAGTGCTCTCCTGATTATGTTGTCAGGGAAGCTTATACTACCTGAGTGGTTGTATGTCAAGAAAGGAGACGGAGCGGGTAAGGGTGAAGGAACAAGGTGCAAGATGTGAAACAAGAATGGGGGTGCTAATCCCTCTTGTCACCCTTTAGCATGAAATTGGCCGGGAAGGTAACGCCGCCTTGGGCACGGCTGATGGTTACTACCTTATCCTCAAGGGGCTGACGCAAGACCTCAAGGTCGGTTTGCCTGAACTCGGGAAGCTCATCCAGAAAAAGAACGCCTCTATGGCTGAGACTTAGACAATATATGGCTGGAAGAGATTCTCTAATTGGTCAGTATTTGTAGATTACTTTACCCCCAGTTATGGTCACACCCATGCCGTGAAAGAATCCACCCAGCATCTCTATAGGCGACAAGGCGGCTATCTCATCTAAGGCTGAATCGAAGAATTTCAGATCTGCATCCCCAGCCCAAACGTCGTCCACTCTGATGTCTGAGATCTGGCTAATTGCGAGCTCGTGCACTGCTGGCTTGGAGGGGTCTTCGATATTGGGGAAATGACGCATCAAGTAAGAGCGAACCGGTGGCAAGTCAGAGGCAACAGCCTGATGAGTGAAAACCAGGGAGCCTTCTACTATTCTTTCGCCGTGCGCCTCACAGATGCCCTTCATCTTAGCCCCGACACGTTTGCCACCTGTCTTGGGGTTCAAATCGCTAAGTTTCGTCAGATAGATGCGACCCAGCTTCTTGGGGAATCCTTGCACAAAGCCGCGCATCAGAGCGAAATCGTTATCCACCCAAATGTGAGGTACTATGTAGCCTGGTTCTCCTCGGAAACTGCACTGAATCATTACCACGCACTCCCGGTAAACTGCCCGCTCCGGATTGATAAAGGCCAGATCGGGATTTGATTCGCTTACCGAAACCCATTCTACAAACCACACGATTCCCTTTCCGGGCTCTGGGCCTATTTCTAGCGGCGGTGGGATTAACTTCTTGACACGCTTCTCATCGGTGCGAAAGACTAACTGCATAAGCTCACCACCGTAGTGCCAGGGAGGTGGTTCAACTATAGATGATTGACCTTTGGGTGTTAAAGGGAGGGTGTATCCTTTTAATTGAAAGCGCTGCAATGCCATGGAATTCTCCTTCAGAAATTGTTTCGCATTCCGTATTGAACGGCACACTCTATTTACACAGTGTGGGCTGTGAAACGTACTATGTCTGACCGATTATGTTGCTGCTGACAACTTGGTGGCACGGGGGGCTTTATCAACTGATTGCCTTTAAAAGGTCTTCCCCAGTCATTGCTGGTGCCCAATCGCATTCAACAATGTCCATGAACGGAAGATGTATCTGAAGTATCGCCTTTTCATTCGGGGCCTCTATTATACTCACTGTTTGACATCTTCCGAGTAGCTGGTAGTTCGTCGATTTCACCCCCTTGGGCAGGGGTTTAGCGGCTTGTTCAGCAGCTCGCTTTGCAACCTCCGGTGTTTTGTCCACCGCCCATTTCATCGTCACTACGAAAAGCATACCTTCCCCCTTTTCTTCTGATTAGGCGTCCAACCGGGGCGCCTAAAGGAAACCACTCGGGCATTCTGTACCGACGGTGTAAATACGCCAACCCCGTGCCACCGCTGTTAGTATAGGAAGTAGTTGCGTGGGGTTATCCTTTAACACTGACCTCATAGTGTTCCATGGTAGGTGCCCCAGCAAGGAGTGGCGCCACCTTGGCAACCTGCTCTCGGTAGAATCCGCTGCTCTCACCCGCCGTCATGTCAGCTTCCGTATTCCACAGGCCAATAACAATGCCCTTTTTGTGTTGCGGTTCGTTAGGAAGGACAGACCTTTGAAGCCCTTCTGCTTCTTGAGGGCCGGCAGGACAGAATCCCGCATGACCTTGGTTACCTCGTCGACCTTGCCTGGCTGAGCTGTGGCAAATGTCACTCTCGCGTACATCTTTCCCCTCCTTCATGTTTGATTCATAATCTAGGCGGCAATTTCACGCATTAACTACTGTGCCGACTGCAAAAACACTGGTCGTCGGTATCAAGGCGTATTCCAGGTCTTAAGAATAAGGAACGTTGCGCCCTATTTTCTGACCCCCTGTTGGCGGTATTTCGTGATTATCTTCAACGCAGGGCCCCATTCAATGAGAGGACGAATTTTATAATCTGTGTAGGGCCACATAGGATTCTCAATGAGATCCCGAGTCACCTCTTCATCAGAACTAACTTCCCAGATCACTACACTTCCCTTCAGGTCACCCAGAAAGTAGACTTCCTTGCATTTGCCTGCCTTCCGATTCTTCTCAATTAAGGCAACAGCTCCCTGCATCAACTCCATTCGTTTCTCCAGGGGAAGTGCATAATAAGCATCCTTGTTTCGTGCCGTTACTAGGAATTTCATAGTTTACCTCCTGCTTATTGCCAGATCTGTCGGGCCGTTCAAGTGCGGCCACCCAGCCTCCACACCGCCCGTCGTAGTAGAAGTTCGGTCCGAGCTACCATAGGCACCACCTCCTCTCCAAATAAAAGAGCACAGCCACCGCGATATCATTCAATGGCTCTTGTGCCTTTCTTTTGGCACCCCCTCCCACTGACACCACAGCACCTAGATGCTAAGTAATGGTATGGCCTCCGTTGTTGACATCATAACCTCAAAGTTATACCTGAATCCCTCAACGTCATAGAACGGCACGTAGCGCTTCGCAATCTCTTTGACACCTTCCTTAAACTTGGCATCGTCTATGTCGTAAATCACAAGGACCTTGATGCCAAGCTCTCCTGCTGGCGCTGTGAGTATGTGCCCAGGCTTGATAAAGGATGGTAGTGGCTTTTCCGCACCCTTAAGGAATTTCTTCGTGATCTGAGCCGCCTTGTCAGGCGGATATGTCGCTGTTGCTACAATAAACATCTCTTTTTCTCCTCTCGCACTAATTGGGAACTCCATGGTGACTCATTAATCACCATCTGTCAGTACTCGCTGCAATGCACAGCTAAGCTAAATCGTGTATAGGCACCTCCTCTCCAAACAAAAGGCCACCAGCCACGGCGATATGATTCACCGATCCTGGTGGCCATCTTTCATCACACTCACCCCCCGACCCCGGTAGCACAACAGTATTTTTCTCAGGTCTCTTTCATATCTTGCGGGTGTAATACAGCATGGTGTAATTCAATCCTGGATGCCTTGCCCCATATAGAGAAAGACATTAGCCTAACTAGTTAGCCCTTGTACTTCTTTTCCGCCTTTACTGAACCAACAACAGGCACCTCTAGAAGAGGAATTGTATTGACTGCAGTGGCACCTGCGACCATGAAAGGATACGACCTTGCAGCTATCGCGTCAGCACTTTCATCTTCGAAAATAGTGAAAGCGATGACTGAATTGGGGGGAATGTCGAACTGGGGGACACACAGCATCACATAGTGGGTTTCTGGTCTGCGCTCTTTTGGCACATTGGCCCATACTTTGTCGGCTGCCGCACTGACCTCCGCTACCTTCTCAACAGGCTCTACGACCAAGCTCATGAACTTCATCTTTCCTCCTCCCTTCATCTTTGATATTGTTAAAGGGGCAAAGCACCCAGGCATGCAGAACTTGAAAGCATCTGAGCGATCTCCCTATCGCACTAAGGTCTGCCCCTCACTGGGAGCAGAGCAAAAGGGCAGGGAAAATTGAGGTAATCTGGGAATGTCGTGCTGGACTGATTTATACCACTAAGTGTTGTGGCTGTCAACTTGGTATTGATACTTCTACCAAGTATCTGAAACTTTCCCACTACCAAGTGATTTTGAGCCCTCTTCACACATTGACCTTTCTTGTTTTGAGCTCTATGTCGGGCAACCTGAACGAGAAATGCAGGGGTGTATTGTATCCACTCCAATAGAAAAGGGGGGATTGTGAATGGTGTTGGGCATGGTGGTTGGTAATGACGGGGCCAGGACTCGAACGAAACGTGAGGGCGCAAGGCTTTGCGCCCCTACATTTGATTTAACTCAAGCTTGGTCAGGTAATGACGGTGGGATGCTTATGTACAAGGTAGGGCGCAAAATTTTGCGCCCCTACATTTTCTTGCGTTCTTCTACGCGCAGTTCCAGGACTATGTGCCCCCAACCGCCACACTGTACTCCCACATCAAAGCAGCCAGCCCGCTTGAATCTCATTTCGTTTGGGTCTACTCCAGCATAAAAGAGCTCATTTGATGTAAAAACCAATGGCGCAACTGCGGCTAGGGCGTAGATGCAAATCCTCTTCGGACAGAGACTGGTTATAAGATTGCCTGCCCCATCGAAATAGAACTTGTCACCAATTTTATGGTGACTATTGCACCCGTTCGATTCGACTACTTCTGCGATGATAGTCTTATTCATTAAAGCAGCAGACTTCGATAAGACATCTGCATTCCTGGGATTCTTCTTGAAAATCTTCATTTCCTTATCGGTGTACCCCAGATGTTTTTGCATGAACTTCCATTGGTTCTCGCTGGCTTTCACCTTCTCACCTCCCAGAAATTCTTTAAATGCTGCCAGATAAATGGCGAATCGACGCACTTATCTATACTAGAAGCAATGCGTTTTGTCAACGAATTGCGAAAACTGGTTCTCCGTTGTTGTTATTGAGAGCATTTTTCCCAAGTCTATGGGAGGCTATCAATGACTAACCTCCAACTTCACAAGCAAGTTCCAGCTAGGGTAAGTGCTTATGTAGATGAAGGAATAAAGAATTTGGCTGAATTGTTGAACACATTTAGTCGTATTTCAACGTTTGAAAGTTGTGAGGGTAGAAAAGGGAAATTGGCACACGTATACATGAATTATGGCGAGTGTGATAAGCAATACGATGATGGTAAGGAATTTGAGGGAATGGCATACTTCGTCAACAAGTTAGCAATATCCTTTGCTAAACATACAAAGGAACAAATATTTTCAGGAGGCTATCTAGTTAACATATCTATAGAATGGTGAGGAGACAAAAGGTTTCCATTCGTATCTATTGAGATGCCCTATAACCATATAGATGAAGTAACTGACATACTTACACGGTTCCGCTCTGAATTTGATAATAACAGGAAGGACACACAGTTATCACATGTTCTGGGGTAGCGATACGAGGATGCCCTTGCTTACGAACGAATTTGCACCTACAGCCTATAGGTCGAGAACATTGCTCAATGCCATGGTCATGGGTCAAACGGTCACATTGGCAATGCCCATTAGCACGTCGTCTTATTTCATCGGCAACGGATTTGCTAAGTCTTTTTGTAGGCATACCAGAATTATAAATAGGTACAAGAATCACGTCAATAACCATTGATTTCAGAATGGTGCACTACCTATGGATTGGATTGTTTGCAACATAGTGATATATAGTTATGCGCACCTACTATTTTGCGCCGATTGAGAAAAGCAGATATAATACCCGCACATTCTTTCGTAGAGACCAGGAGGTTAAAGGTGATACGGAGCTTCGATGGAAAGGGCCCCCAAATATCCGAGTCTTCTTTTATCAGCGAGGCAGCCTATATTATCGGCGATGTCGAGATCGGCGATTACTCCAATGTCTGGCCCGGTGCGGTGATACGTGGGGATTTCGCCAAGATTAAGATAGGGCGCTATGTGGATATCGAGGATAACTGCACGTTGCATGCGGGGGACGATATGGAGATAGGCGACAACGTAATCATAGGGCACGGCGCGGTGGTGCACAGCAGGAAGGTGGGCAATAACGTGCTTATAGGCATGAATTCAACCACATTGCATAACTCTGAGATAGGCGATTACTGCGTTATAGCTGCGGGCACGGTAATCACCGAGGGCATGAAAATCACTGCGGGCTCCTTTGTTGCTGGAGTGCCAGCCAAGATAAGAGGCGAGGCTACTGACAAACAAAAGGGCTGGATGGATGGGCATTTCGCCTTCTATCCCCCTCTGGCGAAGAAATACAAAGACCAGAAGCTTTAGCGGCTCACATATGCTCCGGCGCGGTCATGCCCATGAGGAGCAGGGTCTTGGCCAGGACTATTTGCGCTGCCTTGACTAGCTTGAGCCGGGCGCAGGTCAACTCACTATCCTCCGAGACAACTCGGCACTGCTTGTAGAAGGTGTGGAAAGAGGTCGCCAGGTCTTGGGCGAAGTAGGGCAGGTGGTGGGGCTCGAGTTTTTGGGCAGCAAGCTCGATTATCTCGGGGAGCAACACCATCTTGCGTATCAGGTCGAGCTCAGCCTCATGGGTAAGTAATCTCACATCGCCTCTAGAGTAGTCTATGTTCTTCTCCTGGGCCAGGCGCATGATGCTGGCGATGCGGGCGTGGGCATACTGGACGTAATAAACCGGGTTGTCTGCTGACTCTTTCTTGGCTAGCTCCAGGTCGAAATCCATCTGGCTGTCCGCGGAGCGTGAGAGGAAGAAGAAACGGCAGGCATCTGCACCCACCTCCTCTACAAGCTCGCGAAGTGTGATGAGTTCCCCAGTGCGCTTGGAAACCCTGATCAAATTCTCTCCGCGACGCAAGGTGACCATCTGGGAGATTATTATCTTCAGTCTCTCGGGCTCAATCCCCAGCGCCCCGACCACTGCCTTCATCCGCGAGACATGCCCCTGGTGGTCGGCTCCCCAGATGTCGATCACTTTGTCGAACTTACGCTCGAGGAACTTGTTATAGTGGTAAGCAACGTCCGAGGCGAAGTAGGTAGGGGAGCCGTTGGTGCGCACCAGTACGTTGTCTTTGTCCTCGCCGAGGGCGGTGGAGACGAACCATTGGGCCCCTTCCCTCTCTTGGATATGGCCGCCCTTTTTCAGCATAGCCATTGCCTTTTCATACTGGCCCTTCTCGAAGAGGGTGCGCTCGCTGAACCAGACATCGAAGTCAACGCCCAGGAGCTTGAGGTCAGCCTTGATGTCCGCTATAACCTTGGGCAACGCGAACTTGCCTATCTCCTGAACTGCTTTCTCGGCAGGCATGGAGAGGAAGGAGTCCCTCTTCTCGGCGACTATCTTCTGGGCGAGCTCTACCGGGATAGAAGCCCTGATAGCCATCGGTGGGCATCTCGCACTCCTTGCCCAGTGCTTGAAGGTAGCGGCAATAGAGGGAGCGATAGAAGGCGTCCATCTGGTTACCGGCGTCATTTACATAATATTCTCTCTCCACTGCGTAGCCGGCGGCTTTGAGCACACTGGCCAGGGTGCTGCCCAGGACAGCGCCTCGCCCGTGCCCGACATGGATGGGCCCTGTGGGGTTGACGCTGACGAATTCAATCTGGGCCTTAGCGCCTTTACCCAGAGCGAGGTTGCCGTAATTCTCGCCCTTGCTCAGTATCTCCTTGACCTGCTCGGTGAGCCAGGTATCTGTGAGGGTGAAGTTGATGAAGCCAGGCGCTGCCACCGAGACCTTCTTTATCTCTTTAGTCTCAGTCAGGAGTTTTGCCAGGGTATTTGCTATAGTCATTGGATTCATCCGCGCTGCCTTGGCCATTTTTAAAGGGAGGCTTGAGGCGTAGTCCCCGTGCTCGGGATTCTGGGGGTGCTCTACGATGACCTCAGGTAAGGCGATGGCAGGAAGCTGGCCCTCAACCTGGGCTTTCTGGGCTGCTTGTTCCAAAAGTCGGGCGATTTCATATTTAAGCATATCTAGCTCAACTCCCCTTCACTCTCCCAAAGTCGGCTGACCTCTCTGGCAAGGGGCCCGTGCTCCTTCTGTTTGAGATAGGGGTCAGCATTGAAGAGACGAATCGCCTCCCTGCGGGCAAGCTCAAGAAGCTCAATATCGGATAGTTTTGCCATTTTAAGGTCAGGGAGCCCACTTTGTCTAGTGCCGAAGAACTCTCCAGGGCCTCTGAGTTTCAAGTCCTCCTCGGCCAGTTTGAAACCATCCCGTAAACGTTCCAGGAGGGAGAGGCGCTCTCTGGCCTCTGCCGAGGGGGTCTCGGCGAGGAGCAGGCAGTAGCTCTGGTGCTGTCCTCTGCCCACGCGGCCGCGAAACTGGTGTAACTGAGCCAGGCCGAAGCGGTCAGCGCCCTCTATCAGCATTACAGTGGCGTTGGGGACATCTACGCCCACCTCCACCACCGGCGTGGATACCAGTATGTCGATCTCGCCGCCGTGGAAGCGCCTCATAACATCTTCTTTTTCGGCGCCGCTGAGTCGGCCGTGAAGCAGTCCCAGTTGCAGGTCGGGGAAGACGCTCTGGGAGAGGCGCTCATATTCGGTGATAGCTGCCTTGGTCTCGACGGCCTCCGATTCCTCGATTAAGGGGCAGATAATGAAGGCCTGGCGCCCCTCGGCAATCTGTTTGCGCACGAAATCGTAAGCCTTTTGTCTCTGCTCGGGGGTGAGAAACTTGGTTTTAATCTCAATCCTGCCTGGAGGCAACTCGTCCAATACTGAGAGGTCTAGGTCACCGTAGAGGGTGAGCGCAAGGGTACGCGGGATGGGGGTGGCGCTCATCACCAGGACATGAGGGCATGGGCCTTTGCCGCGCAGCGCCGAGCGCTGCATCACCCCGAAGCGATGTTGCTCGTCAACCACGCAAAGCCCCATATTGTGAAAATCGACCCCTTTCTGAATTAGGGCGTGGGTTCCGATGATTATGTCAACTTCACCAGCAGAGATGCATTGTTGAATTTCCTGCTTGGCGCTTTCCTTGAGGCCTCCGATAAGCAAACCAACGCCGATAGGATGGGGAAGCATCGAGGAAAACTTGCTAACGGGCTTGCCTCCATCTGTGTCGCTGGATGCTTTGCCCAGTAAGCTACATATAGTATTGAAGTGTTGCTCTGCCAGAATCTCCGTAGGCGCCATGAGGGCGGTCTGATAGCCATTGGCGACACCGAGCAGCATCGCTGCTGTGGCCACCACTGTCTTGCCGCTGCCGACCTCACCTTGCAGGAGGCGGCTCATCGGCTTGGGCTTGCTCAGGTCGCTCTGAATCTCGGCGAAGGTACGCCTCTGGGCGGAGGTCAATTTGTA
Source organism: uncultured Chloroflexia bacterium (assembly GCA_963827295.1). Taxonomy (GTDB): domain Bacteria; phylum Chloroflexota; class Dehalococcoidia; order SZUA-161; family SZUA-161; genus CAWHAI01. Next base: position 43,119 of record CAWHAI010000017.1, read on the forward strand.
CGGTAGGGAGTTGAAGAACGGCTCAAGGCACCTGCTATCTACATTGAAGGCTCTGCCTGTTTGCTCCTCTTGCCAGTCTCGCCTCTTGGCCAACACGCCTAGCTGAATCAGGAAGAGTTCATCGAAAGCGAGCCGCCTTCTGGCCTGGTCTTTGCTAGGCTCACTATCCGGATAGTGAGCCTGCCTGATTGCCTCGGGAAGCGGAAGCAACCCTGCGTTTTTCCTAACGTTTTCGGGGAGGAAATCCTCAAACTCCGGCAGCCAGCGGTCGAGGGTTCCCTTAACCAGCCTCCGCACCGTCCTGGGATAAAGCCCGGCAGTTAGCGGATAGACGGGAACCAGCCTGCCGGTGTGGGTGAGGTCGTCAGATTCAACGAGCTCCCATTCAGGGGATTGGAACACTTTTCTGCCATGGAAGAGCCCTACTTTGCCGCTGATGACCACCTGGCTGTTGGTAGTGAGCTTCTTGGCAAGGTAGGGCTGGTTGAACCAGATTACCCTTATGTTGCCCGATTCGTCGCCCACAACGGCCTCGGTGTTGCGCATCCTGTATGCGGGGCCTTTCTGGGCGGCTTCCCAGACGTTAGCAATGATGGTCTGTTCTTCTCCGACCTCAAGCTCAGAGATGAGCTTTTTTCGGCTGTAGTCTATGTGACGCCTGGGGAAGAGGTAAATAAGCTGGCGGATAGTCTTTACACCCAGCTTATCGAATTTGCTAGCGAGGCCTGAGCTTATGCCTCTAATTGATGTGATCGGGGCGCTCAGGGATAGCCCGTTTCCAGGTTTGACACGGGGTGTTAGAGGTTTCTTCTTGGGTAGGGTAGGCCTGGGTAAGGGGACCGCTTTTTGTTCACCTGCGTCGAGCTGAGTGAGTATATTCTTAACCCATCTCTCTCGTTCACTTGTGTCCAGAGTGGAGTAGCTCAATGAAAGCAATCGGGAGAGTCTCTCATCGGGAGGAGTAAGGTTGCGCAGAAATCTGTCCAGGCCGCCCATCACAGCCTTATCGCTGTACCCTTTGGCCTGCTCCAGCCTCAGGACTTTTCGCAAATTCTCAATAGTCTGGCTCAAAACGCTTCTTTCTCTGGTGGTGGTGGGGGACACTGGCGCGAGGTCGATATTATTCTACCGAGATGATGTAATTATAGTGTGGTTGCCCACCGGCAACCACTTCTACTTCCTGAGCGGGGTATTTCTTCCTGACAGACTGCCCTATTTGCTCAGCCTCCGCGCCCTCGGTGTCCGCCCCGTAGTAGATAGTAACCAACCCGCTCTGTTCAACGTTCATTTTATCCAGCAGCTTGTGGACAACCTGTGGTATGCTATCTTCGGCGATCACCAGTTCGCCGTCGAGGAAGGCGATGGTCTGCCCCTCTGTCACGGTCAAGCCGTTGTGACTCATTGACCTCACCGCTTTGGTGACCTCTCCACTGCGAACTGCTTCTACCGCTGCCTTCATGGCGGTAACGTTTGTCTCTAAATCAGCCTCATAATTGAAGGAAAGGAGCGCTGCAATCCCCTGAGGTATGGTCTCTGTGGGCACGATCTCCACTTTTTTCTTGGTCAATTCCTGTACCTGACGCGCTGCCATCGCAATGTTGGCATTGTTGGGTAGGATGATAACCTGGTCTGAGGGAGTTGCTTCCACCGCCTGAAGAAGCTCCTGGACGCTGGGGTTCATGGTCTCCCCACCGGCAACGACGATCGTTGCCCCGACGCTGTAGAATACTTGCATGAGTCCATCGCCGGAGGCCACAGCGATGGTGGAGATATTGCCAATGGGGGGCTGTGGCTTGGCGACGAGGAAATCCTGGTGTTGGTCATCCATATTCTCCACTTTAACCTGCTGCAAAGTGCCTAAGGAAGTGACGTAGCTCAAGGCTACGCCGGGGTCGAAGGTGTGGAGATGGACTCTTATCATAGCTTCATCGCCAACCACTAGAACGGATTCACCGACAGTGGTCAGCTTTTCCCTGATCTCTTCCAGGTTGAGATTTTGCCCACGGAGCAGGAATTCGGTGCAGTATCCGTAAGCCTTTTCCGCTGGCTTTTGGGCATCTTGGGTAGCGGCTGCAACAGGTGCTGCCTCTGCCAGCTCGACATCAGCCGATTCGCCGCGAAGATAGCGAAGTGCGCCTTCGAGCACTACATAGAGCCCCTGGCCACCGGCATCCACCACGCCGGCCTGCTGCAACACCGGGAGCAGGGTTGGCGTCTTCGCCACCGAAGCTCTGGCCTCTTCCACCACTGTTTCCATAAGTGCCAATATATTTGTGGTATTCGAGGAACTTTTGGCCTCAGCAGCGGTCGCAGCATCACGTATGACGGTAAGGATGGTCCCTTCCACAGGCTTGGTCACGCCTTTGTAAGCGAAGGTAGATGACTCCAGTAGAGCCCTGGCGAAATCTTTGCCAGTGAAGGTGCGCTTGCCTTCCAGCCCCTTGGCCAATCCACGAAATATCTGGGAGAGAATCACGCCACTGTTACCGCGCGCGCCCATGAGGGAGCCCCTGGCCATAGCCTGAGCCACAGCGGCTGCGCTCCCATCGGCACAGCGGCCGGCTTCCTCCATCGCTGCGCGCATGGTCAGAAGCATATTGGTGCCGGTGTCGCCATCGGGAACGGGGAAGACATTGAGTGCGTTAATCGATGGGGCGCTGCGCTCCAGCCAGTGGGTGGCGAAGCTGAACATGCCGCATAGGTCATGTCCATCGCAACGAGTCTTACTATTCACAACCGGACACCTCCTGGTTCGCCGGCCTCTTAGATTCTACTTGATACTGTAGCTCGATATGTGTTATATTATTAAATTGAATTCTACCTGAAAATAAGGCTATAGTCAAAAGAAGGAGAAGGCGTTGAAGTGTGAGTTGTGTGGGAAGGAACCACAGGTTGGGGATAGTGTATCCCACTCTAAGCGCCATACCCAGCGGCGCTGGTTGCCTAATATGAGCAAGACAACCATTGTCATAGACGGTAAAAAGAAGCGAATCAATGTCTGCACCAGGTGTTTACGTACTCAGCAGAAGATTAGCCGCTAGCCTACCTTCCTCCTTTTTCGAGTTTGCCTAAACTCTCCTTGATTCTACCGAGTGCCTGAGCCACGCTTTCCTTTTTGTTGAAAACAGCAGCGCCTGCCACTAATACCCTTGCCCCCGCCTGAGCTACCCGCGGCGCTATATCCGCAGTGATACCGCCATCCACCTCAAGCTCAGCGGCTGACACCCAGCTCATCCAGCCTGCGCCTGAGGCGGGCGATTTTGCCAACTGTGCTCTCGATGAACTGCTGTCCCCCAAAGCCGGGGTTGACCGACATCAGCAGTACCAGGTCGAGGCTGGGCAGCACCTCGTCGACTGCCGTCAACGGAGTGCTCGGATTCAGGGATACTCCTGCCTTTACCCCCAGTTCCTTAATAGATTCTACCACTCTATGCAAGTGGGGACATACCTCAACGTGGACAGTGATGATATTAGCACCGGCCTGTGCGAACTGCTGGATATACTTCTCCGGCGATTCTATCATCAGGTGCGCATCGAGGGGGAGATCGGTGTGAGGGCGGATGGCTGACTACCACCATCGGCCCAACGGTGATGTTGGGCACGAAGTGCCCATCCATGACATCAACGTGTATATAATCGGCACCTGCCCTGGTTGCCTCGATGACCTGCTCACCCAGCCGACCGAAGTCGGCTGACAGTATAGAGGGGGCGAGCTTGATTTTATTTGCCATCAAGTGCCCTTCTCGCCTCTGCTAACGCTCTCTTTACTTGCTCGGGGGCAGTTCCTCCAGGGATATCGCGCGCTGCCAGCGAGGATTCCACAGTGATTGACTTCACGTCGCCTTCGAACTTGGGGGAGAACTTTTTGTATTCACTTATGTCGAGTTCAGACAGGGTCTTCTTGTTCTCCATAGCGTGGCGCACCAGCTTGCTTACTATGGCATGGGCCTGGCGGAATGGGATGCCTTTTTTCACCAGGTAATCGGCGATGTCTGTGGCGAGTGAATGGTTCTCCCTCTGCGGCGCTGCGCATGCGCTCTCCCTTTACATGCAAACTGGATATCATGTGGACGAAGACATCAAGCGTGGCGAGCACGGTGTCCACGGTATCGAACAGGCCTTCTTTGTCCTCCTGCAAATCGCGGTTGTAGGACAAGGACAAGCCTTTCATGGTGGTCAGGATTGCCACGAGGTGTCCGTAGACCCTACCTGCCTTGCCCCGCGCCAGCTCTGCCACATCAGGGTTCTTCTTCTGGGGCATGATGCTGGAGCCTGTGGCGAAGGCATCGTCGATCTCGATGAAGCCGAACTCCGCTGTGGACCAGAGGACAATCTCCTCGGCCAGGCGCGAGAGGTGCATCATTGTTATACTTGCTGCTGCATGGTACTCAATGACGAAGTCGCGGTCCGACACGGCGTCTATGCTGTTGGCGCTTACCTTGCTGAAGCCAAGCTCCTTCGCCACCACGGAGCGGTCTACAGGATATGGCACGCCGGCCAGAGCCCCGCTGCCTAGCGGCATGACATCGGTGCGCTCAAGACACTGCTGGAAGCGCTCGATGTCGCGCTGACACATCTCGAAATAGGCCAGGAGATGGTGCGCCAGCAGCACCGGCTGCGCCCTCTGGAGATGGGTATACCCGGGCATGGCCACACCTTTATTAGCTTCGGCAAGGTCCAGAAGCGCTTTCTGAAGCGCCTTGAGCCCAGCTATCGTTTCATTAATGGCCTCTTTGGTAAACAGCCTCGTGTCCAGAGCCACCTGGTCGTTCCGGGAGCGAGCGGTGTGAAGCATGGCACCGGCATCGCCAATCTTCTCGATGAGGCGGGCCTCGATGTTCATGTGGATATCCTCGAGTTCCTCCTTGAACTTGAACTCGCCTCTCTCGATCTCCTCCCTGATGGAGATAAGCCCCATGATGATTAGCTCGGCGTCCTTTTCAGGAATGATACCCTGTTTCCACAGCATCCGAGCGTGAGCTATGGAGCCAGCGATGTCGTGGCGATAGAGGCGCTTGTCGAAGGGCACTGAGACGGTGTAAGCCTTCGCCAGCTTATTGAGCTCTTTATCGAAGCGACCGCGTAATTGCTCACTCATTTATGTGCAGTCTTTCAAGATATGATACAGAGATCTCAAACGAATTCGCTCTCCCCGATTTTCCTCAGGCTTTTTTCTAGCCTCCTCTGCACCTGGGCCTGCGTCTTCACCGGCAGGCCGAATATCTGGATGAAGCCCAACGAGGCGCTCTGGTCGAACTTGTCCTCTTTGTCGTAGGTGGCAAGGTGGTAGCTGTAGAGCGACTTGGGCGACTTGCGCCCGACGACGGTCGCCTTCCCTTTGAATAGCTTCACCCTGACGGCGCCATCTACATGTTTCTGCGTGCTCTTGACATAAGCTGTGAGGTCATCGTGCATCGCCGAGAACCAGAGGCCGTTGTACACGAGATCGGCATACTCTTGAGCTACCCGCGCCTTAAAGCGAAGCTGGTCCTTGGACAGCGTCATCTGCTCGAGGGCGAGATGGGCCGCAAGCAGCACCGTTGCAGCCGGAGCCTCGTAAACCTCTCTCGACTTTATACCCACCAGGCGGTTCTCCAGGTGGTCTACCCTGCCCACGCCGTTCTCCCCGGCGATGGTGTTCAACTTCTCCACCAACTCCACGCCCCCCATGCTCTTTCCATCGAGGCTTATGGGTATGCCCTGCTGGAAGCCTATCTCAACGTACTGTGGCTTATTTGGCGCCTTCTGCGGCGATTTTGTCCAGGTGAACACCTCCTCGGGAGGCTCGGCCCAGGGGTCCTCCAGTATGCCGCATTCGATGCTTTTACCCCAGAGGTTCTCGTCTATAGAATAAGGGCTCTTCACAGTGACCGGTACCGGAATGCCAGAGCGGTGCGCGTACTGGATGGTTTCCTCTCTGGTGAAGCCCCACTCGCGCGCTGGCGCTATTACGTCAAGTTGGGGGGCCAGGGCGAGAACTGTTACATCGAACCTGACCTGGTCGTTGCCCTTGCCAGTGCAGCCGTGGGCTACCGCTGTCGCCTTCTCTTTGAGAGCGACCTCTACCATGAGCTTGGCTATGAGAGGGCGCGCCAGGGCGGTGGCCAGGGTGTATTGCCCCTCATATATGGCATCAGCCTGGAGGGAGGGGAAAACGTAGTCGTTGATGAACTTATCCTTGGCATCCACCACCAACGCTTTATGAGCTCCTACCTTGAGCGCCTTCTTGCGAATCCCCTCGTAATCCTTCTCTGCGCCCAAGTCTATGCTCATGGCAATTACATTCATCTTGTACTTCTCAGCAATCCACTTGATGGCGACTGAGGTGTCGAGTCCACCGCTATATGCCAGTACTACCTTGTCCTTCAATGTTTTTCCTCTCTTTCCCTTTTTGCCTGAATGATAGGCGAGGTTGCCTCACTCCTGCATTTTGCGATTACTTCTGGGGTATGCTACACCTTCGCCAGGACTTTTTCCAATATGCCTATCACTGCATCTATGTCTTTTTTAGCTATGGTCAACGGCGGCATGAAGCGAATAGCGTTTGGCTTCACCGGATTGAGCAGGAGCCCGCGCTCCATGCAGGACTTCAGCACTTTGTCAGTGAGGTCGCTATCGAACTGAATGGCTGCCAGGAGCCCGCGACCCCGTACATCTACGATGAAATCGTACTTAGATTTCAATTTATTGAGCTTGGCTATCAGGTAAGCCCCGTTCTTTTTTACTTTACTTGGTATATCATTTTCTATGATAAAGTTCAAGGTGGCATAGCCCGCAGCGCAGGCCAAGGGATTGCCACCGAATGTGGAGCCGTGATCACCTGGCGTGAAGACTGACACCTCCTCTTTAGCCAGGAACGCCCCTATGGGAACGCCGCCGCCCAGCCCCTTGGCCAAGGTGATGATATCGGGCTCGATGTTGAACTGCTCGTAGCCAAATAGGGTGCCGATACGCCCTATCCCTGTCTGTACTTCGTCGAGTATGAGGAGAATCCCCTTCTCGTCGCACCAAGCACGCACCGCTTTGAGGTAACCGTCGTTGGGAATGTTCACCCCGCCTTCGCCCTGTATCGGCTCCAGCATCACGGCACAGGTCTGGGAAGTTGCCGCCTTTTTGATAGCGCTGATATTGTTGTATTCCACATTGACGAAGCCATCTGGAATCGGTGTGTAAGGCTCCTGGAATTTGCGCTGCCCGGTAGCGGCGGTCATTGCCAGCGTGCGCCCGTGAAAGGAGTTGATAGCGGTAATCACCTTGTAGGCGCCGTCCAGATGAAGCTTGCCGTAGCGGCGCGCCAGCTTCACCGCGCCCTCGTTAGCCTCGGCGCCGCTGTTGCAGAAGAAGGCCCTGTCAAAGCAGCTATTCTCCACAAGCAGCTCAGCGAGTTGTAACTGGGGCACGGTGTAGAACTGGTTCGATGTCTGGAGCAGGGCCTTCGCTTGCTCGGCGATGGCGCTAACCACCTCGGGATGGCAGTGCCCCAGGCTGTTCACACCCCAGCCTGCGGTGAAGTCCAGGTACTCCTTCCCATTATCATCCCATACCCGTACCCCCTTGCCCTTGACCAGGGTTACGGGCATGCGTTTGATTGTGGACATTAAGTACTTTTTTTCCAGTTTCTGCCAATCAGTCATTGTTTCTATCAACCCCCTAAATCCCCCAGTCTTGGGGGATTTGGAAAACTTGGGGGACACCCCCAGTCCCCCGACAGAGGGGCTTAGCCCCTCTGCACTCCCCAGTTATTTGGAAACTGAATGCTTAAGTTGCTTCTATTCTTGTGCCTATCGCGTCTCCCTTTATGGCGGAGAGCAATGCTCCGGCGGAGCGTCCGTCAATTATTTGAGTTGAGGGAACCTTCGAGAGGGCGTTGAGACACGCCTCCACCTTGGGTATCATCCCTCCTGAGATAACCCCGGAAGCTATCATCTCTTTTGCTTCAGCGGCGGCCAGCCTCGGCATAAACCTCCCTACGCTGTCCTGGACTCCCGGGACATCGGTGAGGAAGATGAGCCTCTCCGCCTTGAGTGCCCCTGCGATCTCGCTGGCAACTGCATCTCCATTTATGTTAAGAAGTTTCACGGGGTCGCTATCTCCGCCTGCTACCCTGAATCCGCCAGGAGCGATCACAGGGATATATCCTGCGCTGAGAACGGCTTTAATCGGCTCGGTATTGACTTTTACCACCTCGCCCACATAGCCAAGCTCGGGGTTTTCTACCTTTGCTTGGATCAGCCCGCCGTCTATGCCGCTGAGTCCGATAGCCTTGCCACCCCTGGACAAGATTGCGGCTACAAGCTCCTTGTTGACCAGCCCGGCGAGCGCAGCGACGACTACCTCAAGAGTTGCAGCATCGGTCACCCTCATGCCGCGCACGAAGGTGGTGGAAATTCCCATTTTCTTGAGCCACTCGGTTATCTTGTTGCCGCCGCCGTGAACCACCACGGGAATTAAGCCCTTTTTCTGGAGGGACACCAGGTCATCGAGCGTGGTGTCGTGGTTGCCCAGCGTCGAGCCGCCTATTTTAATTACAATGGGTTTGACTGAACTGCGCTTGCGTTGCATATACATATACCTTTTTGACACCTAATCATAACACAAAATTGAATACCAATGTTATCACAGATACTCAAGTGCGTCTAGTCTCCATTATCAACCCTTTTGCCACCCCAAGCTGGGGGGAATTTAATATTTGGGGGACACACCCAAGCCCCCGGCAGGAGGAATTCTGCATCTCTTTGTTGCAGTTTTGTCTTAAAAGTGCCATCATGTTTTAGGAGGCGTTAATCGTAAATGGAGATTCCGTTTTCCCGATGGCATGCTGCTATCCCACTGAGGAGGGCACGGCGCAGATACAATTCCACTGCGCTGGAGCCGGGCTTATTAGCGCAGCTACAGACGATTTGCGGGGAATTCAGACCTTTCTCCGGAGCTCGCGCTGAGCTGATAACCCGTTCGCCTGATGAAATACTAAGGGGTATTGTCGGCTCTTACGGCAAGGTCAAAGGTGCTCCGGCACTTATCGCTTTCATCGGCGATACGAACGATATTTATGTCAACGAGAAGGTTGGCTATGTGGGGGAAGGCATCATACTCGAGGCCACAGCTATGGGGCTGGGCACCTGCTGGGTAGGCGGGTCTCTGTTTTTCCGCCGGGGGGTTGCTGAATCCATCGTCGGCGCTGGCAAAAACGAGAGGGTATTTGCCGTAACGCCGGTTGGCTATGCCGAGAAGGACTTCTCTCTGGGGGAGAGGACGCAGACGGGCTTCGGGATGTTCCACCAGCGCAAACCCTTGTTGGAGCTGGTCTCTGGCTTGGATGAGAAAGAGTGGCCGGATTGGATGAAATCGGCGCTGGAGGCGGCGAGGCTGGCACCTTCGGCTATCAACAGGCAACCCTGGCGCTTCTACGCGGAGCCGAATAGTATAACTGTCTCTGTGGACAGTTCTTTGGTGGAATGGGGCATATCCAAGCGTCTGGATTGTGGGATCGCCATGCTGCATATTGAGGTGGCTGCACTGGATAGCGGCGTGAAAGGCAAATGGGAGTTTATGGAAGCCCCGAAGGTAGCGAGATTCACAGTTTAACATAATGTAGATGCAGTTCGTGCTAACTGCCCAAGAGAGTTTGATACCCTTGCCATTAGATGCTAGAATTTGACGGGAAATACAACCTGCTCAAGGAGGAAAAATGCCGATACCAAGAGAACAATTCAATGAAGGGCTTGACGACACCAGTTACAGAGTAATCGAATTCCTCAAGGCACACTCCAAGGAGGCATTTGAGGTCGGTGAGGTGGCTGAGGCGGTATTCGGCTCGGCATCGGCTGCAAAGCAATCTCCCGAGGTGCTCGCTAAATCGAAGAGGATGGAGTTCTATCTGGCAGACCTGGTACAAAAGGGGCAGGTGGAAAGAAAGGACATAGGTGGCAAGTCATATTATGCCTACCATCAGGGATAAAGCTGTTGAGAACTGCATTGGGAAGTCCAGCATTCTTGCTCTATGAGGATACCCCCAAAATGGACATGTGGCTCAAGCTGATGCTGGGGGTCATCCCGCTTGCATTTGCAGTGGGCGGTATCGTACTCCTTTTTGAAGATACAGGGGATGCTTTGGTTATGTTCGGGATGGCAATCTTCTATCCTTTATTGTTCAAGCTGATTATGCCACAGCGGTATCAGGTATATAGCGACAGGATGAGAATAGTTCTGGGTGGGCCTTTTGCCTGGAATATACCTTTCTCCACGATAAGAGAGGCGCGGGCATCTTCGGGTTCGAAGGCCTTTGCGTACAACGGTGTTCGTTTCGCTACCTCCTCCAAGGGCGTGGTGGAGATAACCCGCAGCAGGGGTTGTAGCGTAGTTATATCCCCATCTAACAAGGACATTTTCCTGGAGCAGCTTCATCGGGCGATGCAAAGGCAAACTGCAGGATGAAAAGTGCAAAATAGGGGGGCACGACTACCGTGTCCATGGTTTCCAGGGGTGATGTACAGGGGTTGAAAAATAACTAATTTGAGGAGATTCACTATGGAAGAGAATGAATTCAAGAAGAAATGGGAAGATTGGTACGCAGACCTTTTAAGCGGGCATCAATGGCTTGAACTCGATTACAAAGGCAGGAGAATCCTCTATGTGTGTGGCAGATTTTCAATGAGCGATGATGGCAGCAGGTTGGCATCGACCTTCACCCAGGTAATAGGATACTTAGATTCAGACCAGCCGCTAAACGAAGAGGAACAGAAGGAGATAAAGGCGCTTTTCTGTCGCCAGCAGGGTGTGGAGAACGTAAGCTTCTGGTCACATAACATTGGCCCCTAACCTGTTCAGTTGATTTGTAGCCGTCTCTCTTTATGTTGAGTTGTTTTGATTAAGAGGGCAGCAACATCCTCTCGTCTGAACCTTCTATCGCCGCGGGGGCCAATGCGGTATGCAGTTATTATCCCTTGCTGACTCCATCGTCTCAGTGTGTTGCTATGTATGCAGAGAATCCGGCAAGCCTCCGCGGTCTTGAGCATGGGGCTTGGGGTGGCCTCGTTCTCATGGCCGTATTTCTTCCCTCTAGCTGTGGCCATTATTCCTCGTTCCTCCGATTGCTCCTGAGCCTGGAGACTACTAATCGATGATTCCTCGAGACATGGAGACATGCCGTTTGATATCAAACTCATTATAGAATGAGTGAATCTGCTTGTATGCGACGTTTGTCTCATTCTGAAGCTACAGCGGCTAAGCAAAACATTAGAGGTGATCCGCAACCTGCCGCCCCACTGGTATAAGACCCAAGGTTAATTGGGTGATTGTTTCAAAGGCGTGTAACGAAATATTATCGCATAATGGTAGGGGCCAACTTCAACACTTGTCTTCTTCTTGAAGCCATAGCCAGCGATTAGGGCCTCGACTTCATCCGGGGTCATTCTTATTGACACGGGAGGCCCTGGTGTGCCCTCGACTTTCTTGAAATCCACCACAGCGAGCGTACCGCCAGATTTCATAACTCTTGCTACCTCGGTCATAGTGCTCCCGACTTCTTTGTTAGCGAGGAAACCGTGCAGTACGTTTGCCATAAGACATACATCTACGATGGCATGGGTAAGCGGTATCTCCTTTGTTACGTCGGCTATGATTGCTTCGATGTTATCGATGTTATCCCGATGGATTTGCTCTCTCAACGCTAGTATAGATTGCTCATAAGTATCAATGGCATAAACCTTGCCTTTGCTACCAACGATCTTTGAAGCGGCAATGGAGAAATACCCCTCCCCACATCCAATATCCAGGAAATTATCGCCGATTTTCAGGCCAGTCTCTTTGAGGACCTGTTCGGCATTGAGAAACGCTTTGCTGGACTTGCCAGCGTGCTGATGCCCTTGATGGGAATTATCTGCCATTTTTCTGCTCGAATCGGTTATAGCTGAATATCTGCTCCAGGCTCTTCCTGCCTCTGGCGGACGGCTCCTCGGCAGGATAGCCCAGAGGAGTGAGGGCGACAACGCGTATGTTCTCAGGGGCACCCAGCGCTTCCTTTACCTTGGCCTCGTTAAACCCCACTACCCAGCATGTGCCCAGGCCGCGGTCCACCGCGGCCAGCACCACGTGTTCCAGGGCTATGCCTATATCCACGAGATAGTAATACTGGTCTTCTCTAAAACCTGACTGTGCAGGGTCAGCGCAGGCCACTATCATCGCCGGACCTCTGGCAGACCATCTAAATCCAGCTTCGCCTATCTTCCCCTTGACTTCGGGGTCGGTAACTACGACGAAGTGCCAGCACTGGGTATTAGCCCATGAAGGAGCGCTAGCCTGGCAGCTTCGAGAATGTATTTAATCTCATCCTCCGGTACAGGGTCGGGCTTGTATTTCCTGATGCTTCTCCTGTTTCTGATGACGTCCATGAGCTCCATGTCAGCACCTCTCCTTTCAGGGTCCCCGACTCCGCGTCGAGTTACCGCTTAGGGAAAGTATAACACCTTGCTTATTAAGGCTCTAGTGGGCTGAGTTTTCGCAGGGGTTGGTGACAGGCGAGGATTATATGGATTGGAGAGTTCAAGCGATGAACAAAATTACGTAGTATACTCGCTATTTATGGTAACATATTCCGCGGAGAGGTCGCAGCCCCAGGCGGTGGCTGTTTTTAGGCCCCTCAAAGCAATTCCAGAAATTCTTCGACTGTGAGGCCTGCGTCTTCGATTATGCCATGGAGGGTTCCTTTGGGCAGGTCTTTGGTGTGCATTGGTATCGTTACTAGGTTAGGGGTGCCTTCTTTGTGCATGGAGACGTGACTGCCTTTTTGACGGTGAACACGCCAGCCGACTTTCTCTAAGGCTCTGATAGCGTCTTTAGGTTTAACGGCTGGCAGTTTTCTGCTCATTTGGTTTGTATGCTGATAAGTTCTCTTTCAGGTATCTTAATGCCTAGCTCTTTAGCGCTCTCCAGCCACAGTTCTATGGCCTCTTTGATTTTCTCCAGGGCTTCCTCTTTGGTCTCGCCATAGGAATGGCAACCCTTCAATACAGGGCAAAACACATGGTATCCGCCCTCTTTTTCAGGCTCCAGAATGACTTCGAAGTTCTGCACGGTTTTTCTCTGTTTCATACCTTTCGTCTCACGCCTCCCCCTTAAGTCGTGTACTCGCTATTAATTTTAACATATTCCGCGGAGAGGTCGCAGCCCCAGGCGGTGGCTGTGGAGTCGCCGAGGTTGAGGCATATGCGGATAGGCACCCCTGCCCTGTCTAATATTGACTTGGCTTTGGCTCTGGCGAAAGGCAGCGGGCGCCCCGCTTTCATCAGGCAGAGGCTATCCAGGTAGAGGTCTACTTTAGACTCCTCCATCTCCACCCCGCTCCTCCCCAACGCGGCAATAATGCGCCCCCAGTTGGGGTCGGAACCATGAACCGCTGACTTCACCAGCGATGAGCCTGCTACAGTTCGGGCGCCAGCGCGCGCCTGAGCAACGGTGAGCGCCCCTTCGATAGTGATCTGGATAAGCTTGGTCGCCCCCTCGCCGTCTCGGGCGACGGACTTTGCCAGGAAGAGGCATACCTCCTTCAGCGCTTTCTCAAACTCCTCTGCCGCAGGGCTGCTGCTCTTGATAACCCTGTTCCCGGCCAGGCCATTTGCCAGTATGAGAACCGAGTCGTTGGGGCTGGTGTCTCCATCAACGGTGATCATGTTGAAAGAGGCGGCTACCGCTTCTTTGAGCGCTTTCCTGAGAAAGATCGGTGAGACTGCCGCATCGGTAGCCAAAAAGCAGAGCAGAGTGGCCATGTCGGGGTGAATCATGCCTGCTCCCTTGGCGATGCCGCCGATGGTTATCTCACTCCCCTTTGGCCCCAGCTTGACCTGCACCGCTATCTCCTTGGGGAAGGTGTCGGTGGTGGTTATCGCTTTAGCTAGGGTGTGGCCGCCTTCTGATGATAGTGCGATGCTTTCGATGCCATCGCGCACCTGTTTCATAGGCAGATGCTTGCCGATGACGCCGGTGCTGGCAACAAGCACCTCCTGGGGCATCAGCCCCAGGCTTCTGGCGGCCAGGGCTGCCATCTCCTCGGCCGCTGCCATCCCCTGCCTGCCGGTGCAGGCATTGGCACAGCCGCTATTGACCACGATGGCTTGGGCCCTGTTCCTGCCCAGCATGAGGTGACGCTGACACAGGAGGATCGGGGCGGCCTTGACCTTGTTGGCGGTGAAGACGCCTGCAGCGATGCAGGGCACCTCGGAGCAAAGGATGCCCAGATCCAGGGGGTCGTCGCCGCGGGTCTTAATGCCAGCGTAAACGGAGCCGGCGAGGAACCCCTGGGGAGATGTAATTGTACCGCCAGGGATAACCTTTACTTTCATAGATGAAACTATAGCATAAGGAGCGCAGGCGAGGCAAGAAAAAGGGGGGCAGTTCGCGAACCGCCCCTAAGAATGGGCAAAAACCAAAGCCCCCGCCCGCTCTAGGGCGGGAAGGAGAGGACCTCCCCGAGCGAGCGGGGTTGGGCCGGGAGGTGGCCCGAACCCAATAATATTGTATTTGCTCCCTTTGGCGAAGTATGTGACAAAGGTCTCGCAGCTTCGAGATTATACTAAAGTACAACGAAAAAAAGTACATATGTAGGATTGAAGTCCACCTTCATTTGGAGGCAAAATGATTGTTGAGGAGGTATCCTCATATGGATGTTATGGATGTTATCTGTGCCTTTTGTGAGTTAGGACGCGAGGAAGAGAGGGAACGTCTCGAGCCCTCGGGTGAACGGCCGGTGAGGAAGTACACCTACACGCTCCCCTCCGGGCGAAAGGTCATCGTTGTGGTGGACGATGAAAGCGAACTGGTAGGGGTGCCATCCTAAACTCGCTATTAGATTTAATTCGGGCATTTTCTTTCCTCCCAGGGAAGAGAGACCGTGACCGCTTTGAGGTGCGATGTCACGGTCTTTTGTTTTCCTTGGGCTTAGGATAAACTTAGGGGGAATGGCCTACAAAATCGTTACTGAGAAATGCGCCACCGTTCCCTGGTTATGTGGAGACTGCAGACCAGAGTGTCCCAACCGGGCCATCGGCACCGCACATACCATTGACCCCAACAGGTGCACCGAGTGCGTCGGTGCTTACGAAACCCCTCATTGCGCTCAGATATGTTCTGCGGGAGCCTGCGTACCCGACCCGGCACATCGTGAGACGAAGAAGCAACTGCTGAAGAAATGGCGCAAGCTGCACCCAGGAGCGAAGCCTGCCCCGGGTACTTATTAAGGGGTGCTATTGTGCGACGTGATGCATACTAACGCTCCAAAAAACACTGCGTTTTGACAATCAGGGTGTCTACACGAATCAGGTCGTCGAAATGGATGCGAAAGAGTTCCACCTAACTTCTGATTAGGGTACCCCCTACCCGAATACGCTCGCAGGAGCCTTTCCCCCGAAGGGGCGGACAGCGTATCACACGGCTGCGGCTATGCTGCCAAGCCGACCCCTGCGGGGCGAACTTCGTACGGGCTTGACAGCGCCTTGCCGTGTGAGCCAGAGGCACGCTGTCCTTCGGGGGAAAATAAAATAAGAGAGAACGATGACCCCTCACACTAACTTGTCTCAACTCAACTGTTGCAGTACAATATCATACGTGATTCGCCTACACTAGACGTTTGCGAGCGACCGATGGAAGTCATAAGATATACACTAGTTGCCCTAGCCGCACTAGGCCTTTGCGCATTCAGCATCAGTCTGACGTACCTCCACAACCAAACAGCTGCAATTTGGACTCTTTTCCTCAGCATCTTCGTCATAGCTCTACATGTTGCCCTGTATTGGCACCAGAAGTCGCCCAATAGAAAGTATGCGCCCTGGCTATCCCTATTCCTAGTACTGCTGTTAGCGCTTGTCCCCATTTCTCTTTGGCAGTCAGGTATCATAGGTGAATCACCATCCCTTCTCCCCGACACTAGAGTCCACGTGGTTGGCCAGAAGTTCTCATATCCCTATGAACTTACAGGCCGAGGCTTTGCCAAAATTGTACTGTCTTGTATACGTGGAAACCCCGAAGGCACGTGTCTCGGTCCCTCACAGCTCATGTTCGAGCAATTCACCTGGGACTACCCAAAGAACACAATGCTCTACAACGTGACTGTTCAGAACGAGGGCGACGCTACAGACTTCGACGTTCAGGTTACCCTCGATTTCACACCGTACTTCATCATAGGCTTCCAGAATCGCAACGAAGATAAGGTCGTGGTCCAGGGTGGCCTCAACAGTACCCGCGTTACATTCACCATTGACAGGCTCGACCCTCATTCATATTTAACACCAGTAAGGCTAGTTGTCGATGCCACAGACCCTCCTGACGTGTCAGCCCAGTCAGGTGGCTACGAGGTTAACTACACAACAATAGACAAGGTCTACATATGGGAAGCTAAGCTGCAGCCAATGCCAGGCTGGGAGTCCTACGAAGACCGAGCCAATGGTTTCGCGCTAGTTCTTCCCGAATCTTGGTCACAAAAGGAACATCCCGATTTCCTACTGCGCGCCGGCCAAATGACTGAAGGAGAAACATTCTTCGCAGTCGTGGAAATCTGGAAATCCGAGCTTCCACAGTCAATGACTGCAGTATCCGCTTTGAGCACAAGATTAGACCGAGCAACGCTTCGGCTCCGAACAGCATCCTACGACCACCTCTCCGAAGAACATCTCGAACTTAATGGCCTTACTGGCTACAAGGATACATTCTCAGTCGCTTGGCCCGATGGACAAGTCCGAGCAGTGGTGCTTTATCTTTTACAGGACAAAACAGAGTGGTTCGTTCAAATGCTGACAGCCCAGACCAACTGGAGCACGTATGAACAGACTTTCGACAACATCGCCTCCAGCTTCGATACAAGGTTCATTGATGTTTGGCTACAACTAGTGCCCCTTAGTTCCACCCAGCCCTAGTAACATGCCCCACTCTGCACTCATATAAACCAATGACCTTGCGTCTTGCACCCTTCCTCTTGCTAACATTTTTGCTAACGAACTTTTCCCCACCACAATAAACAAGGTGGTACTGACAGGTACCACCCGAAGCTAATTCCAGAACAACAAGGTATCAACTATTACTGGCTTTTACTCTCAGGGACAAACCTCCTGTATCTTCTGATTAGGATGTCGCCGCAGATTCGAGAGAATGAGTACCTGACTCTTGATGAGGGTTGCTAGTCTAAAGACGAAAGCAGCTATGGAGCTATGGCAAGCCCTAAAGTATCCGTTACGCTATATCTTCAATGCGTCCCACTTTAGCTGACTACATACAGCTAGAAAAAGACGAATCCAAGGGGAGCGAGGATTACTGTAGCTAAGCACAAGAAACCCAGCAGGGCTAGAGCTCCTACTACGACAAATTCAGGTGGCGCACTTGCTACAGCGGTAGGCGGAGCAACAATTTGTGGTAAGAGGTTAGCAAAAAATACCAAAGCTGCTATACCAAAGAAATTCCCTTGCGTACCATAAAGTCCACTGATATGCTTTCTTAACAGGGCTTGCCTTTTAAACTCAAGCTGGGCCAGTAATTCTAGCATATTAGACTCACTTGCTTTGTACTATATAGACGTTCCTTTGAACTAACATTACCACCTCGCTTTAGCGAAGTCAACCTTACTTTGGTAGTAGGGCACGGTATGCCGTGCCCTACTTCCATGCCCTTTCGTTGACACCCTTACATGTGTCTGCTATTCTCCTCTGGGAAGGGATTTCCTTAGATGAAAGCTGAGAGTGATCAGGAGCGGAGTAAACCCGAAAAGGAAGAGCCAGCCAAGAAGGTTGCCTTCGTGCTCAGCGGCGGGGCTAACCGCGGTGCCCTCGAGGTCGGGGTGCTTCTGGTGCTCCTGGAGCACGATATACGACCTCAAATACTGGTGGGCACCTCGGTGGGGGCCCTAAACGCTGCATTCCTAGCTACTAATCCTACACTCGAAGGAGCGCGCTGGCTGGAGCAGATATGGCGTCAAGCCTCAAAGAAAGTTATCGAGCGAAAAGATTACATAGCGGCTTTGTTGCGATTT
>CAWHAI010000018.1:0-25549 GCA_963827295.1 uncultured Chloroflexia bacterium
CGTCAGGGCGGCAAAAACGAGCTTTCGGCTCAGCTCGAGGTGCTGCTGCTCACCCTGTTCTTCGCCAAAGGCGGCAACGCTATAAAGTGTTCCCCCACCTTCAATCCGCAGACAGTCATCTCCATGATACGCCTCAAGGACAGGCTGAACGATTGGGGCTTCGGCCGCATCTGGAAAGCCGAGATGGGCTATATCCTCAGGCTGGGCGACGCCCGGCAGATCTTTCTCTCCGCCGATGAGTCGGCCAATGTGATGGGGAACACCGCCCACATCCTCCTCGAGGTTG
Source organism: uncultured Chloroflexia bacterium (assembly GCA_963827295.1). GTDB lineage: Bacteria > Chloroflexota > Dehalococcoidia > SZUA-161 > SZUA-161 > CAWHAI01. Next base: position 287 of record CAWHAI010000018.1, read on the forward strand.
ACGAGAGCCAGGATGTCTCCAAAGACAAATATACCAAGGAGTTCAAGCCCATGGGTGCCTCAACCAATGTGACCACGGTGCATTACGGCACCACCTGGGATGACTCCACCCTGCTGGAGGAAGTAAAGCAGCTCAATCTGGAGCTGGAACGGAAGGACGGCGTAAAACGTCACTTCCGCTACGACTGGCAGGAAGTGACGAAGTATAACCCCGATTACCTCCGTCATGTCGAGGCGGAGAGGGCGCGGCTGGGAGAGAGCCACCCCCTGTTTTTGACCCAGTACTGTCTCGAGCCCATACACGGCGGCGGAGGGTTCCTCAACGCAGGGCAGCGCGCTCAGCTCCAGGGAACGCACCAGCGCCTTCGCCAGCCCCGATTCTCCAAAATATATGTCGCCGGGGTAGATTTGGCAGGAGAGGCCGAGGAGATAGAGGATGCCATGCTGCGCTCCGCCAGGCCCAAGCATGACTCCACAGTGATAACTATCGGCGAGCTCGATTTCTCCGTCTGCACCGAGCTGGTGCCCCTGCCCCAGGTCAATATCGTGGAGCACTACTGCTGGACAGGCACGTCCCATGTCTCAATATATCCCCAGCTCCTGGATATGCTCAGGAACGTCTGGCATGTGAGGAGAGCGGTGGTGGATGCCACCGGTGTCGGTGCCGGTATCGCCAGCTTTCTCTCCGGCGCGCTGGGCACATCTGTCGTGGTACCCTTCCTGTTCACGCAGCCATCCAAATCAAAGTTGGGCTTCGCCCTGCTGGCAGCGATAAACTCGGGCCGCATCAAGATGTACGCTCAGGACAGCTCGGAGGAATACCGCGAGTTCTGGTTTCAGATGGGCAGAGCCAAGAGCAATTTCAGGCCCAATCAGACCATGAACTTCTATGTCGACCCCGCTACAGGTCACGACGACTTCTTATCCAGCCTCGCCCTTCTGGTCGAGGCAGCGCAGTACACGCCCCGCTCAGCCCGCGGCTACATGAGGGAGTAAAAGCTATGAGTGAAGAGGATGTAGCTTGTTTGTGACCGGCTTCCCGACTACTGCGATTATCGTGACGATGGTTGTGACCTGTGTCCCTCCTGCCTCCGGTGTACTCTGCCCAAATGCCGTCACGATGTCCAGGCGGAGGGCAGGCGCACCGCCAGGCTGCTGCGAGATAGAGAAATTCTAAGACAGAGAAAAGTGCATGGGAAAACCGTAACCGAACTGGCACAGAGCTACGGATTAAGCAAGCGCACCATTCAACGAATTATCAGGAGGTCATCTCATGAATAACATCTTAGGAACAAAGCCTCGCCCTATCCAGGATACCGCAGCTACCAACCTCACCCTGCCCCAGCAGCTCAGCCGCATGGACCCCGAACGGCTGAGGGCATACCGGGAGAACCTGGATTTCTACACCGGGGCACAGTGGCCGGGTCGTTCCCGTCCCCGAGAACGGCGTCTCACCTTTAACTACGCCAAGGTCTTCGTGGACAAGGTTACCAGCTACCTCATGAGCGGGCTCAGCTTCTCCATAGACCCAATTTCCCCCGAGGACAAAGAAAAGGCTCGTCTCGCTGAGGAGGCGCTTATACCAGGTCTATGAAGCCAACAACCTGGAGCAGCTCGACTTCGATACGGAGCTGGACGCTGCCATCCTGGGCGATGGCTGCTTCAAGGTGACCTGGGATGCCAGGGAGAGACGGGTTCGGGTATCTGCGCCCGATGTGCAGGGCATCTTCGTCTGGTGGCTGGGAGACGATGTTACAAGGATATGGCGGGTCGCCAGCCGCTACCGCCTATCTGCCGATGAGGTAGGCTTGCTCTATGGCGCCAAGAGCCAGAGACCAAGGAAGGAGTCCACAGTGGTCGAGTTGTGGACGGACAGGAAATTCGAGCTCTGGATTGACGATACGCTGTTCGAACGAAAGGCAAACCCATACGGGTTCATCCCCTTCGTCATCTACCCCAATCTCAGGGAGCCCAAGAGGTTCTGGGGTGTCTCCGATATCCCCGCGCTCATGGAGCCGGCGCGAGAGCTGAACCGGGCGCTGTCGCAGCTTTCCCTGATACTCGAACTATCGGGAAACCCCATCGCCGTGCTGGAGAACATCGAGAACGCCCAGGACATAGCGGTGCAGCCGGGGGCAGTATGGGAGATACCGGAGCGCGCCAAGGCCTATCTCCTCGACCTGCTGCAAGGGGGAGGGGTAAAGCTGCATGTGGACTACATAGACCTGCTCTACCGCACGCTGCATGACCTTTCCGAGTCGCCTCGCACCGCCTTCGGCGACAACGAGCGCAGCCTCTCCGGCGTCGCGCTGGAGATGGAGCTTCATCCCTTGCTGCAGAAGGTAAAGCGGAAGCGGACCATAAGGACCGCCGCCTACAGACGCCGCAACGAGCTGATACTGAGGGTCTTGGAGAAGATGACCGGCGAGAGCTTCGGGAATTACCGCTCCCACATCATCTGGGGGCCAGTGCTGCCCCAGGATAGAGATCGCCTGGTGCGCGACGAGGAGGTGCTGGTCAGCGCTGGCATCCACTCCCGTCGCAGGGCGATGGACGAGCTTGGCATCGAAAACCCCGATGCTGAATTCGGTCGCTGGCTGGAGGAGGAAGAAAGGTTACCTGCAGCGAAGAGAGAAAAAGAGCAAAATCCCTCACCCTCTACTGGAGAGGCCAGTTGAGGGTGAACCAGTAGGGGGCATCCGCCAAAGGCGGATGCCCCCACACCTATAATTCTCTACTGCAATAAGTTTTACTGTTCAAGTGGCTGGGTGATCAGCCACTTACCGCCTACCTTCACCAAATCTATGGTGTCACTTCGGTGATCCTATTCGTCTGGCCAAACGCTGTCACTTGGTAATCATAGTCTAATTTGAGTGTAGCCGCATCTTCCGTCTGAGAAACCTTCTCTATCTTAAGATTGGATATATCGATCTTGTCGAGGAGAGTAAAGGCCAAGTCTGCATCAGATACCACCTGCTCCCTTATATCCTCCGTGAAATAGCTGCCCAGCTTCTCTGCGTCCTTAGCCGCCATAGCCTTGAAAGCACCCTGCACCGTAGCCTCGGGGCTGGAACCCCCGCCGCAGCCGGCCAGCGTTAATCCTATCAATGCCATCAACGACAGAACCAGCACAACCTTAAACCAGCTTTTCATAACTTGCCTCTCTTTCCTTGCATCAACATCCTGTAGTCCGCATATAATATACCACTGCACTTAGCATCAATCTAGTCGCCCAGAGGTCATCTCACAACTGAGGAGTGCAGAGGGCTTCGCTCCTCTGCCGAGGGTTGGGGTGCCCCCCAGTCTTTAAATCCCCCAAGACTGGGGGATTTAGGGGGTTGAAAGAAGATTGATGGTCATCCTCTTGTTAGAGAGTTGACAAGTTTCGTGATTTGGCGCAATATATTTGAATCTAAATGTCTCACTGCGGAGTCCAAAATGTCAAAAACTATCGCTGAAATCAACGAGAAAATCGCCAAGGGCCAGGCTGTGGTCGTGACCGCAGAAGAGGTCATCGACATCGCTAAAAAGAAGGGCGTAGCCAAAGCAGCCCAGGAGATCGATGTCGTTACCACAGGCACCTTCGGCCCCATGTGTTCTTCCGGCGCCTATTTCAACCTGGGGCACTCCAAGCCGCGCATAAAGATCGGCGGAGGCACGGCTTACCTGAACGATGTGCCCGCTTATACAGGGGTCGCTGCCGTGGACATCTTCCTGGGCGCAACAGCCATGCCGGATGATGACCCCAGAAACAAGATTCACCCCGGCGATTTCAACTATGGCGGTGGACATGTAATCGAGGAGCTGGTAGCCGGCAAAGACATCAGGCTGGTAGCTACCGCCTACGGGACTGACTGCTATCCCAGACGGAAGGTCGAGACCTTGATCAACCTGAAGAGCATCAACGAGGCAGTGCTTTTCAATATCAGAAACGCCTACCAGAACTACAATGTGGCAGTTAATCTCGGCGATAAAACAATCTACACATATATGGGCGTGCTGAAGCCGCATTTGGGCAATGCTAATTACTCCACCGCAGGCCAGCTATCCCCATTGCTCAATGACCCGCACTATAAGACCATCGGCATAGGTACGAGGATATTCCTCGGAGGAGGCATTGGCTATGTAGCCTGGCAGGGCACACAGCACAACCCCACCGCACTGCGCACCGAGAACGGTGTGCCCAAGCGGGGTGCAGGGACGCTGGCAGTGATAGGCGACCTGAAGCAGATGAAGCCGCGGTGGCTGGTAGGCACGAGCTTTATCGGCTATGGTGCCACCATGACCGTAGGCATCGGCGTGCCTATACCGATTCTCTCCGAAGAGATATTGATGTACACCATGGTTAAAGACGAGGATATCTTCGCCCCCATTGTGGACTACAGCGATGCTTACCCGCAACGTAAACCGGATATTCTGGGAGAAGTAAACTACGCTCAGCTCAAGAGCGGCAAGATTATTGTCCAGGGGAACGAGGTCCCCACCGCCTCCCTTTCCAGCTATTCCAGGGCAGTCGAGATCGCCAACATCCTCAAGGACTGGATTAAGAAGGGAGAATTCCTCTTGACCCAGCCTGTGGCACCATTGCCCGGAGTGGAGTCTGGGATAACCCTCAAACCCATGCCCGATCGCCCCCTTGATAAAGTAGACTGAGCGGAAGGAGCTGTGCCGTGAATATTGCCAGAAAAATTGTCTTACATTTCCCGCCCCGGCTTGTCGACCAGCCCATACTATACCGCCTGGTCAAGGACTATGACCTGCAGTTCAATATACTGAAAGCCTCGGTCACCCCCAACGAGGAAGGCATCCTGGTATTGGAGCTGAGTGGCAAGAAGAAGAGCTACGACGATGCGATTCGCTTCCTGGCCGAGGCAGGTGTTGAAGTGCAAGCGCTGGTCAAGGATGTGTCCCGTAAAGAGGATACATGTACCCATTGCGGGGCCTGTGTAGCTATGTGTCCTGTGGGTGCCCTTGTGGTCAACCCTGTAACCAGACGTGTCGATTTCCTGGATACCAAGTGCATCGCCTGCGCGCTTTGCATCAAGCCATGCCCGGTCAGGGCTATGGAAGTGCGCCTCTAGTCCGGTAATGTATGAGCCAAGAACCTACAGGGATTGGGTTAGCGATAAGGACCTCGCCTCCTTCACAGTGGTAGTCAAGGAAACCGACCTCCACATCAGAGCCAGGCGCGACCTTACAGCCGAGGCGCTGGCGGCAGTAAAAAGATACCGCGCTGACCTAGAGGGCTACATCAAAGCTCACCCCATCTTCCTGACCACGCTTAAACCCTTTGAAGTTGAGGAAAACGCCCCACCCATCGTGAAAGAGATGGCGGAGGCCACCCGAGAGGTAGGTGTGGGGCCTATGGCGGCGGTGGCCGGAGCTATCGCTGAAAAGGTGGGCATGGAGCTCCTCCCCTTCTCCGACGAAATCATTGTGGAAAATGGCGGGGATATCTTTCTGAAAACTCAAAAGGAGCGATTTATCGGCGTCTACGCCGGAGAATCAGCGTTCACCAGGAAAATCGCCTTCTCCATACTGCCCGAGGAGACCCCTCTGGGCGTCTGCACCTCATCGGGGACGGTAGGGCATTCCCTCAGCTTCGGGTATGCCGATGCGGTCATCGTTTTCTCACCCTCGACCTCCCTGGCCGACGCCGCAGCCACCGCTATAGGCAACAGGGTCAGGTTAGCTGAGGATATCCCCGATGCGCTCGAATTCGCCCAGAACATAAAGGGCCTGCGCGGGGTCGCTATAGTGAAGGGCGATAAAATGGGGCTCTGGGGCCAGATAAGACTTAGCTTCGGTTGATTAGGGATGCGGTTTCATTAGCTATCTGAGACTCGCCCTCGTATACTCTGCCCTTCCACTTGACTCCAGCGCCCGTCAAATGCTGGTAGGTTGCATAGAAGCCAACCAGTAGCAAGAAGGCGATACCGACAGGATGCAGGATTATCGATGTCTTGGGCTGAGAGAAGCGGCTGCCAGCCAGGAAGCGTGCCAGGAACACAATAGCAACCTGTAGCACGACCAGTACGTCCCAGCCGAAAGCAGGCTGTGCCAGCAGCAGACCATAAATCAGCCACAGGAAGGGCGCCAGGAACAGCAGCAGCACCGTAGCCATCATCATAAAGAATGCCAGTGTGGATACCGAGGCTACCATGTATAGCCACCTGGTGATGCCATCCCACATGGGGCCGAAGCCAGTGTACATCTGACAGGAAACCATCTTCGAAAGGTCGAGACTCAATTGTTTATGGTGATGCCGTGCCATCTCCATGCCCAACCAGACATCCTCCAGTATGCGCGATTTCACTGCCTCGTGTCCTCCGATGGCCCGATACTCCCCTGCTGAGAAGAACAAAAACTGTCCAATAGCAACCGAAGGCAGGGTGCGCCCTGAGCGCTGCATCCACCAGAACGGCAGCCAGCAAAGGAGCATAAAGTAGAAAAGGATGGGCATGGCCATTTTCTGCCATATTGAATTGGTCCGCTGGTAAGGGAAACCGGAGATAAGCGCAGCATCTGTGGCAAGGGCAACACCCAACACACTGCGTAACACCGAAGGCGCATGCACTGTATCTGCGTCGGTGAACAGCAGCCAGGAGCCTCGGGCCTCCTGCGCAAGCTGATGGCAAGCGAAAGGCTTGCCTGCCCATCCTGGGGGCAGCGGTTGCCCTCTCAACAGCCTCACTCGCCGGTCCTCGGCAGCAATGCGAGTTACGATTTCGGCTGTGCTGTCGGTAGAGGAATCATCCAACACAAGAATCTCGAAATTCGGATAATCCTGCCGCCGCAAGGAATCAAGGCAAGTCTCTATATTTGCCTCCTCGTTCCTTGCAGGGATAAGCACAGATATCAAAGGGGCTGGATTAGGTAACTCGCTGCCTGATTTAGCTTTTTTCAGAGACCTCAGATTCAGCAGCAGGTTTATCAGAAGGAGGAAAAGCAGGGCAGAGACTATCTGCTGGTAAAGCATCTATAAAGCTCCGGCGGTGCCTTAGCCAACGCCGTTCGCCTTTCTGGCTTTAACAACGTCGTCACCTGTTCTTAACTCTTTTATGAAGGAAGGCATCACGAGCAAGCATCCGGCCAGGGCATATTGCCAGGAGGTATACCATAAACCTAGCGCTATGGGGACAGACATACGGAAAAGCCGATTGCTCAGCACATGATGCCTGGTGACTACCATAGGTAATATATACCAGGCTGCCATTATGAGCACAACCAAAACGTTGATCAAAACCAGACCTGATACCCCGATGGTCATCCCCTGGCCACCGCCACCCTTCAACCAGATGCTCCAACTGCAGCCAAAGACAGCAGCGATCACAATGGTTAGGCTCGCCCAAATCTCGCCCACCATTATATAAGCAATGAGAACGCAGATAGCGCTTTTTGCCATCTCAGCCACAAAGGCCGCTATGGCAGGGCGTTTCCCCCCGTACATCAGCACCGCTGTTACCGTAGCATTGCCTGTGCCCATTGTGCGGATATCTTTGCCTGTGAAGAATCTCATGGAGAGATAAGAGGAGGGGATACTCCCGATTAAGTAACCGATTAAGACCAGGACTATAAAGGTCGTTACCATAGCTTTATTTAGAGAGGCCCTCTATGCCCTCCAGACTTGCAGGTACTCTAAGCAATAATCATTCCGTTGTCAAGTCTTAGCTTCCAGGGCAGGCATCACGAACTGTGGAGGTCCTTCTTGATCTGCTCGAACTGCTCTTTGGATATTTCGCCCTTGGCGTAGCGTTCCTTCGCTATATCCAGTGGATCGCGCTTCTCCGGGGTACCTGTCCTTGACTCCTTATGCCCCATCAGTGACCTGACCCCCCAGACTACCAGCCAAATAATCGCTATCCAGAATAACAGCATCCATATTCCGCCGAACACCATCCACCATCCCCACCCATCGTGCATGTACCACATAATCACCTCCTAAGTAAGTTTTAAACATTGGGGCGTCTCCGGTTCCCCCGCGGGGGTATCCTGCGTCTTACTCGCTTAAATCCCCCTCGGAGAACTTCGGAGAACGCCCCAAGCCCCTAAACAGTCTGCCAGCGGTTGGCCCGCTAATCCTGACTTTGAGATAAATTACTTCTTCCCAGGGCTGAGATACTTCTCGGGATTCTGATCGAACATCTTTTTGCAGCCCGGGGCGCAGAAGAAATACTTCTTCCCCTTATAATCAGAAGTAGCTGCTGCCTTCTTCTCATCCACCTTCATTTTGCATACAGGGTCAATAGCCATGAGCACACCTCCCCCAGTCCAGCTTCTTTATTTATAACACAATGGATATGGAAAAGTTATAAAAGCGTGGTGGGAAAATGTTGAAAAATTATGACATTTTGGCAATCGGCGCGCCCCAGGATACCCCGTGCGACATTTTCCTCTTGACAAATATAGAACTAATGTTCTACTATTGCCCTGCCCAAGAAAATGGGAGTGCAGAGGGGCGTAGCCCCTTTGCCGGGGGTATGGGGGTGTCCCCCACCTCTTTTAAAGTCCCCCAAGACTGGGGGATTCAGGGGGTTGAGAAGACGCTTCTAAACGCTCTCGATAACGGAGGCTTTACATGGGCTGGAAAACATTTAACGACAGGCTGGCGCTCATCACCGTATTGATCATAGTGGCGCTGTGGCTGGCTCACAGGTGGCTCAGCCTGCCCAACGAGGTCATCGGAGCCACCATCCTCCAGTTCGGCCTGATTATGCAGCACTACTTCAGGAAAGCCGCTTCTTACACAGACAAAAAACCCAAAGCAACTTGCACCCTTGACATCCACCCCACCCAGCCACATATCATCGCTGTCTCGACATAAGGCCACTGAGTCAACCCAACTTGACCTAAAATAATAGAGCCACCCGACTATATCGGGTGGCTCTATTTCATCGTTCCTTCTCCAGCGCGGGAGGTCGCCCGCGCTACATCAAGCTAGCCGCCGCCTTCATACTTGAAGGAGAGATTTATCTTGGTGCGGTAGTTGACGACCTTCCCATCCTCTATCTGCATGTCCATCTCAACAACCTCAGCGATGCGAAGGTCACGCAACGTCTTCGAAGCCACCGCCACAGCATTCGCGGCAGCCTCCTCCCACGACTTGGGGCTGGTCCCTATGAGCTCGACCACCTTGTATATACTTTTGGGCATCCTCCTCTCCTTTCCCCCCAGCGGACCTGGCCAGCCCGCCAGGTATTATTTAATCGAGCCTCGTAAATATCGCCTATTTTACACCCTTTGTCAAGCCCCTGATTTGAGGCATTTATAAACTCCTTGCAACCCTCCATATCCCCCCTCTTTGACGCGGTCTTGACATCCCCCCACCAGCCACATATCATCGCTTTACTATGGATAAGTATCTGAAGTCCACAGCGGTCATCGACTGGGAGACAAAGTCGGTTAAAAACAAAGCCGCGGAGCTGACCAGGGGGCTGAACACTCCCAGAGAGAAGGCTATCGCCCTCTACTACTTCGTCAGGGATGAGATCAAGCACAACCCCTACGCCGAGGGCTTCGTGCCCGAGGACTACAAGGCCAGCGTTATCCTGCAAAGGGGCTACGGCTACTGCCAGCATAAGGCATTACTTCTCGTGGCACTGGCCCGCGCCGCAGGCATACCCGCCCGCCTCGGCTACGCCGATGTCCGAGACCATCTCCTGTCCAAAAAGTTCCGCGACATGATAGGCGGCGACAACCTGCTCATCCAGCACGGCTACGCCGAGCTATACATAGACGGCAAATGGGTCCATGCCAGCCCCGCCTACGACCTGGAGGTCTGCCGCAAGATGGGCTTCGTCCCCGTGGACTTCGACGGCATCCACAACGCCCGCGACTCCGCCTTCAATGCCAGGGGCAAGCCGCACATCGAGTACGTCAAAGACCACGGCACTTTCGATGACTTCCCCTGGGACTTCATACTGAGCTATCGCCAGCAATGGGTGGCCAGCATCGGTCGAGAGTGGACTGAATATACCGACAACGTCGCCAGGCACAAAAAAGATTAAAGTAGAGGTGCATGACTCACCTGCCGGGCCTTCCCCAGGAGAAGGATGTGGGTGTCCCCCAAAGACGGGGATTTAGGGGGTTCATAAATAGTCTTTAAATGCCCCTGAATCGATATTATTAGCAACGGGGAGTGCAGAGGGGCAAAGCCCCTTTGCCAGGGGACTTGGGGGTGTCCCCCAATTTTCCAATTCTCCCCCAAGATTGGGGGACAAAGGGGGTTGATCAGAGAAAATTATGAGCATATTCACCATTGACGATGCCAAATGCAATCGCTGTGGCATCTGCGTCCTGGAATGTCCGCCGCGCATCATCGAGATTAAAGAGCCCAAGGCGCTGCCCACCGTGGTCAAGGACCAGGAGGACCGCTGTATCACCTGCGGCCACTGCGTCTCCGTATGCCCGTTCGGAGCCATCGCCCTCAAGGCCATGAAGCCCGAGGATTGCACCCTGTTGAGCAAGGAGCTGCTCCCCACTGCGGAGCAGGTGGAGCACTTCCTCAAGTCACGCCGCTCCATCCGCTCCTATAAGCCGAGCCTGTGCCTCATGAGATGCTAGCCAAGCTGATAGACATCGCCCGCTATGCGCCCTCGGGGCACAACGCGCAGCCGGTGCACTGGACAGTGATTGAAGACCCTAAGGTGGTCAGGGCTCTCGCTTCGGTGGTTATCGAATGGATGAACATGCTGATCAAAAAATCGCCGCGGATGATCGAGCTGTTCCACTTCGACCTCTTCGTGAACGCCTGGGAGCGAGGTGAGGACAGAGTGCTGCGCGGCGCGCCCCACGTCATCGTGGCTCATGCGCCCAAGGATGCGCCCATGGCTCAGGAGAGTTGCGCCATCGCGCTGACATATCTGGAGCTGGCAGCCTACTCTCAGGGGCTGGGGGCGTGCTGGGCGGGCTATCTGATGGCGGCTGCCACCTCATCCCCGGCCGTGATCACAGCGCTGAGGCTACCGGGCGGACACAGGTGCTTCGGCGCCATGATGGTAGGGTACCCCAGACACAAGTTCCGCCGCATCCCTTTGCGGAACGAGCCCTCAATAATCTGGCGATGAAGACTCATACCTCGATCCCGAGGTGCTCAGCTATTATCAGATAGAAGCCAGCTAAGCCCTTCCACTTTCCCCATTTCTTGGCAATTTGACGCGCCTCGTCGGCCGAGATTCTGCGTTCCTTTCGATAATAATGCGCTATGCATCTCCGCAACCCTATATCGTCGGCGGGCAATTCCTCCATCCTGTGCATTCCCCTGAGCACCGTCATTTCCGCCGTCCAGATTCCTATTCCTCTGATCTTTAAGAGTCTATCGATAACTGCGCTCGTATCCTGAAGTTCTTTGAGCCCTTCCAAATCCAGCTTGCCCTCAGCAATAGATTTGGCCACACCTAAGATATACTCCGCCTTCTTCGAGCTCAAACCGCACTGCCGCAACTGCTCGATGGTTACAGACGCCAGTCTCTCGGGGGTGGGAAATGCGTAGTATATCCTGTTATCTATCTTCAAAGCATCGCCGAAGGACCTAACCACTTTCCTCTCCATGCTGTGCGCCACGCTGAGAGAGATCTGCTGCTCGATTATTGAGCTCACCAGAGCCTCGAAAACAGTCGGGCGTTCTGGGGCTTCTCAGTCCCCTGAGCTTCCCAACAATAGCCGATATAACCCGGTCATTCTTGACCTCTTTATAGAACGCTTCCAGGTCAAGCGCCAGGTTTAGAGAGGAACCAATGACTTCTTCGACTTTCAGCCGGTCGGTTGCCGAGATTTCTTCATTGGACTTCAATTCTACCGAGAGCCTGGGGAAGTCCACGCTTCCTGAGGACTTGATAGTAGCAAGGACTAGCTTGTTGTCTACCGGTATGACCTGCCAGTATCTGCCGCTCTCATACTTGCGGATTTGTTCATCGCCATTGGAGAAAATCCTGGTGCTCAGATCAAAGTCGAACGGCGGTACAGGTGTTATTGTCAGCTTCATGTTGAAAATATTAACCCTACCGGCTGATTAAACTATCGCTCAGTAGTCCGGCGTTGATTGAGACCCGAGTGGTTCCAGGGGCATGATAATTGCTAGTATTAGGTAAATCAAAATGCCTGTGCATGCAAAGAACAGCGTGAGCACCGCAATAAGCCTGATGAGAGTAGGGTCAGCATCGAAGTACTTCGCGATGCCGCCGCACACGCCCCAGACCATTCGCTCGTCTCTGCTGCGATAAAGCCTCTTTTTCATGGCTCCCCCACTGGCAAAAAGCTCCTGCCAGATTATACCGCCGCTCAGTCACCCTCGCAACAGGGGAATCGACAAATTAGATGCCAGAGTTCTTTCACTTTGGGGAGCCTTGTCCGTGACGCCTCACTGGCCTGGAATGATCTTGAAACAATGCCAACTCCGCAAGAAAGCGGTTCCGTCGAGACAATCTGTGGTGCATGGCCTGCTGGCATCTCCACCACCCGAGCTTGGGGAAACTGCGTGGCGAGCCCATGTATAATCTGGTGGAGGAACTGGGCTGAACCTGTGCCCCGGACAAGCAAAACCGGGCGTTTGAAACCGCGCAATCGCTGGGTATCATCATCATGCTTCAGTACCGCGGGGCTATTTCGCAGAGATTGGCGATAGACCAGCCAAACCGGCCACTGAGGAATCTCACGACAAGACTGCCCCGGTGGGCATAATCCTACCGCGCCGGCAAACTGTTCCAGTTGGTCTTCGGTAATATCGCCATGTATCTTCTGCAGCGTCGCCACATGTTGTTGAGCTTCAGCATCCAACCCCATTGTCGCACGCAGCACCCAGAAAGCCGGTGGCTCGATTAGAGTCAGGGTGCGAATCGAGTCTGGGTGATCCAGTGCATAGTCTATAGTGATCAGCGCACCGTATGACCAGGCCACAATATCTATGGGGCGCTTGAACCCAAACTCGCTAAGTGTCTCTGCCAGCGCTGTGCTCTCCGTTTTCACTGAGTAATCAGCAGGAAGCTGTTTATTTTCGAGCCCCCACTGGACATTAAGTAGTTGTACACGGATCACTTTTCTATTGGCTGAGAGACGCTCAGCGTGAGGCTCCCAGCTCAACCACCCGGTGAGCCCTCCAGGCACCAGCACCAGCGGTCTTCCTTTACCGATGACTTTGGCTAGCATTTTCATATAAATCCTCCTGAGCTATCAGCGAATCTTGCTAAAGTACAGTTGGAAACTCATGATGCATGCTACGCGCAAGCTATATCCTTTTTTAACTCGGTTTGTTTTTGACCTGGTGCAGTGCTCTACTTAACCCCGGCCTTTGCTTTCAGGGCTGCCAAATCACGGGCGCTGAGCGCACTTTCCGCAAGCTGGAGGCCGCCCTGAATTACCTCGGGTGGTAGAGCGATTTTAGCCCTGACTAATAAGTTGGCGAGTTCATCCGTATTTGCACCGCTGAGCATCATCTGCCAGTTCTCCAAACCTTCTTCCGGCTTCTGGCTGGCTATTAGCGCGATCTCTGCTTTGTCCAGCTCCTCAATGGTAAAGAGGTTCCTCAACGTGGGCTGGTAATGCTCTTCCTCTGCATCTATATGGCCCAGGAAGAACGCAATGAATCGGTTGAATGCTAGATAGAACTCCAGGCACAACTCTTTACGTTTCTCAAATTTCGTAGATTTACTTCTTATCCTGTCCAGGTGAGCTTTAAGGTTGTGCAATAGATGCTCAACTGTTTGATGTTCCTTGTCGAGCTTCTCGGCTCCGCCCGGCACTCTCTCGGCTAACAAGGGATGGTAGAAGTTCTCTTCCATAGTATGATGGACACGAATACTCTCCACCAGGGAGCTAAATTCATCAGAGAACTCTTGCAGAGATGCCTGATCCGTGTAGTCTAGAGTCCCAGCTTTCACAGAAGTCTTGAAGAGTCTGCTGCGCAGTCCTTTATGGATAGGAGTATATATATCAGGTTGCTCTTTTACTGACATCTTCCACCTCCTTTGGCAATTCTACTTGCTCATGATCTATCGATTATAGTGAGTCTTTTCTCAACAAGGATGTGCTGAACAATTATCCCTAATCCCAAAGCTAACAGAAAATACTCCCTTATCACGAGGCTGACTAAGATGATAATCAGTCCAAACAGGCTGTGATGAATACGAAATCCTTTAATTTTTAAGACGGGACCTGTTTTAAGCCTCCTCGCGATTATTCTGTAGCCCAACTCATAGATAGAACCAATTAGAACTCCTGCCAACAACCCGGCAAGTATTTCCAAAAATAGCCTCGTTGAGAGATTATCTTTCCACAGATCCTTTACGATGGCCCGCTCACGATGCTCACCTCACGTATTCTAGGTCTTCTTAGCCCCGCGGCCAGCACGCGGTTTTCCCCTACGAGGCACTCGCTCCAGACTGAGCAACTGCTGGCCGCCCTTGAGTTGATGTGTGAAGCGCAATCCGATGGCCTTGGCCGCTGGCTCGTACATCGCGTAGATGGATTCAAAGTCCTTCTGAGTCAGGCCAAATCCCCTCAGCAGTTCCCTGGGGGTTGTGCCGAACTTCTCCAGCAAAGTGCGGCTGGGCAACGTTGTCAGCGTGACCTCAGCCTTATCCTCCGTAAAATCCGTAGAGATAATCTCAGCCCCTAACGGCAGCACCTGTAACCCCAGCAAGTGCTGCATCACCTGATAAACTCCCTCGCCCTCAAGATCACCCAGCGAGCCCTCAAAGTTCTCACCGATGTAGGAGACCCAATCCTCGATTCGGATACCACGTTGCTTGAGGAACCCCATGGTGCTCCCACAAAGAGCCGAGGCGGCCATTTGGGCTCCGTCCAGCAGCATCTGTTTTGACACATTAGCCTTAGCCATGAGCACACTCCTTTTAAAAAGTTTTAACCATACTCTTTCACTGGCATGTCCCGTTCTCTTTTGTATGGCTTCATAATCGCTATTGGCCCTTTTGACCTAACCTGACCTAAGCCCTAAGTGCCGTACTTCTTGATTGCCTTGGCCGCAGCAGGCATTCCTTTGGCCAGATCCTGGGGAAGCATGACCGGGATGAATTCCACTTTAGCTTTAAACCCGAAGAAGATGGGCTCGGCCATTGCCACCATCTGAGAGGCGTCATCCATGTTGATGACAATGTAGCCACCTCGATGGCCTTTCACCGTCGTGAAGTACGCGGCTTCCGCTTTCATGTCTTTCAAAAGCCCCTGCACCTTGTCTCCAAATTTGGGGTCCTCAAGGGCTGCATTGCCTGCCTCTGTCGGCATCTCCCACTTCATTAAAAACCTCATTTGACTGACCTCCTTTTCGAATGTATTTCTTCTCGCTTGTTTAGTGCGAGGCATGATTTCTTATATGGCTACACTCTCACCTTCCTCGCCTCTCTTAACATTTGTCGAACCCCCGCAAGTAATTACTTCTTGCCGGCGGCCATCCTCTTGTGAATCCCCTCTAAATCCTTGCGGGTAAACTTATCCACTTCGACTATGCGCGCCTTCTTGCGCAAAATGTTGGGGAGCGTCTTCCGGGCTGCAGCCTCACTATCGGCCTCCACAATGGCCCATCCACGGTGATCGTCTACCATGCAGCCCCAGTCCCACTTGGCGAGACTTGCGTCTCCCTGTGCTAATATTTGGTCTAGTGCATCCAAGCACTCAGCTTCTGTATGGGGCGACTCAATTAAATACCGCGCCATGATTATCTCCTCCCTTTTTCTTTGTTGCTGAACTGGTAACCAAACACATGCTAGTGATTCAAGATAAACCTAAATCATGCTCACACCTCCCACCTACAACCCCGCTTAGTTCGCATCGCTTTGGAATCATATAGGCCATAGACTCTCAATACTCGTCATGGTAGCGAACAATTGCCAAGAACCTATGAAACACAGTAGGGAATCGTAAGCTATCGCATATGGAGGATTAGTGCGGGGTGTCTCGTTGGCGAATCCGCCCAACTCTTTCCAAGCATTCACTCAGTAACCTAGTCTTCACTCTGTCACTATGCTAGCTAATACTAGCTCTTGCTCCACACCTCTGCCGGGGCTGGCTCGCAACATCGTTAGTTGCGAGCCAGCCCTCCCCACTCAACCACCCCACCGTTTCCCCAATAGGCCCGCCTAATTAGCCTGGGTAAGCGGTTCTTGCTATTTCCTGCCAGCCGACGCCTTGCGCGCATGTGCCACAGCCTTGAGCACCTCTGACTTGAACTGCTCGTAGTCCATCTGCAGACCATTGAGGTAGGTGCTCCAGCCCATAGTCGATTTGGCGAAGTGCACCGCATCCTCGATTTCAGCTTCAGAGGCCCCGTTCAGTTTGGCCATCTCAGTGTGAAAGAAGGTGCAGTAGCGGCACCTTGTAGCTGCTGCTACAGCTAGACCGATGAGTTCCCGATACTTGTTGGGTATTGGCCCCGGTTCCATCTGCGTCTGCTTCATCGTATGCCATTCGAGTTCGAGCGACGAATCCGGCAGCGCCTTCAAGAAACTTGGCACTACTCCCATCGTCTCTTCGATTTCCTTGTAGACCTGTTGTCTGTTCACGCTTTCCTCCTCCTTATTGCCGTTTCACGGCTACTCCCTCCTACATCCCGCAAGCGGTACGCCGAAGGTATGCTTTCATTGTACTAGGGGGAAAATAGAAAAGTCATAACATTACAGGGGAAATAGTTAACAAGTTATTACATTTCTGTGGATGCAAAAAGTGATTATGCGGGGACGGCGGTCACGGATTTTGGGGTTCCAGGGGCATAACAATTGTAAGTATCGGGTAGATTATGAGGCCAGCACAGCCGAGGAACAGCGTGAGCACCGCAATAACCCTGATAAGAGTAGGATCAACGTCGAAGTACTTCGCAATGCCGCCGCACACGCCCCAGATCATTCGCTCGTCTCTGCTGCGATATAGCCTCTTCTCCATCACCTTGCCATTCCAGACATGATCCCTTTGTCCCCCTGCGGTTCTCCCTATTCAAGCACAATCTCGCCGCTTTTACCGCCGCTCTTGCGGGCCAGGCGGATGCTCTCGATATGCATGCCCCGGTCCACCGCCTTGCACATATCGTAGATGGTGAGCGCAGCCACCGACACCGCAGTGAGCGCCTCCATCTCCACACCGGTCTGAGCCGTGGTCTTGACCGTTGCCGTTATGTCTACTGCAGGGCGCTCATCGTCAAGCTTGAATTCTACAGACACGTTGGTAATCGGCAGAGGATGACACAGGGGAATCAGATGTGAGGTCTGCTTCGCCGCCATAATGCCCGCCATCTGGGCTACGGCCAGAACATCGCCCTTGGCCATCTCGCCCTGTTTTATCATCTCCAGCGTGGCGGGTTTCATCACAACCGTGCCCTTGGCTATGGCTACGCGTTCAGTCGCCGGCTTAGCGGACACGTCCACCATGCGCACCTTGCCCTCAGAGTCGAAATGGGTCGGGGCAGCAGCCTTTGCCTTGATGCCAGCCATCTCGTTGGCCAGCCTGTCCGCCCTCTCGTTCTCGGGATGGCCATTATGGCCTTTTATCCAGACCCAGTCCACGCTTCGTTCAGCGACCAGCTCATCCAGTTTATGCCAGAGCTCTATGTTCGCCCTGCGTCTCCAGTTCTGGGTCATGGTGCTCACCAGGTACTGGCTGTCAGAATGTATGGTTACATGGGAGCCAGTCGGTGTTTGTTCCAGTCCCTTTATCGCCGCCATAATCTCCATGCGATTGTTGGTGGTGTTCTCTTCCCATCCCTTTAGTTCACGCCGCTTGGCGCCGTCCATAATAATCGCCGCCCAGCCCCCGGGGCCGGGGTTCCCCACACATGCGCCGTCTACGTAGATATCTATCACCTCAGCCTCCGATCTGCGACATGAACCGTTCGCAGGTAACCCCTGCTACCAGCTTGTGCTTCGCCGGCTTAGCTGATACCGCCTGCTGTATCAGGCGCTTTATATCTTCTACAGTCGCCCCCTGGCGCAGCGGACGCCGCAGGTCTATCTCCTCATCCGAGAACAGGCAGGGGCGCAGCTTGCCATCGGCGGTGAGGCGCAGCCTGTTGCATCCCTCGCAGAAGCAGTCGGTGACCGGGCTGATGAAGCCGATGGTGCCTTTTACCCCGGGGAATCGATAGTACTTGGCAGGCCCGACGCCGTTGGGAGAGAGGGCTCCAGTTTGCCCAGGGCCTCGAGGCGCTTCATTATCTCGGAGACGGGCACCAGTAAACGGTTCCTTTTCCTCCCCTGCTCCACGAAGGGCATGAACTCTATGAACCTGACGTGCCAGCCATCACTGATGCTCAACAGAGCGAAATAAGGTATCTCCTCGTCGTTGGTGCCTCGGATAACCACCATATTGACCTTCACCGGCTTGAGCCCCGCCTTCTTGGCAGCCTCTATGCCCCTGAGCACATCGTCTAGCTTGCCTACCCGCGTGATTTTGCGAAACTCTTGGTGCGAACGAATCCAGGCTGACATTGACCCGCTGCAGCCCTGCCTCTTTCAAGGCTACAGCGTAGCGCTCCAGAAGCACGCCGTTTGTGGTCATCGATATATCGTCGATGCCTTCTATCTTTGCTAGCATCGCCACAAGGTCAGTCAGACCGGCCCTCACCAGCGGCTCGCCTCCGGTGAGCCTGAGCTTGGTGATTCCCAATTCCGCCGCTGCCTGGGCCACGAGAGCTATTTCCTCATACCTCAATATATCGTCATGGGCCATCAAGGGAATGCCTTCTGGGGGCATGCAATAGATGCACCTCAGATTGCAGCGGTCGGTGACCGATATCCGCAGGTAATTTATGGGACGCTGGTATGAGTCAGCAAGCTTTGTCATAATCTTCTCTGAGAGCGTTTATAACCGCTTTCCAATACCTCTACACCTCTATTGTAATCCACCCTTCACTGCTTCGCCAGTCGCTCCAGTATCCGCCTCGCCTTCTGCGCCGCTTTGGCACGATGGCTTATTTTGTTCTTCTCGTCGAGCGTGAGTTCCGCCATGTGCTTATCCAGCTCCGGCAGATAGAAGATAGGGTCATAGCCAAAGCCGCCTTCGCCCTTGGAGCCCACAGGCGATGATGCCCTCACATGTACCCTCGCAGGTCGCCACCGCGCCCTCCGGCGTTACGATTGCGATAACACACCTGAAGCGCGCAGTCCTTTTCTCCCAGGGGATGTCTTTGAGCTTCGCCAGAAGATAGTCATTCCTCTCTTTATCAGAGGCGTTCTCTCCGGCATAGCGGCGGGAAAGAGGACCGGGCTCACCGCCCAGGGCATCGACCTCCAGCCCCGAGTCGTCGGCCATGGTGGTAAGCCCGCTCAGCTTGGCGTATGCGGTGGCTTTATGTATTGCGTTTTGCGTCAGGCTCGAGCCGGTCTCCTCGACCTCCTCAGTTATCCCCTGCTCTGAGAGGGTGGTAAGCTCAAAGGGTAACCCTTTGAGAAGCTCAGCGTACTCCCGCAACTTGCCCCTGTTATTGGTAGCGACCAAGAGCTTGGCTGGCTTAATCAATCTTGGTAAATCTTCCCTTTATCTTCTTCATCACATGGGGCATGGTGGTATACTCCATCTCCTCTAGAGGAAGGCGATGCGGCTCGAAGGGCCCGTGGCGTCGCATATACTCGCCCTCTATATTGGCCTTGCGGCGCGCTTCATCGAAGCTGGGGTCATCGAACATATCGCGAGGCCCTACCAGCTTGCCACCCGTCAGTTGGAAACCAGCAGCAACCACCCTGGGAGGCCCATCGAAACGTGAAGGATTGCTCTGCGGGATGGACACCGGCATCAGTGGCCCATGGTGTGAACCCCGCATCCAGCCCTCCACCAGATGGGGAAAGGCAAACGGCTCGAGCACCTCGCCCACCGCGGGGAATTCGCCCTGGCAGCGCACGATGCAGACCGGGTCGTCCTTGCCCACATACCTGCCAGCGATGAGGGCGAGCTTCTGGGTCGAGGAGACAGCACCTATGCCGCCGGTCTCACGGCTGTATACCGCCTTCACACAATAGCGGCAGGGAGCGCCTATGAAGACCAGCATATCGTAGATTTCCTCAGGGGCATTGAACGTGACCTTCTTGATCTCCTTAACATCATGCACCTCGAAGGAGAACCCAGCGTGCATGTTGGCGGCGATGACCAGCCCGATGGTATTGAACGGGTCAGCGAACATCTTATAAAGGGGCATATTCCAGGCCCCGGCCGAGGTCTTGTCGGCCATGAAGATGATTACGGGCTCGGATTTCCGCTCCTCGAACTCCATCTCCGCCACACCCGGCCCCATCCCCTTGACATTGCCGGAGAAGGCATCGGCCAGCAGGTCCTGCCCTGCGCCGTAGAGCCCCAGCTTCTTGGCAACCTCGGTGCCGGAGACGAAGGTGTCCCAGGCCAGCTTATGAATGCTTTCGTTCTCTTCCCCATGCTCATGGGTCATGATGAGCTGGAGGTCATCGCCGCATCGGGTGACATGGAAGTCAACCAGCAACCCCGACTTCTTCGCCTTCTCCAGCCATCTCTGAGCCTCGGCGAGGATTTCCGGATGGGAGCTGGAGTGTCCCACATAACCACCGATATCCGCCTTGATTACGCTTAATGTGATTTTCATGATTACTGCAAGCCTCCCTTTTATTTCTATAATTGATTAAAAATGCAATCTGGTTAGTCCCTGAGGTCGCTGAAAGTCATCTATGTCTTTATCACCCCCTAACCCCTAATTTGGGGCCTGCGCCTCCTTTCCAGCCACTGTGTGTTCTCTAACCAGAGAGATGAAGATTTTAGCATCCTTCGTGTTTACGTTTGCCATCCGGAGCTTCCGCCCTGCGGCATCGCTTACCCCTGCTCCCCTGAACTGCATATACGTGGTCTTGGAGAAGATGCCAATAAGAATAATTAAAACTCCTAAGCCAATACCAGCGCCAGAAATTGGAGTAACTAGCCTCTCCTCGAGGAATATGTTTACCACGATTCCAATGACCCCCAGCATTGCAATAAAGATACCCAGATCAATCAAAGCCACCCGCGACCTGTTGATGTAGGAGATAGAGGTCAAATGAGAATAAGCCAGATCGTGGAGTTCCTCCCCCATAATGTTCTTCCGGTATCTGATTACCCGCTTATTGGTTGCGTAAAAGCTGCCAGCAGTGCCCAGGATCTTCTCGTCTGTGGTTAGGTATCTTTCGATGGTCATCAGAGCCCCCTTTAGCTTATTCCTCGGGAATTCTCCGTTAATAGTCGAGCCCGGCCCGCGCCACAACCCCGTCATCATAAGGGTGCTTTATCGCCACCATCTCAGTCACTAAGTCGGCAATCTTCACCAGCTTGGGGTCAGCATAACGACCAGTGAGGATAAGCTCCACCGACTTCGGCTTGTCCTCTATAAGCTTGAGCAAGTCGTCGAGCTCCACAAGCCTCCAGGCAGCAGCTACATTAACCTCGTCGAGGACCACTAAGTCATATTTGCCGCTCATCACCGCATCACGGCCAGCCTCAAGTGCCTTCTTTGCCTCTGTTTTATCCTGCGGCCTAACATTGCGGGGGTCTACAAAGTCTGGGGTACCGAAGACTGACACGGTGACATTTGGCAGACGGGATAGGGTCTTTTGCTCGCCGTAGGGATAGTTCCCTTTCATAAAATGTATAATGCAAACCTTGAAGTCGTGCCCCAAGGCACGGAGCACCACTCCCAAAGCCGCCGAGGTCTTGCCCCTGCCATTGCCGGTGAAGATCTCGACGAGACCCTTCCTGCCAGAGGACGCTGCTGGCTCGTTTTTCATTAGCCTGTCTTGACTTTCTGAGACGCCAACCGCCCCCTACTTTAACAAAGGGCACTCTACGTGTCAAGGAATGTGAGGGTTACCCCAGAGCAAGGTAGGGATGCTACTCATAACCCTTGGAGAGGCCCCTGCATTTCGCATAAGAAAATCCATCGAGTGCTCCTGATGCCTACTATCAGGCGTGTTTGACACAGGAATGGGAAAAGTTTAAAATATTCGCTGTTTGTGCTAGCTGATGTCGTATTAGCAGACAGCAAATAATCAGGATACACAGGAGGTGCTTAATGGCACGAAGGGTCGGCATTGTAGCCGTAGCCCAAACTAAGTTCGAAGAAAAGCCAGGGCTCCATATCGGCGAACTTCTGTACCAAACGAGCCGAGATGTCATGAAGCAAACAGGTCTGGAGTTCAAAGACGATGGCACCGGCATAGATAGCACCATAGCATCAGGATATGACCTGATGAGCGGCCCCGGCGGTGCTTATATGTTCCTCGGGTACGTAGTCGGTGCCTGGCAGAGAGAGGACGAGAGAGTAATCGAAGATGGCTCCATGGCAGTGTATTACGGAGCCGCGCAGATCCTCGCAGGACATGCCGATGTCGCCCTGGTGGTGGGCTACTCCAAGGAAACTCAGATCGACAAGAACCTGATAGAATGCCTGAGTTTGGACCAGGTATATCAAAGAAGGATCGGGCTTGACTTCGTCTCCGCCGCCGCCCTGCAGGCGATGAGATACACTACCAAATACGGCATAACCCCCGAACAGCTTGCCAAGGTGGTAGTAAAGGCCCGTAAGAATGCCAAGAATAACCCTTACGCATATTGTTGCGATACCCTTACCGTAAAAGATGTCCTCCGGTCAACCATGCTGTGTGACCCCATCAGAGTTCAGGAGGCTAAGCCTACTCCGGTAGATGGCGCCTGTGCCCTGATACTGGCCACTGAGGAGAAGGCTAAGAAGCTGACCAAGAAGCCAGTATGGATCACCGGGATGTCTAGCTGCTACGACCATCATGAATTGGGATACAGGGACTTGGCTAACTGCGATTCCCTGGTCACGGCTGCATCGAAAGCATACAAGATGGCCGGGGTAACTAATCCTCTAAAAGAGTTTGATGTAGCTGAGATTTCAGAGCACTACTCATATCAAGAGCTGCTGTGGAGCGAGGGGCTGGGCCTCTGCGGCAAGGGGGAGGGCGGCAAGCTCATCGACAGTGGAAAGACTGAGATGGGCGGCGAGCTCCCTGTAAACCCCTCCGGCGGCGTCCTTTCCGGAATACCACACTGCCTTGCTGGAATGCATAGTGTAGTTGAGTGCGCACTGCAACTGCAAGGAGAGGCCGGCAAGAGGCAGGTTAAGGGTGCCAAGAAAGCCCTTGCTCACGGGGTCGACGGCCCCGCGGGACAGCTACACTGCGTCATAACTTTGGAGAACTAGGAGGAATATATGACTGGAGAGAGGATTGCTATCGTCGGAGTGGGGCAAACCGTCCACAAGAGCAAAAGAACAGATGTCAACACCGGGGAATTGTGCGCTGAGGCGGTCGAGGCCGCTCTCGCCGATGCGCAGTTAACTATGAAGGATATCGATTGTGTGATACTGGGCTCCTTTGAGCCAGCAGACGGTTACAGCGGTCCCGACAAGTGGATTATCCCCGAAATCGGTGCTGTGGGCAAAGCAGGATTCGAAATGCAGAACGTGGGCACCACAGGTGCTGTAGCTTGCGCTACCGCCTTCAACATGGCGGCTGCAGGGCTATTCGAGAACGTCCTCTGCGTCGCCTGGCAGAAGATGGACGAGGCTGCCGGCGCCTTCGGACGCGGCGGGGGCGGCGCCAACGAGTACTGGACTGGCCAGTTCCCCATGTCACCCATCACCAATTTCGCCCGCAGAACATACGACTATATGACACGCTCTGGCTGCACAGAGGAGCACCTGGCCATGGTCAGGGTCAAGCAAGACCAGTGCGCACAGAGGAACAAATACGCGCAGCTCAAGCTGGGGCTCACTGTGGAGAAGGTTATGAACGACTTCCTGCTGGCCTGGCCCATCAGGCGTCTCCATATGTGCCCCACCACAGCCGGCTCGGCTGCAATTATAGTATGCCCTGAGAAGAGGGCGAAGAAAGTCAGCAAGAAGCCGGTATGGGTCGAGGACTGGTTCACCTGCCACCAGGGTGGCGCGCTCACTATGGCTGAGGACCCTCAGGCATCTACCCTCGGCTATGCCTGTAAAAAGGTATACAAGAGATGCGGCATAACCAATCCCAAGAAAGAAATCCAGGCCTGGGAGGTGTATGAGCCGGCATCAACCGCCGAGCTGAGGTGGATGGAAGAAGTGGGAGTAGCAGAGGACTACAAAGCATGGAAGCTGTTCGAGCAGGGTAAAGTCGGGATAGAGAAAGAGATACCGTTCAACCCCTCGGGCGGCGTCACTGCCACCAACCCCATCGGATGCACACCGGTAGTCAGAGTGGTAGAGGCAGCATTGCAGGTTCGCGGAGATGCCGAGGAACACCAGATTCCGGGCACCATTAACAGGGCGTTAGCAACAGGCTACGGTGGACAGGGCGAGAACGTAGTTTTCCTGCTCAAGAAGACGCTGTAGCCGATTTTCATAGAGAAATACTAGGAGGTTATAATGGTACTTAAGAAGGAAGAACCGCAGGACCCTGCTGTAGCATTCCGTTACCCACGCGTTATCAAATATAAGCATTCGCTTGGCTATCAAAGCAAGTTCGCCCATGCGCTGAAGATGGGCAGAATTATTGCCACCAAGTGCCCTGTGGACGGGCGCTGTACTGTCCCGCCTCGTATAGTCTGCCCCATGCACCATGTGAGACAGACCGAGTGGGTTGACCAGGGGCAGAGGGGCAAGTTAATCTCTGCTTTCAAGATCAATTTCCCCATGTTCGATTCCAGGACAGGGGAACTGAAGACCTGGGAGTATCCTATAGTCGCAATTGAGCTCGAGGGCAGTGCCAGGATGGATGGATGGTGCGCCGAGACCGATACGTCGAAGCTCAAGACTGGCATGATCCTCGAGGCAATCTGGAGACCACCTGAGGAAAGAACGGGCAGAGTCGACGATATCCTCTATTGGAAACCAGTGGAGTAATAGAGAGAGGTGAGCAAATGACCCCACAAATTAAGAAAAGCGTTGCCGATATACCCGAGGAGCCTATTGTTGTTGAGGTACAAGCGTACTCGAACTTCCTGGTAACTGTGGGAAATACAGGCAACAAGTTTCTTACGGAAATAAGAGACAATAAGACCCTTATGGGAATCAAGTGCCCGACCTGTAAGAAGGTCTATGTGCCGCCCAGGCTGCATTGCCCCACCTGCTTTGCCAGGATGAGCGAGTGGGTCAAGCTCAGCGGCAAGGGCACCCTGGAGACCTTCACCGTAGTCCGCTATCAGGAGCCCTATATGCCCAAAGAGCCTCCCTACGCCTACGGGGTTATCAAACTGGACGGCGCCGACACCGGCATCGTTCATCTGATAGGCGGCGTCGACCTCAACAAGATAAAGGTCGGCATGAAGATGGAGC